>NZ_JBSWWW010000070.1:0-207 GCF_056160285.1 Alteromonas sp. AWJ4_197 | reverse complement strand
CCCCCCCCCCCCCCCCCCCCCCCCCCCCCCCCCCCCCCCCCCCCCCCCCCCCCCCCCCCCCCCCCCCCCCCCCCCCCCCCCCCCCCCCCCCCCCCCCCCCCCCTCCCCCCCCCCCCCCCCCCCCCCCCCCCCCCCCCCCCCCCCCCCCCCCCCCCCCCCCCCCCCCCCCCCCCCCCCCCCCCCCCCCCCCCCCCCCCCCCCCCCCCC
>NZ_JBSWWW010000069.1:0-207 GCF_056160285.1 Alteromonas sp. AWJ4_197 | reverse complement strand
TACTTACTCAACCGAGTAAAAATTCATTAGGATTTGTATCTTTCTGACCAAGTTTATTCAGTAGCCATTTCGCCTGATGAAGTTAATTTGATTGCGAGAAGCGCAGTGTGCGCCAGCACATGAGCATCGCAGCATTCAAAGTAACGATAGCAGGTAGAAATGGTAGGCTTGGGCAGACTTGAACTGCCGACCTCACCCTTATCAGGG
>NZ_JBSWWW010000066.1:0-207 GCF_056160285.1 Alteromonas sp. AWJ4_197 | reverse complement strand
TGCCTCCCGTAGGAGTCTGGGCCGTGTCTCAGTCCCAGTGTGGCTGATCTTCCTCTCAGAACAGCTAGAGATCGTCGCCTTGGTGAGCCTTTACCTCACCAACAAGCTAATCTCACTTGGGCCTCTCTTCAGGTAGGAGCTAAAAGCCCCCTTTGGTCCGTAGACGTTATGCGGTATTAGCAGTCGTTTCCAACTGTTATCCCCCTC
>NZ_JBSWWW010000064.1:0-224 GCF_056160285.1 Alteromonas sp. AWJ4_197 | reverse complement strand
GAGTAGCTTTTGAAAGAACATCTTTCGATATTCTCAGTTACTCAATTTGATTGATTACTAATATCAGCTTTCCAAATTGTTAAAGAACAAGAGTTTGCTCTGCGTCTTATTGATAAGACACATAACAAAACAATCTGTGTGAACACTGCGCTAAAAGGCAATAGACGATTTTTAAGGTAAGGAGGTGATCCAACCCCAGGTTCCCCTAGGGTTACCTTGTTACG
>NZ_JBSWWW010000063.1:0-245 GCF_056160285.1 Alteromonas sp. AWJ4_197 | reverse complement strand
GGAAAGCTGATATTAGTAATCAATCAAATTGAGTAACTGAGAATATCGAAAGATGTTCTTTCAAAAGCTACTCTATCTGACAACGGCGCAGCGTAAGCTGCAACGTAATTGATTAGACAGTCATGCATACGACAGTGCTTAGATGCACACCTGACTCCGGATAAAAAGGCGGAGGTTAGGCGGCTAAAACCCATTCTTTCAACGTGTCGCACGTTTTGGGTGGAAGTGAATGGTTGTGAACACTT
>NZ_JBSWWW010000062.1:0-248 GCF_056160285.1 Alteromonas sp. AWJ4_197 | reverse complement strand
TCACTGGTTCAAGTCCAGTAGCGTCCACCAATTTTCTTTGGATTTGGTACGGCGAGGGTCACTGGCTCAACAACTTCGTTGCGAGTCACAGTAGCGTCCACCATCTCTTCGGATGTTAACTTCTTTCTTTTAGCAACAAATTACCGGACGCTTAGCTCAGTTGGGAGAGCATCGCCCTTACAAGGCGAGGGTCACTGGTTCAAGTCCAGTAGCGTCCACCAATTTTCTTTGGATTTGGTACGGCGAGG
>NZ_JBSWWW010000061.1:0-322 GCF_056160285.1 Alteromonas sp. AWJ4_197 | reverse complement strand
ATGGGGAGACCCCACACTACCATCGCCGCTAACGCGTTTCACTTCTGAGTTCGGAATGGATTCAGGTGGTACCACGTCGCTATTGCCGTCAGGCATAAACTTTGTCGTGCAAAATCGAGTGCTTTTCTCGACTTTTGCGCAAGGAGGACATTCATTACACTCAGTTGTGTGCCAAGTCCTCAATGCTTATCTTAACAATCTTGGAAAGCTTTCTATCAGTATCAATCAGAGTAACGCTACTCTAACTTTTTAATTAGTCAGTCTTTAACTCACAACTTCTAAGTAAAAGCTACTTAGGCGTTGTATGGTTAAGCCTCACGGG
>NZ_JBSWWW010000060.1:0-326 GCF_056160285.1 Alteromonas sp. AWJ4_197 | reverse complement strand
CCACCGCTTTTCGCAGACTTACACGTCCTTCATCGCCTCTTACTGCCAAGGCATCCACCGTATACGCTTAGTCACTTAACCATACAACCCTAAATAGCTTCCTCAAGATAAAACTTAAGTCGTTGTTTCTGCTTATTCACATGAGTAAGGAATAAGTGTTCACAACCATTCGCTTCCGCCCAAAACGTGCGACACGTTGAAAGAATGGGTTTCAGCTGCCTGTCCTCCGCCTTTTTATCCGGAGTCAGGTGTGCATCTAAGCACTGTTGTATGCATGACTGTCTAATCAATTTATCGTGCAAAATCGACGTTGTTTGTCGACTTTT
>NZ_JBSWWW010000058.1:0-395 GCF_056160285.1 Alteromonas sp. AWJ4_197 | reverse complement strand
CGCCGGTCCTGTCCGAGGTGCAGCCAGGCCGGCGCCTCCTCGGCGAGCACCAGCCCGGCCGTGGTCAGCCGGGCGGTGCGGCGGGACCGGTCGAACAGCCGGACGCCGAGATCCTGCTCCAGGGCCCGGACCCTGGTGCTGACGCTCGACTGCACCGTGCCCAGCTCGTCGGCCGCACCGGCGAAGGTGCCGGTCCCCACCACCGCGAGGAAGGCCTCCAGCTGTCTCGTCTCCACCGGTCCAGCGTAGCCGCGTGACGGAGGACCCGCGGGGGCTCGTGGACTCCGTTAGGACGGTCCGGTCAGGGGGAGCGGTGCCGGGAGCGGGACTCGTGGACGCCGCGGGCGACCGCCAGCAGCTCGCGCGCGGAGTCATCCCACGAGTAGGCCCGGGCC
>NZ_JBSWWW010000057.1:0-404 GCF_056160285.1 Alteromonas sp. AWJ4_197 | reverse complement strand
GAGCCCACCGCAGCGCCCGGGCCCAGAACAGCCCGGCCGCCACCGTCAGTGCTCCCGCGATCCCCCAGGCCCGCAGGGGTGGCACGAGGACATCCCACCGGCCGGTGGCCCCGTCCCGGGTCCCGGCCAGCACGACCAGCACAGCCCCCAGGGCCAGGAACCAGCCCGCCCAGGGGCGGGACCGCAGCGATGCGGGCACCCCGATTGAAGCCTGGACCCAGATCGAGACCCCGACGGCACTGACCCCCAGACCGGCCCAGCCCACTAGCTGCGCTACCGCCTGCCACCACGGCTGCCCCCACCCAGCAGTCAGCCCAGCGCCCCACCTCAGCGGCAACCCTGAGCCACCAAACCATGCCCCGGTCGCCGACACCGCGCACAGCAGCCGGCGCACACTGCGGAGC
>NZ_JBSWWW010000055.1:0-419 GCF_056160285.1 Alteromonas sp. AWJ4_197 | reverse complement strand
TCGCGGAAGACCTCGATGACGTCGCCCCACTCGGCCTCGCGCGCGGTGTCTGTGGCGGTGATGAAGGCCCGGGCGGTGCCTTCTCCGGCGCCGCCGGCGACCACGCGGGTGGCCTCGGGCGGGTCCTGGTTCCATTTCCAGTCCACCAGGGTGCCGCCGGCCTCGGTGAGGGCCCGGGGGTAGTCCTTGGGCTGGTAGACGTCCAGGACCATGCCGGTGCCCTGTTGGGCGGGACCGTCCTGGACGACGGTCACCCCGAGCCCGGCCTGCTCGACCTGGGTCAGGACGCGGTCGGCGATCGGGTGGAAGCGCAGGGACACGCCCCCGGGGATCACCGCGCCCCGGCCGAGGTCCGGGGCCAGCCGCACGGGCAGGCCGAGCCGGTCCACGGCGTTGACCCGCACCGCGGACTTCAGCAC
>NZ_JBSWWW010000054.1:0-433 GCF_056160285.1 Alteromonas sp. AWJ4_197 | reverse complement strand
TGGCGGCGGCGTCGGCCCGGGAGACCGCCGCGGTGGTGCTGAGCCCCGACGCGGTGAGCACAGTGCGGGCACGGTCGAGGGCCCCGGGGCTCCCGTCGGTGTCCACCACCAGCAGTGCCGGCACCAGCCCCTGCAGGTCCGTCACGGGGGCGGCGGTCAGCGAACGGGGCTCCTCGGTGTGGGCCTCGAAGAAGGCGGCGTCCAAGGCGACCACCGGGGCGGCCGGGACGTCCTCGAACCCGAGGACGGTGGCATCGGCGTCTGTGAGCAGGATTTGGGCGCTGCCGCCGGGGTCCGCCGCGGGAGGAGTCCAGCCCACCACGGTGTCCCGGACCCCGTCGAGGCCTTCGGCCCTCCCGGCGAGCCCGGTCACGTCCGCGAGCGCCCGGTCCGGCTCCAGCCAGGTGTGCACGCTCGCGGGCGGGAGCATCCC
>NZ_JBSWWW010000053.1:0-461 GCF_056160285.1 Alteromonas sp. AWJ4_197 | reverse complement strand
GCATGAGCAGGCCGTGAGCATCACCGCGCACCGCTTCGGCACGCCGAACCACCTCACGGACGGACTGATCTAGCAGCCCTCCCCACCACGGCCCCGTGCCGCGGACCACCGGCCCCTCGTGGGCCCGGTCCACGGCCCGGGGCCGTTCCGTTTCCCCGGCCGCAGCGCCCCTGATGGATCAGTCCTGGAGCAGGGACGCGTGCACGACCAGGTTCGCGTCGAAGGAGCCGGTCGCGGGGTCGTAGCCGTCGCAGGTGATCAGGCGCAGCTCCGGGCCGGCGGTGTTGCCGTAGACGCGCAGCGTGGGGAACGCGGCCGTCTCGTACCGCTCGACGGCGTCCACGGCGAACACGGCCGCGGAGCCGTCCTGGCGCGTGACGGTGATCCGGTCCCCGGGGGTCAACCGGTGCAGCTCGGCGAACAGGCCGGGGCCGCCGCCGGTGGCGTTGACGTGGCCCAGC
>NZ_JBSWWW010000052.1:0-467 GCF_056160285.1 Alteromonas sp. AWJ4_197 | reverse complement strand
GGACGACGCCGCGCTGCACCCGCTCCGAGGTGGTCACCAGCCACGCCACGACCATCCCCGTGAGCGCGTAGCCCATCAGGACGTCGAACTCGATGATCAGCAGGTAGTTGAGCAGCCCGTCCAGGAACAGGATCCCCGCCCGCACCCGGTAGGACCGGGGCCACGCGAGTCCGCGCCGCCGGGCGGAGGCGTGCTGGACGGCGAGGCCGATCCCGAAGAGGAGCATCAGCAGGCCCAGGAACTTGCCGTTGGCCGCGGCCATCAGCAGCGCCTGGGCAGCGCGCGCCGCTCCGCCGTCGGTGCCGGCCAGCGGATCGGTCAGGTAGCCGAGGAAGCCGCCCTGGTGGCTGAAGATCCAGATGTTGGTGGCGAGCGTGCCGAGGATCGCGAGACCGCGGGCCACGTCGAGGGCCGCGATGCGGGAGGGGGCGGGAGCGGGCATGGGTCCACTCTGCCCGGCCCCGGCA
>NZ_JBSWWW010000051.1:0-479 GCF_056160285.1 Alteromonas sp. AWJ4_197 | reverse complement strand
TGTAGACCGTGAGGCTGTTGTCGCCGCCGCCGGTGCCCGCGGTCTCCTCGGCGCCGGTGGTGCCGCCGGTCTCCCCGGAGCCGCACGCGGCGAGTCCGAGCGCCAGGGCAGAAGTGGTCAGCAGGCCCGCGGTGCGGGCGAGGGGTCGGGCAGTGCGCAAGGTCGGCTCCTGGAGTGGCGCGGAAGTCGTGGGTCCCGGTGGTCCCTGTGACTTAGGACATCCTCAGTCCAGCACGGATGCGCCCCTGGGTGCAATTCGGGCACAGAAGTATGATTTATCGGGTCACAGCTCCGGAATACCGGCCGCCGGCGAACGGTTGAACGGGTCAGGACGTCCGCCGAGGACGCTCCGCAGCAGTTCCTGTCCGCCCTTCCCGCAGCCCGATCCCGGGCGCCCCGAAAGGATCCGCGTGGCTCCCGAGCCCGAGTACTACCGCCCCGTCCCGCTGAACGACGACCCCGGCCGCGCCGGGTACTCC
>NZ_JBSWWW010000050.1:0-485 GCF_056160285.1 Alteromonas sp. AWJ4_197 | reverse complement strand
GCCACCGCTTTTCGCAGACTTACACGTCCTTCATCGCCTCTTACTGCCAAGGCATCCACCGTATACGCTTAGTCACTTAACCATACAACCCTAAATAGCTTCCTTAAGGTAAACCTTAAGTCGTTGTTTCTGCTTATTCACATGAGTAAGGAATAAGTGTTCACAACCATTCACTTCCACCCAAAACGTGCGACACGTTGAAAGAATGGGTTTCAGCTGCCTAACCTCCGCCTTTTTATCCGGAGTCAGGTGTGCATCTAAGCACTGTTGTATGCATGACTGTCTAATCAATGTTCGTGCAAAATCGACGTTGTTTGTCGACTTTTGCGCAAGGAGGACGAACAGTACACTCAGTTGTGTATGTCAGCCTTCTTACTACACGTTTGTCAGATAGAGTAGCTTTTGAAAGAACATCTTTCGATATTCTCAGTTACTCAATTTGATTGATTACTAATATCAGCTTTC
Organism: Alteromonas sp. AWJ4_197; assembly: GCF_056160285.1. NCBI lineage: Bacteria > Pseudomonadati > Pseudomonadota > Gammaproteobacteria > Alteromonadales > Alteromonadaceae > Alteromonas > Alteromonas sp. AWJ4_197. The sequence continues at coordinate 20 of NZ_JBSWWW010000050.1, read as the reverse complement.
CAAATTGTTAAAGAACAGGT
>NZ_JBSWWW010000049.1:0-508 GCF_056160285.1 Alteromonas sp. AWJ4_197 | reverse complement strand
CCCCTGGATCGACACTGCGGCGGGCCAGGCCGTGCGGCACATCGTCGACAGCGCCTTCTCCGCCGCGGGACTGGTCCGCCGGCGGGCGGTGGAGCTCTCGGACCTGACGGCCGTGCCGGACTTCGTGGCCTCCGGCAGCGGCATCGCCATGGTTCCCCGCTTCGTCGTGACCGGCCGATCGGACGTGCGGATCGTGGACTACACCGGTCCCCGCCTGGAGTGGAGCACGGTCCTGGTCCACCGCCCGGGCCGGATCTCCCAGGTCGCCCAGCGGTTCTGGGACCACAGCCTGCAGCACCCCGCTCCCGCCTGACCCTTCCGGGCCGCCGCGCGGACCCAGGGGCCCGTCGTCGTTCCATCGCGGTTGCCGATGATGTCGATCGCCTCTGATCGTTGGACGCGCGGGGAACTCGGCGGGCATCCTGGAGGCACGCCCCATGCCGACCCGGAGGACCTCCCGGGCCCGCTCCCCTCGCCGTGCTCCGGCGCGCTGCGACCGACCCCGGGC
>NZ_JBSWWW010000048.1:0-514 GCF_056160285.1 Alteromonas sp. AWJ4_197 | reverse complement strand
GGGTGCCCCGGCCCCTGAGGCGCCGCTCCAGCGCCACCAGGAGCGTGAGCAGGACGACCGCCACCAGCACCTGCCACTCGCCCTCCACCGCCCCGAGGCTTCCGGCGGCGTTCCAGGAGGCGTGCTGGATGCCGATGGCCAGCACGCTGCCGCCCGTGTCCAGCAGGTGCATGCCCAGCAGGTACCGGTAGACGGGAACGAGCAGGAAGAGCAGCGCGAGGTTTCCGGCGGTCTCCGCGCTCCAGCCCTCGGCCAGGTACAGCGGCAGGTGGATCGCGGCGAAGGGCAGGCCGGTGAGCAGCGCGGCGATCAGCAGTCCGTGCCGGGCGGTCAGCCGGGACTGGAGGAACCCGCCCCAGGCGGTCTCCTCCCACAGGTTCAGCACCAGCGCCCCGTAAACGAGGGTGGCGAACAGGTACCACCCCGCCTCGGCCGCCCAGCCGGCCGGAGGACTGCGCAGAGACCCGGTGGCCGCGGCCAGGGCCAGGGTGAGCACCGGCATGCCCAGCAGGAC
>NZ_JBSWWW010000047.1:0-531 GCF_056160285.1 Alteromonas sp. AWJ4_197 | reverse complement strand
CCAGGGGTGAGCCCAGAACGTCGGGGCCGCCCCGGGGGCGTACTGCGCAGGGGGGGGCCGAAGGCCGGGGGAGGGGGTCTCCGGGGGCAGTCCGTCCGCGTGTAGACGTACCACTCCGCTGTGCTGCCCCACGCGGGGACCGTGGGCGGTGCGGAGACGAGCTCGTAGTCGGGGCTGTTCGCCACGGCCTCGCTGAGGACCTGCACCTGCGGTTCCAGCGCGGGGTTCCCGGAGACGTCCGCGGACCAGATGATCATCCGGTAGGTGCCGTCCGCCACGGCCTGCCGGAGGGCCTGCGGGTCGTCGGCCGCCAGGTCGCCGGGTGCGGTCCACTGCAGGTCCGGGTGCTCGTTCCACAGGTGGTACTTCAGCGGCAGCGGGTGCGTGGCGAAGTACCGGCCCGGCTGCGGGTCCTGGGACTCGACGAGCTCGACCACGGGGGCCACGCTCGGCCACTGGTACAGCGCCTGAGCCCGGACGAGCCCGGTGGCCAGCAGCACGACCACCAGGACGGCCAGCACGACCCCGCGC
>NZ_JBSWWW010000046.1:0-533 GCF_056160285.1 Alteromonas sp. AWJ4_197 | reverse complement strand
CAGACTTACACGTCCTTCATCGCCTCTTACTGCCAAGGCATCCACCGTATACGCTTAGTCACTTAACCATACAACCCTAAATAGCTTCCTTAAGGTAAACCTTGAGGCGTTGTTTCTGCTTATTCACATGAGTAAGGAATAAGTGTTCACAACCATTCACTTCCACCCAAAACGTGCGACACGTTGAAAGAATGGGTTTTAGCCGCCTAACCTCCGCCTTTTTATCCGGAGTCAGGTGTGCATTAAAGCACTGTTGTATGCATGACTGTCTAATCAATTACATTGCAGCTTACGCTGCGCCGTTGTCAGATAGAGTAGCTTTTGAAAGAACATCTTTCGATATTCTCAGTTACTCAATTTGATTGATTACTAATATCAGCTTTCCAAATTGTTAAAGAACAAGAGTTTGCTCTGCATCTCAATGAGATACATAACAAAACAATCTGTGTGAACACTGCGCTAAAAGGCAATAAACGATTTTTAAGGTAAGGAGGTGATCCAACCCCAGGTTCCCCTAGGGTTACCTTGTTACG
>NZ_JBSWWW010000045.1:0-576 GCF_056160285.1 Alteromonas sp. AWJ4_197 | reverse complement strand
GGGCGTCCCCGCGCAGCGCCTGCTGCGGCGCGGCCGCCGGCGCCTCCCCGGGCTTCTCCTCGGCGGGCTCCCCCAGGCTCTCCACGTAGGTGAACTGCGAGCAGGCGTTGATGAACGGCTCCGGCGTCTGCCGCTGGCCGAAGCCGTAGACCTTGTGCCCGTCGGTGAGGATCCGCATCACCAGCGGGGTGAAGTCGGCGTCGCTGGAGACGATCGCGAAGCCGTCGACCGATCCGGCGTAGAGGAGGTCCATGGCGTCGATCACCATGGCCATGTCCGAGGCGTTCTTGCCGGTGCTGTAGGCGAACTGCTGGATCGGCCGGATCGCGTACGCGTGCAGCACCGCCTCCCACTGCTGCAGGTGCGGGCTCTTCCAGTTGCCGTAGGCGCGCCGGACGTTCGCGGCGCCGTGGCGGGCCACCTCGGCGAGGACCACGTCGATCTTGGCCGCCGGTGCGTTGTCGGCGTCGATGAGCAGGGCGATGCGCTTTTCGTCGGTGTTCACGCGTCGACTCTGCCACGGACCGGGCCCGAGCGCTCCACGGGGCGCGCGGCGTGACGCCCCCCGGGGAGCGC
>NZ_JBSWWW010000044.1:0-590 GCF_056160285.1 Alteromonas sp. AWJ4_197 | reverse complement strand
CGACCGAGGAGGCCCGGCCGGTGCCGCTCACCGCGGACACGGCCCTGGTGGACCGCGCCGACGAGGTGTTCCGGGACCAGCTCGTCCAGCGCCGCGACGTCGCCGTCACCGAGGACTCCGCCGTGCGGATCCCCGGGATCGGCGCGCCCCCGGAGCCGGGGACGTACTACGCCTCCCCGGCCCTGCAGGACCTGATCGAGTCCACCCCGGCCGATCAGCTCGGGGACCGCTTCGGGACCCTCGCCGGCGCGATCGAGGACACGGCCCTGGCCGGACCGGACTCCCTGGTGGCGGTCAGGGGGGCCGAGGAGGCCGAGCTGCGGCAGCGGCCGGCCGCCGCGATCGTCCCCGACTTCTCGGTCAACTCCTTCGCGGACAACACCGGCAACTACCGCACCCTGATGGTGGTGGGCGGCATCGCCGTGCTCTTCCCCGTGCTGCTGCTGATCAGCATCAGCACGCGCCTGGGCGCGGCCCAGCGCGCGGAGCGCTTCGCGACCCTGCGCCTCATCGGGGCGAGCCCGCGCACGGTGGCCGGCATCGCGGCGGTCGAGATCGCCGCCACCAGTCTCCTCGGCTCCGTGCTGGGG
>NZ_JBSWWW010000043.1:0-606 GCF_056160285.1 Alteromonas sp. AWJ4_197 | reverse complement strand
GGGCCTGGGCGTGGCCGGTGTTCCCCCACCAGTCCCCGGGGGCCTCGCCGGGAGCCGGGATCTGCGCCTGGAGCATGACCAGCAGAGCGGCCGAGACCCGTGCCGCCACGAGCGGCGCCGTGAACCCGCCGAACGAGTGCCCGACCAGCACGGCGTCCCGGCGGGTGCCCAGCGCCTCGACCACGGTCGCCGTGTACTCGGACAGCCCGGCGGCGTCGTCGTCGACCGGCAGATCGGCCGCGACCACGTCATGACCACGGGCCCGGAGCTCGGCGCTCAGCAGGTGCCAGTACCAGGCGTCCACCGCCGCGGCGTGGACCAGGGCGAAGACAGCCACCGGGCTCATCCGGCGAGGGCGAGAGCGAGGACGCCGACCCCGAGGGCGAGATCGAGGGCACCGCACCACTCGGCCAGCGACCGCGAGACCACCTCGTGGCGGTGCCAGTGCACCAGGTCCCACGCGGCGTGGCCGATCAGGCCAGCAGCGACCAGCACGCGCCCGGCCTCCGGGGAGAGCCAGAGCGCACCGAGTCCGAGCGCCATGAACCCGACGGCGGCGAACGGCTGCCAGCGATAGGCCCCGGGCCGCGAGAAGGTGCCCCGGAC
>NZ_JBSWWW010000042.1:0-609 GCF_056160285.1 Alteromonas sp. AWJ4_197 | reverse complement strand
GTTATATTCCAGTGATAGCGAAGTCTATTGCATCTATCAGCAGTTCTCTGGATTGCTCCAGCGAACCAATGCGGTCCTTGAGCACGTCTTCGGGTATAGAACTAAGCTGTTGTGCTAGAAATAAGTATGTTGTGCCTTCGAATTCTATTTCCGGCGTCAGCTTCTTCATGTAAAAACTGTTTTTAGAATTACTAGTTGTTAACGGTACAACCAGCCTTGTTGCCAATTGGTCAATTACAGAGTTTTGAACATCAACAAGAAAAGGGTAAGCTTCGCTAGTTTTCTTGCTTGGGTTTCTGTAAACATCAAATTGCGCCATTAGAAGTTCCTGTACTCATCACCTATACAACCGTTCTCAGCAACAAACTCGTTGTATGCAGCTATGGCAGCTTTGTTTTCTTTTTTCCATTTTTCGGCTTCAATACTTTTTAGCTTGTCTCTAAGTGCTTGTTCTAAGGTCGCAGACAGGTTAACTTTTAAAATTCGAGCTTTTTGCAATAGGTCGCTATTTAAGCTTAGATTTGTCGCTTTCTTGGGGGCATGGACGTCATATAAATCTTGCATTTTATCACTCCAACTAATTTTACCACCAAGTATACGCATGCAAAT
>NZ_JBSWWW010000041.1:0-612 GCF_056160285.1 Alteromonas sp. AWJ4_197 | reverse complement strand
CCGGAGTCAGGTGTGCATCTAAGCACTGTTGTATGCATGACTGTCTAATCAATTTATCGTGCAAAATCGACGTTGTTTGTCGACTTTTGCGCAAGGAGGACGAACAGTACACTCAGTTGTGTATGTCAGCCTTCTTACTACACTTTGTCAGATAGAGTAGCTTTTGAAAGAACATCTTTTCGATATTCTCAGTTACTCAATTTGATTGATTACTAATATCAGCTTTCCAAATTGTTAAAGAACAGGTTTAGAGTAAAAAACCCTAATCAATACTTACTCAACCGAGTAAAAATTCATTAGGATTTGTATCTTTCTGACCAAGTTTATTCAGTAGCCATTTCGCCTGATGAAGTTAATTTGATTGCGAGAAGCGGAGTGTGCGCCAGCACATGAGCATCGCAGCATTCAAAGTAACGATAGCAGGTAGAAATGGTAGGCTTGGGCAGACTTGAACTGCCGACCTCACCCTTATCAGGGGTGCGCTCTAACCAGCTGAGCTACAAGCCTATTGGTGGAGCTAAGCAGGATCGAACTGCTGACCTCCTGAATGCAAATCAGGCGCTCTCCCAGCTGAGCTATAGCCCCATAAGACTTGGTCGTTCTTCATTAATA
>NZ_JBSWWW010000039.1:0-785 GCF_056160285.1 Alteromonas sp. AWJ4_197 | reverse complement strand
CTCGCCGCCCTCCCGGCGGCGGCCCGCGCGGATCGCACCGAGGAGGTGGCCGACCGTGGCTGACCTCCACCGCTTCTTCGCCGCGCTGCAGTCCATCCAGCCGTCCGGCCCCGCCGCCATCGAGCAGCTGCACACCGCACTCGAGCGCATCCCTGTCACCGTCCAGCACTTCAAGGAGTCCCCCGTGCACCTCGTCCAGTCCGTCCTGACCCCGCCCATCACCGACCCGACGAGGGCCCCGCGCCGCACCGACGGCCCGCGCCTTCTGGTCCGCGCCATCGAAGGCGTCCACCTCCATGCCCTGCCCGCCTCGGACCCCCGCAACCTCACCGGCCGCCGCGCCCGCCTCTTCGTCGCCGAGTGGGAGATCTGGCTGATCGACGACAACGGCCAGGAGCACATGCTCGAGCACCACGGCACCGGCGACGGCGCCCTGCACGCCCTGCCCCGCCTGCTCCGCCAGGTCGGTCTCCTCGACGAGTCCGGCAACCGCCCAGCCGAGATCGAGGGCGGTGTCTCCGATGCCGCGTGATGGAGCGATGATCTGGTGCGACCGCTGCGGCATCTTCCTCGCCGCCCCGGGCGCCAAGCCCGACACCGGAGAGCGCGCCGCCGGCGTGCTGACCGACACGGTCATGGTCTGCGACCGGTGCGCTGAGCGCCACGGCATCACCGCCGAGACAGCCGAGCCCACCGACGCCCCGGCTCTCGCCGCGACGGCCCCTGCGGGGTTCGTGGCGATCCCTGCCCATGTCGCCCTGGAGGACCGTAACCCTGCCCAGGCT
>NZ_JBSWWW010000038.1:0-925 GCF_056160285.1 Alteromonas sp. AWJ4_197 | reverse complement strand
GGCCGTGGGCGCGAGCAGCAGGGCGTCGTCGCCGCGCATCAACGGTGCGACCGCCTCCGACTGCAGCGGCCGCAGCGCCGGCCAGCCCAGGCTGTTGACGATGTGGTGCTGGATCGCCGGGCTGAGCAGGTCGAATCCGCCGCCGGCCATCAGAGGTCGAGGCTGATGTCGTCGGCGGTCCGGGCGCCGGCGTTGCGCTCGACGTCCGTCATGTCGTCGCGGGACAGCGTCAGGGAGTAGTGCTTTCGAGGGTCGAAGTCCTCGAACTGGTCGACCCGGTCGAGCACGTCGCCGACGAGCTTCTTGAGGAACAGGCGCGGCGCGATGCCGACCCGCCCGCCGAGCCCGCCCGCGACGGCGGCGGCAAGATCCGCGAGGTAGGCGTCGTCGACGACCGTGTGCACACGCTCAGCAGCGGAGGAGCCTGCGGCGTAGAGGTCGCGCACCCGGCCGCCGACCTCGAGCAGCGAGTCCTGGGTGAAGCCGGGCAGACGGATCTGCACGGCCCGCGCGTTGTCGAAGCGAGCGTCGGTGGTGAAGTCCGTGGCCAGCCGCTGCGCCAGAGGGGGCAGCCGGGGCACGCCCGAAGGTCCTTCGAAGAACGCCGGTGTGCCGGTGAGGACGAGGTACAGACCGGGGAAGCGCCCGGCGTCGATCTCGTCCATCAGCTGGCGCAGCGCGTTGAGCGCCTTGTCCCGGACATCGGCGCGCATGCGTTGCAGGGTCTCCACCTCGTCGAGCACCACGAGCAGTCCTGGGTGCCCCGCGTCCCGTAGGACGAGGAGCAGCCCTTGGAGGAAGGCCATGGCGCCGAAGTGGTCGAGGTCGCCCTTGATCCCGGCGGCTCGCTTGGCCGTGGCCGCCACGTGCGGCTGTCCCCCGAGCCAGGCGGCCAGTCCGTCGGCGATGGCGGCGTCCCCGGAGG
>NZ_JBSWWW010000037.1:0-971 GCF_056160285.1 Alteromonas sp. AWJ4_197 | reverse complement strand
GCCGCGGTGCTCGAGGCTGGAGCGGCGACCCGTGCCGCAGGTGCACCCGTGGTGGGGGCAGGCCAGCGAGCGGCGGGCGAGCTTGTGGCCCTCGGCGGGGAGGCAGCAGCAGGCGGTCCCGGCGGTGGTCTCAGGCACGGTCGGCCTCCTGGGCCTCCCAGTGGAGGTAGAGCGCGCCCCAGCCGGTGCCGAGGACGTCGACGAGGGCGTTGGCGACCGTGCGGGTGTCTGCCCACGGGAAGCTGGTGGCGATGTTGCGGGCGGCGGTGCAGGTCTCGTTGACGGAGGCCGGCTGATTGGTCGCCACGGCACGCAGGCGGGCCTCGAAGTCCAGGCGGTCGGTGTAGGGCACCGGCGGGCGGGTGCTGGTCGTGGCGGTCATGCCCGGGCCCCGGAGACGATCTCGTAGATGGACTCGGGCTTGTCCTCGACGGGGATGCCGAAGGCCTTCAGCGCGCCGACGATGAACGCCGGGCCCACGCCGCGGCGGCCGGTACGCATCTGGGACAGGAGCGGAGTCGACAGCTGCAGACGCTCGGCGAGCTCCGCGTCCGTCTTGATGCCGTGCTCGTTCTTGAGGTGGTCGATGGCGCCTGGTCGCAGGCGGATGTCGTTGGGCTGGGGGCGGGTGATGGTCTCGGACATGGCGGATCTCCTGTTCAGATGCAGACGTGGAATGGGCCAAACTCGGCGAGCGCCGAGCCCCAGGTGCCGTAGGCCCGGGACGGGGCCTCGGGGGACTGGTGCCCTTCCAAGGCGAGGGGCGTCTCGCGGACCCACTGGCCCATGGCGGTGTCGAAGCTCCAGCGGTGGCAGTGGACGTCGTGAAGGGGCTCGGAGCGGGGCGGCTCGGACCCGTCCACGGGGTAGAATCCCTGGGCGTTGAGCTCCTTCAGGCCCTCGGGCTTGTCCCGTTAGACGTCGACGTACTCGCGGGCCCGCTCGGCGCTGGCCAGCGGGCCGGGCAGGAC
>NZ_JBSWWW010000036.1:0-1012 GCF_056160285.1 Alteromonas sp. AWJ4_197 | reverse complement strand
GCTACAGCCGGGGGCTCATCCTGGTGCCCGCCCTGCTCGCGGCCCCCGCCGCCGCCCTGCTTCATCCGGCCTCCTGGCCGGCGGCCCTGGCTGCCGGCCTCGCCCTGACGGCCACCGCCGTGGCCCTGGCGATCAGCACCGACCGGAAACACTGAGGCCCAAATTGTGAGGGCTACGACCGAGCCCCAACACACCTGCCAGGTTCATGAAGTGCGATAAGGGTTCCTATCCGATCGGCAGTCACGGCTGGTTGGTTCTTCCACCCCAGCGCAGGTCACCGAACCGGGCTGCCCACTGCGCCAGGTCCGCCCGGTCAAGGGGCTGTGCCCACCGGGCGGGAGGTAAAAGATCTCCCAGTAGGGACAGGCGGGCGAATTCCTTTTCTGCCGCCTCGCTTGCCGGGAGGTACTGACGGTCATAAATCCAGGCGTAGCGGGATCCGTCGGGACGGTTGAAGAACACCACCAGGTCCCCGGTGGGGGCGAAGAGTGCAGCGGTCACGACAATTCCGTCGATGACCGGCGCCAGCTCCGTGCTGGCCTGCTGGTAGGCGTGGACCCACCGCGGTGCGGATCCGGGTGCTGCGGTGGTGGGGTCCTCGAGGTGCATCGGCATTCCTCGCGGGATGTTGGGGTGATCGATTCGAGCTGGAGCGGTCTCCATCTTGCCTTGGCCGTGGCGACAAGGACTTTATGCGTCGAGGCGGGTCACACTGCGGGTGGCCGGCCGTCCGTATCGATAGAGGTTACTCCGGTGAGCTCATCCATTGGAGGGGGCTGGAGCCATAGGCCAGCGGGCCGTGCGGATAGACGAGGCTGGCCCCAAGGCGGGTGACTGGTGGGGCGGTGTGGCGCAGGAGCGCCCCGGGGGTCGAGGTGGTCTGCAGCACGGGGGTAGGGGCGGTGGCCGGGCCCGAGGGTGATTGGGGGAGGTCGAGGAGGAGGTGGGCGGTGCGGGCCAGAGACAGGTGCGCGTGCCCGGCCGCAGCGGTGGTGTTGCGCCGGTGCAGCAG
>NZ_JBSWWW010000035.1:0-1119 GCF_056160285.1 Alteromonas sp. AWJ4_197 | reverse complement strand
GGGAGGACGATTACCACTTTGTGTTTCATGACTGGGGTGAAGTCGTAACAAGGTAACCCTAGGGGAACCTGGGGTTGGATCACCTCCTTACCTTAAAAATCGTTTATTGCCTTTTAGCGCAGTGTTCACACAGATTGTTTTGTTATTAATGAAGAACGACCAAGTCTTATGGGGCTATAGCTCAGCTGGGAGAGCGCCTGATTTGCATTCAGGAGGTCAGCAGTTCGATCCTGCTTAGCTCCACCACTTCTTAGATGTTAGTAAGCTAACGCTAAAAAGATAACAGGCTTGTAGCTCAGCTGGTTAGAGCGCACCCCTGATAAGGGTGAGGTCGGCAGTTCAAGTCTGCCCAAGCCTACCATTTCTACTTGTTATTGCCGCTTTGACTGCTGCGATGCTCATGTGTTGGCACACACTGCGCTTCTCGCAATCAAATCACCTGCAACAAGCGAAATGGCGATATAGATAAATGGTCATGTAATTTAGAACAAATCCTAATGAATTTTTACTCATCTGAGTAAGCATTGATTAGGGTTTTTTACTCTAAACCTGTTCTTTAACAATTTGGAAAGCTGATATTAGTAATCAATCAAATTGAGTAACTGAGAATATCGAAAGATGTTCTTTCAAAAGCTACTCTATCTGACAAAGTGTAGTAAGAAGGCTGACATACACAACTGAGTGTACTGCTCGTCCTCCTTGCGCAAAAGTCGACAAACAACGTCGATTTTGCACGATAAATTGATTAGACAGTCATGCATACAACAGTGCTTAGATGCACACCTGACTCCGGATAAAAAGGCGGAGGCAGGCGCAGGAAAATCCATCCTTTTGAGTTGTCGCAACTCTTGGATAATCCTGTAATAGCTATTCTCTCTCTCACTACTCATGTTGAGAAGAGGAAATAGCGACGATTAAGGTTCTGGGCAAGCGAATACGACGAGTGAGCGAGGGCGTATACAAGCAGTATATAACCGAGTGAACGAGGAAGAGTCGTGCAGCACAGGTTCTTAAGCGGAAGCTATTTAGGGTTGTATGGTTAAGTGACTAAGCGTATACGGTGGATGCCTTGGCAGTAAGAGGCGATGAAGGACGTGTAAGTCTGCGAAAAGCGGTGGC
>NZ_JBSWWW010000034.1:0-1231 GCF_056160285.1 Alteromonas sp. AWJ4_197 | reverse complement strand
TGAATCGCCACTAATTTCCTAGACGCCTCTCAGTTAGATAAACTAACTGAAAAGAGAGGTGCTTATGAGCGGTAAACGCTACCCTGAAGAATTTAAAATTGAAGCGGTCAAACAAGTCGTTGATCGTGGCCATTCTGTCGCTGATGTTGCCAAGCGACTCGATATCACTACTCACAGCTTGTACGCCTGGGTTAAGAAGTTCGGCCCTGATTCCAAGAAGCATAATGATTTATCTGAGGCTCAGGCTGAGATAAAGCGACTTCAGAAAGAATTAAAACGGGCTACAGAAGAACGGGATATATTAAAAAAAGCCGCGGCGTACTTCGCAAAGCAGTCCGATTGAGGTACGCCTTTATCAAGGATAATAGCAATAGCTGGCCTGTTCGTTGGCTATGTCGGATGCTGGATGTTCATCCCAGCGGATACTATGCCTGGAGCAGTAAGCCTCTGTCGAAACGCGACAAAGCCAACCGTCGTCTAACAGGACTAATTAAGCAATTCTGGCTGGAGTCTGGTGGCGTGTACGGCTACCGCAAAATTCATTCAGATTTACGGGACATCGGTGAACGATGCGGTATTAACCGCGTGTACCGACTCATGGTTCAGGAAGGATTACGAGCTCAGGTTGGCTATCGTCGCCCCCGGCATCGAGGCGGAGAAAGTCACGTTGTGGTGCCAAACCGGCTGAACCGTGAGTTTAATCCCGCTGCGCCTGATGAAGCCTGGGTAACGGATATCACGCATGTCCGAACTCACGAAGGCTGGCTGTATCTGGCGGTTGTTGTCGACTTGTTCTCCCGAAAGGTAATCGGCTGGTCAATGCAGCAACGAATAACGAAAGACATTGTTCTCAACGCTCTGTTGATGGCTGTATGGCGTCGAAATCCAAAGCAACAAGTGACGGTGCACTCAGATCAAGGAAGCCAATATACCAGTCATGACTGGCAGGCTTTCCTGAAAGCGAATGGTCTGGAGGGAAGTATGAGCCGACGCGGTAACTGTCATGATAACGCCGTGGCGGAAAGCTTCTTCCAACTGCTGAAGCGAGAGAGAATCAAAAAGAAAATCTACTCAACAAGAGATGATGCCCGTGCTGACATATTCGATTACATCGAAATGTTTTATAACTGCAAACGCAAACATGGTTCCAATAATTTACTGTCACCAGTAGAGTATGAAAAACGCCATGTTCAACGGCTGGGAAGTGTCTAGGCTAATAGTGGCGATTCAT
>NZ_JBSWWW010000033.1:0-1277 GCF_056160285.1 Alteromonas sp. AWJ4_197 | reverse complement strand
CCGCACCACCGGCCGGGGCCGGTGGCGGCGCGGGGATCCGGTCCGGCGGTGTCCCGGCAGGGGGAACGGTCGGCCGCGGGGTGGGGTCCGGGACGCTCACAGCGCTCTCCTCAGGGTCTCTTCCGGGTCGCGAGCCCGACCACGGAGACGAGCTCGCGGGTGTAGGTGCCCAGATCGAAGTCCGGGTCGGTGACCAGCCGCCCGGAGGCGGTGTCGATCGCCCCGCGGACGAGGATCGCCAGGGCGTGGGCGTCGAAGTCCCGGAAGACCCCGGTCTCCTGCCCGTCGCGCAGCAGGCGCTCCAGGTGGGCCAGCACCGGGTCGGCCCCGGACGGGGCGAACCGGGGGGCGCCGTCCGGGGCGCGCAGGTTCATCACGATCTCGGTGACCGCCCGGATGTCCGTCGGATGCCGGCCCAGGAAGGCGAGGTTCGCCTCCACGTAGGCGGTCAGCACCGCCGAGGGGTCGGTCTCGGCGTCGGTCCGGGCCGCGATGGCGGCCCCGGCGCGGCGGTAGACGTCGACCACCACCTGGGCCAGCAGCTCGTCCTTGGACGTGAAGTAGTAGGAGACCACGCCCTTGCTCACGCCGGCGCGGCGGGCGATCTCGGCCAGGGAGGCCCGTCCGTACCCGGACTCGGCGATGGCCTCGATCGCGCACGCCAAGATCTGGGCCCGGCGGGCCGTCTCCGTGAAGGTCGGGGAGTCACCCGACGCCTCGTTTGACCGCATGGTCAAAATATAGGCCGCGCGGTCAATCCGGGGAAGGGGAGGGCCGAGTGTGACGCTCCGCGGTCGAGGCAGGACTCGTCACACCGTCTGCGAGGACGGGGAGGGAAGAGGGCGTGTCCCGAGCAGGGTGAACGCGGTGGGCCGCCGGGCCCGCGCGAGGGCAAGGGGCGACTCGCCCGCGAAGCGCCGCACCTCCCGGGTGAGGTGGCTCTGGTCCGAGAGGCCGTGCCGGACGGCGAGCGCCCCGAGACTCCGGCTCCCCAGCTCCGCGTGCAGACGCTCGAACCGGATGACCTGTGCTGCGACCTTGGGCGGGACGCCGGTCACCTCGTCGAAGCGCGCGCGCACGTGCCGCACGCTCCAGCCCGAGCGCCGTGCCAGCTCCGCGATCCGCGCCTGTCCGCCCGTCCGCTGAAGCTCCGACCACGTCCACTCCACCAGTGCATCGGCCGGTGCCCCTGCCCCGGCGAGCCGCACCAGTTCCCCGACCACGATCGCGAAGCGCTGGGGCCAGCCCGGCGCCTCGGCGAGCCGGTCGGGCAGGTC
>NZ_JBSWWW010000032.1:0-1440 GCF_056160285.1 Alteromonas sp. AWJ4_197 | reverse complement strand
CACATTAAGTCGGTCGCAAGCTCCCTGGGACAGTAACACGTGGGCTCTGTCGCTTCGCTCGGATTTTAGCCCACGTATTACTGCCCCTTATGTGGGTGTTATGCTGATTAAGGAAAGTTTTGGCAAAATTTCTCGTATTATTACTCTTTCCACTTGTTTGCTATGCGGATATAGAAGGTATACCCGTTTGGGTTTTTAATAAAACCATACATTTACCAAACAATTGTACGTTTGCTGCTCGGCCATCGGTGTTTAATGAGTCAAGCGTGAAATTTATTTGTGAATCTCACGAAATAAACGAGAAAGATGATGCATGGATATGGTTCGTAAAATATAACGCTACAAGCTTTGAAGAGTTGAAACGTAGTAAGACAGTTCGTAATTTTTTATCAGGTAAACTCTACGATCTCTCACACTATTCATTTGTATTGGAAGAAAATGAATTTTCAAAATTTAAGTCGGAAATAGTATGTGATGAAGAGATTTGCATCCACATTGCCGGTGCGCTTAAGTCGGAGGTTTCAAGCTTTGTCTTTGGTCAACTCCAATAGATAACAGCATAACAAGCCAAGTAAACGGGACAATTACACGTGGGCTCCCGTCACTTCGTTCCGTATTATAGCCCACGTGTAATTGCCCCTTCTTGGGGTGTTAGAGCTACTAAGGATAGTTTATGAGTTTTATTATAGAAACGGCGACAGGGGTCTCTGCGGCATCCATTGCAAGCTTGATTAAGCAGTGGTCCGAATTAAGGGATGCAAAAAAAGAAGAAGAACTAAAAACCCCTGAATGGCAACAATTAGAGAAAGCGTATATAAACCATTTAAAGTGGCGATTCGGTTATCCGCAAAAAGTTTTTGGTCAACAAATTTTGGCAAACTGGATTATAACTTTTGTTGTCCTTGCCCTAGTGGTTTCAGGCTTAGTATTTTCGTTCATTCAACTTCAGTACGCTATCGAATTAGGTGATATGTCGTCACTAAGCACAGAGATTCAGATAGAAACGGCAGGAAAAATTTCTGTAGGTTCATCGATTGTCGGTGCGATAACTTTAATAATTTCGCTCGCATTCTTTGCCCTCTATTTAAAATATGTATTCCAAATAAAACATACAAACCCACCACACGTTAGCCTTTCAGATACGGATGCTGAAGCAATTTTGAAAAATGCTAAAGCTGGTAAACATGCAAAGGACGCAGAGGATGGGCTTCAAATAAAGAGCGTATCTCTGGGGTAGTAGCTCTAACAAGCGCATTAACTCGCTCGCAAGCTCGCTGGGACAGTAACACATGGGCACTGTCGCTTCGCTCAAATTATTGCCCATGTGTTACTGCCCTTTATGCGGGTGTTAGGCATTTGAGATTTAACATGGTGAGTTTTAAAGTACTTAATTCCGTGACATCAGTCATAGCATTAATATTATTTGTCAATTTTCTAATC
>NZ_JBSWWW010000031.1:0-1574 GCF_056160285.1 Alteromonas sp. AWJ4_197 | reverse complement strand
TTGTCGGACACTCAGCTCTGGAATTTTTGGCCTCTGCTGGTGGGTCCGTGTGGTCGACCCGGCTCTGCCGGCGCGGTGATGCATGAGGTGGGACAGTGCTTGCGACAGGTACACCAATGGCCCCGGCAACCCGGTGCGAGGGTTACCGGGGCCGTAGGCGTGCTGCTCAGGCGGTGCGGGCGCGCCGTCGCAGCCAGAACGCGCTACCAGCAAGGGTCACGGTCAGGGCCAGGCCACCGGTCACCGCGGCGGCGCTGTCGCCGTCGGCGGTTTCCACGGCCACGCCGGTGTCGGCGCCGCCGACGGGGACCTGCTCGATCTGCGGTGCCTCCTCCAGACCAGTGCCATCGGGGCCGGCGATGATGCCGGTGTTCGGGGGCAGAGTGTCCCGGGCCAGCTCACGCTGCTCCACGATCTCGGCCACCGTCGCGGCGTCGTAGGCGTAAGCCTCGCTCTCACACGCCACGCCGTCGGCGTCGGTGTCCAGAGCGGGGTGGTACGCCGGGCTGCCCTGGGGGATGTTGTACACCCCTGCGGCGAAGGCTGCATCACAGACGGGGAAGATGGGTCCGTAAACGTCGGCCGACGCCGGGGCAGCACTGAGGGCTGAAAATCCGACGGCGGTGATCAGTGCGGCACTTGCTGCGCTTTTTCGCATCTGTTTGTCGCTTTCTGAGAGGTATTTGTCTTTGCAACGTATCCAGCCGACATCCTTGAGCCAACCCCGTCAGCGACACAAACCTGATCTGTTCCAGTCTTGTTGACTTCAGGAGTTCATTGGGCCGAGTCGAAACCTATGCACGGCGCGGCGGCCGCCCCGTTCCCGTCCATGGCACCGGGGACCACGCCGTGGACCCCGTCCCCGGAGCAGAGCCTCCGGTCGCGCCTCGGTGCCCCCGCCTTCCCGCAGGGAACTGCTGATGCTCCGTTGCACTGCGGGGACTGCGGCGTTGCACATGAAGTTGCTCATCGCGCCGGGGTGAGTCTCCGCCCGGGCATGATGTAGTGACCTTGGGAGGTGCGTTGAGGTTGGCCCTCCCGTGCGCGGAGGGTCAGAGCACCTCTGCCCCGAGCACGATGAGGCCAGCCAAGATGCCAGCACATCCCAGGACGCCGATGGGACCGGCGGTGAAGGCAGGTTCTGCTCGGTACTGCGGATGATCCGGCGGAGGAGCCTGGCGCCGTGAGGCGTAGAGACCCCCAAGTGACTTCCGGCAGAGCAGGAGGACCACGCCGGTGATCACCATGGCAGCACCCAAGACAAGGCTCGGCCACCCCACTAGAACATCTCCCGCGGCAGGAACAGACCCATCAAGATGATCACGACCCCCAGGACGACGGCGCCGACCCCGGGAGAGAGCAGCGCCGAAGAGCCGGTGCGATCTGCGAAGATCTGACCGACTCGCCGGCCGAACAGCACGCTTTGGGCCTCGATGATGACTGAGATCAGCGTTTTGCGGAACCTGATGACCACAATGCCGAAGACGATCATCACGGGGCCCATGATCAGGGCCGGCCAGAAGATGTCCTCCACTGCACACCTCCTGTAGAACTTTCCGCTTTGTCTCGGCTCA
>NZ_JBSWWW010000030.1:0-1640 GCF_056160285.1 Alteromonas sp. AWJ4_197 | reverse complement strand
GCTCCCCAGCGGGCGACCGTGGCGCCCGGCCCCGCTCCCCTGCACCGCCCGTCGGTGGCGGAGAAGTACGGCGCCCCGGCTCCGGACCCGATGCCGGCCGCTGAGATCATCCGGCGCCACCGTGAGATGGCGGAGGCCTACGCGGCGAAGTTCGGCACCGTCATGGCCCCGCCCACCCGGCGCGGGATCGTCACCGCCGAGGAGATCCGCGCCGACGTCAGCAAGGGCGCCGCGGCGAACCCGTCGGCGGAGGTCGTGGGCCTCCACGCCGCTGCTGCCTACGTGGGAGTGGCCGTGGGGACGCTCAAGAGGTGGGCGCAGTACAACGATCTGCTGTACACGACCAAGGACGGAACCGCGACGGCGGCCAAGGTCTACCGTGCTGCTGACCTCGACGTCGTGCGCGCCTCGTTGCAGGCGCCGGCGGCGCCCGCCGCCCGTCCGGCGACGAGCTTGGGCAAGGTCAAGCGCACCAGGTCCCAGCAGCAGGAGCTCCAGGACCGGCTCGACCTGATCGAGAAGGCCCTCAACGAGGGGGCGTCTCCGAAGGAGGCCGCGGCCCGCGCCGGGTACTCCAACGTGGCGACTCCCCGGCAGGCCGCCCAGCGCACAGGCCGCGACGAGCTGCGCGCACGTCTGCTCACACGCCCGAACATCTCCATCGGGATGCGGGAGCGTGCGGCATGAGCGCCCCGGAGCCTCAGGGCCGCTGGAGCGAGAAGGCCCGCGCGAACCGCGCCAAGGCCATCGAGGCCCGCCGCGCGGCCCGCATCGAGGACCTTGAGTTCCTGCTGCAGTTCGACGGCAACGCCGAGTCCATCGCCCGCCGCGCCGGCTTCACCAACGCGGCCTCCGCTTCGCGGTCCCTGGACCGCTGGGGACGCCACGACCTGGCGGCCAGGCTCCACGCCTACGCCGTGCCCTGCGACCCGTGGAAGCAGACCCAGGGCGCCGCGTTCCAGGGGCGTGCGGCATGACCGCCGGAGTGGCCAGCGGGCAGTGGACGGCTGAGCAGCACCCGCACCCGACGTCGTTCAAGCCGACCTGGTTCTGCATGGCACCCAAGGCCGATCCGCTTGCCGGCCACCCGGGCCGCTACCCCTTCCACTGGCTCATCAACGGGCGCCGCGCGTACCGCTTCGTGGACCAGGACAGCGCCCACCGGGCTGCTGAACGAGCGAACACCACCACCCCCACCACGCAGGAGGCATGACCATGAGCATCAACGACCCGAAGCGCAAGATCCCGACGCCGGCGGACCTGGACCCGAACCGAGCCGCCGAGATGCGTGCGGCCGCGGTGCAGGGCATGAACCAGGCGATCGCCGAGGAGGCCCGCAAGCCCGCACCCACCGCCGCTCCGACGCCGGCGGACGTGGCCCCGGCCATCGCCCCTCCGGAGTTCGTGCGCCCCTCCGGTGTGGAGCTGTCCGAAGAGCAGCGCATCCGAGTGGAGGCTTTGCACGCGGCCCGCCGGGTGCTGGGCAACCCGCACACCAAGGACGGGCAGGTGCCGGCCGGGTGGGCGTGGCAGGCGATCGAGCTGGCGTCCTACATCGTGACCGGCGACGCGGACGGCGCCGCTGAGGAGGACGAGGAGCAGACGGCCGCCACCGGCCAGTGGGTCGACCTGAACAAGCC
>NZ_JBSWWW010000029.1:0-1697 GCF_056160285.1 Alteromonas sp. AWJ4_197 | reverse complement strand
GTCCCCGTCCGCGGCGCCGGTCTCGTTGACCGCTGCCGACGGCACGGCCTTGCCGGCGAGGTCCTTGACGGCGGTGCTGGGCGTCCAGGCCATCGTCGGCGTGCTGTTCGTGCTCGGCGTGCCGCCGCCCGTCCTCTGGCCCAGTGTCACGGTGATCACCGTGCGCGGACGGCCGTCGACGACGACCGCCTCCGCCGTCATGGTGGCGTCGAACCGGGCGCTCGTCGAGACCGAGAGGTAGTCGGCGCCCAGGTTCACGGAGCCCACGGAATCGGCCCGGGCGGAGCCGGCCACGGTGATGCTGCTGTCGGCGAACCAGCCGCTCTGCATGTTCAGCGCGGTCGCCAGTGCGCTGCCGTCCCACCCGGTGCTGATCGTGTTCAGGTCCACGAGGTGGCTGTAGGTGTAGGTGATCGTGTCCCCGGCGTCCATCGTGCCGGCCCTGCCCCCGTTAGCTGCCTGGACGTCCACGCCGCGGACCACGGTGTTGAGCACGTGCCGTTCGGGAACGGACGCCGAGGCGGTCTCCCGCCCCTTGCCGTCCACCAGGACCGTGCGGAGGTCGTAGGCGCCGTCTGCCACACCGGTCGTGGTCCAGGCGCAGCTGTACGGCGCGGTGGTGTCGGTGCACACCGTGCTCCAGGTGGTCGTGCCGGCGGGGGCGTACTGGAAGCGGACCGCCTGCACCCCCGCGGTGGAGGCAGCGGTGGCGCTCAGCGTGGTGCCGCCGGACAGGTAGGTCCTCGGGGCGGCCAGGGTGACGGTGCTGACCGGGTTCTCGACCTCCCGGTTCGCGACCACCGCGGAGGTGGTGGCGTTGCCGGCGCGGTCGGTCGCGACCGCCCGGAGGTCGTAGCGGCCGTCGGGCAGCTGCCGGGTGTCGTAGCGGCAGGAGTAGGGGGCGGCGGTCGCGGTGCACAAGTCCCGGTAGGTGCTCGAGCCGCTCGGGGCGTACTGGAGGACCACCGTCTGCACACCGGTGCCGGGGTCGGCCGCGGTGGCCTCGAAGGTCCGGGTGCCGCCGAGGAGCGCGCCAGGATCGATCATCGTCACGACGGGCCCGGTGTTGTCCACCACGGTGGTCGCCACGGCGGAGACCGCCGAGTACCCGGCCCGGTCGGTCGTCACGGAGCGCAGCGCGTAGGAGCCGTCCACGACACCGGGGGTGCTCCACGTGCAGCGATAGGGGGCCGAGGCGGTGGTGCACACTGTGCGCCACTCGCCTCCGGAGGCCGAGCGGTACTGGACCGCGACGGTGTCGATCCCGGTCTCGGCGTCTGCGGCGGACGCGGTGAGGACGACCGAGCCCGCCAGGATTGCGCCCGGAGGGGTGAGGGACGTGGTGGGCGGGGTCCAGTCCGCGGCGGCCCGGACGGTGCCCTGCGGGTTGTCCGAGCGGCTCGTGAAGGACGCGGAGGAGAACTCGGCGGTGCTGCTGAGGCCCAGGAGCAGACCGAGCACGACGACGAGAACGGCGGTCGCAGCGGTTCGTGCGGTCATGGCGATCAGTGGCTCCCGGGGCGTGGGTCGAGGTCGGTGTGGGCGAGGACCGGGTGGTCGGTTCCCACGCTAGAGAGCCGGTGGCAACAGCCGGGGAACAGAGGCCGCTCGCAGTTCCACAGTTCGGCAACACCTCCGCGGCACGGCGTGCGGCAGGCCGTGCCGCCGCGGGTCAGACCGCGGCGGCGGTCCTCCGG
>NZ_JBSWWW010000028.1:0-1760 GCF_056160285.1 Alteromonas sp. AWJ4_197 | reverse complement strand
CCACCGGCGCGCCGGCGCGCGAGGACCGGGGGGCTTCGGCGGCCCGCTTCCGCTCCCGGGGTCTGCGGATGCTGAACAGACGGGTCTCCAGACCCCTCAGGTAGAGGACGGGGGTGATCCATTCCAGCGTGTGGCCGTTCATGCCCAGGATGGACACGCGCCCGCTGCGCACGGCCTGGTCCACAGGCCGCCCGGCGGCGACGGCGGAGTAGAAGCCCCGGGCGAAGGCGGCGGCCGCGGGATCGGTGATCTCGAACTGCATGGCCACCACGGCACTGACGCCCCCGCGCACCAGCGCAGAGGCGGTGCCCGAGAACAGGTCCACCGACCCGGAGACGGCCGACTGGCACGAGTTGAGCACCACGAGCCGGGGCATCGGGGTCGCCTCGTGCAGCAGGTCGGCGAACCGGCTGGCCTCCACCCGGTGCGCCCGCCCGTCGGCCCCCACGAGCGCCAGCACGCCCTCGTCCAGCTCCACGTCGAAGTCCCCGTGCCCGATGAAGTGGACGACGTGCCACTCCTGGCCCAGGAGCATGTCGTGCACGCCGTCCCACGTGGCGTCGCGCACCCATGTCAGCTCGATCTGTCCCCGCTCGAGGGGCTCCGCGAGCGCCTGGGCCAGGTACTGCTCCTCGGCTTCGACGTCGAGGACCGGGAGCCCCCGGGGAGAGGCGGTGATCCCGAGGATCCGCACGGGCTGCTGCACCCGCAGCGGCGGCGGGGCGGCCGCGACGGGCACATGGCGCACCAGGGGGTCGATCCGGGCGACGTAGGTGCCGGCCTGGGCGTCGTACATGGCCTCCCAGGGCAGGGGCGTCAGCTCCGGCGCGGCCAGACGCAGCACCAGGCGCAGCGGCTCACCTCGTTCGGCGGCGACGTCCACGCTGGACCGGTAGCGGGCCCCGATCGCGGGGTGGCCCAGCAGCATGTCGAAGAGCTCCTGGCCCACCGTCCGGACCGTCGTCTCGGGGCCGGCGACCAGCCGGCGGGTGCTGGCGGCGGAGGCCAGGAGCGCGTCCTGCCATCGGTCGCGCCCCTGCATCAGCCCCGCGCAGTCGATCGCCACGGTGGCCGAGGCCTCGCCCACCGGGGAGTGGACGATCTCGACGTCGTAGAGGCCCTCCTCCGCGGACCGAACGACCGACAGCTCCAGCACGCTCACCGGTTCCTCACCCCATGGCTCCTGATCGGGCGGTCCCTCGGCTCGGGGCAGGACGGACCGTCGGTGGATCGTGCCCGCTCATTCCGTGCGCGTGTCCTCCCAGGTGAGCTTGACCGTGAAGTTCGCGGCGCCGCCCGTCTTCGCGATGAAGGCACCGGCCTCCGCGTGCAGGTCGACCCCGAACTCCACGCACACCCCCGAGGGGCGGTGGGCCAGGGACACGAGCTGGTCGATCAGGGCCTGGACCGCGGGCTGGATGTGCGCCACCGCCTCCTCGAAGGTCCGCTGGGCCTCCAGCACCACGCTCTCGCGGTGACCGCCCCGGGTGACCGGTCCGCCGGACCCGTCCGCGGTCTCCACCAGGACGCTGCGTCCGTCCGCGGTGGGAAACTCGACGATGTTGCCCATGGTGGCACCTCTCCCTCGTCCCGCGCCGTCCCGCACCGCACCGTGAGCCCACTGTGCTCCCCCCGTTCACGGGCTGGCAAGGGAGAACACCAGGATCGGCGGTCGGAGACACAATGAGACAGGCCTCGGCGCCGCATCCGGGCGCCGGAGCACCCGGGCCGCGCCCGTGGCGGTCCGGGTGCTGCGGCAC
>NZ_JBSWWW010000027.1:0-1791 GCF_056160285.1 Alteromonas sp. AWJ4_197 | reverse complement strand
GGGCGATCGTCACCAGCCACGCCTGCACGTTCGCCGTGGCCGGCAGGTCCGGGTACGCCCGCAGCGCGGCCAGGAACGTCTCCGACCACGCGTCCTCGGCGTCCGCGGACGTGCTCAGCACTGCCCGGCAGACCCGCCACACCACGGGGCCGTGCCGGGTCACCTGCGTCTCGAAAGGCTCTTTCGTGTCCATCACCTCGTAGACGTCCGCACCGGACGGAACGTGAGATCGGCGCCGGACGGTCACTCCGCTGCGGGGACCGGCACCGTCCGGCGGCCGATCACAGGCCCGCGGGCACGTTGTACGGCGTGATGACGTCGATCATCGAGTGGTGGCGGCGTTCCTCCGGAGGGATCGCGCCGTGGGCCTCCATGACGATCCTGCAGCACCGCTGCAGGTCCTGCTCGAGGTCGTGGTGCAGCACGGCGTGGATCCGCCCGGCCCGCAGCAGCTCCACGTTCTCCGGAGCCAGGTCGTGGCCGACGACGACCCGCGGGGCGCGCCCGGCGTCGTCGAAGGCGGCCATGATCCCGCGGTTGCCGCCGCCCACGGAGTAGACGGCGTCGAGCTCCGGGTGCTCGGTCAGGGCCCTGCGGAACAAGTCCCGGGTGGTGCGGTCGAGGCCGTCGCCGCCGGGCAGGTCCAGCACCGCCCGCTCCGGGTCCAGCGCGCGCAGGGTGCTCCGGAAGCCGTTGCCCCGCTGCTCCTCGCCGTGGAACCAGTCGTTGCTCACGACCACGGCCACGGAACCGGGGCGGTCGCGCATCCACTGCTCCACCAGGTAGGCCGCGGTCGCCCCGGCCGCTCGGTTGTCGAAGCCCACGTAGGCCCGGCGGGGGCTGTCCGGCAGATCGGTCACCAGCGTGACCACCGGGATGCCGGCCGCCTCGAGCTCGGCCACCGCGGTGCTGACCACGGGTACGTCCGGGGCCTTGAGGATCACGCCATGGGTGCCTCGGTCGGCGATGCGCCGCAGCACTTCCGCGCAGCCGTCGGGGTCCCACCGCTCCTGGAAGGAGAACCGTGCCCGGAAGACGGCCGGGCGCAGACCGGGCAGGGCTGCTTCGAGTCCCTGCCGGACGGCTGCGGTGAACCGCGTGGGGGCGTCGACGACGACGTCGACCATGAACCGCCGCCCTGTCAGCTCCAGCTGCGTGCGCTGGGCGTCCAGGTCCCGGATCGCCTGGTGCACGAGCCCGGCGGTTCCTGCCCGCACACCGGCTCGGCCGTGCAGCACGCGGTCGACCGTGGCGTCGCTGACCCCCGCCTGGCGGGCGATCTCCCGGATCGGGTAGCGGTGGGGCACTTCGGGTCTCCTGATCTCGTGCGGGAGCCTTCGGGAACCGACCGGCCCGGAGCAGTCCCGAGCCGGGCCGTTCCGGAGCCTATCCCTGCCGGGCTCGCGGAGTACAGGACTGAGGGATTCCTGAGGGAAATGGGCATTGCCCGGCACCGCGGCAAGCGGAAGGCTGGCCCTGCACGAGGCCCTGCACGAGGCCCTGCGCCGAGGGCTGCCGGAGAGAGGAACTGCCATGACCCTGGACCCCGCCACCGCCTGCCGCGCGGCCCGCTGGTTCACCCCCGCCGACTGCCGGCTCGAGGACTTCCGCGAGGACGTGGAGGTCGTCACCGATCCCGCCGAGTATCCCCACGCCACCGCCGTCGAGCAGAACGTGCTGCTGTACGGGCCCGGGCTGCAGGCCGTGGTCCAGGACCCCGCGCGGCGGCGGGAGGTCCAGGCCGAGCTTGCGCACGCCCTGGAGCGCGGGCCCGGCGTGGTGGTGCTGCAG
>NZ_JBSWWW010000026.1:0-1843 GCF_056160285.1 Alteromonas sp. AWJ4_197 | reverse complement strand
GGACGGCGGAGGGCACGGTGCTCGGCCTGTGGCCCACCGGCAGGGTGGAGCGGGACACCGAGATCACGGTGGTCCACTCGACCGGTCCGCGGGGCCTTGCCGGAGGGCTGCACGAGCCGGGGAGCGAGGTCGGGACCGACAGCGCGTCGGGGGATCCCGCGGACGCCGGCCCGGGTGCGGCCCCCGACCCCGAGGTGGTGTACCTGCCCGTGGACATGGTGGGACGACCTGCCCAGCCCGTCATCGACCGGATCAGGGCGAGCGGGGTGCAGGTCACGGTCAAGTACGAGGACGGCACGGACCGGCCGCCGGGCGAGGTGGTCCGCACGGACCCGCTCGAGGGGACCCCGGTGCAACAGAACTCGACCGTCACCGTCTGGATCGCCCGGTAGGGCGCCCGCCGCTCCGGCTCAGTGCGGACCGGGCAGCGCGAACTCCTTGTAGAACTGCGTGTCGAAGCGCTCGGAGTCCGAGAGGAGGTAGCGTCCTTCGACCGCCGCGACCGTGCCGGGCAGCACCGACTCCACGATGGCGCACATCTCCGCGACCGTCGCCGTGGACGTGTTCTGGATCTTGGTGATGAGCATGCCCGGCCTGATCCCCGCCTTGCTGGCCCCGGAGCCGGGGGTGACGGCCTTGACGTAGAGGCCTCCCTCGATGCCGCTGCGCGCCATCCTCGCGTCGAGCGCAGGGCCGCCGGCGGGGTCGAGGGCCGTGAAGTAGCCCGGATAGTACTCCTCCACGGCCCACCCCATGTCGTTCTGCGACTGGCCCTTGAGCAGCTTGTCGACGATCTCCGTCCGGGCCGAGTCGATCGCGATGGAGTAGAACTGGCCCTCCTCCACGACGTTCCGGCCGCTGAACTGCGTCGAGGTGTTGATCCCCACCACACGGCCGTGGTGGTCGAGCAGAGGCCCTCCCGAGCTGCCGGGATTGACGGTGGCGCCGTGCTGGATGGTGTCCTTGTACTCCGGGGCGCCCTGCGGCTGTGCCGGGACCTTGGTCGCGTTGACGAGTCCTGAGGCGATGAGGAGCTTCTGGCCGGAGGGCTGGTCGGGCGGAGCGGTGGAATAGCCGAGCGCCGTGACCGTGTCCCCCGGGGTCACCGCGTCCGAGCTGCCGATGACGAGCGGGTGCGTCTGCTCGGGCAGCGGGGAGGAGAAGTGCACCACCGCGAGATCCGTGCACGGGTCCAGGGCGATGACGTGCAGGGACGCCTTCTGACCGGTGTTGAACCGTCCCGAGATCGCCGCGAGGCCCTGGACGACGTGCGCGTTGGTGACGGCCATCCCGGCGTCCTTGTCCACGACGAACCCGGTGCCCATCCCCAGGTAGTCGTCGGGCCGGCGTCCCTGGATCGCGAACACCGAGGTGTCTCCGAGGGCGTGCATCTGCTGCGTGGTGAGGTCGGGCGGGTGGTCCTCGCCCGGCGGGAGCTGGCCGGACACGGTCAGCCCGTTCTCCTCGTGGTGCGGGATGTCCGTGGCGCCGGCCGATGCTCCCGGGGCGGCCGGCCCACCCGCTCCGACCTGCTCGACCTGGTCCTCGGGCGTCGTGTCCCCCGGCCCGCATCCGCTCACCAGCAGAACGCTGACGGCCAGGGCGGCCGCGCTCCTGCGCCGGACCCGCGTGCTCCTGGACGATCTCATGGTGCTCCCCCCTCGGACACCGCTGACTATCCTGACCTCATTGTCGCCCGGGGGGACGCCCGACGGCCGGGCTTGACGAAGTAAGGCAGCTCACGATCCGGACACGGACCCGCTCCGACGTGCGGTGACGTCCTTCGGGAGGCCGCCGCCGCAGTCCGGGCCGGCCGGCTCGGCAGTGCCGGACCGGCCGGCTC
>NZ_JBSWWW010000025.1:0-2062 GCF_056160285.1 Alteromonas sp. AWJ4_197 | reverse complement strand
GCAAGCACTGTCCCACCTCATGCATCACCGCGCCGGCAGAGCCGGGTCGACCACACGGACCCACCAGCAGAGGCCAAAAATTCCAGAGCTGAGTGTCCGACAACCGGCCTTATGTAAAAAGCGTTTGCAGAGCCCCTGCTGGTCATGAGCTTGGGCACCTGCCGTATCCCTCGGGGCCGCCCCCAGTGGCAAGCCAGGTCAACGACACCTATCCGTGCGGCAGTCCCAGTCGATGAAATGAGCCCAGCGATGCGGGCCACACGGTCGCCCCTCGACGACCTTGTCACTGGCAGTTCACCTGCGTGGTTGAGCCTGCACCTCCAGCTTGAGCATGCCTTCCGGGAACGCGCTCAGCGTTGTGGCCAGTTGCTGGTCGAGGTAGGTCAGCAGCAGGCGCCGGTAGACGATGCCTTCCGGGCTCACCCCGGCCCCACCGGCATGACGCCGTGTGGGCTCGACAGCACCGATAACGGCGTCCAGGCGTGCGAGGTCGTCGGCGGTCCACGGGCTCTGGTACACCCGCAGGCGCCCACCGTACACGGGCAGAAGGGCTCGCCGGGCCGCTGTGACATCGGTGGCCGAGACCACGATCTCCTCTACCCCATCCGGGGTTACCCGGCGGAATCGCCACAGCACGACACCGGTCTCGAACAGGGGGCTCTCGACGGTTCGGGTGGCTTCGTCCACCGGGTGCATCGGCGCATCCTGTGACTGCGCCGGCAACCGCAGGGGTGACGCCGCCGGGATGATGTCGGTCACGGTGTCCACATACAGCTTCCCGTCGGACCACATCCCGGTGGCCAGCACCCGGTGACCGATTCGGTCGATCAGCTCTTCGTCCCGACCAGGCCCCCGGGGGAACAAGACGACGACGGGCGCAGAGGCGGGCAGACGAGGATCGACGGGCCACGGCTCCTGGTGCCACCAGACCAACCCGTGTCCTTCCTGCTGCACGCGCACCAGACGCCCGGTAGCCACCGCCTTCTGCCCGTCGGCCAGGACCAGGTGATCGAACCGTGGGTCCTTCGATTGACTGTCCACCGCTGGTTCCTCCACGTTCCTAGGAGCGCTTGACCTCCAGCATCATCCCAAATCGTGTCGGACGGACAGTGACCGTGGACCGGTTGCGGCATTGGTAGTCCACGATGTCGGTGTAGACCCCGGCCAGGTAGGCCCCGCGCCGCATGCAGGCGCTGTAGCTGGAGTAGATGGTGTCGTCTCAAGGGATCCAGATCAGGTTGTGGTCCATGGGAGCGTACTCCCCGCCCTGGAGCGCGGCAGACCCGACGGTGGCCGCGGGCACGGTAGCCGATGCGGCCGGCGCGAGGGAGGAAAGACTCATGACGGCGGCGAAACCAGCCGCAGCCAGTCCTCGAACGATCTTGTGACGCATGACGTGCTCCTCAAGCTGGGAGGTCGCCCCGCCGACCCGGTGAAGCGTGCGTAACCCTAAGACGTTCGCAAAGTCAAATCCCTGACTTCCGTTTAGAGCCACAACGATGTCTTCTTACCGGGTTCCGCGCTCACGGCTCGTTGGCACGAGAGCGGCAGCAACGATGTCCCCGATGCGTGAGGGTAAGAGGCTGACGTGGCGCAGGGCGGCCCAGCGTTGGCCCAGCAGCGCGTTGGCGCGTTCCCCGATGGCGCACATGCCGCTGACCAGCGCGTTGTAGGCCCGGCTGTCGATTTCGAGGTGGAAGCCCTTGATCGGGGTGTGCACCCCGATCCCGGCGCCCTGGTAGCCCTTGTCGGTCGGAAGCCTGCACAGGGCGCAGCAGACACCCGCCGGTGTGTCGAGGCCACGCTCCGGCGATCGGGTCAGGCGGAACGAACATGAAGCCCGGTCGACCACGCACCAGCAACATCGAGGAGCACAAGACCCGAGGTGTCACCCCGAACCGTCGCCGGTGTGAACCGACAGATCGCAGTGTTGTGGGAGCTCTCGTTCACAGATCGTCGTCACTTTTGCGAACGGACTGGCGGGTGGCGGATACTGGAGGCGGGAACTGGCGTGCTCACACCCACCGTTCCCCGGGAGGCCTGGTTGACCAGGCCGCGCCTC
>NZ_JBSWWW010000024.1:0-2078 GCF_056160285.1 Alteromonas sp. AWJ4_197 | reverse complement strand
CTCGAGCACCGCGGCGCCGTGGACGGCTCCTGCCCCACCCACGGCACCGCGTTCACCGCCACCCCCGGCCAGCCCACCGGCCCGCGCATCCCTCCCCTGGACCCCACGGCGCTCGCCGAGGTGGACCTGGCGATCCTCGCCAACGAGAAGCTCACCTGGAAGTACCAGGGCGCCAAGGAGCAGGAGTGCGCCCGCATCATGGGCGGCCGCCACGCCGGCCCCGGCACCGGCCCCACCGTCACCGGCTACTTCCAGCGCCTCAACCAGCTCATCGACCACCCCGCGGCCATCGCCGCGGAACCCACCCTGATCGCCCGTCTCCGGGCCCAGCGAGAGGACCGCAGTGCCTGACTCCCCCCACCTCCCCCCGCACCACAGCGGCGTCGTCCTGGACGCGCCGTCCGCCTACCAGGAGTACGACGAGCTGCGCGAGCTCATGGCCGAGGACCGCCGCCGGCGCGCCCTCGACGCCCAGGGCCACACCCGCCTGATCACCGCCGCCACCTTCCAGGACTTCCGCCAGCGGTTCCTGCTCGGCATCGGCCAGGACCCTGTCGCCGTCCTCCCCGACCCCCCGATGCCCCGCGCCGCACGCCGCGCTCGCGGGCGCCGGATCCAGAAGGTCCACGCCTACGTCCGCCGCGTCGAGCGGCAGCGCACCAACCGACTCAGGGCCCAGCGCCCCGTGATCAAGAAGGGACTCACCCCATGACCGACATCGACCTCACCGCGGCGCTCTCCGCCGCGGAGAAGGCCTGCGACGTCTACGGCAGCGGCAGGAACGACGAGGGAGACGTCGTCTTGTCCGCGGACGACCTGGACCTCATCGCGGACGCTGTGAAGGCAGCCGCGCCGTTCATCGTCGCAGAAGGCCTCCGCGCCGCCGCCGAGGCCTCCCACAGGCTCCGGACCAATGCACACATGTGGCTGCAGGACCGTGCTGACGAGTATGAGAGCGGTGGGGCATGAACGACAGGCAGACGAACCGGAACCCGGCCATTCCCGGCCACGCGCTCGCGCGCCGCGGCGTTCCCGTGGACGAGGAGGGCAACACCGTGTGGCGCCGCCTCGGGTGGGAGAACAGCACCGCCGGGCCGGGGCGAGCGATGTGCCAATGCGGAGCGATCTCCCCCGAGCTGTCCGGCCCGTCTCGGCGGCGCGCCTGGCACAACGAGCATAAGGACGCACTCCGCAGCACAGTCGTGCCCCCGCGCACCTGGATGGCCATGCCAGCCATGCAGACGTTGGCCGGGCAGCACTGGGTTCTCGTCTCCGGGACCTGGCCCGACATCCATCTGCCCTACGAGTGCACCGAGGAGCAGGCCCACGCGCTGGCCCGCCGCCTGAACGGAGGTGACGAGGCATGAGCGAACCGATCCTCGACCCCTGCTGCGGTTCCCGAATGATGTGGTTCGACAAGGAGGACCCGCGCGCGCTGTTCGGCGACATCCGCGACGAGCATCACGTGCTCTGTGATGGGCGCTCGCTGAGCATCAGCCCGGACGTTCTGCTCGACTTCCGGTCCCTGCCGTTCCCCGACGGGACGTTCCACCTGATCGCCTTCGACCCCCCACACCTGCGGCGAGCCGGCAACGGCTGGCAGGGCCTCAAGTACGGCATCCTAGGCGACGACTGGCGGGCCGACCTCGAGCAGGGCTTCGCCGAGTGCTTCCGGGTCCTCAAGCCCCACGGCGTTCTCATCTTCAAGTGGGCCGAAACGCAGATCCCGCTCAGCCAGATCCTCGCCCTGACCCCGGAGCGTCCCCTGTTCGGACGCCGATCCGGCAAGACCGCCCGCACGCACTGGGTGACCTTCATGAAGCCGGAGGCGGCGGCATGACCGTCTCCCGGATGCCCCTGCCCCGGCACTACTGCGCCGAGGTCCGCCCGGTCCTGGACCGCCCCGGGATCCTCTGGCCGTGCCACTGCGGCCAGTGGTGGGTGTCCGTGACCGCCAACGACGTCTTCACCGGCGGCCCCAGCTACCTCTGGCGCCGCGTCGGCTGGTGGGACCTCCGGGCCCGCCGCCGCATCCGCCGCCTCGTCCAGGGGCGACCGTGAACCGCCCGCAGCTCATG
>NZ_JBSWWW010000023.1:0-2169 GCF_056160285.1 Alteromonas sp. AWJ4_197 | reverse complement strand
GGCCGCGATCGAGGCGGGGCGGGCCTGATGGCCACCCTGGCCGAGGTCGAGTCCTTCCGCGCCACCCTCGACGACGTCAACACCATGGCCGCCCGCGACCTGGACATGATCTTCAGCCAGATCGTCGCCGGGCTCTCCCTGCAACCGTGGGAGGTCCGCGACGTCCTGGGCGACGTCATGCCCGGGGTGATGGACCCCTACGCCGCCACGATCGGCAACATCACGACCGACTTCTACTACACCGACCGCACCGCCCAGGGCGTCTCGACGTACTACCGCGGCACCCCTCCCGTCCAGATGCCCGTCGACGGGCAGATGCGCTCGCTGGCCGGGAAGGCGACCTCGGTGCTCTACAAGGACCCGGCGGCCACCGCGGCCGCCGTGGGCCTGCTCGTGGGCGGTGCGCAGCGGCTGCTGTTCAACGTCGAGCGGGACACCACCTGGGAGCTGGCCGGCAACGACCCCTCGGGGCCGGTCAACTACCAGCGGATGACGACCTCCGAGGAGCCCTGCGACTTCTGCATCATGCTCGCCTCCTCCGGGGCCGTGTTCTCCGAGGAGTCCTCCGAGGACGTCGTTGGCCGCGGCGTGCCGGTGCGGATCACCCGCAACGGCCGGCGGATGGGCGGGGGCATCAAGTCCCGCGGGCCCCGGGCGATCGGTGAGGCCTACCACGACAACGACAAGTGCGTCGGCATCGCGGTGCACGCGGGCAACGACATCCAGATGCAGATGAAGGCCGCCGAGCACTTCGACCGCTACGCCGAGGCCCGCGCCTGGGTCTCCGAGAACCAGCCGCGCGATCTGAAGTGGACGCAGACCAAGGCCCCGGACGGGTCCCTCAAGCGGAAGTACCGCTGGGAGGACGCCGCGACCAACGAAATCGTCAACGACAAGCAGCAGACCCGCCGGGTCCTCGCCGCCATGCGCGCGATCCGGAAGGGACAGCTCGACGTCGACTAGACCACCGCGACCCGCGCGCGGGACCGCCCGAAACGGGCACCCCACCACGATCCCGAAATGGGAAGGAACGAGATCCGATGAACCGCGACGTCGTCGCACCGCGGGCCCCGCAGAACGGGCCCGCCTGGCTGACCGAGACCCCGCAGGTGCAGCTGCAGCAGTTCCAGCAGCAGGCCGCCCAGACCGACCCCGACCCGGACCCCGCTCCGGAGACGGACCCGGCCGATCCGCCCGCCGACCCGAAGAACGTCAAGGACCCCGAGGGCACCGAAACGGACCCCCGCGCCGAGGCAGACAAGTGGAAGGCCCTCTCTCGGAAGAACGAGGAGCAGGCGAAGAAGAACGCCGCCGACGCCAAGGCCTGGCGCGAGTACCAGGACTCGAAGAAGACCGACGACGAGAAGCGCGCCGAACAGGAGCAGACCCTCGCCGCGGAACGCGACGACGCCCGGCGCGAGAACGCGCTGCTGCGCCTGGGCGTGAAGCACTCCCTGGACGAGGAGCAGATCGGCGAGATCGCCGAGCTCCTCGACGGGGTGCCCGTCGACCAGTTCGCCGAGCGGGCCGAGAAGCTCGCCGCCCGGATCTCGACCCCCAAACGACGCCAGCCCGACCCCGACCCCACCGTCGGCCGGGAGACCCCGCCCTCCGGCGGGTCCACCGGGGACTGGCTTCGTGACCGCATGACCGGCCGCGCCTAAGCGCGACCGCCACCTCTTGAACTGAAGGAGACGAAGCCACCATGGCTGGTTACAACAACATCGTCGGGACCCCCGAGGTCACCGACGTCCTGATCCCGCGCGAAGAGTCCAAGGAGATCATCCAGGAGCTCCCGCAGCAGTCCGTGGTGCTGGCCAACGCCAAGCGCGTCACCATGGGCACCAAGACGGTCCGCCAGCCCGTGCTCGACGCGCTGCCGACCGCCTCCTTCGTCAACGGCGAGACCGGGCTGAAGCAGACCGCGAAGTTCACCTTCAAGGACGCGATGCTCGTCACCGAGGAGATCGCGACCATCATCCCGATCCCCGACTCCGTCGTGGACGACGCCTCCGTGGACCTCTGGGCCATCGCCCGCCCGCTGGCCGCCGAGGCCATCGGCGCGACCTTCGACGAGGCCGCCCTGTTCGGCACCAACAAGCCGGCCACCTGGGGCGAGGCCGGCGTCCCCGGTGCGATCGCCGCCTGCAACGTCGTGCAGGCCGGCAC
>NZ_JBSWWW010000022.1:0-2342 GCF_056160285.1 Alteromonas sp. AWJ4_197 | reverse complement strand
GGAGCGCAGCAGGCCGGTGCGTCGTCTCCGAGAGGTCCTCGCCCGGTCGCCGGCGCACCGTGCCGCGCCACCCGGACAGCCCCACCCGAGGAAAGGACCGATCGAGTGACGGAAGCAGACGACGACCAGCGGCCGGAGCCCGAGCCGTCGAGGGCGATGGTCGAGCGGGACCGGGTCGGCGCGGCCGTGCGCCGCCGTTCACGCCTTCCCCACGAGGAGCTCCCCCCGATCTCCAGCACCGAGCTGAGCAAGGGCCCGGCCGAGCTCGCCGAGGACCGCGAGCCCCGCGTCAACTGGCGGGTCTTCGTCACGTCCTCCCTGGTCATCCTCGCGTTCTCGGTCTGGGCGATGGCCGCCCCGCACCACGCCGCGAGCGCCATGCGGGACGTCGTCGGCTGGATCGCGACCAACCTCGGCTGGTTCTACGTCCTCACGGTGACCCTGGTGATCCTCTTCGTCCTCTGGGTCGCCTTCTCCAAGGAGGGCAGCGTCCGGCTGGGCCCGGACCACTCCCGCCCGCAGTACGGGCTCTTCACCTGGGTCGCGATGCTCTTCGCCGCCGGCGTGGGCATCGACATGCTCTTCTACTCGGTGACCGGACCGATCACCCAGTTCGTCGCTCCCCCCGCGGCCGACCCCCGCTCCGCCGAGGCCACCCAGGACGCCGTGGTCTGGACGATGTTCCACTACGGCGTGGCTGGCTGGTCGATGTACGCCCTGCTGGGCATGGCCATGGGCTACTTCGCCTACCGCTGGGGCATGCCGCTCTCCATCCGGGCCGCCCTGTACCCGCTGCTCGGCCGGCGCGTCCGCGGGACCACCGGCGACGTCATCGACGTCTTCGCCCTGGTGGGCACCGTGTTCGGCGTGGCGACCTCGATGGGCATCGGGGTCGTGCTCCTGAACGTCGGTTTTGCCTGGCTCTTCGGGCTACCGGAAGGCCTGGCGCTGCAGATCGCCCTCGTGCTGGTGGCCGTCGTCATGACGGTCGCCGCCTGCACCTCCGGGGTGGACCGGGGTATCCGGGTCATCTCCGAGCTCAACCTCTGGAGCGCGGGCGCGATGATGCTCTACATCCTCGTCACCGGCGAGACCGCCTTCCTGCTCAACGCCATGGTCGAGAACATCGGCCGCTTCGTCTTCACCCTGCCCGAGCGCACGGTGCAGACCTTCGCCTACGTGGAGGGCGGCTCGGAGTGGATGGGCGGCTGGACGCTGTTCTTCTGGGCCTTCTGGCTGGCGTGGGGACCGTTCGTCGGACTGTTCCTCGCCCGCATCTCACGGGGCAGGACGCTGCGGGAGTTCGTCGTCGCGGCCATCACCGCCCCTGTGCTCTGCGACTTCTTCATCGTGACCGTCTTCGGCAACTCCGCCATGCACGAGGTGCTCAGCGGCAACACCGAGTTCGCCCGGCTGGCCGTGGAGAGCCCGGAGGAGGGCTGGTACGCACTGCTCGAGATGTTCCCCGGCGCGGCCTTCCTCATCGGCCTGGCCACGCTCTCCGGGCTCCTCTTCTACCTGACGAGCGCCAACTCCGGCGCGATGGTGATGTCGAACTTCTCCTCGACCATCCCCGACCCGGCGCAGGACGGGGCGAAGTGGCTGCGCATCTTCTGGGCGCTGCTGACCGCGGTGCTCACCATCGCCATGCTCGTGGCCGGGGGCGTCACCACCATGGAGCACGCCACGCTGATCTTCGCGCTGCCCGTGACGGTCATCGCCTTCCTCGTCATGGCCTCCTTCTCGAAGGTGCTGCGGATGGAGCGGGCCGAGCGCGAGGGCCGGACCCTGCGCCGGCGCTTCGACGCGGTCCACGGCGGCCTGGTCCCCGAGAAGACGTGGCGGCAGCGCCTGGCCCGCCTGCGGTCCTATCCCTCGCAGAAGGCCGTCGCCCAGTTCGTCGGGCGCGTCGTGCGACCCGCGCTCCAGGACGTCGCCGACGAGTTCCGCGACCTGGGCCACCAGGCGGAGCTGCGCACGACCCCGAACGCCGGGACCGGCATCGACGAGCACGCGCTCGTCGTGAACATGGCCGACCACCGGGACTTCCACTACCAGGTGGCGGCCGTCCGGGCGCCGGTGCCGATGATCGGGGCCCGCAGCATGTCCCGGGAGACGGACGTCTACTACCGGCTCGAGGTGTTCACCCAGACCGGCAGCGAGGGCTACGACCTGATGGGACTGACCCAGCAGCAGCTGATCAACGACGTCCTGGACCGCTACGAGGCCCACCTGTCATTCCTGCGGTACTCCACGGAGCACGCCTACGCCTCGGTCCTGACGCCCCCGCAGCCCGCCGCGGCCGATGCGGTCCCGCCACCGGTCCCTGCGCGGGCCGAGGA
>NZ_JBSWWW010000021.1:0-2977 GCF_056160285.1 Alteromonas sp. AWJ4_197 | reverse complement strand
ATCAATCAGAGTAACGCTACTCTAACTTT
The DNA here is from genome assembly GCF_056160285.1 of Alteromonas sp. AWJ4_197. Taxonomy (NCBI): domain Bacteria; kingdom Pseudomonadati; phylum Pseudomonadota; class Gammaproteobacteria; order Alteromonadales; family Alteromonadaceae; genus Alteromonas; species Alteromonas sp. AWJ4_197. Next base: position 2,948 of record NZ_JBSWWW010000021.1, on the reverse strand, counting down.
TTTAATTAGTCAGTCTTTAACTCACAACTTCTAAGTAAAAGCTACTTAGGCGTTGTATGGTTAAGCCTCACGGGCAATTAGTACAGGTTAGCTTAATGCCTTGCAACACTTCCACATCCTGCCTATCAACGTTGTAGTCTTCAACAACCCTTCAGAGAGGTTAAACCTCAGGGATGACTCATCTCGGGGCTCGCTTCCCGCTTAGATGCTTTCAGCGGTTATCGATTCCGAACGTAGCTACCGGGCAATGCCTTTGGCAAAACAACCCGAACACCAGCGGTTCGTCCACTCCGGTCCTCTCGTACTAGGAGCAGCTCCCCTCAATCATCCAACGCCCACACCAGATAGGGACCGAACTGTCTCACGACGTTCTAAACCCAGCTCGCGTACCACTTTAAATGGCGAACAGCCATACCCTTGGGACCGACTTCAGCCCCAGGATGTGATGAGCCGACATCGAGGTGCCAAACACCGCCGTCGATATGAACTCTTGGGCGGTATCAGCCTGTTATCCCCGGAGTACCTTTTATCCGTTGAGCGATGGCCCTTCCATACAGAACCACCGGATCACTATGACCTACTTTCGTACCTGCTCGACGTGTCTGTCTCGCAGTTAAGCTAGCTTATGCCATTGCACTAACCTCACGATGTCCGACCGTGATTAGCTAACCTTCGTGCTCCTCCGTTACTATTTGGGAGGAGACCGCCCCAGTCAAACTACCCACCAGACACTGTCCGCATTCCCGATAAGGGAACAACGTTAGAACATCAAACATACCAGGGTGGTATTTCAAGGACGGCTCCATTGGAACTGGCGTCCCAATTTCAAAGCCTCCCACCTATCCTACACAAGTAGGTTCAATGTTCAGTGCCAAGCTGTAGTAAAGGTTCACGGGGTCTTTCCGTCTAGGTGCGGGTACACAGCATCTTCACTGCGATTTCAATTTCACTGAGTCTCGGGTGGAGACAGCGTGGCCATGGTTACACCATTCGTGCAGGTCGGAACTTACCCGACAAGGAATTTCGCTACCTTAGGACCGTTATAGTTACGGCCGCCGTTTACCGGGGCTTCGATCAAGAGCTTCGCTTACGCTAACCCCATCAATTAACCTTCCGGCACCGGGCAGGTGTCACACCCTATACGTCATCTTACGATTTAGCAGAGTGCTGTGTTTTTAATAAACAGTCCCAGCCACCTGGTCACTGCGGCCCCCGACTGCTCAAAGAGCAAGTCTCATCACAATCAGGGGCGTACCTTCTCCCGAAGTTACGGTACAATTTTGCCGAGTTCCTTCACCCGAGTTCTCTCAAGCGCCTTAGTATTCTCTACCTGACCACCTGTGTCGGTTTGGGGTACGGTTCACATAATCATAAGTTTAGAAGCTTTTCCTGGAAGCAGGGCATCAACAACTTCACTCCCTTGGGAGCTCGTCTCGTGTCTCGGCCTTAAGCACCCGGATTTACCTAAGCACTCAGCCTACACACTTTCACCTGGGCAACCAACGCCAGGATTGTCTAGCCTTCTCCGTCCCTCCGTCACTGATTATATAAGTACGGGAATATTAACCCGTTTCCCATCGACTACGCATTTCTGCCTCGCCTTAGGGGCCGACTTACCCTGCCCTGATTAGCATGGGACAGGAAACCTTGGTCTTCCGGCGTGGGGGTTTTTCACCCCCATTATCGTTACTCATGTCAGCATTCGCACTTCTGATACCTCCAGCAAACTTCACAGTTCACCTTCAGCGGCTTACAGAACGCTCCCCTACCCAAAGTACAAGTACTTTGCCGCAGCTTCGGTATATTGCTTAGCCCCGTTACATCTTCCGCGCAGGCCGACTCGACTAGTGAGCTATTACGCTTTCTTTAAAGGGTGGCTGCTTCTAAGCCAACCTCCTAGCTGTCTTAGCCTTCCCACATCGTTTCCCACTTAGCAATATTTTGGGACCTTAGCTGGCGGTCTGGGTTGTTTCCCTCTTCACGACGGACGTTAGCACCCGCCGTGTGTCTCCCGGATAGTTCTCTTTGGTATTCGGAGTTTGCAAAGGGTTGGTAAGTCGGGATGACCCCCTAGCCTTAACAGTGCTCTACCCCCAAAGGAATTCGTCCGAGGCTCTACCTAAATAGATTTCGGGGAGAACCAGCTATCTCCCGGTTTGATTGGCCTTTCACCCCCAGCCACAAGTCATCCCCGCCTTTTTCAACAGGCGTGGGTTCGGTCCTCCAGTTGATGTTACTCAACCTTCAACCTGCCCATGGCTAGATCACCGGGTTTCGGGTCTATACCTGGCAACTCAACGCGCAGTTAACACTCGCTTTCGCTACGGCTCCCCTATACGGTTAACCTTGCTACCAAATATAAGTCGCTGACCCATTATACAAAAGGTACGCAGTCACCCCGAAGGGCTCCCACTGCTTGTACGTATACGGTTTCAGGTTCTGTTTCACTCCCCTCACAGGGGTTCTTTTCGCCTTTCCCTCACGGTACTGGTTCACTATCGGTCAGTAAGGAGTATTTAGCCTTGGAGGATGGTCCCCCCATCTTCAGTCAGGATAACACGTGTCCCGACCTACTTAATATGTGCTAACTGTCACTTCGTGTACGGGACTATCACCCTGTTCCGTTAAACTTTCCAGAATATTCCACTATGACAACTAACATCGGCTGGTCCCCTTTCGCTCGCCGCTACTAAGGGAATCTCGGTTGATTTCTTTTCCTCCGGGTACTTAGATGTTTCAGTTCCCCGGGTTTGCCTCGTTAACCTATGTATTCAGTTAACGATACCCGCAAGCGGGTGGGTTTCCCCATTCGGACATCGATGGCTCAAATGCGTTTTGTCAGCTCGCCACCGCTTTTCGCAGACTTACACGTCCTTCATCGCCTCTTACTGCCAAGGCATCCACCGTATACGCTTAGTCACTTAACCATACAACCCTAAATAGCTTCC
>NZ_JBSWWW010000020.1:0-3388 GCF_056160285.1 Alteromonas sp. AWJ4_197 | reverse complement strand
TGTAGATGTTGTGAAAAGAACGTCCCAGTAGAGCGTCCTAGAATTTGCCCTGAGTGTAGACATGAATTTAAGGGAAATGGCTGGGATGGGATTGATGCTCACTGGAAATCAAAACACGAAGATGTAATGTCTTACAAAGAATTTTGGAATGGGCTTTGTAAAGCTCACAAGGTATAACTGTTTTAATGACTTAGGGCTAGGAACAACTGCGAATATTGACTTTGATGCCTCGCTCGGATTTGAACTATCTGTGAACGCTCCGAAAATTACACAGGTGCAAGATAAAAAGATGACGAGCAATAGTAAGGGGAACTTTATGAAAAACGTGAAAGGTGGAATCGTGGCGTTACTGGAGCTGCTGGTTGCAGATTCTCATCCGAGCGAGTGGCAAGAAGGAAAATATGGACAGATGTTCGCCTAGGAGCGCGCCTTGGGGGTTCAATTCCCCCGAGCTCCACCATTTTTTAGTACCGGCACATAACAATCACATTAAGTCGGTCGCAAGCTCCCTGGGACAGTAACACGTGGGCTCTGTCGCTTCGCTCGGATTTTAGCCCACGTATTACTGCCCCTTATGTGGGTGTTATAAGCCAAGAGGTTTTAATGGACTTTAAAGACCTACCACTGCACGATGGATTAGTAAAAAATATTTCTATAAATTGGTCTAATAGATCGGCAGAGATTGTATTGGAATGTTTCTTACTTTCAAACCAAGCTGCTCGGCCATGTTCGTTGTGTTTTTCCAATGTTTCATCAGTTAATCTGCCAATGGTTGCACCTTGGGGTGAATCGAGTTCAATTAATGCCGCAAAATATGAAAACAACACTTTCCAAATTGAAATGCAAAGTGGTGACACATTACAAGTAGAGGCGGCTACCTTTGACTTTGAAACAATTGGCTTATAACAAACAAATTAAGTCGCTCGCAGGCTCGCTGGGACAGTAACACATGGGCTCTGTCGCTTCGCTCCGATTTTAGCCCATGTACTACTGCCCCTTATTTGGGTGTTAGTGTACAAGGAGGTTTTATAGACATATGAGATTTTTTGAGTGGTTTTTGAATTTAACTTTATCTTGGCGTTTATTAATAAGTGGAGCCATGATCTACCTTGGGGGGCCAGCATTCATTGGCTTTCTTAGCGAATATGCAACATATTATTACGCACTCAAGAGTGGAGTCAGGCCGCCTGTTGAGGGGATTCCATACCTGTCGGCTACCGTGACTCTTGCCAGTCTTTTCATGGTAGTAACAGTTAGTATTGTTTTTTATCTCACGAGGATAATTGTCCGGTATTTCATTGGGAATATGATTTTATCAATCTCCGGGTATTTACATGCGCCGAGTTTGATTCTAAAGTCCCTAAAAAAACTATTTTCTTTTGAAAATAAGTCATTAGATAAAACTACCGAGAAAATAAGCGAGGCTACAAATCTAATAAAGCATGCATCTTTTAAGCAAGTTGCAACTACCTGTCTTATTATGGGCTCTCTAACATTCACAGCAACTTATTTATTAATTTCTGACGAGAAAGATAATCCTATTTGGTTTGCTGTTTTTGCATGCACCTACTCTAGTGCCTTGCTATTTAGCTTATGGAGAGAGTGGGTCATGAAATTTATTGCCTTCATTGGCGTAGTATTGTTTTATATTTTTTCGATATCTCTTCTTTTTAATCAGAGTCATTATTCGAATTTTTTGCAGATAACAGGTTTTGGTGGTGGGCAGGTCATACTTATTAAATTAAAAGAAGAGCCTGAGCTAATCGAGATGAAATTGATTTTGAGATCAAAAGAGTGGTTTATAGGCTTCTCACCTGATGATAAAAATATAGAAATTCCAAACGAATCAGTTGAAAAGATAACCTACGAACGAAATATCAGCGCGTACACTAACAAACTGCTGTAGTCGCTCGCAGGCTCGCTGGGACGCAAACACATGGGCTGCGTCGCTTCGCTCCTAAATTTTAGCCCATGTGTTTCCGCCCCTAAGCAGGGTGTTATGTATCTAAGAGGATTAAATGGGAATTCAGTCTTGTTTTGAAAAATATGGAGCAACTCTTAAAAACGTTCAATGGTCAGTATCGGCCTTAAATTCTAAAGGGGAACTCGTTTGCAGTCTTTGGAACCAGTATTTTAAGTCAGGTACAGAACCTAAAACCATCAAGTATGTAGATAAAGTCTCTAGGTGGTCTGGGAACGGAAATCTAGAGTTTAGAAAGAATATTGCAGAAGCTTATGAATCTAATCGGGTAATAAGAGCTGTAATAGCTCGCACAAGTGATGAAAAAGCAGTCAGTGAAGGCAAGGATGCAAGTAAGCTAAAGAATAAGTTTCATATACGTGAGGACTGGGCAGGTAAGGTAACGGTCTGGGACGAAGACAACTTTGAAATTGTATTCAAATCCGATACATAACAATCACATTAAATCGGTCGCAAGCTCCCTGGGACAATAACACGTGGGCTCAGTCGCTTCGCTCGGATTTTAGCCCACGTGTTACTGCCCCTTATGTGGGTGTTATACATCAAGGAAAGAACTGTGGTAGTAATCTATGGAATAGATAGTCGACTAAATCCAATAAAGCGTCAGCTCTCAGACGTTATTCATGCGTGTATGCAATCCGAGATGGGAATGCCAGAGGACAAGCGAGCACATCGTTTTGTACCTCTATCATCAGACAATTTTTTCTATCCGGGTGGGCGGTCAGACTCCTACACGGTCATTGAAATAAACATGATGAAAGGTAGAAAGCCTGAGACTCAGAAATCCCTTATTAAATCGCTGTTCAGCGAAATCTCGTCAACTTTAGGGATTTCATCGGTAGATATCGAAATTACAATCAAGGAACAAGAAAAGTATCAGTGGGGTTTTCGTGGTATTACGGGCGACGAGGCGGTAGATTTAAGCTACAAGGTAAATGTATAACAAACGCATTAAATCGCTCGCAAGCTCGCTGGGACGCTAACACATGGGCTGCGTCACTTCGTTCCTAATTTTAGCCCATGCGTTATCGCCCTTTATGCGGGTGTTATGTGACTTGAGGCAGGCATCACATGGAAAGTCTTTATTTTTTTGCATTTGCTTTAATAGGCCTCGTCATTTCTATGCTGCCATGTTGGGCTGTGCTTTCATTTCCAAACTATTGGCTTAAAAACTTTTCTCATATTCCTGCAAAGCGGCTTTCATTTGTCTATTTACTTTGTTCGTTCGCGGTCGCGTATTTATCCAATTTAGAACTCGAAGGCGGCATAATAACAGCATTCATATTTAGCTCAGCTTTCTGCTTTCCCCTTGCACTACTGTCTATAGTATTGTTTTATTTCCATAATGTGTTTGTAAAAATAAGCAAGAAGGCGTAAGTCACATAACAATCACATTAAGTCGCTTCG
>NZ_JBSWWW010000019.1:0-3709 GCF_056160285.1 Alteromonas sp. AWJ4_197 | reverse complement strand
ATCGTGGCCACCACCGTGGCCACCCGCGCCGCGGCCGCCGGCCAATGGCTGCTCAACGCCGCGATGACCGCGAACCCGATCGGGCTCGTCGTCGTCGCGCTCGCCGCCCTGGCCGGCGGTCTCGTGCTGGCCTGGAAGCACTCGGACACCTTCCGCTCCATCGTGATGGGCGCCTGGGAGGGCGTGAAGTCCGCGGCCTCCTCCGTGGCGTCCTGGTTCGCGGGAACCGCGGTGCCGGCCTTCCAGACCGGGCTCTCGGCGGTCGGCTCGGCTTTCTCCTGGCTGAACACCAACGTGGTGCAGCCGGTCTGGACCGGGATCCGGATCGTGGTCTCCGTCGTCGTCGGCACCATCATGACGATCTTCGACGGGCTGGCATGGGTGGTGCGCAACACCCTGGGCCCGGCCTTCACCTGGCTCTACACCAACGCCATCCGACCGGCCTTCGACTGGGCCCGGGCCAAGGTCGAGGGCTTCCGGGCCTGGTTCGACGTGACCCAGATCAGGGTGCAGGGCTACCTGACCGCCCTCGGCGTGAAGTTCGTCGGCCTCTACAACTCCTATGTGCGCCCGGTCTTCGACTGGACGCGCACCAAGATCGGCGACGTCCTCAACTGGTTCAACGTCAAGCGCCTGGAGCTGCAGATGCGGCTCCAGATGCTCGGGCTGAAGTTCCTGGTGCTCTACAACTCCCACGTGCGCCCGGTCTTCGACTGGACGCGCACCAAGATCGGCGACGTCCTCAACTGGTTCAACGTCAAGCGCCTGGAGATGCAGACCCGGCTCCACCTGCTGGGGCTGCGCTTCGTCGGGCTCTACCGGGAGCACGTGCGCCCGGTCTTCGATTGGATCCGCGACAAGATCACCGGCGTCTGGGACTGGGTCCGCACCAAGGCCTTCGACCCGATGACGAAGTTCGCCCGACAGACCATCCCGAACGCCTTCCGTGCCGCCCAGGAGGGCGTCGGGAAGCAGTGGCAGAAGCTGCGCGAGATCTTCCGCGGGCCGGTGGACTTCTTCGTGAACACGGTCTACAACGACGGCCTGCGCGCCAACATCAACAAGGTGATGGAGAGGGTCGGCCTGGACCAGTCCAAGCACCTGCCCCGGATGAACATGCCCAAGGGCTTCAAGGCGGGCGGGCGCACCGGGGGCAAGAGCAAGGACGAGATCCGTGGGCCGGTCCACGGCAAGGAGTTCGTGGTCAACGCCGCGCGCACCGAGGAACTGGACCGGAAGGCCCCGGGCCTGCTGGACGGCATCCACCGTCACGGCGCCAAGGCCCTGAGCATGCTCAACCCCGCCCACGCGGCACCGGGGGCGGCACTGCCCAGCTACGGCGGCATGGGCTCGTGGGTCGGCGCACCGCGCGACGCGATCTACCGCTCCGGCGTCTTCAACGTCGCCGGGTCGGCCCCGGGCTACGACATGACCGGGGCGATCAACATGCTCGACCGCGCCACCCGGGTCAAGGTCAAGCGCGGCCCCATGGCCGCCAACGGCGTGCACGTGCGGGCCGGCCACATGAACCAGTGGTGGGCCGGTTACCAGGAAGGCCACAACGTCTACCTGAACAACTCCATCGCCGGTGGGATGCCCGTGCGCTCCAAGCGGGTCCTGCTCGCCCACGAGCTCGGCCACGCCCTGGGCCTGCCGCACAACGCCCGCCAGCACGGGGGCAACGGCGCGGCCTCGATGATGAACTACGACAACATGTACGCCCACGCCTCGGTCACGCCGGCCGACGTCCGCGCGCTCTCCGCGATTTACGGGGGCAGCGGCTTCGCCAGCGGCGGCGGGGACGGCGGCGGCGGCCTGCTGGACGCCCTACTGAACCCCGTCAAGAAGCTCGTCGACGGGATTGCGGACAAGGTCATCGGACGGTTCAAGGGCAACGTGATCGGCGACATGGTCGGCGGGATGGCCAAGACGCTGGGCTCCGGGATCTGGGACTGGCTGGTCAAGCAGGCCACGTCCCTGGGCGGTCTCCTCGGCGGAGACGACAGCAACGCCAAGGGCCCCGGCCTGTCTGTGGTGCCGAAGCTGCACGACAACGGAGGGGAGCTCACCCCGGGGCTGAACATCATTCAAAACCGCACCGGCAAGCCCGAGTCCGTGCTCAACCCCGAGCAGACCCGCACCTACAAGGCCGCGCTCGGCGTCCTGGCCCGCCAGGACCAGATGGGAGGCAACACCGTGCTGCAGGTCGAGAACATGTTCGGCACCCCGAAGGCCATCGTCGAGGAGCTGGACCGTAAGCAGCGCCGGGCCAACTACCAGGCCAACATCGGCGCGATCGGGAAGGTGGGCGCATGAGTGTCGTCTTCGCCTCCCCGGGCCTGGTCGTCCCCGGGCCGATCTCGGGGTCCGAACGATTCAAGGGACTGACCATGTCCTGGACAGGATGGAACGGTCACGAGTTCCCGCTCACCGCGCGGCGCTCGGGGCTGATCCTGAAGAAGGACGGCGTCGAGGGCCTGGACACGCCCCCGTGGGAGGTCTACTCCCAGACCTCCCCCGGGGTGCACGGGGCCCGGGCCCGCGGCTGGCGCGCCCAGCCGCGGCCGGCCTTCTGGCCGATCATGCTCTACTCCGACACCTCGAGCGCGGACTGGCTCACCTGGGACCGGGCGTTCTGGAAGACCCTCCAGCCGCTGAAGTACGGCACCTGGACCGTCGAGCACCCCATGACGCAGGAGCGCCGCTACCTGCGCTGCCGCTTCGACGGGGAGCCGGCTGCCTTCCCGCTCAACCCCTTCCGCAAGGGATGGGCCAACTACGGGATCGCCCTGGTCGCCGACGAGGAGCCCTTCTGGCTCGGGGACCCGACCATCCGCCGCTTCGCTCCCGAGGCCCCGGAGGAGTTCTTCAACGACGGGGCCGCCCCCGTCTTCCGGATCTCCTCCGGGTCCTCCATGGCCCGGGCCAAGGTCACCAACACCGGCGACATCGAGGCCTGGCCCACCTGGACGATCACCGGGCCGACCACCTCGGTCCGGGTCGGGCTCAACGGCCTACAGATCGAGGTGCCCTTCGAGATCTTCGAGGGCCAGACCGTGGAGATCGACACCCGCCCACACCAGCAGATCGCCATCCGGCGCACCGACACCGGCGCCGAAGAGGTCACCCACCTCCTAGGCGCCGCCGAGTTCGTGGCCATCCCGCCCGGGGAAGACATCTCCCTGGACCTCGAGGTGGTCGGCACCGGCGAGATCGTCTGCTCCTTCGAGCCGCGCTACCTCCGAGCCTGGTAGCAACCACCGGCCCCACCACCAGGAAGGGAGGCGCAACCCGTGAAGCCTCCCTTCCGGATCGCCGTCTACGACAAGCACCTCACCCGCCGCGGCTGGATCGGGGACCCCATCGCGGTGCACTTCACCCCCGTCCACAACGGCCAGGGCCAGGTGCAGCTCACCGTGGCCTCCGACCACCCGCGCGTGCCCGACCTCATGGCCCCGGGCGCTCGCATGGTCGTCACCTACGCCGGCACCGAGACGATCTCCGGGCCGGTGCGGGGGCTCTCCGGGGAAGGCCCGGAGAAGGCCGGGCAGATCACCGTCACCGTCCAGGACGACATCCGGCTGCTCTGGCGCGTGCTGGGCTGGGCGGCCCCGGCCCGGGCCGTCACCGCCCAGGGCGACGACGGCGCCTACTGGAGGGCCACCGGGGCGGCTGAGACCGTGCTGAAGTCCGCGGTGCGGGTCAACGC
>NZ_JBSWWW010000018.1:0-4292 GCF_056160285.1 Alteromonas sp. AWJ4_197 | reverse complement strand
TCCCCTTGCACTACTGTCTATAGTATTGTTTTATTTCCATAATGTGTTTGTAAAAATAAGCAAGAAGGCGTAAGTCACATAACAATCACATTAAGTCGCTTCGCTGGGACAGTAACACGTGGGCTCTGTCGCTACGCTCGGATTTTAGCCCACGTGTTACTGCCCCTTATGTGGGTGTTAGGTGCTACTAGCGAAAGTCAGCCGAATCAAGCTTTGTTTAAGCTTCTCAAGTGTAATTTGGATGAAACCATTTATGAAGAAACACTTAAAATCCGACAAGGTTCTTTTAGTTTCTTGTGGTCTGTTTTTCATCTCTTTATTTATTCATGGACTATTTACTGGGCAAGTCTCCCCTAAAGGTGGCGAGGACTATTCTCTAGAAACCAGCCCAAACATGTTTTACTTTATTTTGGGTGTGTATGCTGCGTTAACTGGTGCATGTATATTTCAACTAGTAAGAAACAAAATGCAGTTTAAATGAGCACGCACCTAACAATCACATTAAGCCGCTCGCAGGCTCGCTGGGACAGTAACACATGGGCTCTGTCGCTTCGCTCGGATTTTAGCCCATGTGCTACTGCCCCTTATGTGGGGTGTTAGTTTTCCTAGAGAAGTCGGATGGATTTGAATCTTGTTTTAAACGTTTTAATCATAGCTGGGATTGTAGGATTAGGTTTCTTCCTAAAAAATTACCTCCCAAATTATTTCTCAGAAAAAGGTAAAAACTTAGCAACCAAAGAAGATATAACTGAGATAACAGAAAAAATTGAAAGTGTTAGAAATTCATTTGCTCTTTCACAAGAAAAAGTGAAAGCTGAATTACAAGTAAAGTCAGCGATGCAGCAAGCTTTTCAGTCTAAGTGCTTGGAAGCATTGGTTGCTATTAATGAACTGTTAGTTGAAATACACCTTTATTGCTGGAAACAAATTGCTACCCGTTCACCTGCTGAACATTATGTATGGGGTGCCGTAGACGACTCAACCGAAGGTAAAGGTCTACATTATTTCACTGTTGCTATCGATAAAATAGCTATGGAACATAGTCTTTATTTAACTAGCGCTTCAAATGCTGCACTGTCTAGTTTATCTGGAAAAATTGGTGGCATCTCAAACTTGGAAGTTCATTTAGATAAGAACGCGCAAGATTCTACTCTTGAAAAATCTGCTGTTTCAAACTATCAGTCAGCAATTATAGCGGTACATGAGTGTAGAAGAGCATTAAAGAAAGATCTGTTTTTCGAGAGTGAAAACTAACAAAAGCATTAAATCGCTCGCAAGCTCGCTGGGACGCTAACACATGGGCTGCGTCACTTCGTTCCTAATTTTAGCCCATGTGTTAGCGCCCTTTATGCGGGTGTTATACGGTTAGAGGAATCGTCAAGTGATAGAAGCAGTATCAAGTAAGAACATCGAAGAAGCGCTCCCGCTAATTAGAAAATATCAGGAGTTCTATAAAGTTCAGGGGATTGATGATGATAAAAACAGAGCATTCTTTTCACAGTTCAGCGAGCACGGAAATGATGGCTGTCTTTTCCTGTTCAGGAATAAAGCTGGAGAGGCCGTGGCTTTCGCAACTGTTTATTTTACGTATGTCTCCAGTATCCCAGCTCGGGTAGGCATTATGAACGACCTTTACACATTACCGAATCATAGAGGAAAAGGGATAGGTAAGCTTCTTATCAATCATTGCCTTGAATTTGCCCTGAAAAATGGTGCAGTCAGACTGCAATGGCTTACAGCTCAAGACAATCATCAGGCTCAAAAACTTTACGACTCTCTTAATACAAGTAAAAGTACTTGGCATGTCTACACATACACCGCATAACCAAGCAAAGCAGTTCGGCCCTTCGGGCCCGGACGTCGCTTTGCTCCGCCGCTGTTTGCAGCGTTAGGTTGAAAAGGAGGTAACTAATGAGTGATGGAGAATCTTCTAAACTGCCAATAAGTAAAGCATTTTGGTCGTTGATGATATTTAGCTTAGTAACATTCTTAATTGGTATTTCACCTGACAATACAGATAAATATAAAAGCGGCCTAAAAGAGTTAAAAGAGCTTCAAAAATTACCTAGAAATATAACTAAAACATATCAATACGTTGCTCCGGAAGTCGAAAAAAGCTTAGGCCAGAGCCCGATTAAATCAATTTCAACAGTGATTGATTCTGCGGGGAAAACGACTATTTCAGATAATGTTCTTCCCAATGTTGATTATTTTTGGGTTGATCAAGGCCCCTTATCATTGCCTGATAAAGTCAACGATATATATGAGAGATTTCAGCAAGATATTATTTATTCGGTCAGGGTTCCCGTTGTAAGTCAGTTAACCTCTGGTTTAGACAGTTTATTGAAGGGCTCACCAGATGATTTTAAATATGTTAGCGATATTGATATCTCCTGCAACTACGCAAATCTGCGTTGTAACGTGTCTGTCACGCTTAACAATGATCCAAATGAATCTCTTCGTCACCATGAGGAATTCAAAATTGATGCACAAGTCCTTAATTTAGAAAAAGCAACTTTTCGGGGGAAAGTCTATTCTGAAAATAGTTATTTTAATTCACAAACCATAACTTTAGATAAAATCGAAAGAATATTATACGAAGTGTATGATCTTTCAATTGATCAGGCGATTAAAAGCTTAAATGTGAAGCTTTCTTCTACTCAAGGCGATGTTTCTGCCTTGGGGATATCAATAAAGGGAGATTCAGTCATATTGGCTCTTCCTTTGTTAGTTCTTTCTGCGATGCTAATGATTTTAGTGTGTTTAAGAGAACTAGGTGAAGATTTCGATGAATCACAATATTTGGATACCCCTTTATTTTATAAAACGAAATTAGGGAATATGGGAAAACAGCTTACTTACATCTATTTCCCTTCAATCTCAGTATTGGTCATGGTTATTAGATTTTTTGATGTTGGTGCTATTGTTTCATGGTTTGGAGGAGCGTTGTTGATAGGGGTGATAGTTTGTTCATTCAGCATATATAGTCGTATGAAGATGATTTCCGGAACTGAACCTAACAAGTCAGTGCAGCCGACCGCGAAAAGCGCGGCGGCTGACTGAAGCGTTATGCGCCGTAGTTTATTTCTTAAACGTTTGAGCCGGCGGTTGTTGTCCAGGACAAGGTCGTTTCGCTAGGTTGTATTGGTGTCTGCCGGCGTCAGTTTTCAAAGCTGCATTTTCAACGTCCAAATTCTCAACTCAGCAACGCCAGCATTTGTGCTAAGCAGTTTTCTTAGCTGGCTCATTTCTCAGGCGTCCGTTATATCATCTGGCATTTAGCACAGGGTTGTTTTAGTGTTGTCGTAAGCTATTAAATCAATACATTGTGTTAACAGGCGTTGGCGGCAAAGCCGCGTAGGGCAGGCACCTCGTAACGCATAACAAGCGCATTAACACTCGCTGCGCTCGCTGGGGACAAAAACACGTGGGCTCCGGCGCTTCGCTTGAAATTGTAGCCCACGTGTTTTTGCCCGTTATGCGGGTGTTATGTCAAGGAGAGACGCGATGATTCACTATTCCATAGATACAAACGAGAGAGAAAAAGTATACGTCGTTCTCGCTTTAGCAAGTGTGAGCTTAGTCTCTGTCCTGAACGAGTTTTTAGGTCACTTTACGTTTGAGCAGTATGCTGCGCCATCTGCAATGGTAGTTTTTCTAACACTAACGAAATTTTATGATGCTTTACTATGGAAATTTGCAATCAAGATCGGATTTAGCTCAATCCCTAACATCAACGGAAAATGGCTTGGCGAATTATCAAAAAACACCGGTCAGCGTTTCCCTGTTTCAATGGAGATAACACAAACTTGGAAAACCATGCAGGTTACGATGGATACCGAGTTGACTACAGGTTCTTTGCAGGTTGCCAGCATTAGTATTTCAAATAAAAATCGGGCAATAGCAAAGTGGATTTATAATCTGAAGCCCAGAAACTATGATTTACCGGATGGTTATAATCCAAATGCAGAGGGGGTAAATGAGTTTAGGATACTGAAAGATAAAACATCATTAAAATTAGATGGCTCTTACTATAGTAGCCAGTTTAGGGGTGGCAAAATTGAGCTTAGTAAGGTGGAATGACATAACAATCACATTAAATTGCTCGCAAGCTCGCTGGGACAGTAACACGTGGGCTGTGTCACTTCGTTCCGATTTTAGCCCACGTGTTTGTGCCCCTAAGCTGGGTGTTATATTCCAGTGATAGCGAAGTCTATTGCATCTATCAGCAGTTCTCTGGATTGCTCCAGCGAACCAATGCGGTCCTTGAGCACGTCTTCGGGTATAGAACT
>NZ_JBSWWW010000017.1:0-4767 GCF_056160285.1 Alteromonas sp. AWJ4_197 | reverse complement strand
TCCCCTTGCACTACTGTCTATAGTATTGTTTTATTTCCATAATGTGTTTGTAAAAATAAGCAAGAAGGCGTAAGTCACATAACAATCACATTAAGTCGCTTCGATGGGACAGTAACACGTGGGCTCTGTCGCTTCGCTCGGATTTTAGCCCACGCGTTACTGCCCCTTATGTGGGTGTTATATTTCACAAGGAAGTTTTAAATAATGAATGGTTTAGATGTAGAAAACTATTTAAAGAAATGCTCATTTGCAAGCCCTCTAGAAGAGGATAATAACCGCTACCTAATTTCCTATCGCCTCGACACTGGTGCTGAAATAGCGTTTGACCCACGAGTTAAAGGATTGAAAGGTAGAGAGGCATCGATTTTTGTAGCACACAAACCAACTCGGTTACTGCAAACAAGTGATATAAGCCTGGCTGTTGAATATGGTGCCGAGAATCCGAGCACTGCCCTTGGTCGCGTTTCGAAGTTATTGGAAAACTCGCCAAATTTGTATCGTATTCGTATTCTGAGTCAAACTGGTTTGGAAGAATTGATTAAGTGGATTCGTTGGGCGTGAAATATAACAAACCACTTAAGGCTCTCGCTTCGCTCGCTGGGACAGTAACACGTAGGCTCTGTCGCTTCGCTCCTAATTTTAGCCTACGTATTACTGCCCCTTAGTGGGGCGTTATACCTTCTTATGAAATATTTATACTTACTGGTTTTATTAGTTGGTTTTAGCGGGTGCTCATACAGTGATGCAGATGCACCTCGTTTGGATCTTGATTACGCAGAAGAACCAATAAATTTAGTCGAGTATGTTGAAGGGAATTGGGAAAAAGTTTGTTTTCTTGGCCCTTATTCAAATAATGAAGCTGCGAGTGAGTTACTTGGTTTTCAATGGCCCTTGGAATCGTTATCGTCAGTTTGGGTTAATGACGGAGTAACCCTATTAGTATTCGTTGAAAACAGTTCTGTTCAATCGTACTACGAGGTTTCTAGAGCACCTTATGATTTCAGTATTTTTTCAAGTTCTTGTGTTAACCGCAATTCAAGCTCATTTATAAAGAGCGGTTCCAAGGTTTTGCAAACACAGGTATAACAAACCGCTGTAGACGCACGCGGTGCGTGCTGGGACAAAAACACGTGGGCAGTCCTCGCTTCGCTCGTAATTATAGCCCACGTATTTTTGCCCCTAAGCGGGGTGTTATATTCAATCGGATAGCTAATCACTATGACTCGGAAATTTATAGAAACCGGCCCAGGATTGCCTAATTGGCCCAATCCTATAAGTCACGCGGTCGTTGTTGGTAAAATGTGTTTTGTTAGCGGACAACTTTCTGTAAATGAAAACGGAGAGTATGTTGAAGGCACTGTTGCCGAGGAAGCCATATTAGCATTTAATAATGTTTTCGCAGCCTTAAAAGCCGCTGGATTTGATAAATCTGAAATCGCATATATTGACATTGCGTTTTCGGACCTCACCGAATTAGCAGTGGTCAATGATATATATATGACTTTATTCCCAAAGGGTAAGAGACCAGCTCGTACAGTCTATGAAGCAGCTAAGCTCCCATTTGGTGGAAAAGTTAAAATCGTAGCAACAGCGGCGAAAGATTGAATATAACAATCACATTAAGTCGCTTCGCTGGGACAGTAACACGTGGGCACTGTCGCTTCGCTCGGATTTTAGCCCACGTGTTACTGCCCCTTATGTGGGTGTTATATGCTTATTTTCACATCAAGGAAGAAAGAGATGGAAATATCTGAAGAAAATATGGAAAGGCTTGAGAGTGAGTTCGAAGTCTGGGCTAATTTCTTAAATACAAGTTTAGGTCTTTTAGCTTTTACTCTTGCTCTCGCATCCCTTGGGACAAACTCGCCGTCTGTAAACGCTGGATTGTCATTTATTGTTGTTTTCTTGGTTAGAATTCAAGGCAGCCGGCACTTCCCAGCAGAATTTCAGAGAGTTAAGCAATTAGCCAGAACCGATCGTCGTTATAAAATATGGTTAGATGGGTTAGACAAAGAGTACTTTGGTTTTAAGACCAACTTCACTCGTTACCCGCTTTTTCTATTCGGCTTTCTTTTTCTATTTTGCGTTATGCTGACGGCACCTATCGGTAAATTATTTCCTTTTTGGGCTTCATATGTAGGCATATAACAATCACATTAAGCCGCTCGCAGGCTCGCTGGGACAGTAACACGTGGGCTCTGTCGCTTCGCTCGGATTCTAGCCCACGTATTACTGCCCCTTATGTGGGTGTTAGCAGCCAAATGGAAAGTACAATGGACGTAACGGATCTAAAGGCTTTTATTCCAAGCAAAGACTATGAAGTATCAAAATCATTCTACTCAGAAATTGGTTTTGATTCTGAATATGTAACTGACGACCTCACATTATTTCAAAACGGTGACTGCCTTTTCTTTCTTCAGCGCTTTTACGATGAATCTCTAGCCAGCAACTTTATGCTTCAAATTTGTGTATCTGACATCAATGAAGCGTTTCGGGTATGCTCTGAATCTAGACTTAAGCAGAAAATCACTTCAATATCCCAAGAATCATGGGGTAAGGTTTTTTATTTGTGGGGCCCGTCAGGTGAGTTATTACACATCACACAGGTTGGCGGCTAACAATCACATTAAGTCGGTCGCAAGCTCCCTGGGACAGTAACACGTGGGCTCTGTCGCTTCGCTCGGATTTTAGCCCACGTATTACTGCCCCTTATGTGGGTGTTATATTTTTTGAAGGATACTCTAAGTGAAAAGGATTTTTTTCACAGCCTTGATGCTTTTATCTCTTACAGCATGTGATTTTGGTGTCTTTCCAGAAGCTGATACAACATTCGGTACCCAAAATTTCGTTTCTGCCATATCAATTATTGAGTTGCATAAGGTTCGTAATGGCACTTACCCTGAATCGTTAGAGGAATTAGAATTTCTTGGGCAGTGGGATTCAATCTGGCTGGGTGCGGTCAAGTACGAGAAAACCGACTCAGGTTACAACTTGTTTATTGAGCGCGGCTGGGTAAACGAGCCGAACCTAGAATTTCCTGTTAAGTTCAAGCAAGGTCTTGGTATCCAGCAAACGAATGTTCAGTGGGTTGAACAACCACAAATATAACAATCAAATTAAGTCACTCGCTCCGCTCGCTGGGACACAAACATGGCGGCTGTGTCACTTCGTTCCGATTATAGCCGCCATGTTTGCGCCCCTTATGTGGGTGTTAGCCCTGGGAGAGGAATAAACCATGTCTGACGAAGAAAGCAATGACTTCACCGACAAAGCCAAGGCATTAAATATCGGTGCAGTAGTTCCCGAGTTATATAAAGATGCAGTCAGCCCAGCAGCTAAGGAAATCGGCAAGGGATTACAGACTGTTGCAAAGGCGGCAAACCTTGCATTGAAACCAATATCAGGGCTTGTTTGGGGATATGAAAAAATAGAAGAGTTTGTAATTACAGAACTTCCAAAAAAAATGAGAAAAAAAAGTGCTGACAATATTATTACTCCAGAACCCCATTTGGCCGGACCTCTTCTAGAGTCTTTAAAATATACTGGCTACAAAGACTCGTTAAGGGACATGTACCTTAACCTATTAGCCACTTCTATGGATAAAGAGTCAGCCACATTGGCCCATCCATCTTTCGTTGAGGTGATCCGGCAGCTTTCTTCTGATGAAGCAAAGCTACTTTCATATTTCAAGGGAGTACCTCGTTACCCTGAAATTGATAGTGAACGGTTTACTGAAACTTGGTATCGCTTTGAACCTTTTGAAGAAATAAAGAGGCGATTTAAGCACTCATGTGAGGCAGCAGAACTTGAGGTACCTGACTTGTATTTGAGCTACTTAGATAACCTTTCTCGTTTGAAAATTACAGAGTTTAGACAAGAATCTGGCGATATTACAGTAGATGCAAATCGACGAGGGAGAGATATATCAGCCAAACAAGAAATAAATGAGTATCTACATGTCACTAATTTTGGACAGCAATTTATAGATGCTTGCGTAGATGAATAGTAAAGGCTAACAAGCCGATACCGTGGGACAAAAAACAGTTAGTTTTGCTCCTGTGTCGCTAAGTTTACCCAACTATTTTTTGCCCCTGATTGGGGCGTTAGCTGTAGCTCACTGGCCATCAAATAGCTGAAAAATTTAAGAGAGATAAAATGAAAGTCGTTTACATTTTAGGCGCAGGGTTTTCAGTTGAAGCAGGAGCGCCTGTTCAGGCAAATATACTACCTGAAGCTAGCCGGTTATATGCAGAGACCCCCCAAGAATACAATAACGAAAGGTTTTCAATATTCAAGAACTTCATCATCAATCAACTTGGATATGCAGAGGAAACATTAAAGGATGCCGAGATTGAAGATATTTTTACGCCGCTCGATAGGTGCTTAACAGAAAGCTCTCAATTTCGGGGTATTGGGTTGGATAAGATAATGGAAGTTAGGGAGGCTGTCTTTCATGTGATTGGCCGTACTATTCAGTTGGTACTTAACAATACTCAGAATTCAAAGCAGTATATTAATGAGTTTGCTAATTACCTGACAGAAAAATCCTCGGTCAGAGCTGGCGGCAGTTACCGAACATCCGACCCTGTTAGTGTAATTAGTACAAACTGGGATATTCTTTTAGATAACTCGATTCATCAGTCCATTGTACAAAGCTCTCATAATGCTGAATCGCCACTAATTTCCTAGACGCCTCTCAGTTAGATAAACTAACTGAAAAGAGAGGTGCTTATGAGCGGTAAACGCTACCCTGAAGAATTTAAAATT
>NZ_JBSWWW010000016.1:0-5841 GCF_056160285.1 Alteromonas sp. AWJ4_197 | reverse complement strand
GCCACGCGCTGGGCGACGAGCCCGGCCACGGCCCGGGTGCGGGTGAGCACCCCGGCCGACTGGGCGGTGTTGTTGGCGACCGTGGCGCCGGTGTTGGCCGTCGTGCTGGTCGTGAGCGCCAGGCGGGCGGCGGTCTGGCGGTTCTCGAGGATGATGTTGGTCAGGCGCAGGACGTTGTTGGCGAGCAGGACCGGGGCCATGGCGACCTGGGCCCACTGCAGCTTCTGCGAGGAGACGGTCAGGGCCATGGAGGCCACGCGCCAGGCGACGAAGCCGGCCACGATCGCCGGCATGAACCGGATGATCGTGTCCACGTGGCGGGCGAGGAAGGACAGCCCGGTGGCGAGCGCGGAGATCCCGGCCACGGCGATCGTGCCGACCGCCCCGCCCAGCTGCGGCAGGGAGGTGAGGAAGGAGGACATCGCCGGGCGCAGGGTGACGAGGGAGTCCCCGATAGAGGAGAACGCGGAGGCAACCTGGGCCCCGGAGGAGCCCAGGGAGGTCTTGAAGGCGTTCCAGGAGGAGAAGTCCAGGGAGCGCAGGGCGTCCCAGGTCTGGCGCAGGGCGTAGGCGGCGCGCTCCATGAAGCCGGGGAAGCCGCTGCTGGTGACCTCGCCGTCGTTGTAGCGCCAGGCCGCGGAGAAGGCGCGCAGGCCGCCGATGAGGGCGTTCATGCCCTTGCCCAGCGGGGAGCTCTCGGACAGGCCCATCCGCTCGACGATGTCGGGGGTGAGGATGGAGCGGTTGCCGATGTCGCGCAGCGGGGTGATGAAGCGCACCGCGGCCGCGCCGGCGGTGGCCAGGGCGCCGCCGACCTTGACGGAGAGTCCCTCCGCGAGCGGGGTGAGGTAGCCCTCGGCCTTGTCGAGCCAGGAGGTGAGGGTGTTGAAGACGGGGCCGATGGCGGGGTAGACGCCCTTGAGCAGCCCGGCGCCCAGGCGCGCGAGGGCCGCACCCATGTTTTTGAAGGCGCCGGTGGTGGTGTTGCCGGAGGACAGGGCTGCGCCCTCCATGGAGGACATGGCGGAGAGGAACTGCTCGGAGGAGATCTTGCCGTCGGCGCCGAGCTTGTAGACGTCGGCGGCGGCCACGCCGAGCTCCTCGGAGAGCAGCTGCACGACGGGGATGC
Organism: Alteromonas sp. AWJ4_197; assembly: GCF_056160285.1. Lineage (NCBI taxonomy): Bacteria > Pseudomonadati > Pseudomonadota > Gammaproteobacteria > Alteromonadales > Alteromonadaceae > Alteromonas > Alteromonas sp. AWJ4_197. Next base: position 4,712 of record NZ_JBSWWW010000016.1, on the reverse strand, counting down.
CGATGTCGCCGAGCTGGGCGAAGACGTCGCCCTGGACCTTGCCGGAGGTGGCGACCTTGTTGAAGATCGAGCCCATCTCGGCCAGGGAGGTCCCGCCGATGGTGGCGGCGTCGCCGACGAGGGAGAGATAGCCGGTGAGCTCCTTGCCGGGCTTGATGCCGGCGGCCACGGCCGAGGCCGCGGTGGTGGCGGCCTCGTCCATGCCGAAGGCGGTGCCCTTCACGGAGGCCAGGGCGTTGGCCATGATCTCGGCGGTGGCCTCCCCGGAGTTGCCCAGGCCCTTGAGCTTGGCCTCGGCGTTCTCGATGGCAGAGAGGCGCCCGAAGCCCTTCACCAGGGCGGTGCCGAGCACGGCGGTCAGGCCGGCGCCGGCGACCTTGGCACCGGTCTTGAGGGTGGAGCCGAGCCCGGAGGCCATGCGCGAGCCCATGGACTGGCCGGCGCTGGAGGCGACGTTGGTGATCCCGGAGCTGTTGAGCTCCCGGGCGATGTTGGACTTCATGCCCTTCATCGAGGGGAGGATGGGCACGTAGGCCGGGACGAGCTCGATGGCCATGTGCGGCACCTCCCAGGGATGCGTGAGACCCGCACCCCGGTGTGGGTGCGGGTCTCACGATTCGGTTTTCAGATGGGCGAAGCGGTCGCCGAGCCACTCGATCATGTCGTCCTCGTCGAGGGCCTCGGTGCCGTAGTGCTTCTTGGTCGACTGCACTCCGGGGCGCGGGATCGGCTCCGGCGGGTTCGCCCCGGGCTTCTCTGCGTCCTCGGTCTTGGACCACTGCAGCCAGTTCAGGGCGTCGGCCATGGAGGCCAGCAGGTGCCGGGTGAGGTCCCACTCCACGGCCTCGCGCCCGTCGGTGGACAGGACCAGGGCCGAGGACCGGGGTGCGAACTCGACGATCACGTAGAGGTCGCGCCAGTTGAAGTCGCGCGCGGCCATGACCGTCTCGCTGTCGAGCCAGCGCAGCCGGTAGCCGCCGCCGGTGGAGAGCAGATCGAACTCGATCGCCTCGCCGTGCTCCTCGAGGAGCCCGGCGAGGTCCGTTATTCCCCCAGGGACATCGCGGACTGCTCGTTCCACTGCTCCATGAGCTGCTCCTGGTCCCAGAGCGCGATGTCGTCGAGCTTCTCGTACTGACCCTCGGCGAGCAGCCCGCCGAAGAGGTACTCGTCGACGGCGTCCTCCTCGAGCTCCCCGGCCTGGACCTGGCGGGTCAGGTTGTTCAGGCCCTTGATGAAGCCGCGGGTGAGGTTCTCGATGTAGGGCAGCGTGAAAGTGCCGGCGGCGCAGGTGAAGACGAACTTCTCCGACGGGTCGTGCCGCTCCTTCTTGCCCTCGGGCTCCTGGTGGTCGGCGGGGACCTTGGCGCCGGCCTCGGCGGCCTTCTGGGCGGTGGTCTGAGTGTTCTTCGGGGCCATGGGGTGGTCCTTTCTGAGAGCTGTGCAGCGGTGCGGGGCGGTCGGGGTGGGGCGTGCCCCCTGGCCTGGTGGACCGCCCCACGGAGAGACCAGGCCAGGGGTGTTCAGGGAGACGCCCCGCCGGCGGCCACGGGGGCTACCGGCGGGGCGTCAGGGGAGCCGGGTCAGGGCGTGACCGGGGCCGCGGCCTCGGTGGCCGGGATCAGCTCGTACTCGTACTCGTTGTTGCCGTCCTCGTCGGGGTAGGCGGTCATCGTGCACTCGTACTGGATCGGGCCGTTCTTCACGTGCGGGATCTCGGCGATCTCGGTGATCTGGCCCTGCGGGTAGACCTTGCGGATCTTCACCCCGCCGCGGTCGCGCATCTCGGCGACGTACACGCGGACGGGCAGCTCCTCGGAGTTGTACTTGATGACCCGGAGGGTGTCGCCCTCGGCGGTGGTCGTCTCGGTGACGTTGCCCTGGCCGTGGACCTCGCGCAGCGCCTGCAGGGTCCGCTCGATGATCGTGAACGAGACGGTCAGGCCGTGCTCGGACTGCACGGTCCGGGCGATGTCGCCGTTCCAGTCGCGGACCTCCTCGGTAGAGCGCGAGGGGGTCTCGGAGAGGCCGGCGTTGCCGATCAGGCCGAGCCCGACCAGCGCCGGGGCGAGCTCGGTGGTGGCGTCGGTGGGCAGGGGAGTGCCCTCGGGGCCGGAGAGCAGGCCTCCGGTGGTGCGAGCGCTTTTGGCCGGTGCTCCGACCCGCACTGCGTTTGCCATGGTGGTGTCCCTTCGTCAGGAGTCTGGGGTGGCCCGGGGTCGGGCCGGACGGTGCGCAGGGTGCGCGCCGTCGGTGAGGGGCGGGTCAGGAGGCCTTGGTCTCGGTGGCCTTGGGCTCCGGGGCGGTGGTCTCGGTCCAGCCGGCGTCCTTCCAGGCCTTGGCCTCGGACTCGGGCACGGTGCGCGAGCGCCCGGGCTGGTGGGGGTCGTACAGGGTGGTGAACTTCGGGGTCTTGCGGTTGCTCGAGCTCACGATGGGGCTCCTTCCACAGAGAGGGACAGGTCGGTCAGCGGGACGGTGAGGGTGGCGAGGAACTGGTGCCGGTGCAGCTCCGGGGCCAGGTCGTCGTCGAGGGTGTAGGGCACGCCGAGGTCCACGTCGTAGAGCTCCACGCCGTTGATCTCCTGGCGTTTGGCGGCCAGCGCCAGCAGCGCCCAGGCGTGCTGGGCGAGCTTCCAGGAGGACACGGAGTCATACGCCCAGGTCTCGACGGTGATCTGGGCGGCGTCCTGGACGAGGTTGGTCAGCCCGCCCCCGGTGCGGGTGACCCGGATCATGCCCGCGGCGCGGGTGTCGTCGAGCTCGGTCTGGGCTTCCAGGCCGTTGCCACGGAAGTCGGCGACCACGTCGGCCTCGACGTCGCGGGGCACTTCCACGAGGACCTCGACCAGGTCGGGCCGGTCCTCGATGACGACGCTCATCGGAGGTTGCCGATCGTCTTCAGCAGCGTCTGGTTCCTGCTGTTGTCGCGGATCGCCCGGGGCGTGGCGGCCATGATCGAGGCCCGGGCCCGGGTGCGGCCCGTGACGGCCGTGGCCACGTAGCCGGGCCCGGCCGCCCGGGCCCCGTTCTGGGCCCGGCGCAGCATCTCGGCCTTGGTGGTGTGGTGCTTGAGGATCTGTTCAGCGGCGCGGCCGTTGAACTTCCCCAGGGTGATCTTGGCCATGGTCATCCCTCCGAGAGCTCGAGCTCGATCTGCAGGCCTTCGTTGCGGCGCGAGCGGGTGTGCGGGTTGTTCTTCCAGACGCCCGGGCGGCCCTGGACCTCGTAGGTCAGCCCGTCGGGCAGCTCGACCAGGTCGTGGGCGCCGATCGCGCCCTCGGCGGTGATCGGTGCGATCACGGTGCGCCCGGTGACCACCGGGCGCCGGCCCTGCTCGTCGGGCTTGGTGGAGCCCGCGGGGTAGATCGCGTAGACGCCCAGCGGCACCGGATCCGCGTGCCGGCGGCGGCGGTTGCCGTGCTCGTCGCGGCCGATGGAGGTCAGGAGCCGGCGCACACCGATGTGAGCGGTGATGCGCCGGCTCATGCCCGTCCCTCCGGGGCGTAGGCGTCGGGCCCGTTGACCCAGGAGTGGGCCAGCGGGTGCTTCTCGGGCTCCGGCAGCGTGTCGATGCTGAAGGCCTTGGAGCGCCCGGAGGGAGCCGACTGCAGGTCCGAGAGCTCCTTGGGGGTGATCCACAGCTCTCCGGGCTGGTCCCCGCCGAAGGTGCGCGAGCCGCCCATCGGGCCGGTGGTGTCCTGCTCGGTGCGCACCCCCTCGGGGTTGCGGAACTTCCGCTCGACCATGGAGCACACGACGTCGGTGACCGTCTCGGCCAGGTCCGGCTCGTGCGCCGGGTCGGTGTCCGGTACGGCCAGGCGCGCGACGATGTCGTGGACCTCCCGGCGGATCTTCCGCTCGGCGCGGTCGATCCACTTCTGCAGCAGGTCGGTGTCGTCGGGGGCGGGATCGCCGTCCCCTTCGATCCAGGCGTTCTGGACGTCCTGCGGGGTGGTCCACGACATCGCGATCACTCCTTGTCGTTGGCCGCGCTACGGCGGGTGCGCCGGGCGGGCTTGGCGGGCTCCTCGGCGGCCGCGGGGGCCTCCTCGGTCTCCTCGTCCGCCGGGACGTCCGTGGGCGCCTCAGCGGCGCCCTCGGGGTCCTCCTCGGGCGTCTCCTCCCCGGTGTCCTCCGGGTCGGGGGTGTCCTCCTCGCCGGTGGGCTCGGCGGGCGGGGCCTGCACGAGCTCCCAGCCGAGGGCCTCGAGGGCGCGGACGCCGCCGGGCACAATGTCGTGCACCTTCCCGGCGGTGTCCTTCATCGGGGTCAGCGTGGTCTCAGCCATGTCTCAGCCCTCCCGATCAGACGCCGGCCGCGGCCGGGGTCAACACACCGGCCGGGAACACGGCGGAGCCGGTCTGGCGGGACACGGGGCGGGCCACGGTGTAGGCCACGCGGAAGACCACGCGCAGGGCCTTCATGTCCTGCTGCATGAGGTTGTAGACGATCCGCTGGCCGCCGGTGCCGTCGGGCTCGGTGATGACGCCCTCGCGGAAGATGTCGTAGGTGATGTCCTGACGGACGCCCACGACCACCTTCTGCCAGTCGACGGCGGCCAGGGTGGCGGCCTCGGAGTTCCAGACGCCGGTGGTGACCTCGTTGAGGCCCAGCCCGTAGAGCGTGGAGGGCTGGCCCGCGGCGAGCGCGGAGTTGTAGATCGGGCGGCCGCCGGCGTCGCGCAGGCCGACGAGCTCCCAGTTCAGGCC
>NZ_JBSWWW010000015.1:0-6093 GCF_056160285.1 Alteromonas sp. AWJ4_197 | reverse complement strand
CGTCCCGCCTGCCGAGTTCGAGGCCGCCCACTACGATCAGATCACTGCGCCCCAGCCGGCGGCGCAGCCCGTATGAAGACGGCAGAGAAGCCGAGACGGTTCAGGTGCGCGTAGACGCCCAGGAACGGGCCGTGGTCGATGACCAGGACGTTGCCGGCGAAGCCCTTGGCGATGTACCAGCGGGACGCCCACCCGGCCGCGGAATTGTCCCCGGGGAGCTGTGAGGCGGGACCCGCCCACAGGACGGTGCCGGGGCCCACGGCGTAGACGTCGGTGCCGGCGGCGGCGTTGTAGTCGGTGCCGGTGTGGCCCTTCGGCTGGTAGTTCCCGAAGGTGCGGATCAGCCAGTGGTCGGCCGGGAGGTCCTGGGTGGGGTTGTCGCCGTACTTCTGGGATACCCCGATGAAGTTGGGCACCGGGCGCGAGTAGCCGGCCACGGTGTTCTGCGGGGTGACGGTGGCGGCGGCCAGCCCCCACGAGGCCTTGGAGTTGTAGACCGCGGGGGCGAGCTGCGGGGCCTCGCCCCACTGCTGGTCGCCGCCGGTGGTGACGTGTATGTGGTCCGAGTGCGCCGACCCGGTGTAGGGCTGCCACTTCCACCCGGTGTGGAAGCCGGCGATGAGCGGGCGCGGGGTGGTGGTCTCGGACATGTCGTGGATCAGGTAGCCCCGCCGGCTGAACGGGTGCTTGCCGGCCGCACCCAGGGCGCGGAGGTGGTGGGCGAGCCAGAGGGCGTCCCGGGTGTCGAGGCCGGTGCCGTCGGCCTGGATGTCCACGCCGATGTCCACCGCGTGGGTGATCCCGTGCGCGTCGGGGAAGTGCCCGCCGGTCTCACCACGGCGGGCGGCCTCCGGGTAGCCGCTGACGTATCCGAGGTTCTGGGCGCGGGCGCCGAACCGGGACCGCACCTCGGCGAAGAGCTGGGCGGACATGCCGTCCGGGCCCCGGTAGGGGATGGCCATGTTCACCATGGGTCAGCTCTCCTCGTGGTCGTGGATCAGGTGCTCGAGGCGTTCGCGCAGCTTGTCGGGGATCGTCGGCTCTGGTTCCCCGCCGCCGCCGCGGCCCCACCGGAACAGCTGCTCAGTGAAGACCGTGAACGCGGAGATGATCGAGGCGGTCTCCTTCTGGGCGTCCTTGAGGTCCTTGATGTCGTCCTCGAGGTCATCCAGTCGCTTCCACGCGGCCTGCGCCGCCGTGACCGCGTTGGCCTCCCGGCCGTTCCGGCGGGTGACCGTGGCCGTGTACCCGGCGCCAATGAGCGCGAGGGCCGCGGCGAAGTACACGCCGAGTTCCCCCCACGTCGGAGGGTGCACCGCGCCGAGGAGAGGGGCCGTGTACTGGGCGAAGTGGGGGATCGTCGTCCACTCCATGTCACTTCACCTCGTCCCGGGTGTCCTCTTTGCTGTGCGCAGCGATCAGCACCAGGGCGATCAGCGGCAGGTGCATGGCCGCGGAGTACCAGCCGGACGGCACCCCGGCCCAGTCGGGCGCCAGCCAGTCGAGGGCGGGGACCTCGTGGGCGATCCAGGTGATCCACGCCCACAGGTATGAGGCGACCCGGATGAGAGGGGCGATGATCAGCGCTGCCGTCACCACGGGCAGGTGCTTCCGACGGATCGCCCCGTAGATCGCGAGCAGCGCCGGCGCCCACCACAGGGTCACGCGCAGCGGCACGGGCATGTAAAGATGCAGCAGGGACGGCTCCCCCGTCTTGGCCGCCTGCAGCAGGATGCCCAGGCCGATGAGCCCCCACACCCAGGCGCAAACGAGAAGGATCCACCCCCGGGTGCCGAGATGCCTGTCCAGTCTCCGGTGCGGCATGGGGCCTCCAATGTGAAGTGCCACCCCGTGGGGTGGCACGGTGGTCGTGTCATGTAGGCGGTTCAGGGGACGACGCCCGGTAGGATTTCGCTCATGCAACGCACCCCCCGCTCTGCCTCTGCACACCCCGCAAAGAAGCAGGAGACGCCACGGAACAAGAAGCTCGCCAACGCTGCGATCATCGGGCTGAGCGCTCTCCTCGTTGCAGGCCTAGGGGCCGCGTACGTGCAGGAGGAGCGAGCGGAGGCACAGGCTGCGGAGTCGGTGGCCGCTTACACGCCCCCCGCGGCGGTCGAAGTGGAGGCCGTGCCCACCAGATTCACCGCCGTAGCAGAGTCCGTGGGCAAACTGGACGATCCGTCCGAGCCCTGGGTGCTGACGGTGCTGGGCGACTCGACCGGTGATGCGCCTGAAGAGTGGGTGCAGATTGTCACCCGTGACCTCGCCGAGAGCAGTGGGCGTCCAGCGACGATCCACACGTGGTCCGTTGAGTCGAACGAGTACGACGACGACGTCACCGAGATCTCTGGCGAGGGTGAGCCGATCGTCGTCTGGAATGCCTCAGCCTCGGGCAAGCACACCGGGTACACGCTGCAGTACCTCGGCGACATGGCCCCGGAGGCCTCCGACCTCGTGGTCGTCAGCCACGGCCACAACCAGACGTCCGTGACCAACACCCCACGTGAGATGAACACCCTCATGGAGCGTCTGATCGGGAAGTGGCGTGAGGCCCCGGCCCTGGCAGTGACGTTGCAGAACCCGCGTCTGGACGACCAGGCCGACCGCCAGGAAGAGATCGTGGGCCAGTTCCGCGAGCAGTGGGGGGCGCGGAAGGACGTCGCCACCATTGACGTGTTCAAGGCCTACCAGGACGCCGGCGACGTGTCCGGTCTAGTCCGCGACGACGGGTTCCACCCCAACGAGGAGGGCTCGCAGGTGTGGGCCGACACCGTCCAGACAGCACTCAAGCTGGACGGTGCCGGCTCCTAGACCCGTTAGGCGATGCCTAGTACGCGCTGCACCTCAGCGGCCCACACCTGCGACCCAGTGGTGTTCGGGTGGAACCCATCGGACTGCAACAGGGCCGAGACACCCCGAGAGTCGGACAGGTACTTCGCGTAGGTGTCGAACACGGTCCACCCCCACGCCTGGGCCCACGACAGACACTCCAGGCGGCGGTGCGACTGCTCCACGATCCGGTTCGCCGGAGCGATGCGAGGGTTCTGCGTCGTGATGCCGAACGGCACATCTGGCAGGCGCGCAGCCACCGCAGACGCGTATGTCTGGATCACCGACTTCAGCCCGTCGCCATGGAAAGACGCCTCGTTGTGGGACGAGGACAGCACGATGAGTCGCTGACCGTAGTTCGGGGTCATGCGGCCCAGCCGCGCAGGGTCGCTGAGGAATCCGAAGGTCGCCCCTGGGTACGACCCATTGACGAACGTGAGGATCGGCGAGCCGGCAGGGGAGGCCGTCTGAGCCGCGCCCTGCCAGTGTTCCGGGAGGCAGGGGGCCAGGGTCGCGAACTCGTCGCCCAGGCCGGCGCGGATCTCCACCTCGTAGAACTTCCCGAGGAACTTGCCCGCGTCCGCAGAGCCACGCCCACCGATCTGGAAGTTTGCGGTGGAACCGAACAGCGTCGTCGTCCCTGAGCGAGTCACGGCGGTCCCGACTTGTGTGTAGGTCGTGCCGTCGGTGGACTGGGAGAACGCCACGACGTGAGAGCCGGAGCCGTTGTCGACGTCCAGAGTGACCCGCACCCACGCCGGCCCAGTGGGCGGGCTCCAGGCGCCGGAAGCCGCCACGGTCTGCAACGCGATGCCGTCCGTCGACCACTGAAACGCCAGCTGACCGGACGCGGTGATGGTGAACATCCAAGACCGCGCATTGGCCGAAGCGTCCGGGAACTGCGCCGCAATGACCTGCTCAGCACCGGAAGCCCAGGAGGACGGCTCGACCCTGGCGCGTATGTCTAGATCCCCAGTAATCGACTTACCCGGGACCTTCGGGAAGGAACCGGCCACCCCGTTCATGGGCAGGTGCCTTTCCCCGTTGGGTGCGGCGCGAACGATCTTCGGTCGCGGCATCCTGTCGGTGTCGTTGTTGTAGACGTGGTGTCGGACCTCGAAGGCAGGCTGCAACGCGGCCGCCTGCTGCAGGGTGAGGTACACCCACTCTGTCTCCTCGTTGCCCGTCGAGTCCCCGAGTACCTGCACGGCCACCGACGCCACGGGGTCCGCGATCGCTGCCGCCACCGGCGAGGTCGCCACGGGGGCGAACTCTGCCGCCAACTCCCTCTTCGCGGCCTGCGGCAGCGTACGCCCCGGGTCCATTCCGTAGACACGAACCATGCTCATGCTCCAATCTCGTAGACGCCGGGCTCAACCTCGACGACGTTCGTTCCAGTGATGTCAAAGACGCCGGCTTCTACCTCGACGATCGACGTGCCGCCGCTCGAAATGCGACCGTCTTCCACAGCACGATCGATGGCCTCGTCGAGATCCGCGTCAGACACGGGACCCGGGATGGGCAACGTGGGTCCCGGAACCTTCGTGCCGTCCTCGTACTCGAATATCAGCGCACCCTCGAGTGCCGTCACGGCCACAGGCGGCGGTCCCGCCGGGCCGGGTACAGGAGTGGACGACCGCAGGTAGAACCGGTGCCCGCTCGAGGTCTTGAAGCCGACAACGGGCTGGTCCGCGACGTAGAAGTCCGGGAAGAGCCCCTCCACCGTGGTGTTCAGCGTCGTCATGGCGAAGCCGTTGACGTCGTGCACCTCGATGGGGGTCTCCCAGTTCTCGTCGAGGTGGACGGTGCCGGTGGCGGACTTCACGATCTCGGTCTGGTCGGTGTTCGGGTTGATGGCGATGACGCCGGCATAACGGAACAGCACGATGCCGCCCCTCCTTCTGTGTTAGTCGGTGGTCGTCCAGGTCGGGATCAGGCTGATGCTCGCCCCGGTGCGGATGGTGGTGGTGCCCATGCCCTGGATGGCGCGGATCCGCAGGGCGCCGTCGACTTTGTTCCAGGCCACGGCGATCAGCTGCGGGGCGTCATCGGCGCGGGTCACGATGGCCGGGAAGTGCTGCCAGGCGGTGCCGGTGGGCGGGGTCGTGGCCGCTTGGGTGACGCTGAAGAGGATCACCCCGAGGTTGGTCCAGTCCCCGGAGGAGAGCGTGAACGTCGCCCCGGTGCGCGCGACAACCAGGTCGGCGTTGTTGATCCGCCGCGGGGGTTCGTTGGTGGAGGTGATGGTGCCCCGTGCTGCCCAGCCGGCGAAGAGCTGCTGGTGGCCGTGGCGCATGCCGATGCTCGAGGTCTTGACCCATCCCCAGGGGGAGCCGTTGTTGGTGCCGCGGCTGAAGGTGTAGGTCTGGTAGTCGAGCCAGACCATGGAGCCGGGGAAGGCGAGGTACTGCATGGCGAGGTCGGTGAGGACCTGCACGCCGCCGGACTCGGCCCAGCAGCGCAGGTCGACGATCTCGGCCGGGGCGGACTGGCCGGCGACCACGCGAACCAGGGCCAGGGGCTGGTCGTCGACGTCGCCGGCGGTGGCCAGTCGGTTGGCGGGGATAGCCTTCGTCGAGGTGCCCTGCACGGAGACGAGGCTGGTCTTGCCCGGGGCTTCCAGCCAGGACCGGCGCAGGGCGATGAGGTCCCAGCGGGACCCGGAGGCCACGGCGGGCAGCTGCACGCGCAGCGGCTCGGGGTTGTGGTTGAGCTCGTCCATCACGCCCTGCCCCCAGGCCCGGCCCGGGGCGACCTCGAGGGTGCGATCAGCGCCGGCCACGGCGGTGACGGCGCAGTCGTCGAAGCCGACGACGCCGTAGCGGGCGGCGGAGATGTGCGGGGCCATGCGGGCCCACTGGACCTCATCGATGGTTCCCCGGTAGCCGTAGCTGGTGATCGTCATGAGGGTCTACCTGCCTATCTGCGGGCGAGTTCGCGGACGGTGCCGGCCAGACGGCCGATGGCCTTGGCGAGCTGGGCGGAGGGGTCGTCGGTGCGGTCTCCGACGGAGGGGACGACGGCGAGCCCGTCCTGGTCCCAGGTGATGGTGGCCTGGCGCAGGACGTCGGTGAGCTCCACGCCGTTGGCCAGGCGGATGGTGACGGTGTCCCCGACCCGCACGCCGTGGGGCCCGCCGTAGCGGAAGGTCCCGGTCTCGGCCAGGGTCAGGGCCAGGCCGGAGGCTGGCGCCCCTTCGGTGAGGGTTTCCTGCGCCCGGGCGGCCAGGGTGGCGGCGGTCTCGGCGTCGCGGGCGTCGCG
>NZ_JBSWWW010000014.1:0-6381 GCF_056160285.1 Alteromonas sp. AWJ4_197 | reverse complement strand
GCCGATGAGGGTGAGCAGGGCGACGACGGGCAGTCCGCCGGAGAGCGGGCCGGCCGCGGGGCCAAGCAGGTCGGTGATCGCCGTGACGACGGCGAGGAGGATCTCAGACACGGTCGGCCTCCTGGGGGGTGTAGAGCACGGCGGCGGGCAGGTAACCCCACTCGGCCAGCCACTGCGAGGAGTGCATGTCCTCGACGCCGGTCTGCGCCCACGCGCTGTCGGTTGCACCCGAGTCCCCCTGGGGCCAGAGGGTGGGGAACGCCTCGCGCGCCCAGGTCGAGCCGTCATCGGAACGGATCACGGAACCGATGGGCAGCGCCTCGAGCTCGGCCGCGGTGGTGATGATGGTGCTCATCGGGAGGCCCCCTTGCCGTGTCCGCGGGCGATCATCTGTGCGGTGACGAGAGCGGCGGGCGGGGAGAAGACGATCCATGCCGCGGCGAGGACCAGGGCTCCGGGGAAGGTGTGGCCGGCGGTGAAGAGCAGCAGGGCCGCCACGGCCAGGACGGCCGCGACGATGGTCGCGAGCACGGCCAGCGCCTTGATCCGCCGGTTGGTGCTGGTGCGCCGGCCCTTGACGGCGGTGCGCGGCTCGTGGGGGAGCGGGGGATCGGTGACGGCCATCCGGGACATGAGCATCAGTGCGGGGGCCGGGATGCCGAAGACCTCCTCGATCCGATTGGCCCGGGCTACGGTGATCTGCACGTCCCCGGCCTCTATGAGGGCGACGGTCGCAGCGCCGAGGTCGGGCTCCATGCCCAGGGCCCGGGCGAGGTCCTGGCGGGTGATGCCGCGGTAGGAGCGGTGCATCTGCAGCTTCCGGCCGAACTCCCGGCGGGCCGCACGCTCGGCCAGCGGGTCACCGGCGAGGCGGGCGTGGACCGATGGGTGGTCCAGGGTGAGGTTCATCCTGTCGAGGGGCATTGCTAGACTCCTTGTGGATTCGCAGCTGGATCTATGGGCGCCGTCTGATCGGCTCCCGGGGAGCGGTCACCTGTTGGCTCAGGTGGCCGCTTTTCTCATGCGCTCTGACGAGCGCGGTGCGCCGAGCGCGAGCGAGGGGTGGAGCGGAACGGGTCGATCTGCCCCACCTCAGCGGTGACGGCCTCGAGCGGGGCGGTCTCGGCCTTCTTCGCCGGGGCCCGTCGAGTAGCGCGCAGCAGGGCCTTGATGTCCTCGGGGAAGAACACGACCCGGTTCCGTCCACCACGGTGGTGGGCGACCTCCCCAGCAGCGGCCATGCGGCGCAGCTCGTGCTCGCCGTACAGCCCGGTCATCTCGGCGACCTCCTTCGGGGAGTAGCCCCGAAAGTCTTCAATGCCGCTCACGCCGCCACCTTCTTCCGTGTCCGGATATTCCTATCTGAGTGGGTGGGATTTACGGACACCTTGGTCAAAAAAAGATCGTCGACGCCGACGCCCAGCGCCTTGGCGATGCGCAGCGCCGGCTCCGGGTTGAGCGTCTTCGCATCGCCGCGGAGCAGGCGGCCGAGGTAGCTGTGCGTCTTCCATCCGGCCAGCTGCGCAAGCTCCCGCTGGGACACGTCTTGGATGACCATCAGCTTCGCCAGCTTCTTGCGGTCTTGGAGTTCCATCCAGAGATCTCCTAACTGGGGGGTGGGGGACTCGATGCGTTTCACTGTACGGGTTTCCTTTCCAGGTGTCCAGATATTCGTGCCAAACGTAGCCCTCTGGTGCCCACGTGACAAGAGGGTGGCGCCCTTATTTCCCGGCATCTCGCGCTAGGGTGGGGGTGATTTAGGCACCCTCTTAGTGCCCACTCCCCACGTAACTCCCAGTGCCCGGCCGTTCGCATCGTCCGGGAATCCCAGTCAGGATCGAAGAGTGAACGCATCTCAGACACTCGGAGCCCTCATCCGAGACAGGCAGGCCAGCACCGGCTGGTCCCTCCGTGATCTCGAGGATCGGTCCCCTGCGGGGACGGGCTTGAACAAGTCCCGGTGGGGCGAGCTGCGCCGCGACGGGGCTAAGGCCTTCTCCGGGGCGCAGCTGCTCGGTATCGCCGAAGCCCTCGGAGTTCCTGAGAGCATCGTCGGCCGCGCGGCCCTGGCCACCATGGGAGTCACCGCCCAGGCCGGGAGCGCAGTCCGTATCGAGGATGCCGTTCGCACTGACACCGAACTGAGCGAGCACGACCGCCGGATCCTTCTGGCAGTCTTGCGCGAGATGCGGATGGAGCGTGGTGGGAATGCAGACAGTACCGCCCCCATTGCCCACGCGGGGGAGAGCCCCGCGGCAGGCCAGGAGCGCCGCGAGCGCCCTGCCGAGGACTCTTCGCTGTCCGAGTCAACTACCTTCCCACGGGAAGCGGGGAGCCCCGCAGCTGAGCATGACCTGTTGGCGACCCCGGAGCTGGCGCTGGTCACAGACGAGGACGAGCACCCGTTGACTGCTCCCTCGGAAGACGAGCTGGCACGCCGGCGCCGCGAGCGCGAAGGCGCGTCGACTGTGACAGGTGACAGCGGTGTCGAGAGTGAGGTGCCGGGGCAGGAGGAGATCCCGGTGCCGGACGAGGCGTTGATGGCTGGCTACGACGCCCCCTCAGAGGGACGAGCGCTGCGCCAGCAACAGGACGCCGATGCTGAGGGACCGCAGGAGTAGTTCGATGCCGAGCGCTAATCACTCGCAGTCGGCGGCAGCCCTTCATTGCCGTCGGCGCACCTAATCAAAGAACCAACCCCTGCCCGGGCTGGGCAGGAAGGGGAGACAAGTGACGCAAAATAACCCTGAGCGTGGCGGTATGGGCGAAGGCGCCCCTATCCTGCACATCGGTCTCGATGACCTGTTGATGGATGAGGACAACCCGCGCTTCCCCCGAACTGCGAAGGATCAGCAAGACGCCGTCCGACTCATGCTCAAAGTGACAAGGAGTCAGACGGTCAACCTTCTGCGCGACATAGTCGACCGCCGAGAGCTGAACCCCTCAGAATTCCCAATCGTCGTGCCATCGACTAGGACGGGCGGCAAGTACGTCGTCCTCGAGGGAAATCGCCGGTTGGCCTGCCTCCTTCTGTGGAACAATCCCGAACTCGCCGGCGGTGAGCGCCAGTACAACGCAATCCGAAAAGTGGTTGAAGAGTCCGCGGGACCTCCATTCGGCGCGATGCGGGTCGTTGTGCTCGGTTCGCGTGAGCAAGCTGTTGAGTGGGTTCGGCGCCGGCACACTGGGCAACTGAACGGTGTCGGTACCGTCGGTTGGAATGCCAGGGAAGCCGATAACTTCAATGTTCGCCTGGGCGTTCCATCCTTGACGAGCGCGTTCTGTCGTCGTGTAGGCGACTGGTACAAGGACGACGAGCGCTTCGTTGCGGATCTTCAAGCAGCCACTGATGAGCGGTACACGACGGTGGCACGCCTGATCGACAGAAAGCCGACGCGCGAAGTGCTGGGGTACTCATGGGACGGCGAAGATATCCAGTTCACGCGCACACCGGAGGAGTTGAAGCCTGCGATAAGTCGCATCTTCTACGACCTCAGCAAGGACAAGAAGGAGGGGGGCGGTGTATGGTCCCGCGAACTCAACTCGGTCCCGGACATTGTCGAGTACCTGCAACCCATCGCCGACCTGATCGAAGGGACCAAGGCCGTATCGCCAGACGTTGGGAAGGTAGTTGCCTCGCCGACGAACGCAACGTCGTCACGACGCAAGGCGGAGGGGCTGTGGACGGAAACTTCTGAGCCGCACTCCAAGTCGAATCGCACTGAGTCTCCTGAGCTCCCCATCGTCGACCTGCCCGCCCCCAAGGTCGATCTTCAGATTGACCCGGACTTCAATGCGTTGGACCTGTCGGCCTTCCCTCCACGCACGCAGGAGGTGTTGAAGCAGATGAGAGGGCTGAAAGTGGCGACGAAGCACGAGATCGTTGGCGTCATGATCCGAGTTCTCGTTGACCTTTGCGTCAAGGTCTTCGTGGAGTCTGTGCCGGAGGTCAAGTACGAATCCCAGACTCACAAACAGATCCGAAAAATCATTCTGCACCTCAGGCCTGAGGTGCAGTCCCTCCCAGCCACAAGTCGAGACCCCCTCAAAGTGCTCTATGAACGGCTGGGGTCCGGTGGTGGAGGGGCATGGGTGGAAATCAACTCCTTCCTGCATGATCCAGCAGTCAGCGGAGGTCCCCGAGACGTCGTCAGTCACTATCGACTGCTCGAGCCCCTGCTCGTGGCCATGAACCAACGACTGAGGCAGAATCACTGACATGCGCTATCTCTCTCCCCTGCGATACCCCGGCGGCAAGGCCCGACTGGCTCCCTTCTTCCAGCGAGTGCTGCAGTTCCAAGACTGCTCTCCGCGGCACTACGCCGAACCCTTCGCTGGGGGAGCAGGTGCAGCACTGGAACTGCTCAACAAGGATGCCGTAGACCATATTCATCTCAACGACCTCAACCCGGGTATCGCGGCCTTCTGGCGGGCCGTGTTGCGTACCCCGGAACAGTTCATCGACAGAATCCTGACCGTAAATCTCTCCGTCGATGAGTGGCGTGCCCAGCGAGCTGTGTACATGCAGCCCGGCGAGTTCGACGATTTGACACTCGGGTTCGCTACGTTCTACCTCAACCGCACCAATCGATCAGGAATCCTTTCGGCCCGCCCGATCGGTGGGCTGGAACAGACGGGCCGCTGGCTCATCGACGCGCGATTCAATCGAGATACTTTGGCCGATCGCGTTGAGTACATCAGCCGATTTGCGCACCGAATCTCGCTCACCGAGCTCGATGCCCTGGATTTCCTGACAACTTTGCGCCCATACGGAGACGACGTCTTTGTATACGCAGATCCTCCGTACTTGGTCCAGGGCGACGGGCTGTACATGCACGCTTTCGACGCTGACGCCCACGCATCTCTGGCGGAGGCGCTGGCCGGAAGCCCTCATCGTTGGGTGATCACGTACGACGATGACCCCCGGATCACTGAGCGCCTCTACTCGGGTCAAAGATGTGCTCAATTTCAGATCGGCCACACAGCCCAGCTCCAACATGTCGGCAAGGAAGTAATCATCTTCAGCGGGGATTTACTGCTTCCCGATCTTCAGGTCACTCGGACGCGCGGAGCTGTCTGGAACTCTGCCTGATCAGTGTGCGCGGCCCACGCGTGTCGCGTTTGTTGTCCTGTCCCCAGGACTGTCTACGTTCAGATGCATGGACCCATGGGCTGTGCTCCCCCCGCATATCACCGTCCAGCACATGGCACTGGAAAGGCTGTCGGCTGTGACTGACGGCCACTCCACCATCTGGCTGGACGACCGACTGACAGAGATCGAGGCGCGTTGCGCGCTAGCGCACGAGCTCGTGCACCTCGAGCTAGGGCACGTCGGTCACCAGTCGCAGGCGGTCGAGGAGAAAGTCCGGGAGCAGACAGCGCGAAGCCTCGTGCCAATCAAGGCGCTCTACGCCCACCGACACTGGCAAGGCCGGCTGTACGGATTGGCCGAGGATCTTGGCGTCACGGAGGCGGTCCTCTTGGATCGGCTGCGCTGGCTGAGCGAGGAGGAGCGCTTGCTCTTAGGGGTTCTGTTCTGGGGGCCTGGTGAAAGTTGACAGGGGCCGTTGACGCCGTCATCAACGCACCCCGCGGCCTCCTGATCGATCCCCGCAGTTCCGTGCGTTTCCGTGGTGTTGCACCATGTTACGCCCCGTCCACCGGTGTTCGACTCCCTCCTGGGGCACACTCGCGATCCCCGCCATTCCGGCCCTCACGGCTCAGGGTGGCGGGGATCTCGTCGTCTCCGACGCCAGATCCGACGGCAGATCCGACGGCACATCGTGCTGCGGTGCCCGGCGGGATCTCTCCGGTGGCGAGACGCACGGCCCTTGCGGGCAGGGCCGGCGGACCGGATGAGCGTGCCGGCGCCCGTTCGGTGGACCGGTACCTCCGAGCGGAGCGGAGGCGGGGTAGGCTGTGCGGTGGGCACGCAGATCTCGCCGTCTGTGTGTCCGCGGCTCGCTCGGTCTTACTGGACCGGGCGGGCCATCTTTCGTCGGTGGCGGAGCCGGCAGGTGCTGAGCGGCGTCCCGGCAGGCGCCCGGAGCCGGAGCACTTTCCCGCCACACCCCGGACGACCGGCCCACCTGCGGCCCTCGGCGGGCACGGCCCGGCCGTCCCCCTCCCAGGCAGTCCTGCCGGTGCCTCTCCCCGAGCTACAACCCGCTCTGGATTGTTTGCGGTCGCGAAAGTGTGTACAAGCACCACCCTGTGAATTCGCATACGTTAAGTAGCACATCGAGGGGTGCAGTGATCCGGCCACCTGAGCTCCGCGCCAGGACGGACGAGGAGCCGGAGCAGCACCTCCGCGACGACCCCGGCGGCAGCCCGCCGGGACGGCCGCAGTTCCCGGACGGGGTGCCCGGGGCGGCCGCGGAC
>NZ_JBSWWW010000013.1:0-7241 GCF_056160285.1 Alteromonas sp. AWJ4_197 | reverse complement strand
ACAGAGGCCTACGCGGGGCGGCTGATCAGCATCGGCGCCGACGGCGGCCCGGGCCTGGTCACGCTGACCGGCGCCGAGGTCTACCCGGACTCCGTGGCGCTGGCCTTCCGCTACCGCGACGGCCGCACCAGCTCCCGGCGCCTGGACCCCGCCACCACTGTCCTGATCCACCGCGCTCGCTAGGAGACTCCGAGATGCTTCCACCAGCACCATGCACCCACCGCCCTGACTCCGGCCGCCTGGCCGTCGAGCGGGTCCCGGCCGCCCCCGTGGCGGCGACGGAGGTGGGTGCCTGATGTCCTGGCTGAAGTCCTCGGACGCGTCCCACTCCCACCCGGCGGTGTTCCAGGCACTGGAGCACCCCCAAGCCGATGACCGCACGGTCAACGAGCTGTTCGGGTGCATGTCCCGGTGCGCCGCCTACGTGGCGGCCTTCGAGGGTGACTACGTCATCCGCCTGGGCCCGTTCAAGCAGATCGCCGGGATGTCCCGGTGGCAGCTGCTGGCGGACCAGGCAGTCTCCGCGGGGTACGCCAACCGCGTCGAGCTCGAGGACGGCTCCGAGGCCCTGCGCCTGGTGGAGGACGAGGAGCTATTCCACATGATCCCCCGCTCCGCCCGTGACTGGGCGAACCAGCGCAACCGCGACGCGCGCAACATCGCGCTCACGGTCCCGGTCCGTCTGCGTGACGGCGACGGCTGCCGTTGGTGCGGGGTCATCGTGAATTGGCGCGACCGCAAGTCCGCCCGCGGTGGCACCTACGACCACCTCATCCCGGGCAAGGCCGCCACCCCGGAGACGTTCGTGGTGGCTTGCAAGACCTGCAACAGCGCCCGCCAGGACGATCTGGCGTCGTGGGAGAAGGAGCTCTACCCGATCCCGTCCAAGCCCTACTACACGGCCCACAGCGCCGCATGGCTGGCCGCCCACGGCGAGCACGTGCAAGCCACCGACGGCGCCCGCAAGACCCGCCCCCGCCCCGCCCCGAAGGACGACGGCACCGGGCCCGCAGCCCACTCGGCGACGACTCCCGCACCCGCGGTGCAGACGCTCGAGCAGCGGCCGGATCCGGCCCCGGAACCACCAGCGGAGCAGGCACCAGAACCCGATCCGGCAGATTCGGGCAGATCCGACCAGATGTCAGCTATCGCGGATCTGGATTTGCCGGGACGGGACGGGGCGGGCCGGGCCGGGTCAGGTGGGGACAGGCCAGGACAGGACGGGACGGGAGCCGATCTGATCCCACCCCCCAAGGAGAGCCGGCACGAGAACCCATCCACAGACTCACCACGACCAGGCAAGCGCAAGAGGCCCCGCAGGAGGAAGAGGAAGTGACCACCACCAAGAAGACCAAGCCCTCACCCAACGATCCGATGTACCGGTGGACCGAGGCCGAGTTCCAGAAGTTCCTGCTGCAACGTGCCTTCGGCCATGGCTGGTGGCTTCAGTACCACACCCACGACTCCCGGCGCTCCGCCCCCGGCTTCCCCGACCTCGTGCTCGTCCACCCCACCCGGGGCCGCACCATCTTCCGGGAGCTCAAGACCGAGACCGGCCGCGTCTCCCCGGACCAGCTCAAGTGGATCGACGGCCTCACCGCCGGCGGATCCGACGCCGCCGTGTGGCGCCCCTACGACTACCTCTCCGGCCTCATCGAACAGGACCTCCGGTCATGACCCTCTGCGCCCACTGCGGCCAACTAATCCAGGGACATCCCGCCACCCGGTGGCGCGGCGGTCCGACCGAGTACTTCCACCACGAGGACGGGCACATGGACTGCTACCACCTCGCCACCGTGTACTCCCACCCGACCCCCTGCCCCGACTGCCAGGAGAAGCCATGACCACCTGCCACTGCGACACCCCCGCCCCAACCGGCTACCTCTGCACCCGCCACGAGGACCAGTTGCGCGCCGACATCCTGGCCGCCCCCGGCGTGCTCCACGATCTCGAGGACACCGTCACCGGCCAGGCCAAGCAGGGCGGAGGAGGCGGCACCGGCGAGCGCCATGTCTTCAACGAGACCGCGTCCTTCGCCGCCGAGGAGCTGCGCTACCTGTTGCGCTCCGTGGCCGGGGACGCCGACCCGCAGTCCCGTCACCGTTACGACGACCCCGACGCGCACTTCGCGGTCCGAGCGCTGAACGGCCTCGGCCGCTTGGTGCTCCAGCCGGGCGTGCAGACCTCGTCCCGGGATCTCGCCGAGGCGTTGCGCAGGGCGCGGCGGTGCATGGACCGGGCGCCGGAGCGGCGGGTCATCGGGGTGTGCGAGTGCGGTGCGCCGCTGGCGACGCACCGCACCGACGGGACTATCACCTGCCGGGTGTGCGAGCGGGAGTGGGATGTGGCGGCCACGCTGGCGGGCCGGGATCAGGATGCCCAGGACGTCGAGGGCACACCGGCGGAGATCGCCTCGTACTTCACCCGGGCGCTGGGTGCTCGGCTCAGCGATGCGCAGGTGCGGGAGTGGGCCTCTCGCGGGATCGTGCACGCGGTCGGCGAGCGCGGGCGGGCGAAGCTGTACCGGGTGGGCGAGGTGATGGTGGCGTGGGAGATGGTGAAGCGCCGGCCGCTGCCGGGTCGGGCGCCTCGTCCTGAGCACGTGACTGATGATGCTGCATAGACACCCGGGCGGATCTACGTTAATCTGCGTTTGAATAGAGATAGCTGTCGAAGGGCCCCGGTAGAGCACCTGCTCCCGGGGCCCTCGTCATGCCCGGCGCCGCGAGCGCCGCTCCTACTCCCGCGCTATGCCTGCCGGACAACGCAGCCCGGGCGCGCGCGGGATCCACGGCCTGGTCTTCAAAGCGAGTGCCCCGCGCATCTGTCGTGGGTGTGCCCACCAGGCTGTCCGCCCGGCCCCGCCCTCATCCCCCGAGGGCGGGGCCGGCGCTCAGACTTGCGGCGAGTCAACGTCAACCCGCTCGGGCGGGCCGAAGGCCGGCACCGAAACCGGTGGTCCTCGCATGCCACTGGGCCGGACCTGCTCGCCGCATCCAACCAACCACCGGCACCGGGCGCTTCGCTACCGACCACCACCGCCGATGGGTTGCCAGCCTGGCCAGCTGGGGCGCGAGCCGGATGAGGCCACCTACTTCGAGTTCCCGGAGGCCGACATGGCGACCGACCCTGACCTGTACGCCCGGCTGCAGATGCAGGCCCGAGTGGAGCACGCCCGCGGGGAGCAGACGCTGCGGCGCCTGCGGGCCGCGGGCAACAACCCGTACACCGCCCGGGAGGAACCAGAGCGGCGGACCTACTCGGACCCGACCGCGGATCAGGCGATCGGCAACGTGGACCGGGAGCGACGCCGGTCCCGGCCCGGGTGGTGATCTCGTGGTCTCGGTCAGGACGTGCCGGTGCGGTGTCCCTGCGGTGACTGGTCCGTGGTGCTGGAGATGCGCGCACGAGCGGACCCCGAAGGAGTCGACGCTGGGCTTCATCCCGTGGGGCTCGGATGACTTCGGTCCTGATCCAGGTGAGGCCGCGGCATGAGCAAGAAGCGCACGCCGTACAACGATCGGAAGTACCAGGCGAAAGCCGCGGCTCTGAAGCGGCGCACGGCTCGGGAGGATCTGCCGTGCTGGGTCTGTCACCGCAGCATCGACACAAGGCTGCACTGGAAGCACGCGATGTCCTTCACCGCCGACCACGTCGAGGAGCTCGCCAAGGGCGGTGCCCTGCTCGGGAAGCTGATGCCGGCGCACCGCGGATGCAACTCCCGCAGGTCCAATGCCAAGGAGCTGAAGTCGGTGCCGGTGCCAGTGACATCCCGGTCCTGGTGAGTCCGGTTCCCGTGTCCCGGGGTGGGGGGTTCACCCCCTGCCGGCTCCGAGGCGAGTCTCGCGGCATAGTCGCATTTTTTACACGCTGAACCGCTGTTTGTTCACGTTCACCATTCGCGTTCTGACTAGGGGGTCTGCATGGCTCGCGAGCTGAAGCCGTGCGGCACCCCGGCGGCCTACAACCGCCACCGCGCCCACGGCGAGGACGCCTGCGACGAGTGCAAGCGGGCCATGGCCGACTACCGCGCCGAGAAGCGCGGGAACCCCAAGCCCCAGGAGACGATGGCCGACCGCCTGCCGGCCGAGGCCTTCCGAGACGTCGTGCGGACCGAGGCCGGCGAGATCGACTTCAAGGCCGAGTACGTCCGGCTCTACACCTACCTCAACGGCGCCCTGCCCTCGGCGATGCCGCGCGAGGTCGCCGCCCTGGTGCGCGAGATGCGCGGGCTGCTCGTCGAGATCCGCACCTTCGACAAGCAGGACGGCGCCACCGCCGGGCAGGGACTGGCCGACGCAGTCCGGAAGGCGATGCAGAGTGAGAACGGGAGCCCAGACACCGAGGATTGAGATCGCCCCGCCCGGGGTGACCAACAAGGCCGCCGAGATCGTGGCGATCGCCAAGGTCGCCGGCCTCTTCCTGGACCCCTGGCAGAAGCACATCCTCAAGGTCGGCACCCGCTGCCGGCCCGATGGGAAGTACTCCGCCTTCGAGGTCGGCCTCGAGGTGCCCAGACAGAACGGCAAGTCTGCAGCGCTCGAGGCGCTGATCCTGTGGCACCTCTTCATGAGTGCTGAGACGAAGACGATCATTTACTCGGCGCACGAGTTCAAGGCCGCCAAGCAGATCTTCCGCCGCCTCGAAAAGCTCATCGAGGACACCCCCGCGCTCGCCGCCCAGCTGAAGCCCTCGGGGAAGTCCAACGGCATCCTGCACGGCTCCGACGACCTCTCCATCACCCTGCGCGACGGCTCCGTGGTCCGCTTCCTCGCCCGCTCCTCCGGCTCCGGCCGGGCCTTCACCGGGGACCTGATCATCCTGGACGAGGCCTACAAGGTCTCCTCCGACATGATCGCCGCGATCGTGCCGACCATGGCCGCCCGGTCCATGGATGGCAACCCGCAGATTTGGTACACCTCCTCGGCCGGGATGATCGACTCCACCGTGCTCAACGGCACCCGGGAGCGGGCCCTGGGCGAGGACCCGGGGCGGCTGGCCTGGATGGAGTGGTCGGTCCCGAAGAAGACCGACACCTACGACATCGAGGCCCGCTACATCGCCAACCCGGCGCTGAACATCCGCGTGTCCCTGGAATACATCGCCGACGAGCTGCGCACCTTCCTCAACGACCCGGACCTGGGCGAGGACGCCTGGCGCCGGGAGCGGCTGGGGATCCGCGAGGAGACGGCCGCCGAGGCGATCATCGACCTCGACGCCTGGCGCGAGCTCACCGACCGGTACTCCCAGATGGGCGAGACCCTCGCCTTCGCCGTCGACGTCCCGCCCTCGCGTGACTCCGCCGGCATCTACGCCGCCTCCTACAAAGCCAACGGCGACATCCAGTTCGAGGTCATCGACCGTCGCCCCGGCACCGCTTGGGTCGCCGCCCGGGCCAAGGAGCTGCAGGACCGCTGGTCCCCGGTCGAGTTCGTCCTCGACGAGGGCTCGGCCGCCGGCGCGCTCAAGGACGACTTCAAGCGCGCCGGGGTGCGCACCAAGCCGCTGAACATGCGCGAGTACGCCAACGCCTGCGGACTGGTCTTCGACCTGATCCACCGCGAGACCACCGACGAGCAGCTCGACGACGACGCCCAGCGGCTGGTGCACACCGGCCAGCAGGAGCTCGACGAGGCCGTGGCCGCCGCGCGCAAGCGTCCCCTGGGCGACTCCGCCTGGGTCTGGTCCCGCAAGAACGTGCTCGCCGACATCTCCCCGCTCGTGGGCTGCACCCACGCCCTCGTCGGGCTGACCCGCAAGAACCGCCGGCCCGGCCAGGACCGGAACGACCGCAAGAGCCGAGTGATCGTCTTCTAGGAAAGGGGCTGGTGCACGTGGCCGAGTTCAACCGCCTGACGCAGCTGTCCCTGCAGGAGATGTCCCTGCTGGACCAGATCGTGGAGCGGATCGAGAAGAACCGCCCCTACAACCGCGCCCGCCGGGACTACTACGAGGCCCACCAGGCCGTGAAGGACCTCGGCATCGCCACGCCCCCGCAGCTGCGCAACACCCTGCAGGCCGTGGGCTGGCCGGGCCTGGTCGTCGACGCCCTCGAGGAGCGGCTGGACCTCAAGGGCATGACCCTGCCCGGGCTCGACCTCGCCGAGTACGGCATCGACAAGATCTGGGCCGACAACGAGCTCGAGCTGCTCTACTCCGAGGCCCACATCGACGCCCTGGTCCACGGCGTGGCCTTCCTCACCGCCTCCACCGGCGCCGACGGGGAGCCCGACCCTCTGATCACCTTCGAGTCCCCGGAGAACTTCTCCGGGATCTACGACCCGCGCCGCCGGGCCCTCACCGCGGCCGCCGGCGTCACCTGGGGCGACAACGGCCGGGCCTCCGACGCGACGCTCTACATCGCCGGACAGACCATCAAGGTCAAGCGGATCAACAACTCCACCGACTGGACCGTCGTCGACCGCGAAGAGCACGACCTGCCGCGGCCCATGGTCCGCCGCCTGGTCAACCGCTCCCGCGGCTCCCGCCAGTGGGGCCGGTCCGAGATCACGCGCCCGATCATCTCCTACACCTCCTCGGCCATGCGCACCCTGCTCGGGGCCGAGGTGGCGCGTGAGTTCTACGCCGCCCCGCAGCGCTACATCCTCGGCGCCGATGAGAAGGCCTTCCAGGACGCCGCCGGCAACCAGGTCAACCCCTGGAAGTCCTACATGGGCCGCTTCCTGGCCCTGACCGCCGACGAGGACGCCGAGGAGCTGCCCAAGGTCGGCGAGTTCGGCGCGGCCTCCCCGACGCCCTACGTCGAGCTCGTGAAGATGTACTCCCAGCTCGTGGCCGGCGAGGCCAGCCTCCCGGCCCACTACCTGGGATTCGTCACCGAGAACCCCGCCTCGGCCGACCAGATCCACGCCGTCGAGGCCCGCCACGTCAAGCGCGCCGAGCGGCGCCAGAGCTCCTTCGGCGTCGCCTGGCGCGGCATCGTCCTCGACGCGATCCTGGTCCGCGACGGGACGATCCCCGAGGAGCTCACCGGGCTGCACGCCAACTGGTCGGACGCCTCCACCCCGACCAAGGCCGCCGCCGGCGACCGGGCCGTGAAGCTCGTCGCCGCCGACATCCTCCCGGCCCACTCCGAGGTCCTCCTCGAGGAGCTCGGCTTCGACGAGGCCCAGATCGGACGGATCAAGGAGGAACGACGCGCGGCCACCGGCGACGAGCTCGCCCAGATGCTGCGCGCCAACGCGCTCGCCGCGGCCGCCGCGAACCCGACCGTCCAGCAG
>NZ_JBSWWW010000012.1:0-7589 GCF_056160285.1 Alteromonas sp. AWJ4_197 | reverse complement strand
AGTGAGCATCAATCCCATCCCAGCCATTTCCCTTAAATTCATGTCTACACTCAGGGCAAATTCTAGGACGCTCTACTGGGACGTTCTTTTCACAACATCTACACATACTAAATTACCTTTGGCACATAACGCTAAGCTTTGGGGCGCTAGCACGTGGGCTAAAATACGAACGAAGTGAGTCAGCCCACGTGTTAGCGTCCCAGCGACCGGAGGGAGTGCCAACAGCGTTTTGTTAGGCGTACAAAGGAACATACGCAGCTTTGCTGCCACCACTAGCCAAATAGACCGCGTGTTTAAATTATTGAACTTAAAATAAGACAACCCAGTGCTAAATGCCAGGTGTTAGAGAAAATGCTGGATAAAAGAGCGAGTTTAGAAGACTGGTGATGCAGAATGTTGGCGTTGCGGTGTTGATGAAAAGCACGTTGCTAAAGCCGTTGAAACTACCGAAATAGTAAGCTGTAAAGACACCTTAGCGAAACAACCTTGATGCTGGAGTGTCACGGTTAAACCCACATTTTAATGCTGTAAGTAAATGACGCCTAACACCCAAATAAGGGGCGTAAACATGGCGGCTAAAATCGGAGCGAAGCGACCCAGCCGCCATGTTTACGTCCCAGCGAGCGAAGCGAGTGCCTTAATTTGATTGTTAGGTTTGTTGCTGACCTGTTGGTTTAACCAATTGAGTTACAATAAGAAATACTGCGTAACCTATCCAGGATGTAAAAAATACCAAAATAAGCCATCCAACTTTACCTGCGCCTTTAGCTCGCTTTGAAAACCCGGTAAGTAATAATGGAATGAGAAATGATCCAAGAAAAACAAAAAGAATTAATAATTGCCATATGCTTATTCCACCCATTTAAACAGTCCTTGTGTCGATGATAAAAAGTCAGGTTAACTCAATATGCAACCACTGAGAACCTAACACCCCGCTTAGGGGCAATAACACGTGGGCTAAAATTTGGAGCGAAGCGACTGAGTCCACGTGTTATTGTCCCAGGGAGCTTGCGACCAACTACAGCGGTTTGTTATACGCGTTTTTCAACGAAGTGCATACCCCAACGATTTGATGCTGAAAGCATGAACCCGAAATAAACTATAGAAAATACGCAACCCAAAAATGCTTCACTATCAACGTTAAACAGTAGGGATTTAAAGAAATTAATTAAGAGCCCGAACAAAGAGACAAACCAAATTGCTTTTACAACGTTATCGTAAATGTGATTTTTTAAAATGCCGCTGTGTTCTTGGAAACTCAAGAAAAAGGTGGCAAGTTTGCTAGTAAGCCAAACTAGGAATAATGACGCAATGGAAATGAAGATTGTTGCCGCTATTTCTTGAGTAAGAATGCCAATTATAATAGCCGACAAGCACCAAAATAATGGTAATTTAAACCCTAACTCTTGAGTGACGAGAAGATATTTTGGTTTTTTAAGCTGCATTTCAATCCTTGATACCCATAGCGTATAACACCCGCATAACGGGCAAAAACACGTGGGCTACAATTTTAAGCGAAGCGCCGGGGAGCCCACGTGTTTTTGTCCCCAGCGAGCGCAGCGAGTGTTAATGCGCTTGTTAGGTTTCCTATAAATCGTTCTCTAATACATCTTTTAATTCTTCTTGGGCAAACTCTCGAGTTTCCGTTTGAAGCATCTCCTCAAAAAACTGTCTACTTGCCGAAAGAGAACTGAAATTAATGATTATTGCAGTTAGCCCGTCAATGAAATCGCGATCTCCCTTTTCCCAGCCCCAGTGAGACATAGCCCAACTTGAGACCCTACTCTCTATCGCTGCACTAAAATACCCAATTGGATTATATTCTAATGCGGATATCCCATCGTTAATCGTTTCTTGAATCATGTATATCGGCGGCTCTGCATGATTCTCAGCAATATCCATGACAATTTGAAGTTGCCTCTCAACTTCTTCGTACGTTAATACAGTAGGTAGTTTGTCAAATTCAGGGAGCATAACTATCGGTAACCTAACACCCAGCTTAGGGGCACAAACACGTGGGCTAAAATCGGAACGAAGTGACACAGCCCACGTGTTTGTGTCCCAGCGAGCCTGCGAGCGACTATAGCGTTTTGTTAGGCATTTTACCGATGTTCCATTTTACAAAATAAAGGTACCCAATTGTCATTTCTGTAAGTACCGCAATTAGTATTCCGGCATGTGCAACACCCCTAAAATATTCAAATAAACCAAGGGTTGACATTGAAAACATGGATACATAAACACTGGCACATATTGCTTGTCGAGCCTCAGAATGCTTCACACTACGGCTTAACCAAGTTAATACTGAAATGCCTAGAAATAATATGGATAGCCGCCTTGCAATAAAATACGAGCTGCCAGAGCCATCAATGCCAAAAATAAAGAACAGCAATTCCGGGTAGATTAGAAAATTGACAAATAATATTAATGCTATGACTGATGTCACGGAATTAAGTACTTTAAAACTCACCATGTTAAATCTCAAATGCCTAACACCCGCATAACGGGCAAAAACACGTGGGCTACAATTTCAAGCGAAGCGCCAAGGAGCCCACGTGTTTTTGTCCCCAGCGAGCGCAGCGAGTGTTAATGCGCTTGTTATGCGTTGCGAGGTGCCTGCCCTACACGGCTTTGCCGCCAACGCCAGCCACCACAACAAATTGATTAAATGGTTTAAGGCAACACTAAAACAACCCTGTGCGAAATGCCAGATGATAAAACGGGCGCCTGAGAAATGAACTGGCTAAGAAAGCCGCTTAGCACGAATGCTGGCGTTGCTGAGTTGAGAACTTGGACGTTGATAAAGCTGAATTGAAAGCTGACGACTTCAAACACCAATACAACCTAGCGAAAAAACCTTGCCTTGAATTGCTACAGCCGCACCAAACATTTGAAAAATAAACTACGGCGCATAACGCCCAACTTAGGGGCAATAACACGCAGGCTAAACTGGGAGCGGAGCGACTGAGCCTGCGTGTTATTGTCCCAGTGAGCGCCAGCGAACGGCTACAGTTGTTTGTTATGCCATTTTGCTAAGGCTGTAACAACCGCATTTTCCAAGATGAACCATCCCTTAAGTATTGTTCTCTAATATGTACTCGATTGGCTCTAAATTTAAGTATTTCTATTGAATTTGGTATAACAGAATAACCACCCCAAGAGCTCGGGCGAGCAATTGATGCTGGTGAAGCGGCGAGCTCTGAAGAGTATTGGTTGTCCATTGAAACTGGAGAATTCCAGACTTCGCTCTGGTTAAAGCAAGTAGTAGCGACATGCGCCTCTTTGGAGCGAGTAAGCCAAAATTTGTCTGCTCGTTCGTTGGAAATAGTTACCGCCTTTCCAACAACACGAACTTGATAGCCGATATGGTCCCACCAAGCAAGTAAGGAAACTTTAGGGTTCTCCGAGATATTATGTCCTTTTTGTGAGTTGTAAGAAGTGCAAAAAGTAAAACCAAGTTGATCGATTTCCTTGAGGTCAACGAAACGTGATTGTGGAAA
Organism: Alteromonas sp. AWJ4_197; assembly: GCF_056160285.1. Taxonomy (NCBI): domain Bacteria; kingdom Pseudomonadati; phylum Pseudomonadota; class Gammaproteobacteria; order Alteromonadales; family Alteromonadaceae; genus Alteromonas; species Alteromonas sp. AWJ4_197. The sequence continues at coordinate 4,089 of NZ_JBSWWW010000012.1, read as the reverse complement.
GCCAGCAGAATCTATGGTTGAAACACACACAGCACTTTTTTGATTAAGAGGAGAATCAGTTTTTGCACTTTCCCAAATTTGTTTAATTTTATTTGCTAGCTGTTCATCCATGAGAATTCTCCAAAGGCATAACACCCGCATAACGGGCAAAAATACGTAGGCTATAATACCGAGCGAAGCGAAGGGAGCCTACGTGTTTTTGTCCCTAGCGAGCGCAGCGAGAGTTAATGCGTTTGTTAGCACCTAGAATGTTAAAAGACCTCACAAACCGATTCACCTTTAGTTAAGGATTGCCATTGTTTGTTCATAGTAAGCAGTTTTTCCTTGATAGCATTAAAAGCGATCTCAGAAATAACAGGTTTAGTTAACTTTCTACTTGCACAAGCTTCATTCACCAAATAGGAAAAATCATCGTATTCGAAGGAACTTGACCAAAGCAAAGATTGGAGCGATTCAACAATAGATTCGGTTTGCCATGTTTCTATAGAGTTGTAAGCACTTCGAGATGTTTCGTTATGTTCCATAGTAAAGCTGATATTAGCACCTGCTTTTAACTGACCATAAAAGGCACCTTCAAATCCAAGTGTTTTTTCGACGATAAAGTGAATCATGTCGTGAGGCGCAATTCCTTGCTCGGGCATTTGGGTTTCGGTTGTTGAGTCGTCAGTTCTGATACACTTGAGATATCCATATTTCCCACTTCCTTTTGTAAAAACAACTTTCATTATCTCGTTACCCTTTGGGTGCTAACACCCGCATAACGGGCAAAAACACGTAGGCTACAATTTCAAGCGAAGCGCCGAGGAGCCCACGTGTTTTTGTCCCCAGCGAGCGCAGCGAGTGTTAATGCGCTTGTTATGCGTTACGAGGTGCCTGCCCTACGCGGCTTTGCCGCCAGCGCCCGTTACCATAACCAATTGATTAAACAATTAAAGACCACACTAAAACAACCCTGTGCGAAATGCCAGAGGATAAAACTGACGTCTGAGAAATGAACCAGCCATGAAAGGCGCTTAGCACGAATGCTGGCGTTGCTGAGTTGAAAATTTGGACGTTGATAATGCTGTTTTGAAAACTGCCCTCGCCAGACACCGATACAACCTAGTAAAACGACCTTGTCTTGAACAACTACCGTCACACCAAACATTTGAGAAATAAACTACGGCGCATAACACCCACATAAGGGGCAGTAACGCGTGGGCTAAAATCCGAGCGAAGCGACAGAGCCCACGTGTTACTGTCCCAGGGAGCTTGCGACCGACTTAATGTGATTGTTAGCAGTCAATTTCACTACGGAGCGCCTTTAAAAAACTTTGCTCATTGCTCAATGCCTTTTGAGCATCGTGCTCTCTTTCAAAGGTAAATTGAGGATCGAAAAAATTGAATAGCTCATCGACATTTTTAGACGGACCATAACCTTTTTCAATTGGTTGAGGAGTCCAATCCTTAAGTTTATGCTTTACAGCTTTAAGATAAGTTTCTCTGAAGTGCTTCCAAGAACTTACGATCAAGCCTCGTTTACCTACACCTAAAAATGTATGCGGCCATTCAACTTCATCTGAATTCACAATCCAAGTATTGAATTCATTCTTCGTTAATCTAACAGTACCAAGTTTCACCTCAATACCTAATTGGTGCTCATGATCTTTATAATAAACAACGTCACCGATTACTTTCTTAGTCCCGTCAGGATTTACATAATCAGGGACTCTTTTATTTATACGGTAAAGTCGTGGAATTAGATAAATGCTTACAAAATGGTGCTCACCGGGTGAAGGCCTATGACTAAGTCCACTCTCCGTCATGTGCTGGGTAATATATTCTGAAAAATCCCTTATCATGATTACACCTATTTGACTGCTAACCCCCCACTAAGGGGCAGTAACATATGGGCTAAAATCCGAGCGAAGCGACAGAGCCCATATGTTACTGTCCCAGCGAGCCTGCGAGCGACTTGAGTGGTTTGTTATATGCCAACCCTCAATTAGTCATGCCAATCAAAACAAGTATCAACGCGAGAGTAACGAAGCCAGCAATCACGCTCCTGCCTTCATCTCTGCCTTTTCTCGGATACTTACCGAATGTGACAATTTTTAAACTAATATACCCCAAACCTCGGATGAAGAATTCAAGAATGGCATCGATAAAAACCCACTTGAGAATATTTAAGAAAAAACGACCAATGCTTTCTGCTGCCTCTTCCATTCTGACTAACCTAATTCGTCCTTGAGATAATAAAGTATTTCATTGTTGCTAAAACAACTTGGCATATAACACCCACATAAGGGGCAGTAATACGTGGGCTAAAATCCGAGCGAAGCGACAGAGCCCACGTGTTACTGTCCCAGCGAGCCTGCGAGCGACTTAATGTGATTGTTATGTAATGAGTTTATAACTTCTTACAAAACAATAGTGCTACGTTTTTGGGCCTCGTTTCTTCTTGCCCTACGGATGATGTTTGTACTGACCTCGTTAAAGAATCTGTTCTCACCGCATTGAATCTATCATTTCCTGCTCGTCCACCTCGATTCGGAGACCTTGAGTGATCGTAAGCGTTATAGTTATGAGAATGCTGTTTCATAGCATCATCTTGATGGCTTCCAACATCTCTTTCACCGCTTGGGTCTCTATCTTGTCCACTCTTGTCTATGCCTCGGATAAATCGCCCATACGCCGGCTCGTATTCTTCCCAACTTTCCGGACAGTTTTCTAGAGCAAAAGCAATGACAGCTCCGCTTGGAATAACGATTTTAGAAGGTGCCTTTTCAACTGCTTTCCAAGAAGCGAATAGTACTGCGATAATTACTGCTGTTGAAACTCCTACAACTATGTCTCTCTTCATTCTAAATTTCCTTTTAGTTAAATTTCAGAGTACATAACACCCCGCTTAGGGGCAATAACACGTGGGCTAAAATTTGGAGCGAAGCGACCCAGCCCACGTGTTATTGTCCCAGGGAGCTTGCGACCGGCTACAGCGGTTTGTTATATCTTGAGCTGTTCTCGAACAGAGACAAGTATTTTTCCCAATTTATTTAGACCAGTACCGTTTTTACCAATGCCCCAATAATAATCACCTGGCGCATTCTCCACTATATTTTGCTCGCCAGTGGATAATAGTAATTCTTTCAGTTTGTCGTGAGTTTTGAATTTCTTTAAAACCGCTCGAAACATTACCTCGTCTTTAACTGATTCCCAGTCTTTTCTTATCGGGACCTTTCGACTTCTACCAAGTTCAGCTGCTTGTTTTGATGAATAAGCAGTTCTTATTTTTTCTTGGTACGACTTGTCTTGGAACTTTTGAGCCTGAAAATAATGCTCGACTGTAGGCCACCATTCTCCGTCTTCCTCTATCCCATGTTTAGAGAAGTTCGAAAATTCGCCATATGCGTCAGTTTTTGTGTAGAAAAAGATAGTCATAGTTAATTACGGATATAACACCCGCATAACGGGCAAAAACACGTGGGCTACACTTTCAAGCGAAGCGCCGGAGCCCACGTGTTTTTGTCCCCAGCGAGCGCAGCGAGTGTTAATGCGCTTGTTATGCGTTGCGAGGTGCTTGCCCCACGCGGCTTTGCCGCCAGCGCCTGTTACTACAATGTATTGATTCAATAGCTTACGACAACACTAAAACAACCCTGTGCGAAATGCCAGATGATAAAGCGGATGCCTGAGAAATGAACTAGCCAAGAAAGCCGCTTAGCAAGAATGCTGGCGTTACTGAGTTGGGAATTTGAACGTTGATAATGCAGTTTTGAAAACTGACGTTGGCAGTCACCAATACAACCTAGCGAAACAACCTTGTCCTGAACAACTAACGCCTCACCAAACATTTGAAAAATAAACTACGGCGCATAACACCCAAATAAGGGGCACAAACGTGGCGGCTATAATCGGAGCGAAGCGACACAGCCGCCATGTTTGTGCCCCAGGGAGCTTGCGACCGACTTAATGTGATTGTTATATTCCAACCATGCTTTGCAATGCGCATTTGCATGCGTATACTTGGTGGTAAAATTAGTTGGAGTGATAAAATGCAAGATTTATATGACGTCCATGCCCCCAAGAAAGCGACAAATCTAAGCTTAAATA
>NZ_JBSWWW010000011.1:0-41310 GCF_056160285.1 Alteromonas sp. AWJ4_197 | reverse complement strand
CAGAGCCAGAGCCAGAGCCAGAGCCAGAGCCAGAGCCAGAGCCAGAGCCAGAGCCAGAGCCAGAGCCAGAGCCAGAGCCAGAGCCAGAGCCAGAGCCAGAGCCGGAAGAGTCGAATGACGGCAGTGCACTTGATGAGGCACTGGCAGAGTTCGACCGGCAGATGATGGACGATATTCCTTCTTTCGCCAGTATGGACACGCCTGCGTCTTCTGAGCGTAATGCTCCGGAGGAGCCAGCCGGTGATACAGACGACAGTATCGACGACTTCAGCCTCGAGCAGGAGCAGGACGGTGAACTGCCACAAAAACCTGTGTCAGAAGAATACAATGAATTGTCTGACTTGCCGGGTCTGGATGACTGGCTGTCACAGGATCACAGTGAAGATCACAAGTTACTGGATGAGCTTGAACAAGCTGATTTTGATGACCTGCTGGGTGGACTGGGCGATGACGAAGAAGCACAGGCCGGCACTTCGCCGATAGCTCCGGACACAGCCGCAGACAGTGAACCGGCACCTCAGGAAAAGCCGGACATGTCGCTGGGCAACCCGGATCTTGACCTTGAAGCGTTGTTGTCTGATCCGCAACAAAGCATCGACGATGACACCGAAGAAAATGACTTTCTTGATGTGGAAACCCTCATCAATGACAGTGATGACGACAGTGCCATCGATGATGATGCCCCGCTGGACCTGGATGTCAGCCTGTCTGACTTCTCCGGCATTGGCGAAGATGATGATGTTATCGATATCGACAAGGATGCCGGTCAGAGTGCAAATCTTGACCTCGCCCGTGTTTATGTCGAAATGGATGACTTTACCGCTGCCAGAGAACTGTTGAACGAAGTCCTTGAAAAGGGTAGCGAAGATCAGATTGAAGAAGCCAAAACAATCCTCGCCGGTTTAAGTTAGTGTCTGCGCGCTAACGCTTGCATCTGGCTAAGTGGCTGACTACACTTAGCCGGTTTTTTAGCGGGAGCAGAATTTTCATGGCAAGAATCGTCCTGGGCGTCGAGTATGATGGCGCAGCACACTATGGCTGGCAGCGTCAGCGTGAATTACCCAGTGTGCAGGGATATCTGGAAAAAGCACTGTCTGTGGTAGCCAATCAACCCATTGATGTGCAATGCGCCGGTCGTACTGATGCCGGCGTGCATGCCACCGGTCAGGTGGTGCATTTCGACTTCGACGGTGAACGTCCGGACCGTGCCTGGACAATGGGTGTGAATACCAACCTTCCTGATTCTGTCGCTGTGAGCTGGGTAAAAACCGTCAGTGATGACTTTCACGCCCGCTTCTCTGCAACCCACCGTCGCTACCGCTATGTGATTTATAATTCGCCGCTGCGCCCGGCGATTCTGCTGAACGGCGTCACCCACGAATATCAGGAACTGGATGCATCACTGATGCACGAGGCTGCTCAGGCGGTGATCGGCGAACAGGATTTCACCTCATTCCGTGCTGCTCACTGCCAGTCAAAAACGCCGTTTCGTAATGTTACAGGTGTATCTGTGTTTCGTCAGGGGCGCTATGTAATTGTCGAAATACGTGCAAATGCATTTTTGCATCATATGGTGCGCAATATTGTCGGTTCACTCATTAAAGTAGGGTGTGGTGAACAGCCGGTAAGCTGGATTGCAGAACTGTTAGCCGCGAAAGACCGTACACAGGCGGCTGCAACAGCAAAGCCGAACGGACTGTACCTGGTCGATGTGACTTACCCGGACACATTCGGCATTCCCCGCCAACCGGCCGGGCCGTTGTTTCTGCCGGAAACCTGAAAGCCTGATGAGCAGTCGGTGAGTGGCTTGACTTCTTAGACCAGTTTTACTTTTTACCGGGTGCGGATATGTGGTCTAATACATGGCTAAATCGCGTTCTTTTAACACTGTGCACAAATAAAGACCAACGAAGCATAGTTACAGATAACAAGGATTCTCCTTACTATGAGCTGGATTCAAAAAATTCTGCCTAAAACTCAAACGTCCATGAAAGGTAACGTACCGGAAGGTGTGTGGACGAAATGTTCAAGCTGTCAGGCTGTGCTGTACAAGCAGGAACTGGAAAAGCTGCTGGAAGTGTGTCCCAAGTGTGACAACCATATGCGTATCAGCGCCCGTAAGCGTATTGATGCGTTTCTGGATACCGGCGACCGTAAAGAGCTGGGCGGAGATTTAGAACCTCAGGACGTTCTGAAATTCAAAGATTCCAAGCGCTATAAAGATCGCATCGTTGCAGCACAAAAAAGCACCAACGAGAAAGACGCATTAATCGTGATGCAGGGCAAACTGAAAGGCATGCCGGTTGTGGTTGCCAGCTTTGAATTTGCCTTCATGGGCGGTTCTATGGCTTCTGTTGTCGGTGCCCGTTTCGTGGCTGCTGTTAATGCCTGCCTTGAACACGACATGCCACTGATTTGTTTCTCTGCTTCCGGCGGTGCCCGTATGCAGGAAGCGTTGATGTCATTAATGCAGATGGCGAAAACCTCTGCTGCACTGGCAAAAATGAGCGAAAAGGGTTTACCTTACATTTCTGTGCTTACCGACCCTACAATGGGTGGTGTTTCGGCCAGTCTGGCTATGCTGGGTGACGTTAACGTTGCCGAGCCGAAAGCACTTATCGGTTTCGCAGGCCCGCGGGTTATCGAACAGACCGTTCGTGAAACCTTGCCTGAAGGTTTCCAGCGCAGTGAATTCCTGCTGGAAAAAGGTGCCATCGATATGATTGTTGACCGTCGTAAAATGCGTGATAAATTACACGGCCTGTTAGAAAAGATGCATCGCCCGAATTAAGTGAATAAACAATCACCTTCTTTTACTGCGTCAGCGGATAACTCTCTGACGCAGTGGTTGGCCTACCTTGAGTCCATTCATCCCACAGCCATCGATATGGGGCTGACGCGGGTGAAGCAGGTCGCTGACAAACTCGCCTTAGATTTTTCAAACCAGACTGTCATCACCGTTGCCGGTACAAACGGCAAAGGCACTACTTGCCGCTTCATCGAACAAGCCTGCCTGGCGCAGGGTAAAACCACCGGTGTGTATTCCTCTCCCCATCTGCTGGATTACCGTGAGCGTGTACGTATCAATGGCGACATTGAAGCCGAAAGCCGGTACTGCGAAGCCTTCGCTGCAATTGAGCAGGCCAGAGGTGATATCACCCTGACCTATTTCGAATTTGGTACGCTTGCCGCCATGCTCATGATGGTGAATGCCGGTGTCGACATCGCTATTCTTGAAGTAGGTCTTGGTGGCCGGCTGGATGCAACCAATATCGTTGAACCGTCTGTTGCTGTTATCACGACCATCGGTCTGGATCATATGGACTGGCTGGGAGATACCCGTGAAGCCATCGCCATTGAGAAAGCCGGTATCATGCGCAATAACGGCATTGCGGTAGTAGGAGAGCGCGAGCCGCCTTCAACGCTGGATGAGTACGTCAGTGAACATCAGGTTGATACCTGGTGGGCCGGCCGGACTTTCGGTACAGAGCAGCAGGGTGACATGTGGCGCTGGTATCATGAATATGAGCAGACTGCCTGGTTGCCCATGCCGCAAATTCCGCTGCAAAACGTGGCGACAGCACTGGCAACATTGAAGCGTCTGGGGTTGTTTCCTGACAACACCGCACTGCAAGAGCTTGTTAGTACTGTGAATGTGCCCGGACGTAGACAAACCTTGTCCCAATCCCCTGAAGTGCTGGTTGATGTGGCCCATAACCCACAGGCCTGTGCATTAATGCGCGACTGGGCCGACAGTGGATTAAACGGTGAACTGCATATTGTTGCCGGTATGCTGGCAGATAAATCACTGGCCGCCACGCTGGATGAACTGGCGGGCGTAAAGGCGAAGTGGTACCTTGGTAATACCAGCGGGCCAAGAGGCTTAAGTGGCAGTACTTTAATGTCTCACTTACAGCCACATCAGCGGGCACATGCCAATGCATTTGATTCGGTAACCGCCGCTTATAAAGCAGCCCGTGAAGCAGCAAATGAGAACGACCGCATCCTGGTATTTGGTTCTTTTCTTACCGTTGCGGATGTATTAACGTTTCACAAGGACAGTAGTATCCAATAGGAGTAAACAGTGACCCCGGCGTTACATAACAGACTGGTCGGCACCGTTATTCTGGTCGCGCTGGCAGTCATTTTCCTGCCAGATTTTCTCGACAGAAAAAAAGAAACGAATCAGGACGAATTTGTCAGTGTGCCGGCTACGCCGGCGAAAAAGCCTATTGTGGATCCCGAACCGTTTCCTGTAGACCGCGTTGCGGGCGTCACCCAACGTCCGCTGGAAGTGGTCGATGAGCCTGCGGTTGATGATGAAGCTGCACAGGTTGCTGCATCGTCAGAAAAAGCACAGCAAGCTATTGAAGACGACCTGGCCCGTCAGACAGTGGTGGAGCAGCCTGCGCCGGAAGCCGTTGAAGGCAGCTGGGTGGTGCAGCTTGGCAGCTTCCGCCACCAGAAAAACGTAAAGCAATTACTCGTAAAACTTGAACAGGCCGGCTACCGTGCCTTCAGCCGCCCTGTGGAAACCCGTTCCGGTCCGCTGACGAAAGTGTTCGTCGGACCAGATACCGACAAAGCAAAATTACAAAAAGCAGTGCCGCATTTGCAGGAGATCACCGGACTGAAAGGGAAGGTGGCTACATTCAACGCCGAATAGCTTCCGGCGGCAGGTGGCAAGTTTTTCTTACTCAGGCGGGAAGTTACCCGGTCCGCGTTAAGATTACACATTGGTAATCTCCGGGGCTTCTGTTAGAATGCGCGCCATCTCGCAGCGGGGCAGTCACACTGCGTGCTTAACGACAGACGGATAGTATAACGCTTCATGAATTGGGTTGATTTTTCCATTCTCGGTATTATCGCGGTTTCAACGCTGATAAGTCTGATGCGTGGCTTTGTGAAAGAAGCCATTTCCCTGGTTGTCTGGTTCGGTGCACTTTTTATTTCCAGTGAATTTCATGCCGATCTTGCTGTCTATTTCACGCAAATAGACGACGAGGTGCTGCGCAATGGTGCTGCAATCGTTGTTCTCTTTATTGTTACGCTGGTACTGGGTGGTTTATTTAACCACGTTGTCGGCCAGTTAGTACAAGCTTCAGGATTATCCGGCACAGACCGGGCGTTGGGCGCAATTTTCGGCGCTTTACGTGGCGTACTGATTGTAAGCGCACTATTGTTCTTTATGGATACGTTTACCGATGCAGCAAAAGCCGTTTGGTGGAGCCAGTCTCTGCTGATACCGGAATTTGGTGTCATCATAGAGTGGTTTTTCACCTTCGTGAAAGGCAGCTCCAGTTTTCTAAAACCCGCTTGATATAGGTAAAGCAAATGTGTGGTATTGTCGGAATTGTTGGTAAAACACCTGTTGCTCAGTCACTCTATGATGGACTGACAGTGTTACAGCATCGCGGACAGGACGCTGCTGGTATCATTACGATCGAACAGAATCGATTTAATCTGAGAAAAGCAAATGGCCTGGTGCGGGATGTTTTCCACACACGCCATATGAAGCGTCTGTCAGGAAATATGGGTATCGGTCACTGCCGTTATCCCACCGCAGGCACATCAAGCTCTGCTGAGGCACAGCCTTTCTACGTGAACTCACCTTTCGGTATCGCGTTTGCGCATAACGGTAACCTTACCAATGCACACGAACTGCAGGACGAAGTGTTCCGTATTGCCCGCCGTCATATTAATACCTCTTCAGATTCTGAGCTGTTATTAAACATTCTGGCTCATGAACTGCAGCAGGTTGCCGACTTAACCGTAACTGCAAAAGATATTTTCAAAGTGGTCACAACCGTCCATAAGAAGATCCGCGGTGCCTATGCCGTGGTTGCTGCGATTATCGGACAGGGCCTGGTAGCTTTCCGTGACCCTAACGGTATCCGTCCTCTGGCGCTGGGCAAGCGCATTACAGAAATGGGCGAAGAATACATGGTTGCTTCTGAGAGCGTGGCTCTGGATGCGGTAGGTTTTACCTTCATCCGTGACGTAGCGCCGGGCGAATGTGTATACATCACCGAAAAAGGTGAACTGCATACCCGGCAGTGTGCTGAAGTACCGGCCACTTCTCCGTGTATTTTTGAATTTGTTTACTTTGCCCGTCCTGATTCATTCATCGATGGTATTTCTGTTTATGCTTCCCGTGTCAACATGGGGCGTAAGCTGGGTGAGAAAATTGCCCGCGAGTGGGCCGACCTCGATATCGATGTGGTCATTCCTATTCCGGAAACCTCCATGGATGTGGCGCTGCAAATCGCCAATACCCTTGAGTTACCGTACCGTCAGGGCTTCGTGAAAAACCGTTATATCGGTCGTACCTTCATTATGCCGGGACAGACCATGCGTAAGCAGTCTGTACGCCGTAAACTGAACGCAATTTCTTCAGAATTTAAAGGCAAAAACGTACTGCTGGTAGATGACTCTATTGTGCGGGGCACCACGTCCGGTCAAATCATCGAAATGGCCCGTGAGTCCGGTGCGAAGAAAGTTTACTTTGCTTCCGCTGCTCCTGAGATCCGTTTCCCGAATGTTTACGGTATCGATATGCCGTCTGCCAACGAACTGATTGCCTACGGCCGTGAGATTGACCAGATAGCTGATCTTATTCAGGCTGACGGACTGATCTTCCAGGACATTGAAGATCTGGTTGAAGCGGTACGGGAAGAGAATCCTGAAATTCAGCGCTTTGAGACGTCAGTATTCGACGGTAATTACATCACTGCTGATATTGACCAGGATTACCTTGAGCGCATTGATATTGCCCGTGGTGAAGCGTCAAAAAGCGGTCCTGTGGTGCAGGCAGAGTTGTCTAATCTGGAAATGCACAATATGGATTCTGACAACTAAGCCGGGAATCCGCGCACCAAATAAAAAGACCGCTCTCAGAGCGGTCTTTTGCTTTCGGATATGGATGAAATTTAATGATCAGTGCACGTATACCGGACCGAAGCCCATACTCCACATGATCACGGTGCTGGCCATTAAAATAGCCAGAAGTACCAGTCCGCACGTCACTACAGAACTGGCATAAATGAACCCTTTACCATCCGGTATATGCATCATAATTGGCGTACCTGAATAAAGCAGATACACAGAGTAGGCGAGTCCGACCAGACCTACAGCCATCACGAACCAGAGCTCCGGATAAAGACCAGCAAACCCCGTCATAAATAACGGTGTCGCCGTATACGCGGCAAGATCTAAAGACTCGGTATAATTGGGCTTGGCGTCAAACGCATTCGCAAGCTCATGAATCATGTAGGTAAGAATAAGCACACCGGCTATCAGACCAAAATACATGCCCACTGCCAGCATTGCTGCGCTTTGCTCGGTCAGTTTTATTAGATCACCGGCACCGATACTCCAGCCAAGGTGTGCGCCGGAATAATACGTGACCAGTGAAGGTATCAACGCAATAACCCCGATATGACTAAGGGCATATACACAACTTTCATGTCGTCTGTCTATGTCCTGCCATTCTTCACGGGGATGAGTGTATATGCCGAGCAAGTGATTCAATATCATATTTTCACCTTATTGTTACCGGCGCTGCGTGCAGCGTTGATCATATTGATGTTTGTTTATGGTTAATATAATTAACATTAATTTTACAATGAGTGTTGATCATGTTTGGTGCAGGGTCAAATATTTTTTGCTTAAAAAATGTTCAGTTTTGTGAGTGGTTGAATTTGCTGAAGATATTAAAGCGCAGAAAATCGGGGCCGAAAGGAAATATCCGGCCCGAATTAGTTAGAAGGGAAGAAACAGACGTTGTTTACGGCTGCTTGAGAGGAAAATATCCGAGAACTTTGGTTATCTGGCCTTTTTCATCCGCCAGTCCCACGCCCACAGCTTTTACATAACCGGTAGCAGAGGGGGGAGAGGCAGCAAAATACTTTTTCATTGCTGGCAGGGCGGGTGATGCTTCTGCGGCCAGCAATGTCATATGCGGCTCAAATTGTGCAAATACATTAGGGCTGCCATATTTTTCGAACACCGCTTTCTTTTGCGGATAGGCATTAACCCACGCAGGCAGAGGCGCTGAAAGATCTCTTAACGGGGACAAGGCATTTGTCAGTTTATCTGCCAGATGTTGAAGTTCAGTTTCTTTCACCGCATCGACAAATACCCAGTTCCCTGCGGTTACCGTAAATCCCTCAGCTTTCAGGGGCACAGCCGGTTGTGTGGTTGTGAGCATTTCCACTTTCGCCAGTAAACCGGGAATAGCGGCTTCGTCGTAAGTGGTGAGGTACAACGTAATATGAACAGGAAATCCCTGTTCGTAAAAGCTCTCCATACCTTTCTGCTTCAGTTTATCGCTTACCGAGGCAACCGTCTGCTCTATGTCTGCCGAAGGAACAGCAAAAACATTAACAGACACACTTTTTGCCAGCGCAGCAAAAGACAGTAAACAACCTGACAAGATTGCAATAATGGACGCACTTAATTTCAACGGCTTATCTCATAATGTAGAATAAAGAAAACCCTTTCAAATACCGGCAGTCAATCTGTTGGTGATCAGCAGGGAGTGGCAGGCATCAACGCTACTTGAAACAGCGCTTTCCCACAAGTCTGATACTTCAATGAATGCTAAGGATAAACATGGAAAAACACATTTTCTTGTGCCGTCATGGTCAGACTGAGTGGAACCGTGACAAGAAATTGCAGGGTCAGCTGGACAGTCCGCTGACAGAAAAAGGACGGGCACAGGCGGCTGAGCTGGCAGCGAAGGCCGGGAACTGGGATATTGATCTTGTGGTCAGCTCACACCTTGGCCGCGCGAAAGATACCGCTGCAATTTGTGCCAGCTCGCTGGGGCAGTCCCATAAAGTGTACCAAGGTTTCTGCGAACGTAACTTTGGTGAATGGCAGGGAAAGGAAACCAGCGGACTTGCAGCCTATCAGGCGTTTAAAGAACACCGGTATACCCGTCCTGATCTTATGCCTGACAACGGCGGTGAAAGTGCCAACATGGTAACCGAACGTTTTATGACAACCTTTCACTCACTGGTGAACAGCGAAACGGCTTCCCGTATTCTTATTGTCAGTCATGGTGATGCGATGGCCTGTATCGCCCGCAGTTTCGGTGAAGGCCGTACTATTGATAATTGTGGCGGCATGTTGCTGGGTTGGCAAAACGGTAAACTGCACTGGCAGCAGTGGATCGACTAAATATACTCAGCGGATTTGTGATAGGATCCGCGCCCGGCGGCGCCCTTAAGGGCGTTGTCTTTATTTAACTGATATGAATTAACCTGAAAAAGCAGTGCTGGCCGCAGATGAACGAATTACTCACACCTATCCATTCATTTTTACAGTGTGAAACCCCTGATCCCTGGGTTGAAAAAGCCGCGGAAAAAGACAATCTGGCGGTGGTACTGACTGATCATTTAATTTGCGAGCTTAAAGCTGCGCAAAGCGCCATGTTTCTTATCCGTCGCTATGCGGTGGATAAGGAAAGTGGTGATGCCTTACTGGCATGGCTGAAGCCTTTTGAAGACTTTGCTTACCGGAAAGAAGGTGACTGGCAGTCACTGCTTAAACATAACAAATTGTCGAAATCGATTATTCCCAAGTCCGGCACACCTTACGGCCAGGATCTCATTGATAAAATGGTGCTGCTTATCAAAGAGGAACTGCATCATTTTTTCCAGGTACTGGAAATCATGAATGAGTACGACATTCCTTATGAAAATATCGCGTCAAGCCGCTATGCAAAAGGATTACTGCGTCACGTGCGTACTCATGAGCCGGCAGCCCTCACAGATAAACTCATTTGCGGCGCGTACATTGAAGCCCGTTCCTGTGAGCGCTTTGCTAAATTGGCCCCCCATGTTGATAAGCGTCTGGGCGATTTCTATATTTCGTTGCTTCGCTCGGAAGCCCGACATTATCAGGATTATCTGACACTGGCAGAAGAGATTGCCGGTGAGGATATTGCAGAACGTATTGCTTTTTTCGGTGAGGTAGAAGGTGAACTGATAACCTCACCGGATGAGGATTTTAAATTCCACAGCGGTTTGCCCGTATAGAGAAACCCCGGCTGCAGGCTTCGGCAGCAAGAATACCTTCACCAGTCTACGGGGCAATTTGTGCAGTCTGCCATGTATGTTCCCTGAAAAGTGGCGTAATGGATACGTGTACCGGTTAAGTCAGCACGGGACAAATTGGCGTCATTCAGCTTGGCTTCCTGAATGTTTGCGTTCGTCAGATCGGCGCCGGCGAGTTGAATCTTATTCATCCAGACCCTTTCCATGCGGGCATTCCGCAGAGTCACTCCGTTGAGTTTTGCGCCCGACATTCTCGCCTGGTCGAAATTGACGCCTGTCAGGTCTAAGCCTCTTCGTCTCTAAGAAGAATTCAACAACGGTATTGCTGACCAGGTCGTTGACCAGTGCCCAATAACAGAAGTCGCCAGGGGGGACGATGAAGTGCGTCCCCTGAACGGCAAACTGCAACTGCTTGGTGAATATGGCTTTGGTCAGCTTCGCCTTCACACGTTCACGACGGTTGCGCCAGTATGGGTTGTAATAGTCAGGGTTGATGGTGTGATAGAAAGGATCCATCCCAACACACAGTGATGCGGCGTCATCGAATGACCACGTAGCCTTGTGGCTGCATTCGTTTCGAAGGTGCTCACCAAAAAGTGGCGTTGTTGCTAGTGCGTTAAAAAGACTTGAACAATTAATGGAAGGCTCTTAAGTTAATTAGCCATAGCGGATTGGCCTTTGATTAAGTGTTCTAGTTAACAGTAAACCAATGAGCTTGTTCAACTATAAATCAAAATTTATTAAAATATAACTGGTAATGATTGCATCAATTTAACGGGTGTCCTTTCAACGGAAAAAATAGATGAAAAAGGTGTCCTGGTATTTTTTGACCAGTACACACTAAATTTGTAGCTTTTGTCGTTGAATATGAGTAGTTTGCCAAGAAGTTATCTCTTATTTATAAATGGATTCGTATGAAAATTAATTTTATACCAAACTTTAAATGGGTTTTATTAATCATAATGTTAACACCTTTTTTATCTAAAGGAGAAACCCATAAAGTTCATGAATTAGAGGCAAATGTTAAATCACTTTCTGAAAAGGCAGCTGCTTTGGAGAAGCTAAATGCAGAGCGGTTCAATCAGTTGAGTAGAAATGATGTAAAGCTTTACGAAACGGCTGTAAACTCAATTAAAGACACTTCTAAAGCCGCGATTGATTCAAGTAATCAATCTGTAGAAGCAATAAAGTACGTCATTTACTTGGGGGTTAGCATAATTTCGGTCTTAGTAGGTTTCGGCGTGTTTTTGGGTTACAAAGATAGGAAAAAACTATTGGAAGAGCATGCCGAGTACGTTGAAGAATCCAAAGTTAAAATTGAGGAACTGTCTAAGGCGACAGAAAATGTTATGAGTAAAGTTCCGGCTCATTGTGTTGACTTAGCTATCCTCAAAACGGAATTAAATGAGTATGCAAAAAAGTATGTAGAATCAGCTTCGATTAAACATAGCGATATAAACAATAATATGAGGAAAAGAGACAAAGAACATTTACTTCATATCAGTAGAACTGCTGTGACTGGTGCTAAAGATATCAGCGATTTCAGGAGTGTATCGTGGATCTTTTCGGAAATGGCGTTACTGTACTATTATGATGGGCAGTATGATGAAGCGTTAGTTTTACAAGAAATGTCAGCCAATCCTAATTACAACCGCATTCGCGCGGTGGACAGGTTCTACAATTTATCTTGCTACGCATCATGTTTATATGGTGTGACTAGGAAGCAAGGGCACTTGAAAAAAGCTAAAGATGCATTTCATGCAGTTCTTGAGATAGACTCAGATAAAGCTCAGGAGCTTAGGGGGGACCCCGATATGAGAGCTGTGATCCCTCATTTAGATTAATGTACTGGTTTAATTATCATGTCGCTTCTCCTCATAGGACGCTAAAGCTAAGAAAGATTTTTACGTAACCCTAGTTAAATTGTCAACTATTAAAATAATTACGATTCTAGGTTCTTATCAATCAGTATATAGGCTCCTGAGATGTAATTCAATTCGATTCATCTCATACAACTAGTCGCTCTGCTCTCATATTAGCAAAAAATCACTTAACTACAGGGAAATGTGTGACATTATTTTTAGTGTGCACATATTTACATTAAGTGAGTTAAAAGCTGCGCAAAGCGCCATGTTTCTTATCCGTCGCTATGCGGTAGATAAGGAAAGCGGCGATGCCTTACTGGCATGGCTGAAGCCTTTTGAAGACTTTGCATACCGGAAAGAAGGCGACTGGCAGTCATTGCTTAAACATAACAAATTGTCGAAATCGATTATTCCCAAGTCCGGCACACCTTACGGCCAGGATCTCATTGATAAAATGGTGCTGCTTATCAAAGAGGAACTGCATCATTTTTTCCAGGTACTGGAAATCATGAATGAGTACGACATTCCTTATGAAAATATCGCGTCAAGCCGCTATGCAAAAGGATTACTGCGTCACGTGCGTACTCATGAGCCGGCAGCCCTCACAGATAAACTCATTTGCGGCGCGTACATTGAAGCCCGTTCCTGTGAGCGCTTTGCTAAATTGGCCCCCCATGTTGATAAGCGTCTGGGCGATTTCTATATTTCGTTGCTTCGCTCGGAAGCCCGACATTATCAGGATTATCTGACACTGGCAGAAGAGATTGCCGGTGAGGATATTGCAGAACGTATTGCTTTTTTCGGTGAGGTAGAAGGTGAACTGATAACCTCACCGGATGAGGATTTTAAATTCCACAGCGGTTTGCCCGTATAGAGAAACCCCGGCTGCAGGCTTCGGCAGCAAGAATACCTTCACCAGTCTACGGGGCAATTTGTGCAGTCTGCCATGTATGTTCCCTGAAAAGTGGCGTAATGAATACGTGTACCGGTTAAGTCAGCACGGGACAAATTGGCGTCATTCAGCTTGGCTTCCTGAATGTTTGCGTTCGTCAGATCGGCGCCTGCGAGTTGAATTTTATTCATCCAGACCCTTTCCATGCGGGCATTCCGCAGAGTCACTCCGTTGAGTTTTGCGCCTGACATTCTCGCCTGGTCGAAATTGACGCCTGTCAGGTCTGCGCCGTTGAAATTAACGCCCTGAGCGAACAGGGAGAAGCCGGTGGCTCCTTCAAGATTGGCCTCAGTTAAGGTGGAAGTACGTAGATCACTGTGATTCAACGACACCATCGCCAGGTTTGCTTTGTCCAGTTTACTCTTTTTGAAGGTTACGTAGCTGAGATCTGCATGGCGCAGATCTGCACCGCTGAAGTTGACATTTGTGAACACGGAGCCGGACAAATCCATGTGGCGCAAATCAGCACCGGACAAATCAGCATTATTGCATTGTGTTCCCTGAGTCAGTTTGCAACCGTCAATTTCGGCCACGTCATCATCAAAAGGCAAAGGCTCTGCGTGGCTCAGTGTGGCAGTAAAGCAGAACAGAAAATACAAGGGTTTCATAAGTCACTCCTTGGAAGCGGGGCCGCAGCCCCGCCGGGTATGATTAACGTTTAGCGACTTTGTCGAAGTTTGGTAATTTGAATACCCAGAATGAACCGCCTTGTGCGACAGGCTTGGTCAGTTCTGCCATATCGCCACCCCACAGTGGTACAGCACCGCCGTAACCTGAAGCGAAACCGATATATTGCTCACCGTCCATTTCCCAGGTGATCGGGCAGGAAACGATGCCTGAGCCTGTTTGAAACTTCCACAGTTCTTCACCGGTTTTCTCATCAAACGCTTTGATGAAGCCATCGCCGGTACCAGTGAAAATTAATCCGCCTTTCGTGGCCAGAACGCCGGCCCATAATGGCAGCTTCTCTTTATGCGTCCATTTTATTTCACCGGATACCGGGTCTACTGCACGCAGTACGCCTACATGGTCGTCAAACAGGGTTTTAATTCTGAAGCCCTGACCAAGGTATGCATTACCTTTTACGTAATTAACTTCTTCTGTCCAGTAATCTTCTTTCCAGTGGTTTGCGCCCAGATAGAACCAGCCGGTGTTCTGACTGTACGCCATAGGATTCCAGTTCTTTCCGCCAAGGAATGGGGGGGATACTTCAATAGATTTTCCTTTCTCTTCGCCGGGGGCCGGCAGAGGCGGACGTTGTCCTTCTACTTCAACCGGGCGACCTGTATCGGGGTCGATGTGCGTAGCCCAGGTAATTTTGTCTACAAACGGGAAGCCTTTGATGAATTCGCCGTTCTCACGGTCTACCACATAGAAGAAGCCATTGCGGTCGGCGTGAGCAGTTGCTTTAACTGTTTTGCCGTTGTCATCGTATTCAAACAGCACCAGCTCGTTGTTTCCGGAGAAATCCCAGGCATCATTTGGCGTATGCTGATAGAACCATTTCACTTCACCGGTGGTAGGGTCTACACCAACCTGACCTGAGGTGTACAGGTTATCCCAGTTGCGCGGATCATCGCCTTTTGCTGTACGCTTCCATGTATTCCAGGGGGCCGGGTTACCTGCACCGATAATAATGGTGTTTGTTTCTACATCGAAGCTGGCACTCTGCCACGGCGCACCGCCACCGTGATGCCAGGCTTCAACCAGTTCGCCGTTTTCATCACGCGGCCAGGTAGGCGCATTTTCATCACCGGTGGGGGTACTGTCTTTACCGTTCAGCCGGCCCATGTGACCTTCAACAAAGGGGCGCATCCACACTTCTTCGCCGGTCAGCGGATCACGGGCGAACAGCTTGCCTACTACACCGAATTCATCGCCGGAGGAGCCGTGGATCAACAGGACTTTGCCAGTTTTCTGATCTTTTACCAGTGTCGGCGCACCTGTCATGGTGTAACCGGCGCGGTAGTCTTCAAAACGTTTTTTCCATTCCACTTTACCGGTGTGGCGATTCAGTGCCACGATTCCGGCATCCAGCGTACCGAAATACACCATGTCGCCGTAAATGGCAGCACCACGGTTAATCACGTCACAGCAGGGGCGGATCCCTTCAGGTAACCGGTGAGAATAGGTCCACTTTCTTTCGCCGGTTCTGGCATCAAAGGCGAAAATACGGGAATAACTGGCGGTCACATAAACAACGCCGTCATAAACCAGTGCCTGAGATTCCTGACCCCGCTGCTTTTCGTCACCAAAGCTCATGGTCCATGCCGGTGTCAGCATGTGCACATTGTCTTTGTTAATCTTGTCCAGTGAGCTGAATCGCTGTGCTTCCGGACCCATACCGTACATCAGTACATCTTCTGTGGTACTGGCATCGTTCTCAATATCATCCCAGGTGACGCCTTTAGCCTGAGTATATTGACTGGCAAGTGCGCTGCTCACGAGAATAGCAGACAGCAACAGTTTTTTAGTGGTGTTCTTGGGTGTAATAGTCATAGCGTACCTTTGCTATTTGTTTATGAAGTGTTAACAGTATGCGAGCAGCAGGGGGGCAGGGAGAATAGACTTTTGCCCGAAGTAAGGCGGGAATAATTCCCGATTTGAAGCGGGATTTATCCCGTCAGTGAAACAAGGTTACAGAAGCTGATATCTGCCACGGAATAAGTAAAAAAAAGGCTAACCACAAAGGGTTAGCCGGAATAGGGTGTGAGCTGTTGAACCTCACTAAACCGAAAGGTTGGTCGAACAATGCAGCCTTCGATTTAGAGTAAGTGTGACGTAAATGGTGTCTGGTAACCACGGAACTTTTCCCGGTTTTGGCAGGAGCAATTCCCGAAATTCAAAGGATCATGACGCCACTTTGACATAACCGTTGTCGATGGCGAGATGAACCAGTTCAGTACTGGTTTTTACCTGAAGTTTACTTTTAAGCTGGGTGATGGCATTGGAAACCGTTTTGTCAGAAATATTCAAATCCTCTGCAATCCGTGTCCGTTTCTGGCCCTTTGCTACACCCATAAACACATCGAATTCACGGCGGGTAAGCTGGTCGAAAATATCTTTCTTCTCACTGTAAGCATATGACGCAAGATTAATGGCCAGTTCGTGTTCAATATAAGTGCGTCCGGCCATTACAGTTTTTACCGCATCAAGCATTATTTCCGGTCTGCAACGTTTACTGATATAACCGCTGGCACCGGTATGCATTGCCCGGTTAACAATAGAGGCCTCGTCAAACATACTGAAAAATATGATTTTCAGTCCCGGCCACCGGCTGAGGAAGCGGGGAGCCAGATTCAGACCACTGGCCTGCTCCAGGTTAATGTCCAGAATCATTACGTCCACATCATTCTGCGTCATACATGTCATCGCCTGGCGGGCGTTTTCCGCCTCGTGAATCGTGGCTTCCGGCAGCATCATTGACAGCAGGGCACCGTATCCCTGGCGTACAACGGCGTGATCATCAACAAGTAATATGTGCATGACTGCTCTTCTCCGTTCCGGCCGTTAAAGGAACAACAACCTGAATACGTGCTCCTTCTTCGAAATTGTCTTTTGCAAAATGCCCACCCGTAAGACGGGCTCTGTCACGCATGGATGCCAGTCCCAGTCCGTCGGAACATTCTGATTGTTCAGCAAATCCGGTACCGTTGTCGGTGATATTCAATGTCATGGCGTTTTGCATCAGGGTGAGCGAAACGTGCACTTTTGAAGCATGTGCATGTCGTGCAACGTTGCTCAGCGCTTCCTGGGTGATGCGGTACAGATGCATGTCCCTCTCAATATTTTTTTCCGGGCTGAGGTCGGGAAGGGAGCAGGTGACAGCAATATTGTGAATTTCTGACCAGCGTTCCAGCATTTCCCGCAGGGCGGAAACAAGGCCCACTTTATTCAGTGTGACGGGGTAGAGTTTATTAACCAGTTGCCGTATGCCGGACTGTATTTCTGCACATTGCTCGCCAAGTAAAGTGGCTGTGCGTTCTATGAATTTCGGGCTTTGTGTTTGCTGGCGCAACATGTAGCTTTGTACACGGATTCCGGTTACCAGCTGGCCCAGATTATCGTGTAATTCACGGGCGAGATTCTGGCGTTCGTGCTCTTGCAGGGAAGCCAGTTTATTTCTCAGTTGCTGTACTTTGTTTTCTCTTTCTTCAAGTGCAGAAGCCATCAGCTGGGTATGGGTAACCACACTGTCAATTTCTTCAATATCGCTGTGTTCAACGTCAACACGATAATTACCTTTCGCTACTTTACTGAGAGCTGAACTCAGTGCCTGTAAAGGCTTCATTCTTGACTGAACCACGATGTGCATTACGCTGAGAGTGAATAAAAGTGAAATCGCCAGTAAACCGAAAACTTGATAGACAGTGGTCAGGATCTCTTCCCGTTCAGCAGCGGGATTAGCAAACAGAAATAGTTGCCGGCGGGGATCTTCCGGATGACTGAACACACTTACAGGTTCTACGGGAAAAAATGAAGCATCCGGAGAATTAAGTGTTGAACCGGCCGGAGAATCGATTGCGAGGGCTGTAAGGTGACGGCTGTGCTGCAAGGCTGCTTCTATGGTTGCAAAGTCAACGTTTTGTTCAACCAGCGCATCAGCCAGTGCCAGTGATGCGTTAATTTCGGTGGCAACATCTTTTGTTGCCTGACTGTACATGATGAAAGCCAGCACTATTCCTGATATCAAATAGATACCTGTGATTGTAAGTGTAATTCTGCTGGTTGCTTTCATCGTTCTTTCGTACCTGAAACCATAATGTATTTTAGTCAGCATCAGGTCAAAATTGCCTTGCCACTTTAGCTACAGATTTATAGTACTTTGGTAGGAAATGCTTCAGAGCCGGATTAAAGACAACAAAAAAGGAGCGCGATGCGCTCCTTTCATATGTAGTGGGATTGACCCCGCCGGATACCGGATTTATTGCGGGGCAGGGCCGGCACCATTTGATTTCGTTTCAGTGGTCGTGCCGGTTTGAGAGGTAAGGGCTGCAACCATAGCATTGTCGCCTTTTAATAAATCGGTGAGTGAACCACCGGCTTTATCTACCAGACCGACTTCCCGTAACAGAGCATCGACAACCGGTGCGTTGGCACGGTAATTCAACGCTGCCTGCGTGACCTGATCGGCCATACTGCCATTACCGGTACTTACTGTGCCTTCTGCACCCCCGGCGGCATTACTGATCCCGTAGCCCTGCAGAATTTTAATGCCTTCAATATTTTCCAGTGGCTTCACGGCGCTGGCGATTATTTCAGGCAGGACTTTCAGAATTGCCAGTGCTTTTTGCAGCTCAATCTGTTCGTTTTTCAGAGTGTTTTCAGCATCGTACAGCGCCTGTTTACCCGCCGCTTCTACTGCCAGTACTTTTTCATCGGCCTGCGCCTGCAGCATTTTCGCATCCGCTGTGGCTTTGGCTTCAGTTAAAATGGCTTCAGCCGCATTCTCCGCCGCTTCTTTTTTCGCCTGAGCTTCTACGGTAATGCCCACTGCTTCCCGTTCCGCTTCTTTACGGGCGTCAATCACTTCAATTTCCATGCGACGCTTAGCTTCTGCAACCTGACGGGCTGTGGTTACCGCTTCTTCTTTCTCTACCTTAGCCTTTTCTGCTTCTGCTGCTTTAGCTCGTGCGGCAGACTCTTCTTCTGACTTGGTAGCAACCGCAATTTGTTTAACTTGTTCGGCTACTTCGACGTCCTGCTGCTGGGCAATACGGGCTTCTTCCAGTGCTTTGCGCTTGGCAATTTCACGGGTTTCCAGCTCATGTGACTTGTCAATTTCAGCTGCTTCAACGGCTTTTTCTTTGGCAATGCCGGCTTCACGTTCTTCCCGTTCTTTTTGCTCCCGCTGTTTAGCGATTTCAGCTTTTTGCTCCTGACGCTTAAACTGCAAAACCTGCTCCTGCATCAGTCGTGCTTCTTCTTCTTCCCGTTTAATATTCAGCGACTCTTTTTCCGCTTCCAGATTACGGGTTTCAATCTTGATGCGGTTTTCCTGCTGGATATCGTTGGTTTCTTTACGCTTTTCTTCAATGATTTTTGCAAGACGGGCACGACCTTCAGCATCAAAGGCATTGTTCTCATTGAAGAAATCCAGGTCGGTCTGATCGAAGCCGGTTAAACTTACCGATTCCAGTTCCAGACCATTTTTCTCAAGATCGTTTGCAACACTCTGCTGCACTTTCTGGACGAAATCTGCACGCTGTTCATGCATTTCGGTCATTGTCATTTCTGCAGCCACGGCGCGAAGTACGTCAACGAACTTCGACTCCATCAGCTTTTTCACTTCTTCGGCCCGGGTTGTACGGGTACCTAAAGTTTGTGCCGCCATGGAAATGCCGCTGGCACTGGGCGCTACACGTAAGTAAAAGTCGGCTTTCACATCCACCCGCATGCGATCTTTGGTGATCAGCGCATCTTTTTGGGTTTTTTCTACCTCGATACGCAGGGTGTTCATATTCACGGGAATGATTTCATGCACTACCGGCAGCACTATCGCACCGCCATCTTTAATGACTTTTTCACCGCCAAGGCCGGTTCTGACGAAAGCCGTTTCTTTAGTGGCCCGTTTATAAAGCTTGGCGAAAATAAGACCAATGGCCAGCAGGGCGATAACGACAACAAGCCCGATGATGAGAACGGCGGGCAGATTATTAGCAGAGTAGGTTTCCATATTTACAACTTCCTTATTGCTGCAGGGTTATTTATATCGGGTAGCTAGCCAACTGTGCAGGCTTTTCTTTACGAGGATGATTTTTTCTCCGCGGGTAAAGGTTTCATCACTTTCAAAAGGCTCAACCAGTACATAGTGAACCTGGCGGTAACGATCAGTAAATTTCGCTTCCGCCGGACTGCCGTTACGGGCAACGCCTATGGTGATTTCTCCTACTGCGCCAACAAATTCATCATTGTCGATAGCACTGCTTTCATTTTTTGGTAACAGACCTGCCAGTGCGCTGCCAAGCCGGCCGGTGAGGGGCAGGGAAACGAAAATAGCGATTGGAACACCAGCCGCCGGCGGTAAGAAGCGTCCACCCAGAAAGCTGGCGTAAGACAGATTCAGTATGTAGCCGGTGAGTCCGAACAGGGTAAGAAGCAGAATGAACCAGATCATCACCGGTAATTTGTCCAGCGACAGCCAGTTGGTAAGGGCGGCCATTCCTGACACAGACTCACCACCGCCAAGGTCGGGTTCAGGCATATCGTCGAAAATGCCTAATAAACTGATCCCCAGCGCCATGCCGAGTAATTCAATAATGAACAGTAAGATGACAATGCCAACTGCTGCACTGAACAGAAAGTTGGCATCATGAAAGAAGAATGTGGACATTTTTTCACCATCCTTGATGAATCCTGATTGCTATTTTTATAACACATTCTTATCAAATTGCGAGGAGTTTACAACGATCTTTAGTGCAGGTGAGATCCCTCAAGGGCTTCACCGCTGGCATTGTAAAAACCACTGGCACCGGCTTCTATAAAGCCCTGGTGTACCATGTTGGTGAGAAACGGATCGGTATGATCATCGCCAATATCGGCATAATCAGTTGTCTGATATCCGTAGCGACTTGCAAAAAATGCGTTGATGCCTGCCTGTTCATGAGACAGCGATTGCTGTTGCCAGTGCATTTTCTGTTCGCCTTTAGTCACAGTGAACGAGACAATTAATTGCAGGTTGTCTGCCCATATTAGCTCGATGTACCCGTTTTCACTGCCGCCAGTATAACGGGTACGGATATCGCAGCCTGACCCCTGTGAATCCTGTTTCTCCAGCCCGTCGATAAAGGCCTGCTTAACCAACTGATTGCGGTATTCCCAGTCGTTATCAACGCGGCCATGAATATTTTCGCCGGGCTGATATTCAATGCCCCGTTTGTGAGCATCAAAAAAGCGCGTTTGTTTTACCCGTTCATGCACATGTTCCCAAACCTGCGTGATGTCGCTGGCAGGATACTGGTGTGCTACCACATCAGGCTTTCGCCATAAGGTCAGTGAACGGCTTCGAACATTGTCGTTGGTCGTCTCAGTAAGGGTATAGTCTGCTTTCACCCAGTTCTTTTCAGCATCACACTGAACCGGTTCTTCAGACGTTGCGGCAGTTACCGCTGAAGTAAACAGAGTGGATGCGGATAAGAGCAGTCCGCAGAGAAGAGTGTGAGATTGTTTCATTATTTATTACCAGCAAAAAAGGGACGACCAGACGGACGTCCCTGTATTCAGAGCTTATTGTTACTCGATAGCCGCTTCTGCGTCATCAATCAGACTTCCGGCAAAATCCATCACATGGAAGATAACGCTTTGCTCGTTAGTGCTGTTGACGAGGAATGCGCCAGGGCCTTTTGCATAAATGCCAACGTCTTCACCTGAGTGAGTTTCAGATGAAAGCGGGATTAAAGACTCCTGGTGGAAACCGGCAGCAGTGGTATCAACATCTGCCAGATCCTGACGGCCGGCGTTGACATCATAGTTGTAGATTTCGTCTGCATCGGTTTCGGTACCCAGGTCACGGAAGCCGTTACCGTTCATGTAACCAACCGTGGTGTATGGCATACCGTCAGCTGCAGTTGCTGCTTCGTCTGCGCCTACGTTAACCACTTTGCCCAAAATCGGATTACCCCGTTTCGGATAACCGGCTATGGTAAATACGTGGCCGTGGTCGGCTGTGACGATGATTAATGTATCTTCATCATCCGTTAACTCATCAGCTACAGCTACCGCATCAGCAAGGGCAATTGTATCGGTCAGTGCACCGTAGGCGTTACCGGCGTGGTGGGCATGGTCAATACGACCGGATTCCACCATCAGGAAAAAGCCGTCATCGTTGTTATCCAGAATCTTAATAGCTGCTTCTGTCATTTCACTGATTGACGGTTCACCGGCTACATCGTTACCGCGGTCTGCGTCGTATTGCATGTGCGATTCATTGAACAGGCCGAAAACACGCTCAGTGGTTTCTGTGTCGAGTCCGTCAAAACCGGCCTGGTCGTACAGGTAAACACCATTGGGATATTGCGCAGACCATTCTGCGGTCAGATCACGTCCGTCTGTACGGTCACCTTCAACAGCGCTGACAGCGTCAGGGCTGTTAAACGCAGCATCTTTAGGCAGGAATGAGCGGCGGCCGCCGCCCATAACGACTTCGATACCGTCAATGTCAGCACCGAAACGTGCTTCTGTAGCTGCTTCAAAACCAACCAGCTGCGCAGCAATGTCGGTACAACCGGCAGTAATGGCCTCAGCAGGCATGTCGCCATCGTCTTCCCAGTTACGGTCAGCTGATTTGGCGTAAGTCGCTGCAGGTGTAGCGTGAGTGATACGTGCAGTAGACACGATACCGGTAGATTTACCGGCCAGTTCCGCCAGTTCCAGCGCCGTTACCAGCTCATTACCGGCAACGGTGCTGCAGTCACCGCGAACAATATTTTCGTTTACACCAATTACGCCAACATCGGTTTT
Organism: Alteromonas sp. AWJ4_197; assembly: GCF_056160285.1. Classification (NCBI taxonomy): domain Bacteria; kingdom Pseudomonadati; phylum Pseudomonadota; class Gammaproteobacteria; order Alteromonadales; family Alteromonadaceae; genus Alteromonas; species Alteromonas sp. AWJ4_197. Next base: position 18,973 of record NZ_JBSWWW010000011.1, on the reverse strand, counting down.
CACGCCGCTCATCATTGCGGTCATGGTGCCCGCTGAGTCTGGCGTTTGTGCATCAACGTTATAGGTTTTAGATAAACCGGCGAAAGGGAAGCGGTCGAAACTCAACTGGTTCTCTTCACCGTTGTCACCGTTCATCTGGCCTTCCATGATACGGGCTGCCGTTACAGTAGACACGCCCATACCGTCACCGACGAACAGGATAACGTTTTTCGCTTTACCTTTCAGCGATGCAACAGCCGCTTCCACAGAAGCATGTTTGGTCACTGTAGTCTTGCTGGTAATAGTCTGAACGCCGTCCACAGAGGTTGTGCCGGTGGCATTCAGCCAGGTGGTTTTGGCCGCCTCAACTTCCGCCTGACCGGCAACAAAATATTCGTTGTTCAGGCTGGTCAGCAACTCACTGGTTGCCACTTCTGCATTAGCCGGTACACACACATAACTGGTTTCAGAAATTTCGCTGTCGCTTAACGCGCCGTCTCCGTCAGCATCCAGGCCTGAATCAAAACGTACGCCACTGTTCGGGCAGTTTGCATCGCCGGTGGCCAGTTCAGTTTGTACCGTCAGGCTGTTTAATCCGTTACTGCCGTCAGTACCGTCAGCGCCATCATCACCGTCAAGAGAACAAGCGGTCAGGCCGGCCATGGCCATGGCTAAAAGGCTATATTTAAATACTTTCATGATGTCCTCTTCTTATTCTTCAATCAGTCCGAGAGACTGGTTAATCAGGTGGAATACAACGCTTTGCTCAATGACACCCTGAATTAACTGGCTGCCTGGGCCTGTGCCGTGCAGGGCAATGTCTTCACCGGAGTGAGTTTCTGAAGACAGCGGGATAAGCGCTTCCTGGTGGTACCCTGCAGCAGTGGTATCCACGCTGGTAATATCCATACGGCCAGCATTGATTTCTTCGCTGTAGATAGCGTCAGAATCGGTTTCTGTACCTAAATCGTTAAAGCCGAAACCATTCATGTAGCCCACAGTGGTATAAGGCATGCCGTCAGCAGCAGTAGCCGCTTCATCAGCACCTACGTTAACCACTTTGCCCAGGATCGGGTTACCGCGCTTAGGATAGCCGGCAATAGTAAACACGTGGCCGTGGTCAGCCGTGACCAGAATCAGTGTTTCTGAAGGATCGGTATTCGCTACCGCAGCTTCGATAGCCTGCTCAAACGCTAGTGTTTCAGACAGTGCACCGGAGGCATTACCTGCATGGTGAGCGTGGTCGATACGACCTGATTCCACCATCAGGAAGAAGCCTTTGTCGTTGTTATCGAGAATGTCGATTGCTTTAGAAGTCATCTCTGCAATGGAAGGCTCACCGGCAACATCGTTGGCGCGGTCTGCCTCGTACTGCATGTGAGATTCGTTGAACAGACCAAACAGACGGGTCGTGGAAGCGGCATCCACCGCATCGAATCCGGCCTGATCGGTTACGTAAACACCGTCGCTGTACATTTCCTGCCACTCAGCAGTCAAATCACGGCTGTCAGTACGGTCGCCTTCTGTTTCACTTACCGCGTCATTACTGTTAAATGCAGCATCATTCGGCAGGAAGTGACGGCGGCCGCCGCCCATGGCAACATCAATACCGTCAACGTCTATACCGGTGTAACGGCTTTCCAGATATTCTTCAAAATGTACCAGCTGGTCGGCAATGTCAGCACAACCGGCTGTGACTGCCGCTTCCGGCATATCAGATACGTCTTCCCAGTTGCGGTCTGCTGATTTGGCATAAGTGGCTGCAGGCGTCGCGTGAGTCAGGCGGGCAGTTGATACCACACCGGTAGACAGTCCTTTAATTTCAGCCAGTTCCAGTGCGGTAATCACTTCATTGCCGGCAACTGTTGAACATTCGCCACGTTCGATGTCTTCATCTACACCGATTACACCCACGTCAGTTTTCAGTCCTGACATCATGGCTGTCATCGTACCCGCTGAATCCGGAGTCTGGGCATCTACGTTATAGGTTTTTACCAGTGCAGTACCGGGAAAGCTTTCCCACGCTAAGTAACCTTCTTCACCGGGGTTGCCCGCCAGCTGGCCTTTACGGATACGTGACGCCGTCAGCGTTGAAATACCCATACCGTCACCCACAAACAGGATCACGTTTTTGGCTTTAAAATTATTGGTGGTTTCCAGTTTCTCAGTGAGTTTGGTTTGTGCGTCGGTGAACCAGGCACTTTCAGACTGATAAGCAGGGAGCACATCCGCCTGCAAACCAGTTGAAACCGCCAGAGCCAGAGCGCTGACAGAAGCTTTCCAGTTAAATTTCATTATGACATTCCTAATTATGTTTTTGATTACCGGCGCTGTAGACAGAAGCAGCCGTGTGTCTGCGGCAGGGAGCGGGAAGCAGGCAGGTGATGTGTGTAACCTCTCTTCCCTGAAAGTATCGGTTCCCCGACCGGACGGTGAAACAGAGTAGGCGGCCTGTATGACGAACAGGTTAATCTGAGATGAATGATTTATGTCGGATTGATGTCGGTTTTATGAAAAATGTTATAACATAACATGTTGTTTTGGCTGATGTTTTGAGAGGGCGCAGTAAATAAACGACTGGTCTTGAGCATTTACCTGCTTATTTTCAGTCTGTGTACACTTCGCTTAATTTAATCACGATCCAGCCGCTGATGTAGATGTTTTGAGGGCGGCGGGCGTCGTAAATAATCCCGTTCTCGTACATGGAACTCAGTTCTTTGCGACTGAACCGAAGATGATTTTTCCGGTAGTAGTTTCTAAGCAGGAGTGGTTTATCAAATTTGATGTGAGTTTCAGGCGATACGGGTTCACTGAAACCAATATTTCCTACCGCTACCGTAATGTTTTGCTCATCTGTTGCAATGACTTTTAAGGGCACAAAACGATATTTAATGTCACTGGATCTATCCAGTTCATAGTAATCAACAAACAAAAAGTCGCTTTTCCTAGGCTGGGAGATAATCGTAGAGGCGACAGCCTGCAGGTACTGACCGTGTAAAAGGTAAATGGCAATCAGACTGCCCACCGCCAGAAACTCCCAGTGATTTTTCACAAACTCAATGAAACCAGCGCGCTTCCCCACAATCAAAATCCTTTTGATTCTCCATATTGTTAGCTTTGTATATATCCGCAGGCAGGTCAAACAGGGAAAAGCGGCGATGACAATTACTCCATCGCGTAAAGGGTGGGAATATTACTTTTAAATTTCAGATTCTTGAGACCTTAAATGCTTGTGTTTTTGTGTGCCAAACTGACACAGTAATTGCTTACCGCACAATTTACGCCCATAATAGACATGTGTCATTTTGACACAACAGGAGACAACATTATGACTACTACCTTGCCTCGCATCACCGCCAGAGTCGATGTCGATACACAAGATTTACTGAATAAAGCTGCAGCGATTGCTGGCATGTCCAGTATTAATTCATTTGTCTTAAGTGCTGCAATTGAAAAAGCTAAACAAATCATTGAACGTGAGCAAGCTTTAAAATTGAGCCAATCTGATGCAATGTTGCTAATGGAAGCTTTAGACCGTCCTGCAGTACTAAACTCAAAACTGAAAGCAGCCTCGGACCGGTACGGGAACAAAACTCAGTAATGAATACGGTACTTCTGGATAAAGCTAAACACGATAGAAACCGGTTCAACTGTGGTATTGAAGCTCTCAATAATTACTTAAAAGTAATGGCTAGTCAGCAAGCCAGGAAAGACAATACCAGAACTTTTGTTTTGGAAGATGATAACGACAACTCACATATCATCGGCTTCTACACGCTAACAATGACACCAATTGACTTAAAGGCATTACCAGATAAATTACAAAAAAGGCATCAATCGTCGACCTCTGGCGGCCTTATCGCCCGCCTTGCAGTTGATGACCGATATAAAGGAAAAGGCTTCGGCGAGTGGTTGCTGGTCGACGCGCTTCGAAAGCTATTAGCTGCAAGTGATAGCGTTGCATTCCCTGTTGTTATCGTTCACGCCAAAGACAGTGCAAAACTATTCTATGAGCGCTATGGATTTCAGGTATTTCAGGATACTGAAAACAAACTCTTCATCACTATTGCAGATGTCAGAGCAAGCTTAAGTTAGTTAAGTCTTTAACCGCTAATTCCATTTCTGTCTGCTGATTACAGGAATTCACTCATTCCTGCCCGGGCATCAAAAAATCCCGCTGCTGCAACGCAACTTCCGTTTCACTGATTTTTAAAACCGAGCCTTGATCGTACCAGTCGCCCAGCACAATACGGGTAGCGGGTTTGCCGTTGGCTTTCAAGGCGTGGATGGCGGGGCGGTGGGTATGACCGTGGATCATTCGCTGTACGTTGAAGTGTTCCATGGCTTTCACCACCTCTTCCGGCGTTACATCCATGATTTCAGGTTTCAAACCCTGCTGGTTTAACTTGCTTTGCTTACGTCCGTTCTCGGCGACCTTACGGCGGTATGAAAGTGGCAATGCCAGCATAAGCCGTGGCCACCACCAGCTGCGGCTTTTCTTACGGAATTTCTGGTAGGCAATGTCTTTTGTACATAACTCATCACCGTGGCTGATGAGGGTAGGGGTGCCATATAAATCGATGACAGCTTGTTCGGGCAGTAATGTCATGCCGGCCTGGGTTGCCCATCCCTGACGGATTGCAAAGTCTCGGTTGCCGTGAATGAAAAATACCGGTGTGGTTTTACTGACTTGTTTAAATGCGGCAGCAATCGCGTCATTGAAAGGTGTTTTATTGTCATCACCTATCCACACTTCAAACAAATCGCCCAGCACGTAGAGTGCATCGGCCTGTGGCGCTTCGTTTTCTAAAAAAGTCATCAGACACTGAGTAATGTCAGGGCGGTCTTCGCTCAGGTGAATATCGGCAATGAAGTAAGTAAATGGCATGCAGCTAAGTGTGACAAATGGGGAAAGAGGGATCAGAGACAGCAGGAACTGTCTCTGAACAGAGGTATCGCCGGATTACTCAGCAATAACCGCTTTTTCGATAACAACAGGCTCTGCAGGTACGTCCTGGTGGAAGCCGCTGGTGCCAGTTTTCACAGCTTTGATTTTCTCAACCACGTCCATGCCTTCAGACACTTTACCGAATGCACAGTAGCCCCAGCCGTTTACTGATTCGCTGGAGAAGTTCAGGAAGTCATTGTTGTTCACGTTAATGAAGAACTGCGCAGTCGCTGAGTGCGGATCATTTGTACGTGCCATGGCAATTGTGCCTTTTTCATTGGCCACACCGTTGTTCGCTTCATTAGCAATAGGTGCGTTGGTCGATTTCTGATCCATATCCGGTGTGAAACCACCGCCCTGAATCATGAAACCGTCGATAACACGGTGGAAAATCGTGTTGTCGTAAAAGCCTTCTTTTACGTAGTTTAAGAAGTTTTCAACGGTTGCCGGTGCCTTATCTGCAAAAAGCTCCAGTGTGATGTCACCGTAATTTGTTTTTAACGTAACCATGAATTCGCCCCTTATCTTGTGTCCCGGCGGTTAAAGTGGGGTAATGGTAGCTGATTTCCTCCGTGAGTTAAATTAATCACTGTTAAAAGGCGGCAAAACCTGTGCGACCGCAACGGGTAGTGCTACACTTTCGCCCCGAATTTGAATCCTGAGCTAAAAAACGAGGACAACCATGCTACACCTTTACAACACACTGACCCGGGAAAAAGCCCCTTTTGTACCGCTGAAAGAAGGATGCGTGGGTTTATATGTGTGTGGTATCACGGTGTACGACCTCAGCCACATGGGGCATGCCCGTACCTATTTAAGCTTTGATGTGCTGGTGCGTTATCTGCGCCATCTTGGATTTGATGTGAACTACGTGCGTAACATTACTGACGTAGACGACAAGATTATTGCAAGAGCGAATGAAAATGGTGAAACCACCGGTGAACTGACTGCCCGTACCATCGCTATGATGCACGAAGATTTCGCTGCCATTAATTTACTTGAGCCGGATATCGAGCCCCGTGTAACCACGCACATGGCTGAAATTGTTGATATCATTGAAAAACTGCTGGATAAAGGCTTTGCTTATGTAGCAGAAAGCGGTGATGTGCTTTTTGATGTCAGTAAGTTTGGTGACTACGGCAAACTGAGCAAGCAAAACCTGGAACAGTTACAGGCCGGTGCCCGCGTTGAAGTGGCGGCGGGTAAAGATGATCCGCTGGATTTTGTACTGTGGAAAAAAGCCAAAGCCGGCGAGCCTTTCTGGACTTCGCCCTGGGGCGACGGCCGTCCCGGCTGGCACATTGAATGTTCTGCCATGAATCACAAGCACCTGGGTGCACACTTTGATATTCACGGCGGAGGCTCTGACTTAACCTTCCCTCACCACGAAAATGAAGTCGCTCAATCCTGCTGCGCCTTTGATACACCGTATGTAAACACATGGATGCATACCGGGATGGTGCAGGTTGATAATGAGAAGATGTCCAAGTCGCTGGGCAACTTCTTTACCCTGCGTGATGTATTGCAGGAACACGATGCAGAATCCCTGCGTTTCTTCCTGATGTCGGCCCATTACCGCAGTCAGCTGAGCTACTCGCAGGACAATATCACTCAGGCAAAATCAGCGCTGGAACGTTTGTACACGGCTCTTCGCGGTGTGGATATAAACTCTGCCACAGATTTGTCTTACGGCGGTTACCTTGAGCGCTTTGAAACGGCAATGAACGACGATTTGAATGTGCCTGAAGCGATGTCTGTCCTGTTTGACCTGGCCCGCGATCTCAATAAGCAAAAAGCCGGTGCGGAAGAAGCCGGCAAGCTGGCTGCGGTACTGAAAGGACTTGGAGCGATTTTAGGTATTTTGCAAACCGCGCCGGAAACCTGGTTACAGGGCGGCAGCAATGATGATGAGAGCGCCGAAATTGAAGCACTTATCAAGCAACGTAACGATGCCCGTGCTGCGAAAGACTGGCCTGCTGCTGACGCTGCCCGTGATGCATTAGCCGCAATGAATGTTATCCTTGAAGACGGGCCGGCCGGAACGACCTGGCGGAAAGGCTGACAAGCTACAGCACCTTGCAATATGCGCTGAATGAAAGGGCCCGTCGGATTATTCCAACGGGCCTTTTGTTTGATTTTCAATGCCGGCATCAGGCACCGGCCGGTTCTTTTCAGCCAGTTCGGTTTTCCAGCGCTGCTGAGCCACATGGGCTTTCACCAACTCCAGACACTCGTTAATCACTCCCAGCACCTCTTTATCCAAATCATCTGTGACCGGTGTGTAATCGTGTAAACCGGCTTCTACAAAATGATCAATCTTGTGGGCGTCGATGTCAGAAAGTAAGTTAATAATGGATGTGGTCACGATGTCTGTAACAGCCGACTCCAGTGTGCTTTTAATGGTTTTTCCCACCACCGGAATATAGTGCAGAGTCGATACCTGCTCGTTACTTTTCACCGCTTTGCCTACCGACCGTCTGACGTGTTCGCGGATCGCTTCACCATAATGGCCGTCACTGATGGACTGACCGAAATGATTCAGCACACCGGCAACCCATTCAGTCAGAACAGGGCGGCGGGGGGCGAGCACCTGACGGGTGATATCGTCAACCAGTGGTGACCCTGCAGAAATGTCTTTTTGTGCATCGCTGAGCACTTTAACGACAATGCGGTCAGACAGCTCTTCCACAAAAACATCGTAATAAAAGCGGAAGAAACGAAAAATAGCAGTACGGTTTAAGTCGATGATGTCGAATTTATGCAGCCGGTGCAAAATCGAAAAGATACGCAGGAAACGGAAAATGCGGGTTGCCCCGAGAGGAATGAGGCCGACGATATCGTACCAGTGCAGAAAGGGGAAAAAATACCAGCGCAGATGCTCTTTCCGTACCACTGACACAACCCAGCGAAAGCAAAACTCAACAAAGAAAATACCAATGAATACCAGGTCGACAAGAATGAAATTTTTATGGATGGGGTCGTAGGTGCCGGTAAATCCCGGCAGCAGAATTTCCAGTTGCTGGTGGATGACGGCAGTGCCGTAGAGAGCATCGAAGAGCAGCCAGGCCAGGTTTACCAGCAATAAACCCAGCATAACCAAATCAAGAATTAACCAGGGCGTTTCATGACTTTTCCGTAAGTTGTCCCAGTTAATTCTCAGCATGGTGGCTTATCCTACATTTTTTAGTCTCGTTACATCCACGTGTAATTTGAGTTTCTGACCAGGTTGCAAATAGCGGTTTTTGCTCAAATTATTCCAGTTGGTGATGTCTGAGATTTTAACATTGAACTTACTGGCTATACGGGAAAGACTGTCTCCCGGTTTAACTGTGTAAGTCAGAGAGCGGATGATGGAAGCGGAGGACTTCTCCGGCGCATCGCCACCTTGCCAGATCACCAGGGTTTTACCGGGCATCAGCGGATCTGCCGGCGCCATGCCATTCCACTTCGCCAGGTCACGGGTGCTGACTTTGTATTTAACGGCTAAATCCCACAGCGTATCGCCGGAGGTGACTTTATGTGTCACTTTCACCGATGAGCGAGGCTTATTCTGTAACGAAGCCAGACGCTGATCCTGTGACAAAGAATAAGAATCCAGTTCTTTTAAAGCAACCGGCACCATGACATAGTCACCGGCGCGGATCATGTTCCCCGACAGACTGTTGACCCTTCTGATGATGTCAGCTGTCGTATGATACTTCTTTGCCAGGCGTAGCAGGCTGTCTCCGCTTTTCACTTTATGACGCACCCAGTTCAGACGGTCATGACGGTCAACGGACGCCAGTTCTGTAGTAAATTGTTCTGCTTTCTCTACCGGAAGCAACAACTGATGAGGGCCATCAGGATCGGTTGCCCAGCGGTTAAAGCCGGGATTCAGGGCATGCAAGTCTTCCAGTTCCATGTCTGCAAGATCGGCAGCAAACGCCAAATCTACCTGTGAGCCGATATCCACCAATTTTACCACTTCAACATTATCAACAGCAGGCCAGGCAAAGCCGTAGTGCTCTTTGTTTTTAAGAATGTCAGCAAGAGCGAGAAGTTTCGGTACGTAGGCGCGTGTCTCGCGGGGTAAATCCAGCGACCAGAAATCTGTAGGTTTACCGGCTTTACGGTTTTGTTTGATGGCTCTGAGTACGCGGCCTTCACCGCTGTTATACGCCGCAAGGGCATGTAACCAGTTGCCGTCGAACATGTTATTCAGGTAGGTAAGGTAATCCAGCGCGCCCTGTGTGGATGCCACCACATCCCGGCGGCCGTCGTACCACCAGGTCTGGCGGATCCCGAAACGTTTCGCTGTGCCCGGAATAAACTGCCACATACCGGCAGCGCGGCCATGGCTGTATGCGAAGGGGTCAAAAGCACTTTCCACGACAGGAAGCAGTGCGATTTCCAGCGGCATATCCCGCTTTTCAATTTCTTCAGTGATGTAGTACAGGAATGGACGTGCACGGTTAACCACACGGGCCATGTACTCAGGGTGTTTCAGATACCAGTTACGCTGGCTGGTTACCCGCTTGTCGTCGGGGATCTCAAAGGCCATTTGTGCAGCCGCGCGGGTCCACACATCATCAATGACAACGTCTTCAGGTTCTTCCGGTTCAACCGCTTCATCCAGCGCCTCGTCCACATCTTCAACAGGGTGCACAACTTCAATGACACCTTCTTTGGCGATTTGACAGTCCTGCTCGTCGTCAATGGTCGTCTGGCCTACTTCACAGGTGTCTGAGTCCTGAGGTTCGGTATACTCAGGCGGTTGCTCACTGGCAATGTCATTCTCACCGGTGGTTTCACAACCACTCAGCATGCCAGCAAGCGCGATACTGGCAATCAGGCCCAGTGCTGATTTCATTAATTAAGTGCCCCGCAAATAAACTTCGAACGTGATAGTGTAACGATTGTTGCCGTCAATTGCATCAAAACTCATCTTTCCAGCGCCGCAGCGCAGCAAATACCGCAGTATCGTCATCTAATTCTTCTCCCTGCCACTGTGATGCAGCGGCTGCCACAGAAGCTTTGTGACTGCGCAGAAAGGGGTTGATGGCCTTTTCTTTTTGCATGCTGGAGGGCAGGGTAATGTTGTCTTCAGACCGCAACTTTTCTACGAGGTTCGCATGTTGCTGTAATTCTTCGTTGTCAGGCTCTACAGCGAGGGCAAACTGCATGTTGGCCTGTGTGTATTCATGGGTACAGAACACACGGGTGTTATTGGGCAAGCGTTTCAGTTTGTTCAGTGAATGGTGCATTTGCGCCGGTGAGCCTTCGAACAGACGTCCGCAGCCACCGGAGAATAATGTGTCTCCGCATAACACCAGTCCGTGACCATAAAATGCAATATGATCGAGGGTATGGCCTGGCAGCTCCATGACCGTAAACGCACAGTTCACCACATTCAGATGAATATCATCACCTTCATCCACAGAGCGGGTAATGCCGCGAATATGTCCGCCAGCCGGGCCGATAACCGGTAATGAAGGATTGGCGGAGGCCAGTCTGGCGATGCCGCCAGTATGGTCGCGGTGGTGATGGGTGATCAACACGGCTTCCAGACTGAGTCCGTTCTGCTTACAAAATGCCAGTACAGGTTCTGCATCGCCCGGATCCACAACCACTGCATGGGTTTGATTGTGCAAACACCAGATATAATTGTCAGTAAAGGCGGGAATAGCGCTGATTTGTACACCGTCGGGAAGGGCGTCAGACATCCTGTTCATGGGGAATCCTGCTTGTTTATCAGTATTAATGCGATACTATAGAAATTAGATAGCAGTGTCGCAACTAATTGGATCAGCCTGAATATTAATGAGACTGGCATACCGTTCTAAACCGCCCGGTTACCCTGAATCCTGGGCTCAGCTACCGGCAGGTGAGGCAATTAAAGATGCTGTGCAGACTGTCAGTAACAGCTTTTCTGGCCGTATCTTCGGCTATCATCTGGTAAAGCTGGGAACACTCAGCAGTGAAATTGCGTTAAGCAAGTGCAACGTCAAACACCAAATCCGTCAGACACCCGTTCAGATCGACGCGACATCTGTGCTGAGTCTGTCTACCGAACTGCCTTACGTTGAGAACAGCATCGACGGGTTTCTGCTGGCCAACGAACTGGACTTTTGTCAGGATCCTCATCAGTTATTACGGGAAGTTGACCGCTGTATCACGCAGGACGGTTACATTATTCTGAGCGGTTTTAACCCTTACAGCCTCACCGGCATCGGCAAATATCTGCCACTGAAACGGGGTAACCTGCTGCATGATGCACGTTTCTTCTCGTCAAGCCGGGTAAAAGACTGGTTACAGTTACTGGGCTACGAAATTATTGAAACCCGCCATATTCTGTTTTCCATGCTGTTTATTAAAAAGCAGTTTTCTTTACCTGCCAGCTGGCATAACCGCATTACCCGCTATTTTCCCTGGTGCAGCTCGGTGTATGTGATCCTTGCCCGTAAACGGGTGATCCCGATGACCACCATCAAGCCCGCGTGGAAACTCAAGCCCCGGTTCTCCGCCGTGGGTGCCAGTATGCGGGTGCAGAATGCAACCCCTGCAGGCCGCGACGGAAGCTGGGGCTGACCGGCAGTTGTCAGAGGTAGAAGGGTTCTCCCTGCTGTGGAAAAATCAGCGTTAGACCATGCGAATTAAGCGCTTCCAGTTCGGATTTTATTTTCAACAGGGTGTTTTCCTGTTTGTTCAGAGACGGCTTTATGTGGGTGATAATGACCTTTAATCCCCGCAATGCGCTTGCCGGATTTTCACTGTCGGTAAGTGCTGCCAGTGTGTCCAGTTCCCGCATCAGCCATGCCGGTGTTAAATGACCGAACAGCGCGTTGTCCGCTCTGTCTGAAGGATAGGACGCTTCAATAAACACGCCTTTTAACCGGCCGCTTTTTATCAGTGGTGCGACGGTTTTCCACAAGCCGGCTAAATGGCCGGTACCTTCCACTGCATCAGGCCCGGTATCTCCCAGATAGAGCACAGCATTGTCATCACACTGGTATAAAAACGCTGAAGACTTGTCAGCACCGGCATGGGACAGCGGATAGGCGGTAAGCGAGCAGCCTGTGTCACCCAGTGTTTGCGCTTCACCGGCCTGCATGTAGGTATAACGGTAGCGGTTCAGTTTGTAGCCGCTTCCCTCATTGGCAAAGTTCGGCCACAGCGCCCAGTTAAATACATTTTCTTTCAGCGTTTTAATAGTGGAGGGCATGGCATAAACCGGTTTCGGCGTATCATCCGTTGCGTTAATCACCAGGCCGGCTACGTGGTCGAGGTGAGCATGGGAAAGTGCATAACCGGTGATATGACGGGTGAGCACATTTCCCTCAACAGTTAAATCCGTTTGTACAGGCAAAGTCGCAAAAGCACCGTTTGCCGCAGCCACTTTCAGGCCGGTCATTACCGAACCGGCATCGAACGCGATATAACGGTGGCTGTAACCGCGCGATATCAGATAGGACGATAAGTTGCTTTCATCCAGTCCGCCTGCCGTACCCAGCGGGATCACTTCAAATGCCGGAGCTGAAACTTTTAGTCCGGCATCAACGGAAGTGGCGGGAGAGGACGGCACTGTACTGCAGCCGCTTAAAAGAAATGTGAGAAGACATGCTGCGCCGGCCAGTACGTTGACTGAAATCCCGGCCCGTGGTTTTACAAAAATCATTGTGACTGAGGCAGAAGGGGTTTGCACAAAGCATATTATCCGCTGCCTTTGCTGTATACCTTTTTGAAAAGCAATGACCTGTGAATTTTATTCATAAAAAAACGGTGCTCATCTGAACACCGTTTTTCGTTTACTGTCGACGTCACCTTTTCAGTTGACCATAGCGCAGCGCATTATTTGACGCGCATACCCGGTTTGGCACCTTCGTGTGGCTCAAGGATATACAAGTCCTTACCACCCGGACCTGCCGCCAGTACCATGCCTTCAGACATACCGAAACGCATCTTGCGCGGAGCCAGGTTGGCAACCATCACGGTGTGTTTGCCAATTAAGTCTTCAGGGGCATAGGCTGACTTGATACCGGCAAATACCTGACGGGTTTCGCCGCCTAAATCCAGCTCTAAGCGCAACAGTTTGTCAGCTTTTTCCACATGCTCGGCATTAGCGATGCGGGCAATGCGGAAATCCACTTTCGCGAAATCATCAAACGTAATTTCTTCACTTATGGGATCTTTCGCCAGCGGGCTTTCAGGATCTAACTTCGGTGCATTTGCTGCAGCCAGGCTTTCTTTTGAGTCTTCTACCATTGCGTCAATCTTATCCATTTCGATGCGTTGCATCATGGCTTTAAATTTATTGATTTCATGACCGGTCAGAACAGTTTGAGTACTTTCCCAGGTCAGCGTATCGTTCAGGAAAGCTTCCGCTTTCTCTGCCAGCACTGGCAATACCGGCTTCAGGTAAGCCACCAGAATACGGAACATGTTAATACCCAGTGAGCACACATCATGGGTAAACTGCTGTTTGCTTTCGTCTTTAATGGTGACCCACGGCGCGTTCGCATCAATGAACTGGTTCGCTTTGTCAGCCAGCGCCATTATTTCACGTACCGCCTGATGATACTTACGGTTTTCAAAGTGCGTGGCGATACTCTCTGATGCGGCATGGAATTCTGCCATCAGCTCTTTATCCAGTACCGTATCTGACAGTTTGCCGTCAAAACGTTTGGTGATGAAGCTGGCACAACGGCTGGCGATATTGACCACTTTACCCACCAGATCTGAATTCACTTTCTGGGCAAAATCAGCAAAATTCAGGTCGATATCCGTTACACCGTCACCCAGCTTGGACGCGAAGTAATAACGCAGGTATTCCGGGTTCAGATGGTCAAGATAGGTACGGCCTTTAATGAATGTACCGCGGGACTTGGACATTTTCGCGCCGTTTACTGTCACGAATCCGTGAATATTCACACCGGTAGGTTTACGGAAACCGGCACCTTCCAGCATGGCAGGCCAGAACAGGCAGTGGAAATACGTAATGTCTTTACCGATGAAGTGATACAGCTCTGTGCCGGTGTCTTTGTTCCAGAAATCGTCAAAGTTAACGTCATTCTGATCACAGAAATTTTGGAAGCTGGCCATGTAACCAACCGGCGCATCTACCCACACGTAAAAGAATTTGTTCGGCGCGCCAGGAATTTCAAAACCGAAATAAGGTGCATCGCGGCTGATATCCCACTGCTGCAGGCCGTCTTCAAACCATTCCTGAAGCTTATTCGCCATTTCAGCCTGAATCGCACCGGAGCGGATCCACTCTTTAAGCATGCCTTCAAATTGCGGCAGGTCAAAGAAGAAGTGCTCAGATTCCTTCAGTATTGGCGTCGCGCCGGAAACTACACTGCGCGGGTTTTTCACTTCTGTCGGGCTGTATGTTGCGCCGCAAACATCACAGCTGTCGCCGTTTTGATCTTCCGCATTACAGCTCGGGCAAGTGCCTTTTACAAAACGGTCCGGCAGGAACATTTCTTTTTGCGGGTCATACAACTGATTGATGGTACGCTTGCTGATGTAGCCTGCTTCATCAAGACGGTTATAAATGGTTTCACACAACGCCTTGTTTTCCGGCGAGTGAGTCACATAATAGTTGTCGTAATCAACGTAGAAGTCCTGCAGATCCTGATGGTGCTCTGCACGGGTACGGGCGACCATTTCTTCCGGCGTAATACCCAGCTCCTGTGCTTTCAGCATAACAGGTGTGCCGTGAGCATCGTCGGCGCAAACACTGTAGCATTCGTTGCCGCGAAGACGCTGGAAACGGGTCCAGATATCGGTCTGGATATGCTCAAGTAAGTGCCCGAGGTGGATAGAGCCGTTAGCATACGGCAGTGCACTGGTTACCAGAATACGGCGTTTCGCATTGTTTCCGGCAACAGAAGTCGACGTGTTTTCAGACATAGTATTATGTTTCTGTTCTCAAGCGTTGAAAAATGGCTGCAAATACTAGCGGAATCGCGCTGCTTTTGCATTACGTAAATAGCGCGACCGCGCATTTTAAAGGTGAATTATGTTCTTTTCCCGAAAGGGTGACAAGCTGGCGCAAACCGCCGCACAAAGTCTGGCTGATTATTATGCCTTAAGCACAGAGCAAACCCAACCGTGGTGTGAGGTAGACAACGGCTGTTTGTCGGTCACACTGCCATTCTGTGCGCTCACTCAACATGCCGTTATCAGAGAAACCATTACAAAAGCATTAACTCAAGCCGGTTTTCCGCTGGTGGAGCTAGCCATTTCCCAGCAGGTTCGCGGCGCTGAAACCGCTATCGCGCCGGTGACAAATATCCGTAACGTGGTTGCGGTCGCATCCGGCAAGGGTGGTGTGGGTAAATCAACCACCAGTCTGAATCTGGCATTTGCGCTGATGCAGGAAGGCGCCAGAGTGGGCATTCTGGATGCGGATATTTACGGCCCATCCGTGCCCATTATGCTGGGCAATCCGCAGGATCATCCGGTCAGCGGCGATAACAAACATATGCAACCGCTGAAAGCCTGGGGCATGGTGGCAAACTCCATCGGATACCTGGTGCCGGCAGAGGACGCGGCAGTATGGCGCGGCCCTATGGCGAGCAGGGCACTGAAACAGTTACTGGATGAAACTTTGTGGCCGGTACTGGATTATCTGATTGTGGATATGCCGCCGGGTACCGGTGATATTCAGCTGACCATGGCACAGCAGGTGCCCCTGAGCGCTGCCGTCATTGTCACCACACCACAGGACTTAGCCGTAGCCGATGCACAAAAAGGCATTTCCATGTTCAACAAGGTGAATGTGCCGGTGGCGGGTTTAATTGAGAATATGAGCTATTACCAGTGTTCTTCGTGCGGTCACACGGATTATTTATTTGCGCAGGACGGCGGTAAAGCGCTGGCTGAACGTTACAATTTACCGTTGCTCGGCGCTTTGCCGCTGGATGTGTCTATCCGCGAGCAGGCCGATTTAGGTAAACCGCTGGTGGCAGATAAACCGGACAGTGAACTGGCCGGAATCTACCGTGAAGCTGCCCGCGCATTGTCCATGCAAATGGCGCTTACATTACCTTCCCGCAGCTCTGAAAGTTACATTCGCGGTGAAACCATCGGGCTGACAAAGTTATAACTGCATAAAACGGTAGTTATGGCGGGTTGTGCGGCTTTAAGCAAAGTCGCATAATACGCGCTGTTTTCTTTCCCTCCTCAGGACATGTGTTATGCGTTTATGCGATCGTGATATTTACGATTATCTTCAGAAAGGCAAAATTAAAATCGACCCTACACCCGGGTATGAGCAAATCAGCGGTGTGACGGTGGATATGCGCCTGGGGAATAAATTCCGCGTTTTTGAAGACCATCAGGCACCTTACATCGACCTGAGCGGACCTAAAGCCGAAGTTCAGGAAGCCCTTAACTCTGTGATGAGTGATGAAATTGAGCTGCCTGAAGGCAAGGCATTCTTTCTGCACCCAGGTGAACTGGCTCTGGCCATTACTCATGAGTCAGTAACCTTGCCGGACAATATTGTCGGCTGGCTGGACGGACGTTCTTCACTGGCAAGGCTCGGCCTGATGGTGCATGTGACAGCGCACCGCATTGATCCCGGCTGGTCCGGTAATATCGTGCTTGAGTTTTATAACAGTGGTAAGTTACCTCTGGCTTTGCGTCCGATGATGAAAATCGGCGCGTTGAGTTTTGAAGTGTTGTCTCAGGCGGCAGAAAAACCGTATAACGCCCGTGCTGATGCCAAATACAAAGGGCAGGCCGGTGCCGTTGCCAGCCGAATTACATCTGATGACGATAAATAAGCCTGTAATCGTTTAATCCCGAATACTCTGTCAGTTTTCGTCTTAAAAGAAACGGAGCCCGGTAATGATAAAAAGCAGTCTTACCCTATTCATTGCCGCGCTGGTAGCGTTGCTTTCAGGCTTTGGTCTGCATTTCGCCGGCCAGCCCGCTGACATTGCGTCCACAACTGCAATCACCGCTTTTGTTGCCATATTATGGGTAACCGAAGCGTTGCCTATTCCCGCCACGTCACTCATTCCTTTTGCGCTTTTTCCGCTCGCCGGCGTAATCAGCCACGCCGAAGCCGCATCTTCTCTTGGCAGCCATGTCATCATACTGCTGATGGCTGCATTTATGCTGTCGAAGGGACTGGAAAAAGCGAATCTGCATAAGCGGTTCGCGATTTATATGTTGCGGCTTACCGGCACGGGAAGCGGTATGAAACTAATTTTGGGCTTCATGCTGACCACAGCTGTTTTGAGTATGTGGATCAGCAACACCGCTACCGTGCTGATGATGCTGCCCATGGCAATGGCCATCATCAACGCAACCAAACATACCCGCTTCGGTATTGTGCTGATCCTTGGTATTGCATACGCGGCCAGTCTTGGCGGTGTCGGTACGCCCATCGGCACGCCGCCGAATATTATCTTTATGAGCGTTTATGAAGAAACGCAGGGCAGTGAATATAACTTCATTGAATGGATGAAAACCGGTGTACCCATTGTGCTGCTGGCAATTCCGGCTATGGCCATGTGGCTCGGACGGGGTCTGGGCAGCATCGGTAACATTGATTTACCGCAGCCCGGCGCCTGGACCACCGCTGAGAAGCGGGTACTGGCGATATTCGGCACAGTGGCAATGGCCTGGATTTTCAGGCCCTTCTGGACAGGCTGGCTGGGGATCACCACCGTTAGTGACAGCACTATCGCTGTAGCTGGTGTGGTTGCCATGTTTATGGTAAACAGTGGCAAGCCGGACAATGACAAGTTGCTCGACTGGCCTACTGCCAACGATATT
Organism: Alteromonas sp. AWJ4_197; assembly: GCF_056160285.1. Lineage (NCBI taxonomy): Bacteria > Pseudomonadati > Pseudomonadota > Gammaproteobacteria > Alteromonadales > Alteromonadaceae > Alteromonas > Alteromonas sp. AWJ4_197. The sequence goes on along the minus strand of NZ_JBSWWW010000011.1, from coordinate 1,275 downwards.
CCCTGGGGTATGCTGCTGTTATTTGCCGGCGGTATCTGCATCGCCAAAGCATTTAAAGCCTCAGGGTTAAGCCTGCTTATGGGCGAGTGGCTGACAGGCCTGTCTACTTTGCCTGTATTACTGCTTGTGTTTTCTATTTGCCTGTTCGTAACGTTCCTGACAGAAATTACCTCTAACACCGCCACAGCCACATTGCTTATGCCCATACTCGCTGCTGCCGGCACCGCCGTGGGCGTTGATCCGAAATTGCTGATGATCCCGGCCGCAATAAGTGCCAGTTGTGCTTTCATGCTGCCCGTTGCCACAGCACCAAATGCCATTGCCTATGCCAGCGGAAAATTCGATATTAAAACCATGGCGAGGGAGGGGATGGTGCTGAATGTGATCGTCGCCAGTGTCGTCACCGTGGTGTGTTACCTCACATTACAGGGCTAAAAGCGCAGTCCCGGCAGGGATTTGCTCATCATTTAGACGTTCAGTCTTCAGGGTGCATATTTGTCGTTGCAAAGTGAAGAAAAATAAGTAGACTTGTCGGCTCTTTCGGTCGGTGTGTGGCGCAGCTTGGTAGCGCACTGTCATGGGGTGTCAGGGGTCGGAGGTTCAAATCCTCTCACACCGACCAATCTCTCCTACTTTTCAATGACTTACCCTAATCATTGATTGCTCATAAAAGAGCGTCCTAAAATTGTCCCATAATTGTCACAATATACAGTAGTCGTTAGTCTTACGATTCATATCATTATTTTCTTGCTTCAACATGCAATCCGATGGATCTATTTTGCAAGTATGCGAGATGAATGCAGGTCTGAAGTAGCAAAGTTCTCGTGATACGAAACTAGTTATCTCTGAGGTTTACCAACTGAGGACTTAACTATGACTAAGAAGACAAATAACACTGATCTGCAAATCACGTTCATTCATCAATTCAAACGCAGTACACGAACTGAATGGCCCGACAAATTCCGTGTTTGCTGGTATTTCAATCCAGAAACTCTGGACTATATCTACGAACATAAAAATGAAAAATTTGTCACCAACGGATTTGTTCTGTCTGATGGGCTGAAGGAGCAACTACCTGAAGAATTCAGGAAGAAGTATTTCGAGCCAGTTGAGAGATGCTTATTGTTTCTGCTTTTCGAACTACAGATTACTAACTTCATTAATTCTGAAGAATGAATCGCCACTATTAGCCTAGACACTTCCCAGCCGTTGAACATGGCGTTTTTCATACTCTACTGGTGACAGTAAATTATTGGAACCATGTTTGCGTTTGCA
>NZ_JBSWWW010000010.1:0-84917 GCF_056160285.1 Alteromonas sp. AWJ4_197 | reverse complement strand
TAGCGGCGATGGTAGTGTGGGGTCTCCCCATGTGAGAGTAGCACACCGTCAGGCTCCCAATTCGAAGAAGCCCGCTCATCTGAGCGGGCTTTTTTCGTTTCTGTTCTCTGTTCAAAATCTTCCTGTGCCTCTATTCATTATAGTGCTCGATTCAAACATAGAATATGCTCTCATAGTTGCCTGCATTCACTGTAAAGCGGGCAGTAAAAAGCCCGCAGATGCGGGCTTGTATCATTGAATGTAAGATTATAGAAAGATGAGTACACTTTCATCCGGTACGATATCGAAATCATATTTTCCGTAATCAGCAAAACCCGGACAATTATTTACAGTACCCTCAAGTACAATCGTACCTGATTGCAGGTTCTCATATACACCGGTTGCTCCCACCAGGTTCACGTATTCTTTAATGATCATCGGCTCACCACCTGAGCAGAATAAATCCCCCTGAAGCGGGATAAACACATCGTATGCAGAATGAAGTGAGAATGTTCTGTCATCGTCAATCATGACATGAGAAATTACAGGTCCGGCAGTAAAAAAGTTTGTCAGATCGATAGTGCCTTTCAGCACACCTTTAACTTTTTCCTGTTTCTTAATGGATTTGCGTTCTTCTTTTGAAAAGGATTTCCAGTCAGTGCTTTTCAGGACTATCTCAAATTGTCCAAGTTGTTCAAGTTTTACCAGGTCTGTAGAAACATCAAAAGTCTCAACAGTACCTTTGGTAATTGTGTAAGTTCCTTTTACTACACGGCTGTCAGAGCTGTCTTTATCATGTTTAGCCAGTACAGGTGTCGAAAGGTATAAGGCAGAAAACACAGAAGCAGCAACAAGAGAATTCATTTTCATAAATTTCCTTATAAGTATTCCATAGTTGTGGCGTCTATTTGCGCCGGAGATAAGAGGTAAATGACCTTCAGGTGTGACTACGTAAACACTATCTAATCGGGTCGGCCCGGTTCAGCATAAACTTTTATACACCAGTATAGTTTTCATTTAAATCTCTTATATTCAGCAAATGTAATTAAATCCCGCTGGCGGAATACAGATCTCAGATTAGTCCCATTTCTTGAATTCTAATCGACTATTGTCTTATCTATTTTGATGTTAACAAATTGTTTTAATGGGCTATAGTTTAACCATAACAACAATGAGGAAGTAAGCGGGCGTGAAAAATTCAATTATCTCCGGGTTACTGGCCCTGGTAACCGTTTCGGTGTGTGGTCTATTTGATATAGCCTTCTGGTGGGTCGCTGTTGCCGTGTTCTTTGTAGCACTTATACCCGCTCTTTTATTTCCTCAGCAGAACAACGTTGTTGCCGGCACTGACGGGCAAGATGATGCTGACTCGAAATTAGGTGAGTCAATCAGCCAGTCTGCTAGCCGGATTGCCATAGGTGGAGCAACGGTTTCCCACTTTCTGGATAAACTTGCCGCAGTATTTAAAGAGCAGGCCGATAGTGTTCAGGAAATCGCCGGCAGTATTAAGCACCTTGAAGAAGGTAATCTTCAACTTGTGGGATTCTCCACAGATGCTCAACAAAAAATCCAGGCAGCAGATGATAAAACTCAGGATTGTAAGCAGGCTCTCTGTCAGTTGGTTGAACAACAAAGTCAGCTTCGTAGTGAAATTGAAGCCTCAGCGGATATGCTCGCCACATTAAAGAGCAAGGCCGATTCCATCAGCGGCATCACCACTACCATTAACCAACTGGCTGACCAGACTAATATGCTCGCTTTAAATGCTGCTATCGAAGCTGCAAGGGCCGGAGAGCAGGGGCGGGGATTTGCTGTTGTTGCCGATGAAGTGCGCGATCTCGCTCAAAAGACAACAAATGCTACCCAGGGCATTGACGATGTACTCAATGAAATTAATCGCTACAGTCAAACTTCTGTAGATGCCATTGAAAAAGTTTCAGCAGCCAACGGCGCCATGTCGGACGTCGTAAACCATATGTCATCTCTGATTGAAGAAACCAGCATTATTTCTACAGAAGCGGCAAACTCAATGGGGCAGGTCGCCAGTACAGTAGAAGTGCACGGCAATACCAACAGAGGAATAAGTGTCAATGCTGAAAGGTTACATCAGCACACTAAGCATCTTGAAGGCGATCTGACAGATGTTTCAGAGAAAGTACTGGCACTTAGTTACCACACCGAGGGTATTTTCCGGCAATTACAGGCATTGCGGGTGAATGACCGTAACGGAAAAGTCCAACGGATCGCCACGAGGACCGCCCAAAAGATTGGTCAAATGTTCGAAGAGGCTATTACCAGTGGAAAAATCTCTGAATCAGATTTGTTCAGCTTTCACTATGAACCGGTGAAGGGGACCAATCCGCAAAAATTCACTACAAGGTTTGATTCATTTACTGATGTTTTGCTTCCTCCGGTCCAGGAACCTGTCCTTGAGGAAAATAACTTTATTATTTATGCCGGGGTGGTGGACATTAACGGTTACTTTCCGACCCACAATAAAAAATTCAGCAAACCTATGACCGGTGATTACGACACTGACCTGGCGAACAGCCGGACGAAACGCATTTTCGATGATCCTACCGGTTCACGTTGCGGAAAGAATACAGAGAGTTTTCTGCTGCAAACCTACAAACGTGATACCGGAGAAGTGATGCACGATTTGTCTGCACCGATTTACATTAACGGAAAACACTGGGGCGGTTTTCGGATAGGCTATAAAGCAGAAGATGTATGAAGCATAATGAAAAAATGCATTAAAAAGAAATTTTTCATCTCATCGTCAGGTCTTTATGCACTGAGGTCGTTTGAACGTAAATTAAAAAGTTATCGTGCTGGAGTGAATTTATGAAAGAAGCTAAACGTAATCTGGTTGCAGGTACCATCGGTGCTGCAGTGTTAAGTGCCGGCGCATTTACATCGTCTGCAATGGCAAATCCGTTCGGTATGGATGCACTGGAATCCGGATATAAGCAAATCGCGGCAGAAGGAAAATGCGGTGAAGGCAAATGTGGTTCCGATAAAATGAAAGATAAAGCCAAAGCGGCAGCAGAAGGTAAATGCGGTGAGGGCAAGTGTGGCGCCGACAAGATGAAAGACAAGGCGAAAGCAGCAGCAGAAGGCAAATGCGGCGAAGGTAAGTGTGGTGCCGATAAAATGAAGGACAAAGCCAAAGCTGCGACTGAAGGTAAGTGTGGTGAAGGAAAGTGCGGCGCTGACAAAATGAAGGACAAGGTTAAAGAGAAAGCGGCTGAAGAAGGTAAATGTGGTGAGGGCAAATGCGGGAGTATGTAAACCGGCATGTGCTTTACTCGTTTTTGAAGTAACACCTTTGTTCGAAGTCACTAGTAATTTGGAGTTCTGATGTCTGTATCCGGTGCCGGGTTGGGTCTGCGGCGTGAAATGTTGCCTGACTTACTGCCACAGCTTCCTGACAGTGTCGATTTCTGGGAAGTTGCGCCGGAGAACTGGATCCCAATGGGCGGAAAGTTCAAAAAGCAATTGCAGGCCTGTACATCGCAGGCCGCCTTTTCGACTCACGGACTGTCATTGTCTGTAGGCAGTACGGATCCTCTTGATATCCCATTTATTAAACAAATCAAATCGTTCCTGCAGGAACATAGCATCAGCTTGTACAGCGAACATCTGAGTTTTTGTTCCGGTAACGGACACCTCTATGATTTGCTGCCAATACCTTTTTGTGAGCAGGCTGCAAAACATGTTGTGGAAAGAATCAAAATTGTACAGGACATTTTAGAGCGTCCGCTGGTGCTGGAGAATGTCTCTTATTACCTCGCACCAGAGCAGGACATGACAGAGCTGGAATTCCTGCTTTATATACTGGAAGAGTCTGACTGTCAGATGCTGCTTGATGTAAACAACCTCTACGTAAACAGTATAAATCACCAGTATGATGCCGTTGATTTCCTCAATGCACTGCCATCAAAGCGTATTGTTTATGGCCATATTGCCGGTCATTACGACGAGAGTGATAACCTTAAAGTCGATACCCATGGCAGTAGTGTCATTGAACCTGTGTGGGCGTTACTGGAAAAAGCCTACCGCAAGCACGGTGTTTTCCCTACGTTGCTTGAACGGGATTTCAATATTCCTCCGTTAGGTGAAATGCTGGAAGAGGTTGGCCGGATTAAGTCCATTCAGCAACGGGTATGCAATGAACGGGAAATTAAGGATAGCGAACTGACCGGATGTGCCGGATGACAGATTTCCGCGCAAGGCAGGCTGAACTTGCACAAGCCATGCGGGATCCTCAATCCGGCTTTGTTACCCATGAAGAGGATGGCGAAGAAAGGCTGTCTGTCTATCGCTCACTATTTTTTAATAATATAAAGAATTTTATCGCCGGCGGGTTTCCTGTGGTCAAAGAAGTCTTGGGCGAAGAGCAGTGGCTTAATCTCGTGCGGGAATTCATGCTTGAGCATGTTTGTGAGACCCCTTACTTTGTTGAAATCAGCCGCGAGTTTGTCCGTTTTCTGAGTCACTTTGATTGTACAGCCCGTGGTTATCCGGCTTTTTTATACGAGCTCGCGCATTATGAATGGCTGGAAATTGATGTCAGCGTACGCGACGAAGACCTGCCTTATAAATCCCGTTCAGGCGATTTATCAGAATGTTATGCATTGTCCGGTCTGGCCACCATTGCCAGTTACTATTATCCGGTACATCAAATCAGCAGCGAATGTCTGCCAGAAGAAATATCAGAGCAACCGCATAACTACGTGGTGTACCGTGACAAAAGTGATGACGTTCAGTTCATGGTTACCGAGCCATTAACGGCTTTATTGCTGACGATTATCAGCGAAGAGGCTTTGCCCGTTCGCGGTATCATCAGTCAGCTTAAAGCTGTCATTCCCCCCACTCAGGTTGAAGCGGTTGAACATTATTTGCCGCAAACACTCTCCGCGCTTACAGAAATGGGGATAGTGGTTAAAGCCTGACCGCTTGCCTCACCTTATTAACAATATTCGCTATAATGGAGAATAGCACTGTCATTCAGACTGTGTTTCGATTAACATTTACGACCATTTTGACTTAGAACTTTCAGGTATTGATTATGGCTGATAACGGCGAGTTTAAAGAAGTGTTTAACTGGTGGTACTTTCTGGCAATCGTTGCCACGTTAGTAGCTTTTCCTCTGTTGCATATCATAGCTGGCTGGTTCACTTTCTGGCTGTAATCAAAAGGCAAAGAAGTGACTGCTGAATATATAAAATCCGTAATAAAAACCGTACCCGACTACCCTAAACCCGGCATCATGTTCCGTGATGTCACCAGCGTGCTGGAAGATCACAAAGCATTTACTGCGTGTATCACGTTGTTGCTTGAGAAATTTCAGGGCATGCAGTTTGATAAAGTAGCCGGCACTGAAGCCCGTGGTTTCTTGTTTGGTGCTCCGCTGGCCCTTGAAATGGGTGTGGGTTTCGTACCGGTGAGAAAACCCAATAAATTACCCAGAGAAGTGGTAAGTGAATCCTACGAACTTGAGTATGGTATGGATACACTTGAGATCCACAAAGATGCCATCAAAGAAGGTGAGCGGGTGCTGTTAATTGACGATCTGTTGGCAACCGGCGGTACCATCGGCGCATCAGCAAAATTGATCCGTTCATTAGGTGGTATTGTTGAACATGCCGGTTTTGTTATCGGCCTGCCGGACCTTGGCGGCTATGAGAAATTAGCGGCGCTGAACATTGAATGCTATTCAATTTGTGATTTTGATGGTGAATAAGGAACAAGCGGTTTTATGAGTTATCAGGTTCTGGCAAGGAAGTGGCGACCACGAAAGTTTAGTGAACTCGTTGGTCAGGAACATGTTGTTACCGCCATCGCCAATGCATTAGATAACGACCGCTTACATCACGCTTATTTATTTACCGGTACCCGTGGGGTCGGTAAAACCACAATCGCACGTATCTTTTCAAAGAGTTTAAACTGCGAAGAAGGTCAGGGCGCTAATCCCTGTGGTGTTTGTGATACCTGTCGTGAAATCGAGCAGGGCAATTATGTTGACCTGCTCGAAATCGATGCGGCGTCACGTACCAAAGTGGAAGATACCCGCGAACTGTTGGATAACGTACAGTACAAGCCCACCCGAGGCCGCTACAAAGTGTACCTCATCGATGAAGTGCACATGCTGTCTAAGCACAGTTTTAATGCGCTGTTAAAAACCCTTGAAGAGCCACCACCTCATGTGAAGTTTCTGCTGGCAACCACTGATCCGCAAAAGCTGCCCATTACAATTCTGTCGCGCTGCCTGCAATTTAATTTAAAAGCGCTGTCCCGTGAGCAAATTTCAGGGCAATTGACCCACATATTGCAACAGGAATCCATTCCTTTTGAGGCACCGGCACTGGCTTTACTGGCCCGTGCAGCCCAGGGCAGTATGCGGGATGCGCTCAGTCTGACTGATCAGGCTATTGCACAAGGCGACAATCAGGTAGCGGCTGCCATCGTCACAGACATGCTCGGTTTGATGGACAGACATCAAATTCTCAAGCTGCTTTTCGCACTGGTGAAAAAGGATGCTCCGGGTCTGCTTGATATTGTGGCATCAATGGCTGAGCAAGCGCCGGATTTCGGTCAGGTACTGGCTGAACTGTCCAGTTTGTTACACCAGATAGCTTTAACCCAGTGGGTGCCTGAAACCTGTAAACTGGAAACGACATCTGCCAAAGCCATATATCAATTGGCAAAAGCGTTACCGGCAGAGCAGGTGCAGCTGTTTTATCAGATTGCCTTGCAAGGCAGAAAAGATTTGCCTCATGCTGCAGATGGTCGTTCAGCGCTGGAAATGACACTGTTACGAATGATGTCTTTTGCACCGGTTCCGTCCGGTGACGACAACCTTGAGTTGATTGTTGATGCGCAGGGCAGTGCGGAAATGCCGGTGTCACAAGCGTCTGCACAACCTGTTTCTTCTGCTCCGTCTGTAGCCTCAGCGCCAGAGACGCAAGTTGCACCGGTTCTTCAGCCGGCGCAAGAAACAGAAACGCAGAAACCTGAGGCTGCTCATGCGCCTGAACCGGCGGAGCACGGAACTGTTACTGAAGGAATTGTTACCGGAACAACTTCCGGGCCGGCAGACACAGATACTTCAGAAGATGTACATGCGCTGAATGCTGAACAGGCTGAAATTGAAAAAGCAGCGGCGGAATATCGCCAGCCTGCTATTTCTGAGCGTGCGCCCGCTGAACCGCCAGTTGTTAAGCCGGAGCCTGTACAAGATGAACCTGCACAGCCGGAACATTCGCAACAGCTTGAGTCCGGACAACAGGCTGAGCCTTCTGCACAGAATGGTCCGCCCCAGTGGGATGATATTCCTCCTGCGGATTATGATGATATGCCGCCTCCGGCTTACGAAGATGAGCATTATGAAGTACCGGCAGAACAGGCCGCGCCCGGGCATCAGTCAAACAATGTGACTCAGGCCGGTAGTACCGATTCATTGACGTCTATCGAAGAAATGTTAGCCCTGCGCCAGCAATTAAAAACTGGACGTAAGGAGGCTGCAGAAGCACCCGCAAAAAAGTCTGAAAACCAGAGTGATACCAGTGAGCGTGTCCGCAAGCTGAGTCAACGGGGTATAACGTCAGCCCCGCCTGTGGCAGACAATGAACCTGCTGAAACGGCGGCATCTGCACCGTCAGAGGATGATGCCTCGTCGCCGCCCTGGGGAAACCACTCAGTAACGACTGCACCTGAAACTGACGACTTTGCTGATAATGGTCAGTCTGAAGTTGATGATGCTCCTGCTTCACAACCCTCGTCCGGGCAGGAGGCATTTGCTCAGGAAATTGAAGTGCAGGCTGATGCCGGAATGGCTTTTGTTGATGATGAACAGGATTATACCGGCAATGTTACCCCGCAGAAGGATGAAAATCAGGCGCAAGGCTATCAACAAACTAACGTGCCTTCTGATAATGCTGTTGCCACTGCACCCACAAACCGCGTTCAAAGTGTCGATAGCGATGCTTTACCCGCTTATTTACCTGATGGCTCAAAATTATTACTCGGCCGTCAGATAGACAGCTGGAGTGAACGGGTTGCAGAACTGGGACTGGCCGGTTTAACCAAACAAATCGTATTAAATGCTGCTTTTTCGATAAAAGATCAGGATGTGACGCTTGAATTAGATGAGAGTCAGAGCCATCTCATAAATGACAATGCCGTTGCACAACTGAATGAGGCGTTATCTAAGGCGCTGGCGCATCCGGTCAATGTGAACATTGTTTACGGACAGCCAGCACAAACACCACTGACGTTACAGGCACGTATCGATGAAATGCGTCGTGCTTATGCGCATCAGGTGGTAAGCAACGATGAAAAATTTACGACATTACGGGATCTTTTTGCTGCAACAGTGCTCGAAGATACTGTTCAGCCCCGGTAATGACACACAATCAATAAATAGTGAGAGAGTCGACCATGTTTAAAGGTGGAATGGGAAATATCATGAAGCAGGCGCAACAGATGCAGGAGCGCATGCAAAAAGCACAGGAAGACCTGGCGAAAATTGAAGTGACCGGTGAAGCCGGAGCGGGCATGGTGAAAGTTACCATGACGTGCAATCACAATGTGCGCCGTGTCGATATTGATGAGTCGCTGATGGACGACGACAAAGACATGATAGAAGATCTGGTGGCTGCAGCCTGCAACGACGCTGTGCGTCGTGTACAGGAAACCAGTAAAGAGAAAATGGGCGACGTAACCGGTGGTATGCCATTACCTCCCGGCTTCAAAATGCCGTTTTAATCAATGAAATTCAGTCCGCTTCTGGGTGAGCTAATCGAAGCGCTCACCTGTTTGCCCGGTGTGGGCAATAAAAGTGCCCAGCGTATGGCGTTTCACCTCCTCGAACGAAACAGGGATGGCGCCATGAAGTTGGGCACGGTGCTGCATAATGCCATGGAGCACATTCAGCATTGCCAGCAATGCCGCACGTTTACTGAAGACGATGTATGTGAAATCTGCCGTTCGCCGAAACGTCAGGAAGCGGGTGTATTGTGCATTGTCGAAAGTCCGCAGGATGTGCTGGCCATCGAGCAAACCATGACATTTACCGGCACATACTTTGTCTTGATGGGACATTTGTCGCCCATCGACGGCATCGGGCCGGCTGATATCGGGCTGACCGAACTGGAAACGCGACTTAAAGCCTCTCCGGTATCTGAAGTCATTCTGGCAACTAACCCTACGGTAGAGGGCGAAGCCACGGCACATTATATTGCGCAAATGTGTAACGGGCTTGATATCACGGCAAGCCGGATAGCGCATGGTGTACCGGTAGGTGGCGAATTAGAATATATCGACGGCAGCACGCTGACCCACGCGTTCTCCGGTCGCCGCACGCTTTAAGCTTCAGCATTTTTCTGCTCTGTCATTACCGTTGGCAGAGCATCATTTCACTCAATTTTATCAAATCTGATAAAAACCCCACTTTTCAGGTTGAAATTATTCTGGCCCGACCCTACTTCCTAGACTGAAATTGATTCAAATAGCTAGGAGACTCTGGTTTATGGCTGAAGCAGCCCAACAAGAAAAACATGGTTTTCAGACTGAAGTAAAACAGCTTCTGCAACTGATGATTCATTCTTTGTATTCCAACAAAGAAATCTTCCTTCGTGAACTGGTATCGAACGCAGCAGATGCCGCCGATAAGTTACGCTTCCGTGCACTGGAAAATAACAGTCTGTACGAAGGCGACGGCGAACTGAACGTGAAGATCAGTACCGATGCTGATGCAGGTACCATTACCATTGCTGATAACGGCATTGGTATGACAAAAGAAGAAGTTATTGCGAATCTGGGTACCATTGCAAAATCCGGTACCAAAGATTTCTTCAGTAAACTTTCCGGTGATGCGGCAAAAGACTCACAACTGATAGGTCAGTTTGGTGTGGGCTTTTACTCAGCATTCATCGTGGCTGATAAAGTGACTGTAAGAACCCGTGCTGCCGGCACCGACGCCAGTCAGGGCGTTGAGTGGATTTCTGACGGTGAAGGTGAATTCACTGTAGCAGAAATTAACAAGCCTGCCCGCGGCACTGAAATCGTTCTGCACATTCGTGAAGAAGAAAAAGAGTTTGTTGATAACTGGCGTCTGCGCTCTATTATCAGCAAATATTCCGACCACATCAGCATTCCGGTGCAAATGTGGAAAGATGAGATCCCTGAAAGTGAAGGTCCTGACGGTGAAAAAACACCGGCTGTTCCCGGCGAATGGGAGAGTGTCAACAAAGCCACGGCATTGTGGACACGGGATAAGTCAGATATCTCTGAAGAAGAATATAAAGAATTCTATAAGCACATTTCTCATGACTTTGCTGATCCATTGGCATGGGCGCACAACAAAGTAGAAGGTAAGAGTGAGTACACCAGTTTACTTTACATTCCTTCTAAAGCGCCGTTTGATATGTGGAACCGTGATCAGAATCATGGCCTGAAGCTCTATGTCCAGCGTGTATTCATTATGGATGACGCTGAACAGTTCATGCCAACATACCTGCGTTTCGTAAAAGGTCTGCTTGATTCTAACGATCTGCCGCTGAACGTATCCCGCGAAATTCTGCAGGACAACAAAGTCACCCAGACATTGCGTCAGGGTTGTACTAAACGCGTATTGCAGATGCTGGAGAAAATGGCGAAAAACGACAGCGAAAAGTATCAGTCGTTCTGGGGTGAATTTGGTAACGTGCTGAAAGAAGGTCCTGCCGAAGACTTCAGCAACAAAGATAAAATTGCCGGCCTCCTTCGCTTCTCGTCAACTCATGGTGATTCAGATGCGCAAACTGTGTCTCTGGATGATTACATTGCTCGCATGAAGGAAGGTCAGGACAAAATTTACTTTGTCACCGCTGACAGTCTGCAAGCAGCGAAAACCAGCCCGCACCTGGAGTTCTTCCGCAAGAAAGGCATCGAAGTGTTGCTGATGGGCGAGCGCATTGACGAATGGTTAATGTCTCACCTGACTGAGTACAATGAGAAGTCTTTCCAGTCTATTGCTAAAGGTGATTTAGATTTAGGTGACCTTGACGACGAGGAAACCAAAAAGGCGCAGGAAGAAGCAGAAAAAGAAGTGGAAGGTGTGCTTGAGCGCGCGAAAACTGCATTGGGTGACAAAGTTGTCGACGTGAAATTTACTCACCGTCTGACAGAATCACCTGCGGTGATCACGGCTGATGAAAACGGCATGACCACGCAGATGATGAAGCTGATGCAGGCTGCCGGTCAGACAGTACCGGATGTGAAATATCACTTCGAACTGAACCCTGAGCACCAGTTAGTGAAAAAGCTGGCTGATGTACAGGATGAAGCCCTGTTTAATCAGTGGGTAGGCGTATTGTACGATCAGGCAGCATTGTCTGAGCAGGGCAGTCTGAAAGACCCGTCCAGCTTTGTACGCAATTTAAACAGTCTGTTAATGAGTATGGCAAAATAAAGCCGGTTCACCGACTGTAAACATATGAAAACGGGTCCTTATGGCCCGTTTTTATTTTAACTATCACTTAAATTTATTTAGGTGAGATATTTCTTTACAAATCAATACACTGTTCCTGCTGCTTAACCTTTAACGACTGGCTGTTAAAGAAATGTATGTCTTCACGCCTTCGAATGCCCTTACGACTATTGTTCATAAACCATGCGACATAGGTCGTATAATCTGACTCTGTACTTGCTATGGGCTTGTTTCGCTGATGCTTAGTGTGTAAAGTGCCCAACAGTTGAGAAAATAAAGCGGAGAGCGCAAAATGCGAATCATTCTTCTGGGCGCACCGGGCGCCGGTAAGGGAACTCAGGCACAATTTCTGATGGGGAAATACGGTATTCCTCAAATCTCTACTGGTGACATGTTGCGTTCGGCCATCAAGGCCGGCACTGAACTTGGTCTTGCGGCCAAGCGTGTAATGGACGAAGGTAAACTGGTGTCTGATGACATCATTATTGGTCTGGTTAAAGAGCGTATTGCCCAGGACGACTGCAAGCAAGGTTTCCTGCTTGACGGTTTTCCCCGTACCATTCCTCAGGCTGATGCAATGAAAGAAGCAGGCGTATCTGTAGATCATTGTATTGAGTTTGATGTACCTGATGATGTTATCGTTGAGCGTATGGGCGGCCGTCGTGTACACCCTGCCTCAGGTCGTGTTTATCACGTTGTTTACAATCCACCGAAAGTGGAAGGTAAAGATGATGAAACCGGTGAAGAACTGATCATCCGTGATGACGACAAAGAAGAAACAGTACGTAAGCGTTTAGGCGTGTACCACGAGCAAACTAAGCCTCTGGTCAACTACTACTCTGCAGAAGCTGAAGCCGGAAACTGCCAGTACCACAAGCTGGACGGCACCAAACCGGTAGAGCAGGTCAGCAAAGAGCTGGCTGAGCTTCTCGGTTAAAAATTCTTACTAAAGGCCGCATCAAGCGGCCTTTTTTTATACTTCACTGTCAAAGCGGGTAAAAGGCTTTGCCAGCGTGCCGCTTAATTGCCAGAATAGACACCAATAACCCATTATTAAACCTGACGATTATGAGTTTCCCGATTACTGCGTTTTACGCAAGTCTGTTAGCCTTGTGTTATATCTACCTGTCATTCGCCGTTATTAATGTCCGCCGCAGCGTCCGGATCGGTGTTGGTGACGGAGGCAATGATGAACTTACCCGTGCCATTCGTGTACACGGCAATTTCAGCGAATATGTGCCAATCACTCTTATTCTGCTGGCGTGCCTGGAAAGCTTGCATCCCCAGCACTGGGTATTGCACGCGGGTGGCTGCGCTATATTATTTGGCCGCATTCTCCATGCTTACGGCTTACGTCACAGTGAAGGAACAAGCTGGCAACGTTTATCAGGGATGCTCCTGACGTTCTTGTCTATGCTGTTTCTTGCCTGCTCGAACTTGTTTATGATCCACTACCTGATTTAGTTTATGTCTGCGTTATTATCTGATTTTTCTGCTCTGGTGACCCCGGTCTGCCTCATTGACGACAATAAGTTGCGGGCGAACAGCGAACGCATGCAGGAGAAATGTCGCCGGGACGGCGTGACACTGCGGCCTCATGTTAAAACACTGAAGAGCCGTGAAGCTGCGGAAATTTATGCGCCGCGGCCCGGGCCTGTCACCGTTTCCACACTGGAAGAAGCCCGCTATTTTGCGCAGGCCGGTTACAAAGATATTCTGTATGCGGTGGGTATAACGCCGAATAAATTCTCTGCTGTTAATCAGCTTTTGGAACGTGGTGTCGACCTGATTGTTGTCGTTGATAATGAAGCGGCAGTGGAGGCGCTGGTAAAAGCCCGTCGTACTTTTATTGTGCCGCTGCGGGTGATGATAGAACTGGATGTTGATGATCACCGTGCCGGCGCCGGGCCTGAGAGCATGCAATTGATTTCTATGGCTGAGCAGTTGCACAACACTGCGCATATCCGTTTTTCCGGCGTGATGGCCCATGCAGGTGCATCTTACGGGTGTAATACGCCCGGGGCGCAATATGCCATGGCAGAACAGGAATGCAGCCGTACGGTGCTGGCGGCGAACAGACTCAAAGCTGCGGGATTACCTGCTGACATCATTTCTGTGGGATCCACGCCAACAGCGTTGTCTGATTATAAGCCCGGAGGCGTTACCGAGATCCGCGCCGGCGTGTACGCAACGTTTGATCTGGTGATGGCCGGTCTGGGAGTTTGTTCAGTATCTGACATTGCAATGAGTGTGTTGACGACAGTCATTGGTCATCAGATGAAGAAGAATCAGGTACTGGTGGATGCAGGCTGGATGGGGCTGTCCCGGGATAAAGGCTCTGACTCCCACGGATTTGGTCTGGTTGCTGATGCCGGGGGTAATATACTGGATGGCTGGTATGTCAGTCAGACAAACCAGGAACACGGTATCATTGAGCATAAAGATGGTTTACCGGTACCGGATCAAGGTTTCGGATTCGGCCGTCAACTCCGGATCCTGCCAAACCATGCCTGCGCGACCGCGGGTCAGTACCGGCGCTACCACGTTACCCGTGACAACCGCACCATCAGCGCTATCTGGCATAGTGCTGACGGCTGGTGACACGTTACAGTGACTGCTTAATTACTTCAATAAGAGAAGGCGTCGCTCTTCCCAACAGACGGTGTAATTCATCGCTTGAGCCGGAAAGGTCGCCATCTTTTGCATGATGCTCTGAATCTGCAAGCATATGAGCAAAACCTTCCGGCAGACCGGCAACATCCTGCAGGAATTGTTTGTAACCTTCATAATTCATGGATTCAAAATAAACGGGCTTACCGGTTACAGCGCTGACAGCGTCTGCATATCCCTGCAGAGTAAACGAAGCATCACCGGCCAGCTCATACACGTTTCCTTTGTGCGCAGAGACATCTGTCAGCACATTCGCTGCTGCCTCTGCATAATCATTGCGGGTCGCTGAATCAATGCGGCCATAACCGGCCGTGCCAGCCAGCACGCCGGCGTCAAGAACAGCCTGTAGACCCTGCGTGTAGTTCTCTGTGTACCAGCCGTTCCGTAAAATCACGTAATCCATGCCGGAAGTCTGAATGCGTTGCTCTGTGGCTTTGTGCTCTTCTGCCAGCATCAGAGATGAAGTGTCTGCCCGTAACAAGCTTGAATACACCAGGGTTTTCACACCGGCGCGTCTAGCCGCATCGATTACATTGGCATGTTGTTCAATACGCTGTCCGATTTCACTGCCTGAAATGAGAAACAGTGTCGTGATACCGGTTAATGCATCTGTCAGCGTGTCAGGTTTACTGTAGTCGAAGTGCCGGGAGGCAATATCAGCAAACATAGCTTGCGACTTGCCGGGGTCCCTGACCAGCGTTATAAAAGAGTCTGCGGATTTTTTCGTCAGCAGGTGTTTAATTGTCAATTGACCTAACTGACCTGTTGCACCGGTAATTCCAATCATGATTATTCTCCTGTTAATACTTTTTTGCCGTGCCGTATTGGACGGATGGCTAGATTATGGTGCTTTGTCGTTGCTATGATAAGCGGGACAAAATTGAATGTAGTGTTCTGAAAATGAGTACAATAGATTTTGCCTATCTCAGGCATCTGGCAATATTTTGTGTGGTGGCAGAGCAGGGGAGTTTTGCTGCTGCAGCCAGAGTGTTGCATACCAGCCGTTCGAGAGTCAGTGAGCAGGTTGCAGATCTGGAAACTGCTCTGGGCAGCAGGCTGCTTCAGCGTTCAACCAGAAAATTAATGCTGACAGAGGAAGGCCAGCGTGTTTTCAGCCGTGCAACTATCCTGCAGGAAGTACTTGAAGATATAGACAGCATTACGAATATCCCTGTTCCTGCCGGCCGCGTCGCTATAACCATGAATCATGATATTGCCCACAAGTTTGTGCTGCCTGCACTGGATGGGTTCATCCGGCAGTTTCCTGAGGTTCAGATTGACTTTGTACTGGATGACGAGCGGGTTGATTTAATCTCAGAGAAAATTGATCTGGCAATCAGGATTGGATTACCCCGCGATGCCTCGCTGATTGCCAGGGTACTTCATGAGGAGACATTTGCGATATTTGCGCAGCCTGCAATGCTGGACAGACTTGGTGAACCGGAGAGCCTCGACGCATTGGAAGCATTGCCCTGGGTGTTGCTGGATTTACCTCACTGGCACAATAATGTGCGGTTGCAAAGTAAAGACAGCAGCAGAACCATAACACCTTCCAGATATTACAGAAGTAACTCGCCCCATTTGATCCACAAGATGGCGGCTATGGGAACGGGAGTGGCCTTACTGTTGCCATCTACGGTGAAAGAAGAAACAAAGCGGGGAGAGCTGGTTCAGATATTGCCCGGGTGGCATGGGGAACGCACGGCTTTCTCACTGGTGTATCCGTCGCGGAAAAACTTACCGCAGCGCACACGGGTGCTGATTGACTACTTTGTGTCTGCCAATATATTCAAATAAAAAAACGGCACCGGGAGCTGGTGCCGTTTTTTATGTTTAATTGCAGTAAAACCCCTCCGGATTATTCACCGGTGCTTTTGTGCTCAAGGGCCGCAGAGCCGATAGCGATCTGTTTAGGCTTTTTAGCTTCAGGGATAACTCTTTCCAGATCGACACTCAGCAAACCATTTTCGAGATTTGCGCTTAATACGTTTACATGATCACCAAGCTGAAATTTGCGTTCAAAATTGCGCTCTGAAATACCTTTGTGAAGGAATTTACGCGATGACTCTTTGTCATCAGCAGCCTTGCTGCCTGTCACAGTCAGCGTATTTTCCTGTACTTCAATACTGATTTCGCTTTCTGCAAATCCGGCTACTGCCATTGCGATGCGATATTTATTTTCCTCCAGCAATTCAATGTTATACGGAGGAAAAGCGCTCTGATTTTCAAACCGTGTAGCATTATCAATGAATGAAGCCAGACGGTCTGAGCCGATAAATGAACGGTAAAGTGGTGATAAATCAATAGTTCTCATAGTCATATCCTTCCAATTAAGCAATATGTAAATGCAGAGCCCCGTATCCGGCGACTCAGGTTATTCCGTGCCTGCACCTGCAGGCACGAAAAATAAAATCGTTAGTTAAATGAGGTCTGTGTATGCAGACCAGAATGGCTTACCCGTGGCTGGCCGGTGTATTGCCGATTTCGATGCGACGTGGCTTCTTCGCCTCAGGCACAACACGCTCAAGGTCAATATGTAACAGGCCGTGCTGCATATCTGCGCCGGTCACTTTTACATGATCACCGAGCTGGAATTTACGCTCAAAGCTGCGTTCTGAAATTCCTTTGTGCAGGTATTGTTTTTTGCCGGCTTCGTCATTTTCAGCAGGGGCTTTTTTGCCTGTTACCGTTAATGTGTTGTCTTCGGAGACAATGTTAACTTCTTCAGTTGTAAATCCGGCAATCGCCATGGACACACGATATTTATCGTCGCCAAGCAATTCAATATTATAAGGGGGATAAGCAGTCTGACTCTCAGAACGTGATGCTGCATCTACAAGTGATGCCAAACGGTCAGAACCAATGAAAGAACGGTAAAGTGGAGATAGATCGATAGTACGCATAGTCATATCCTTTTTATAAAGCAATATGTTTAAAAAGTTCGCCCCGACATTGCGGCGGCGGTTCTGTCGGCCTTGCTATCAAGCGCTGACAATTACTATGTAGGTGCTAAAAAAACCTTTTCAACACCTCAATGCAAAAAAATTTAAATTTTTTATTCAAGAGCCTGAAATGTGCGTGCAAGCCTGGGCATATAAGCGTTTTCGTTATCTAATGAATAGGCGATGTGCGACGCTTTGCCGATGATTTCATCCACAGGAATAAAGCCATGCACTCTGGAATCGGCCGAGTTATTACGGTTATCGCCCAGTACCAGCACGTGATCTTCCGGAACAGTCACCGTATGAAATGAGGACAGTGGTGAGCCATTCTTATCCAGATGGATCTGATGAAGCACTTTACCCAATAGCTCCTGCTGATCTTCATCATCGCCGGAATACAATAAGGGCTGATTGTTCAGATACAAGATGTTATTGCGCATGGCAATTCTGTCACCGGGTAAGCCCACAACACGTTTAATCAGACGATTGTCTGCTGCCTTACTGTCGAACACAATAATATCTCCGCGGGCAGGGGAGCCTGTTTCAGTCAGACTGATGTCAGTGAACGGCACTTTGATTTCATAGGCCAGCTTATTCACAAAAATGCGATCGCCAACCTGAATGGTAGGTTCCATTGAACCGGAAGGGATGTAATACCAGTCTGCCACACCGGCACGCACAAACAACATCAGGCCGATAAATATAAAAAAGGATTGATTGTCTTTCCAAATTCGCTTCAGCGCGGTTCGCTTGTCTTTCATAGTCGTCCTCTGATCGTTGAAGATATTGCTGGTCTGAATGTCAGAGCTGTTGTCCGGAGAAATAGTTCATCCACAGATGTAACAAGGTATGAAAACGGGAGGAATCGGTCGGGTGTCATTTTTATTGATGATAAAGCATGATATCGTACGTTTTATAATCACTTTTGGTACGGTTCAGGGATGCGTATCTCTTTTGTATTACTCTTGTTTTTGATTATCAGCCACCCTCTGCCTGCTCAAAGTGCAGTTCTGCAGGTGGTGACAGAGTCATCGCCTCCTTATCACTACCTCAATAAATATGGCAGGGTAGACGGCGAGACCACGCACAAAGTACAGGCTATCCTTGAAGCCGCCGGGGTAAAGGGAGAGTTTGCGTTATATCCCTGGGCCAGAAGTATCATCATGGCAGAACGTCAGGCCGGCACACTTATCTATTCCATTGCACGGACACCGGAGCGTGAAAAACAGTTTCACTGGCTGGCTGAAGTGTCGGCTTTTCATCTTGCCGTTGTTGGCCTCAAAAGCCAGCCCGTTGCAAACGGGGAACTTAAACAGGGTTATCTCACCAACTATACATTTGCCGTGCAACGGGACGACATCAGCTATCACTGGCTACAGCAACAGGGGTTCAGGGAAGGTCAGAACATGCTGGTATGCGCAGATATTCAGTGCTCGTGGGATTATCTGTTGAGGGGAATGGTCGATTTTATTATCGAAGATCCTGCTCTTATTTCGGCGACGGCGAAGAAATTAAACGTGGACGGGGAGCAGCTCAATCCGGTAATAGATATTCCCGAGCTAGCCGTGACCGGCTATCTGGCCGCCAGTAAAGACACGGATCCCGCTGTTGTGTCGCAACTCAAAGAAGCGGCACAACAGCTGGGCATGGGGATTACTTCTGGTGACGGGCGCGTAGCACCGCAATAACATCTTTCATTGACATGTCGCTGGCCTGCAGCAGCACTGTCAGGTGATAAAGCAAGTCAGCCGCTTCGTTCTTCAGTTCTTCTTTATCCTGCACCGTTGCAGCAAGTGCAGTTTCCACGCCTTCTTCACCTACTTTCTGAGCGATGCGTTTAATGCCTTTGCTGTACAGTGAAGCGGTGTAACTGGACTCAGGGTCTGCATACTTACGCTCTGCCAGAACCCGTTCCAAATCACCCAGGAACGTATAAGCCGGCGCCTGATTATCGAACCAGCAGCTTTCTGTGCCGGTGTGGCAGGTCGGGCCTTTAGGACGGGCCAGAATAAGCAGGCTGTCGTTATCGCAATCGCTACCCACTTCAACCAGGTTCAGAACGTTGCCAGACTCTTCGCCCTTCATCCACAAACGCTGTTTGGAGCGGCTGAAAAAGGTGACTTTTTTCGAGTCCAGTGTGACTTCCAGCGCTTCCGGGTTCATATAACCCTGCATCAGTACTTTGCCGGTTACTGCATCCTGTACGATAGCCGGAAGCAGGTTATCCATTTTATCCCACGCCAACTGCGTCAGATTGTCTTTAGTAATAATCATTAAATTGTTCCTTAACGGCCGTGACGGATACACATGGGAATAGCCTGTGAAGCCAACGTATCTTTCAGTTCGTGCATATCAATGATGCCTTTGTGGAAGACTGACGCTGCCAGTGCGCCGTCGACGTCTGCCTTCTTGAATACATCAGTGAAGTGCTCGATAGCACCGGCACCACCCGAGGCGATAAGGGGCACGTTACACACGTCGCGCACAGCTTTCAGTTGTTCGATGTCATAACCTTTACGCACGCCGTCCTGATTCATACAGTTCAGTACGATTTCACCGGCACCACGTGACTGCACTTCTTTTATCCAGTCGATGGTGTGCCACTGAGTTTGCTGAGTGCGGCTTTCGTCACCGGTAAACTTGTACACGTCGTAACGACCGTTGGCTACGTTGTAGAAGCTGTCGATACCAATGACCACGCACTGCTGACCATAAATGTCGTGCAGTTCGTTAATGAGGTCCGGATTAGAAAGCGCAGGGGAGTTAATAGAAATCTTGTCCGCGCCCATTTCTAAAATGCGTCCTGCGTCTTCTACCGATTTAATACCACCGGCAACGCAGAACGGAATGTCGATGACCTGAGCAATACGGCTCACCCAGCTTTTATCGACAACCCGTTGATCAGACGACGCGGTAATATCATAAAACACCAGTTCGTCGGCACCGGCTTTGGCATACTGTTCTGCCAGTGGCACAATGTCGCCAATGATTTCGTGGTTGCGGAACTGAACGCCTTTCACCACCTTACCATCGCGTACGTCGAGACAGGGAATTATCCGTTTTGCCAACATGCAATAGCCTCCTCAACGGTAAATTTACCTTCCAGCAGGGCGCGGCCTAAAATCACGCCGCCTACATTGGCAGGACGCAGGGCACGAATGTCATCCAGGCCGCCAATGCCGCCGGAAGCTTGCCAGCTCACTTGCGGGAATTGGGCACATACGTCGGTGTATAAATCTACGTTGCTGCCTTGCAGGGTGCCGTCACGGCTGATATCAGTGCACAGCACGTGTTTCACGCCCACTTCCTGAAAATCTTTCAATAAGCCTTCCAGCGCCACGCCGGAGTCTTCCTGCCAGCCGTGGGTGGCAATCATTCGTTCACCGGCGTCGTTGATGTTTACATCCAGCGCCAGCACAATTTTCTCTGCGCCGTATTTCTGCATCCAGCCTTTCACCAGTTCAGGCTGCTTTACTGCCAGAGAACCGATGACTACACGGCTTACACCAGAATCTAACAGTTGGGCCACGT
The DNA here is from genome assembly GCF_056160285.1 of Alteromonas sp. AWJ4_197. Lineage (NCBI taxonomy): Bacteria > Pseudomonadati > Pseudomonadota > Gammaproteobacteria > Alteromonadales > Alteromonadaceae > Alteromonas > Alteromonas sp. AWJ4_197. The sequence goes on along the minus strand of NZ_JBSWWW010000010.1, from coordinate 64,322 downwards.
CTTCTTCGCTGCGAATACCGCCGCCAGCCTGAAACTTCATGCGTTGGGTATCGACCATTTTGCGGATAAGCGTAAGCTGTCGCTTGCTGGTGTCTTTGGCTCCGGTAAGGTCAACGATGTGTAGCCACTGCGCACCCTGATCGGCATAGTCATGTACCACGTCTACCGGATCTTTCTGGTATTGGGTTTTCTGGTTGTAGTCGCCCTGGAATAGACGCACCACGGCGCCGTCGATTAAATCAATTGCTGGAATAATCATTACATTTCCACAAAATTAGTCAGAAGTTGTGCGCCGGCTTCGCCGCTACGCTCGGGGTGAAACTGCACGCCGAAGAAGTTGTTGCTGTGCAGGGCGGCAGAGAACGTTTGGCCGTATTCACAGGTGGCCAGGGTTTTATCGTAAACCGGCACCGCAAAGCTGTGCACAAAATAGAAATAGGTATCTGCCGGAATGCCTTTGAACAGCGTGTTGCCCTCAAGCGGCGTTACCGTGTTCCAGCCCATGTGAGGCAGGCGTAAATCACCCGCTTGCAGGCGGGCAACATGACCTGGCATCAGGCCTAAACAGTCAATCTGCCCACTGCTGGTTTCATCCGAAGTTCCCACCATTAGCTGCATACCCAGACACACGCCGAGCACCGGTTGTTCCAGTGAACGAATGGTGTCGGAAAGGTTCTTGCCGTTAATGCTGCGCATGGCGGCATAGGCACTGCCAACGCCGGGCAGAAACACTTTGTCAGCGGCTTTAATAATGTCGAAATCATCAGACACATCCACCGTCACGCCCAGGCGCTCAAGGGCAAATTTAACCGATGAAATGTTCGCACAGCCGGTGTTAACAATAACAATCTTCTGCGCCATTACAGAGCTCCTTTACTGCTCGGCAAGGTATCGCCCTGACGGGTAATGGCCTGACGTAATGCACGGCCAAATACTTTGAACAGGCTCTCTACCTGGTGGTGCGCGTTACCTTCGCTGGTGGACAGGTGCAGGGACAGGCCCATGCTCTGCGCCAGTGAATAGAAAAAGTGCGGTACCATTTCGGTGGCCATTTCGCCAACCTGATCGCGGCTGAACTCGGCATCCATTTTCAGGTAAGGGCGGTTGGAAATATCCATGATGCACTCAGCACGACACTCATCCATAGGCAGTGCAAAGCCAAAGCGACCAATGCCGCGTTTATCACCCAGCGCTTTTTTCAGCGCGTCGCCAAGGGCCAGTGCCGTGTCTTCTACGCTGTGGTGGTCGTCGATGTGCAGATCGCCGTCCACCGACACCTGCATTTCAAAACCGCCGTGGGTGGCAATCTGATCCAGCATGTGGTCGAAGAAGCCCATCCCGGTGTGGATTTGTGATTTTGCCGTCGAGTCTAAATCAACCCGCACACGGATATCGGTTTCTGAGGTTTTACGCACTACCTCGGCAATTCGGGAAGACGCCAGCAGGGCTTTCTCAATGTCTTTCCAGTTGTTGGTTTCCGGATTGTACTGGAACGATTTGATGCCCATGTTTTCGGCCAACTGCACATCAGTGATGCGATCGCCAATCACGAAGGAGCGTGTGAAATCGATGCGGCCCTGTTGCAGGTAGTCTTTAACCAGCCCGAGGTTAGGCTTGCGGCAAGCACAATTTTCGTGGTCGAAGTGCGGACAAATCAGCACATCATCAAACGTGACGCCCTGAGATTCGAAAATCGCCATCATCGCATTGTGCGGCTTGTCGAAATCTTCCTGCGGGAAGCTGTCAGTGCCTAAACCGTCCTGATTCGACACCATCACCAGTGAGAAACCGGCAGCTTTTAATTTTAGTAAAACAGGAATAACGTTTGGCTCAAATACCAGCTTTTCCAGGCTGTCTAATTGCTTATCTACGGGCGGCTCTTCAACCAGCGTACCGTCTCGATCGATAAATAAAATAGCTTGCTGACTCACTTGGAAGCTCCTGTCTGGGAAAAATAATCATTAATCAGCTGTAGCAGGCGGTCGTCCTGCTCCGGGCTGCCGATGGTGACACGCAGGCAGTTTTCCAGGTTCAGCTGTTTGGACTGGTCGCGAATAAGCATGCCGCGCTCAACCAGGTATACCATCAGTGCTTTGCAGCGCGCGTAACGGAACAGCACATAGTTGGCTTTGGTGTCGCCCACCATTTCGAATTCTTCAAACGCATTCAGTGCTTCTGTGAGACGGGCTTTCTCTGCGTTGAGAATGTCCACCTGCGCTTGCAGGCGGCCAATGTTTTCTTCACTTAACGCCTCTGCAGCAATCTGCGCCACCGGATCCGGAATAGGATAGGGTGCAATTACTTTCATCAGCGCGGCAATCACAGCGTCATTGGCAATGGTGAAACCGCAGCGCAGACCCGCCAGCGCAAAGGCTTTGGACAGGGTTCGCAGAATAACCAGATTCGGGTAATCTGCCAGCTTGTTCGCCCAGGTGTTCTCTGCGTCAAACTCGATATAGGCTTCATCTACAACCACCAGCGCTTTATCGGTGAAGTGGCGAAGTACGGTGTCTAAATCCTGTTTGGCGACTTGTGTACCGGTAGGATTATTCGGCGCACAGATAAACACCACATTGACGTCGTCATTGCTGCAAATGCCTTCCACATCCAGATTGAAGTCGGCTTTCAGTGGCACTTTTTTCACGCCAATATCGCAGGTCTCTGCACTGATGGCGTACATGCCATAGGTTGGCGGACAGATCAGAATACTGTCTTTACCCGGCGTACAGAAGGTGCGGATGAGCAGTTCTATGCCTTCGTCAGCACCACGGGTCACCATCAAATGGCTTTTCGCAACACCAGCGTAAGCTGCGTAACCGTTAATCACGCCGTCGGGCTGACAGGACGGATAACGGTTAAAGTGGCTGCTGTCCACGTCGTAGTGGTTAGCAAATGGTGATTCGTTGGCATTAAGCCAGTCCTGACCACCGGCGTAAAGACGGCGCGCCGACTCATACGGTTTCAGCGGGATCAGGTTATCATTAATCAGTTGGTCGACCAGACTGCTCATTGGTCATTCCCCTTTTCAAGCTCTGCCATACGCAGTGCAACGGCCTGCTCGTGGGCATCGAGCCCTTCAGCACTGGCAAGCTTCATAATGGCTGGTCCAAGATTACGCATGCCGTCGGCAGACAGTTCCTGCACGGTGAAACGACGCATAAAATCAAGCAGACCTAAACTGGAATAGTTACGTGCATAGCCGTAGGTTGGCAGCACGTGGTTGGTACCCGAAGCGTAATCGCCTGCAGATTCCGGTGACCACTGGCCAACGAAAATAGAACCGGCGTATTTAATGTCGATGAGCAATTCGCGGGCGTTGTCAGTTTGCACAATTAAGTGCTCCGGCGCGTACGCGTTGCTTACCTGCACCGCTTCGGCTACCGAGCCAGTCAGAATATAACGGGCATTTTCCATGGCCTGAGAAGCAATGCTGTTGCGCGACAGTTTCGCCAGTTGAGCTTCTACCTGCGCTTTAGTGGCTTCAATAAGCGCTTCACTGTCTGAAACCAGAATGGCCTGGGAATCCGGACCGTGTTCTGCCTGCGACAATAAATCCGAGGCCACAAACGCCGCGTTAGCATTGCCATCTGCCAGCACCAGCACTTCTGAAGGGCCGGCCGGCATATCGATAGCGGCACCGTCGGCGCGCTGACTGACTTGCTGTTTGGCTTCTGTCACAAAGCTGTTGCCGGGGCCAAAGATCTTGTCCACTTTAGCAATACTTTCGGTACCGAACGCCATGGCGGCTATGGCTTGGGCTCCGCCACACAGATAAATTTCTTCAATGCCACACAGTGAAGCCGCAAGAGCGATTTCCGGGGCGATTTCACCGGCCTGGTTGGGTGGTGTGCACAGCACTTTGCGTTCGCATCCGGCAACCAGCGCCGGTACGCCCAGCATCATCACGGTCGACGGTAGCGGCGCACTGCCGCCGGGTATATAAAGACCGACAGCATCCAGCGCGGTAAAACGTTGCTCGCATACTACGCCCGGCGTAGTCGTCAGGGTGATATCCTGAGGTTTCTGCGCTTCGTGGAATTGTTTCACGTTGTTGAACGCAACCAGCAGGGCGTCTTTAACGTCAGCAGATACCCGTGCTGCCAGTTCGTCCCGCTTTGCAACAGAAAGGGGCAGGCTGTTCAGTGAAGTACAGTCGAATTTACGGGTGTATTCCAGCACCGCTGCATCGCCCTGTTGGCGTATCGCAGCGAGTATGTCTGCAACGGTCACCCGCAGACTGTCTGAGTTTTTCATAACCGGCCGGGCGAGGGCTTCTGTCTGCCCGGCAGGTGTAAGTGAGGACCAGTTGATCATGGCAGATTAACCCATCATTTTTTCAATTGGCATAACCAGAATAGAACGACAACCTAAGGATTTAAGCTTTTCCATGGTTTCCCAGAATAAGTCTTCAGGGCTGACCACGTGTACCGCTACCGCATCATCAGAACCGGCAAGAGGCAGTACGGTAGGGTTCTCAGCACCGGGCAGCAAACTTTTTACCTGCTCCAGGTAGGCTTTCGGCGCGTGCAGCATAATGTATTTACTTTCTTTGGCCTGAATGACGCCATCGATACGGGGCACAAGACGATTTACCAGAGCTTGTTTCTGTTCTGAAAGCGCACCGTCAGCACGTTGGATCAGTACTGCTTTTGAACGGAAAATAACGTCTTCTTCAACAAGACCGTTAGCTTCCAGTGTGGCACCGGTTGAAACCAGGTCACAAATCGCATCGGCCACACCGGCGCGGGGAGCAACTTCTACTGAGCCGGTCAGCATCACAGCGCGGGCATTGATATTATTTTCTTTGAAATAACGCTCAAGCAGGTAAGGGTAGGTCGTTGCTACTTTTTTACCTTCCAGTGACTGAATACCTTCGTATTTCATCTCCTGCGGTACCGCAATAGACAAACGGCAACCACCGTAATCCAGACGACGCAATACTTCAAAATCAGACGCTTTGCCGGCCGCCTGACGTTCCAGCATTTTCTCTTCTAATTCGTTTTCGCCGATAAAACCCAGGTCGACAATGCCGTCCATGACCAGACCCGGAATATCGTCGTCACGTACGCGCAGTAAATCGATAGGCTCATTAGTGGAATGGGCGATGAGAAGGCGGTCACGGATGTATAATTTAATACCAATCGCTTTTAGCAGCGCGATGCTGTCATCGCTGAGACGGCCTGATTTCTGAACTGCAATACGCAGACGTTTGCTGTCACCCATGTGAACATTCCTCTTTGTGTGAACCTGATTTGAAGCTGCTTAAACGAAAAACCCCCGGAAGTTTCCTTCCGGGGGTCGAGAATTTTTTATCTGCGCCACTGGAAGGAACAATAGACCTTCCAGCACGAACCTGAAAGGTTATGCTTTATGATGGTGGTGATGGTTAGCAGCGCAATTAAACATGTAAAATTCGTTTCCAATCTTTTTGACGCGGCAAACAGTAGCTAATTGAGTGATCTAAATCAACCCCAAAAAGCCATAATAAGGGAATTATTATACTAAATGTTTGGTCATAAGTTATATCTTACTGTTCGAAACGGGTTAAAACCTGCGACTGTGAAATAAATGTCATCAAAAATGCGAATAATCGCGTGTTTTTATTTACGTGGAGGTGAGGGTGAGCAACGACCTTATTTTTCCTATTCTGCCGAGAGAGGGCAAGGTGCCGGTTAAACCGGATGACCGCGTAAAGAAAGTCAGTAAGGAAGCGGAAACCAAAGGCCTTGGTGAAGATGAGCGTTATGAGCACGACGAGGAGCGTCGTGTGGCTGAAAAGCAACAACGTGACAGCGGGCATCATCAGGATAATAAAGCGGAGCAACAAGCTGAAAATGCTAAAGAAAATCAGGGGGGCAGTTCCGGACATAAGGCAGACAACAGTCAGGAGCCCTCTTCAGACAATAAAGACAGTAAAATAAAGCATTTAGATATCTATATCTGATCCAATTTTGTCTGGTGTTCCGGTAAATATCCGCTAGTATGAAAATTAACCTGTAGGGCTTGCGCCGGTGATACAGGACAACTAACAATAAATACTACGGACAGATATTATGAAGAAATCACTGCTGCTGATTGCGATGGCAATTACGCATACCTGCCTGAATGCTGCGTCTTTAAACGTTGACGATCTGGCTATCCCTCATACCCGTTATCAACTGGACAATGGCCTGACGTTACTGGTCCACGAAGATCACAAAGCGCCTATTGTCGCGGTCTCTGTTTGGTATAACGTGGGGTCTAAAGATGAGAAACCCGGTAAAACCGGCTTCGCTCACCTGTTTGAACACCTTATGTTTAACGGCTCGGAAAACTACGACGGCGAATACTTCAAGCCCTTCGACCAGGTCGGCGCCACCGATATGAACGGTACCACCTGGTTTGACCGCACCAACTACTTCCAGAATGTCCCGTCTACCGCCGTCGATCTTGCGTTGTGGATGGAATCTGATCGCATGGGGCATCTGCTTGGTGCCATCACACAGGAAAAGCTGGATAACCAGCGTGGCGTGGTACAGAACGAAAAACGTCAGGGCGACAACACGCCTTACCGTAAAGCTGAATACAGTTTGCTGGAGGGGATTTTTCCTGAAGGACACCCGTATCGCTGGAGTACCATCGGCTCCATGGAAGATTTGAATGCGGCCAGTCTGGATGATGTAAAAGCCTGGTTTGAGCAGTACTACGGTGCTGCCAATACTGTCATTGTCCTCGCCGGTGACATTACGCCCGAAGTGGCAAAGCAGAAAGTGGAGCATTACTTTGGTGATATTCCTCCCGGACCGCCTTTAAAACGTCTGAAATCCTATGTGCCGGTTAAAGACTCCAACAGCTATGAGGAATTGTTCGACAAAGTGGCGGCTGAACGCATCTACCGGGTCTGGCCGGTAGCCGGAAGGGTAGATGATGATACTGAAGCACTGAATTTGCTGGCCAAAGTGATGGGAGAAGGCAAAACCTCACGCCTGTATCAGCGCCTGGTGGAAAAAGAAAAGCTGGCAACCGGTATTGATGCGTATTTAGAAGAGCATACGCTGGCAAGTATCTTTACCCTCGAAGTGACGCTCGGTGCAAATGCTGATGAAGATAAAGTGTCTGCGATTATTGATGAAGAAGTTGCTGCACTGGTTGCCACACCGGTAAATAAGCAGGAACTGGAAGGTGCGCGGATGCGCACGCTTTCCCGCACTATACGCGGTATGGAGAAGATTGGTGGCTTTGGCGGAAAGGCTAACGTTCTGGCAGAAGGCGAGTTATATGCCGGCGATTCAGACCACTATATGAAAAGCCTGAAACGCTATTCAGAGGCCACACCAAAGCAGCTCAATACCGTCGCTAAAAAATGGCTCGATCTTCCTTATCATCAGTTGATTGTCCGCCCGTTTCCGAATTATGCAGCAAGTACAGAAGGCGCTGACCGCTCTGCATTACCGGAGGTGACAGACATGCCCGCGCTGTCGTTCCCTGAGGCAGAGGAATTTACCCTGGATAACGGGTTACCGGTCTATTTTGTTAAGCGGGATGCCGTGCCTGATGTTTCTCTGCGTATCGTGTTCGACAGTGGTTATGCTGCCGACGCGTATGGCTATCCATTGGGTTCATCATCAATGACCATGCGCATGCTGGAAGAGGGCTCCGGTAAAATTGATGGTGAAGCTTACAAAACGAAAATGGACATGCTGGGCGCTGCCAGCTATTTTGGAGGCTCGCTGGACAGTTCTTATGCACATTTACAATCCCTTACCGCGAACTTAAAACCTGCATTGTCACTTTTCAGCAGCGTGGTAAAAAATCCGGCCATGCGGGAAAGCGATCTGGAAAAACTGAAGCCGATCTGGTTGTCGGATATTGCCCAGGAAAAATCTCAGCCGGTACAACTGGCGTTCCGGGAATTGCCGCCTTTGCTGTATGGAAAAGATCATCCATACGGTATGCCGCTGACGGGTTCCGGCACCAATGAATCAGTCAGTGAAATTTCCACCAAAATACTCAAAAACTTCCATAGCACCTGGATACGACCTGACAATGCGACAATCATTGTAGTGGGTGATATCGAAAAATCAGCTCTCCAATCCATGCTGAATGATAGTCTGGGTGAATGGAAAGTAAGTGGCCAATCCGGAGAAAAGCGCATTGCTGATGTACCCCAAGTGAAAGGCCGTACGTTCTACCTGGCCAACCGTCCTGATTCTCCCCAGTCGCTTATACTGGCCGGTAAACTCATCCCGCCTGTATCAGATAAAAACACGCTGGCAATCGAAACGGCTAATGCCATAGTAGGCGGTAAATTTACCGCCCGCCTGAATATGAATTTGCGGGAAGATAAAGGCTGGGCTTACGGTGCACGCAGCCTTGCGATGACAACACTGGGGCAGCGTCCGTGGTTTGTGTACGCGCCGGTACAGAGTGACAAAACCGTCGAATCGGTTAACGAAATAGACCGCGAGATGAAAGAATACAATGGTGATAATCCGGCAACGGAAACGGAACTGACCGAAACCGTTACGACTGAAATCCGTAAGTTACCGGGCTTATTTGAAACAAACGGTAGTGTGCTGTCAGAAATTGAGTCCAGTCTGAAAGAGGGTAAGCCGCTCAACTATCCTATGTTATTACAGCAGGAGTATGACAAGCTCACCCTGGAAGACGTGAGGGCCCAGTCCGGTTTGTTCACTACGGATAATGTCATTTATCTGATTGTGGGCGACGCTGCACTTTACAAGGACGAACTGGAGACAATGGGTAAAGTGGTGATGCTGGAAATAGAGTAAGCCCCCGTCCGGCAACAAACCAGTGGTGCCCCGGAAGCGCTATGAACGTAAACGCTCCGAACGTTAGCGCTCTGAATTAAAAACGAAAGGCCCGCTCTGTAAAGAGCGGGCCTTTTTATTATTCACAATAGCGGGTAGCGCCACGTATTAGTTAGTTAAACCAGTGCCGCGTTCTGTTTGCAAAACCTACCAACGACAGCATCACAGGCACCTCTACCAGCACGCCGACTACAGTAGCCAGTGCGGCTCCCGAGTGGAGACCAAACAAAGAAATTGCCACGGCAACAGCCAGTTCAAAGAAGTTTGACGTGCCTATCATGCATGCCGGGGCGGCAACATCGTGGGGCAATCCCATGCGCTTAGCCAGCCAGTAAGCCAGAAAGAAAATGCCGTAGGTCTGAATAAGCAGCGGTATGGCAATTAATACAATGGCCTGCGGATCTGCAATGATAGTTTCAGACTGAAAGCCGAATAGCAGTACAACGGTAGCCAGCAACCCGATAATTGACCAGGGCTTCATGGTGGCAATAAATTGTGTCAGGCGCTGGTGCTTGTCCTTACTGTCCAGTACTTTCCGTGTAATCACACCGGCCACAAGAGGGATCACAACGTACAGCACGACAGATAACAGCAACGTGTTCCAGGGAACAGTAATATCGGTAACGCCCAGCAGAAATGCCGCTAACGGCGCAAAGGCGAAAATCATGATGATATCGTTCACGGACACCTGCACGAGGGTATAGTTGGCATCACCCTTTGTGAGCTGACTCCATACAAACACCATGGCGGTGCAGGGGGCCACACCCAATAAGATCATACCGGCTATGTATTCGCCCGCTGTTTGCGCGTCGACCCAGTCTGCAAAGATGCCGTTAAAGAACAGCCAGCCCAGAAAAGCCATGGAAAAAGGCTTAAGCAACCAGTTGATGATAAGGGTCAGAACCAGGCCTTTGGGTTTCTTTCCTACATCTTTAACTGAGGTGAAATCTACCTGTACCATCATCGGGTAAATCATCAGCCAGATAAGTACGGCGATAACCAGATTAACATGTGCATATTCAAGCCCTGCTACAGTAGCAAACAAGTCCGGAAACAAACTGCCTGCAAGCAAGCCTGTAACAATCGCAAGTGCAACCCAGACCGAGAGGAAGCGTTCAAATAATCCCATGGTTCAATATCCTAAATCGATTTTTGATTAACGCGCTTGCTCAGTGCCTCTGCACTTTCCACCCGCTCAGAATAGCGATCGACAAAAAAGTCTTTATTGCCACGAAGCAGCAGGGTGAATTTCATTAACTCTTCCATCACATCCACGATGCGGTTGTAGAACGGGGAAGGTTTCATACGGCCGTCTTCTTCAAATTCGAGGAAGGCTTTGGGTACCGACGACTGATTAGGTATGGTAACCATACGCATCCAGCGACCCAAAATTCGCATCTGATTGACTGTGTTAAATGACTGCGAACCACCGCAGACCTGCATCAGCGCCAGCGTTTTACCCTGAGTCGGGCGGACGCCGCCGATACTTAACGGCACCCAGTCTATCTGACTTTTGAAAATGCTGGTCATGGCACCGTGACGCTCCGGCGAGCACCACACCTGACCTTCTGACCACATCATTAATTCACGAAGTTCTTTCACTTTCGGATGATGTTCATCTCCGGTGTCGGTTTGCGGTAAACCTTCCGGATTAAAAATACGTGTTTCCGCCCCCATGGCGGTAAGCAAACGGGCGGCTTCTTCTACAGCAAGGCGGCTGAACGAGCGCTCACGCAGAGAACCGTATAGAAGTAGTATTCGTGGCTTATGTTCAGAGGCGCCCGGCAAACAGGCATCAAAAACCGGTGTTTGCCAGTGTGAAGTATCGATATTGGGCAAATCAGAAGCTGGGGATGTCCCGGACTCTTTTGACATCAGTGTTGCACTCCTAAATCTGTGAGAGCCTTGCGCAGAGCTTCAGTATCACCTGCTTTTTCAGCAATGGTCAGCAACTGTTTTGCTCTTTCTTCAATAATGCGGATGCAGCTTAAAAAGGCTGCGCGGATCTCTTCAGTGGTGCCACTTTCTTTCGATGGATCTGACAGGCCCCAGTGAACTTTTACACTGTTACCGAACCAGACCGGGCAGGTCTCACCCGCTGCTGAGTCACATACCGTAATGACAACATCAGCGCTGAAGTCTTCGAATTCGTCCCATGACTGGCTTTGCAAGCCTGCTGTACTGTAGCCGGATTCTTCCAGATATTTCACAGACAGCGGGTGTACTTCACCCACCGGCTGGCTGCCGGCGCTGCGAGCTTCAATGATGCCGCGGCCAATCTGGTTGGTGATGGCTTCGCTAAGGATACTCCGGCACCGGTTGTGGGTGCAGATAAACAGAATTTTCATAAGTGTATTCCTGTTAAAAATTTAATTACAACAATCCTTGCCGTTAAGCTGGCATTGCTTAAAAGTCGCCAATAACGCCTCGAAGTCTTCGCTGTTACTTTCACTGGCGCTGGCAATCACAGATTTTGCCCATGCCGGCAGTTCGGGATGAAGGCGGTAGTACACCCATTTGCCACGGCGTTCATCCAGCAAAATGTTGCATTTACGTAGTGATGCCAGGTGACGGGATGTCTTGGGTTGATCCAATTTCAGGGTTTCCATCAGCTCGCACACGCAGGCTTCACCAAACGTATGGATAAGCACAACGGATTTCAGCCGTGTGTCGTCGGCCAGACATTTAAACAGTTGCAGCGCATTCATAAGCTAATACATGTGAAATAGTACATATGTGGAATTTCACATGTTTTGAGGTGAGAGTCAATGACAGTTTTGTGAAGTTTTCACCGGGATAAGAAAGAAAGGAAGGGCAAGGGCGCGAAAAGACGTTACCGCTGAATCTGCCCGTGTTGCACTTTCAGCTCCGGCCACTCAGCCAACCACGATTTATTTTTTACCCGTGAATCAAAGGTTGCCTTTGCTGCCAGCGGGTTGCGGGTGATGGTATTGTTGTAGTTGTGATTTAATCCATAAGCACTGAATATTTCGATATTTTCGTTTTGAAGTCTGGCTGCTACAGTGGTTTCAATTTCAATCCAGTGTGAAATCGCATCCTTGGTATTGCTGAATGGCGGACGTTCATGTTTATCATGCATACGTGCCTGGTTACGGACTTCCCAGTTCAGTACCGGCATGACGGTGTTCAACCGGCCTGCGTGCACGGTTTCGGCTTCAACAGAGACGTTGTCAGCATCGAAGTACACCACATCCACGTCATTAAGGGGAGTGGAAATGCTGCGCCGGTGAGTGTGATCCCAGATGAGGTTTCTGATGAATCCGGCGCCAATCCAGCAGTCCGGTAACGATAGGGTCGCTACGGCCTGCAGAGCTGCATACCGTAACGTATCATCTTTTAAAAGCTGCACGGTTAAATCGCGCAGCGCTGTTTCATTTAATTGAGTTGTTTGTCTGGCCAGAATTTGGTGCCTTTTACCGAAGCCTGCAGAGCAAGACCTGATTCCGTCATTGTGTAAACGGTAATATCACCTAAATACCCTTCACCTTCAACCGACATGCCTTTTTGACCAGCCTTTGCTGTGGCATCTGCGTTACCGCCTGCGGTCCAGCCGTTCTCAATAAAGTAGTTAATGGCTTTTTGAGAATGAAACACCAGTACAATGCGGTAATCTTTCGCACCGATACCCAGTCCCACACCGCCCTCGGCCATGTTCATGTATGTCTGGTGGCCGGTTGTGTTGTTGTTAACTACACCATAGCCTGTGCCGGCTGAAACAAAGATAATGTTCACATTCGCATTGCTGAAAACGGCATAGCCGGGCGCTGTTTCTATTTGCGCTTTTACATCGGGTTTTTCTTTGTAGAGTTTCGCCAGCGCCACATCCTGCATGGTTAGTATGGCGTCCCGCTTTTCAGCAACGGTGCCACTGCCCATGGAAGCGCAGCCTGATACCAGCATCAGTACACCGGCAGCGAACACAATACGTTTGGTTTTTATCATTCTAATCAGATTTATCATGCTATTACTCCTGTAAGAACCTGTCTGAATGCAGACGAGGCAATAAGCAACTTCAGATCTGACAGAACAAAGCAATTAGCGTGCTTAGTTTTATAAAGTCTTTTTATTCAATGTGTTATGTGTGATTCGGGAAGGATGTAGCCGGAAAGGAAAGGGGGCGATGGCGCAATTTACAGACACTCGTCCGCAAATTGCGCCAAACCTGATCATCAGAAGCGGTAGCGTCTCAGTTGCTCCCGCATTTGTTCAATCTGCTCAACCAGCGCTTCACAGTTATCAGATACCTCGCGGGCATGTTGCTCATTTTCACTACCAACCTGCTGAATGCTGTTGAGTCGTTTGGATACATCCTGCGATACTGCGGCCTGCTGTGTGGCCATTGATGCGGTTTCCTGATTCAGGGAAGTAATGGTTGCGACGGCGGACAGTGCTTTTTGCAACGTCTCTCCGGCTTTTTGTGTCACTTCCACGGTTGCAAATGCATTGTCTTTATTCGACTGCATGCGCTCAGACGCATCGCGGCTGCCTTGTTGCAGGCGTTCAATCATGACGCGGATTTCTTCAGTAGAGCTTTGGGTACGGCTTGCCAGTGAGCGAACTTCATCTGCGACCACCGCAAAGCCCCGGCCCTGTTCTCCGGCACGGGCGGCCTCAATGGCAGCATTCAGAGCCAGCAAATTGGTTTGTTCGGCAATATTGCGGATAACATCCATGACACCACTGATTTCCTCACTGGAGCGGGCCAGATCGGTAATTACCTGTACAGAGGCATCCACTTCCCGGGCCTGCTTCTCTATGTCTTTGATAGTCGCTTTCAGTACATTAACGCTGTTACGGGTGTCAGCGTCGGCCGCATTTGCAGCATCGCTGGCATGATGAATATTTACTGAGACCGCTTCCGCGCTTTGTTGCAGCTCAGTGATGGCACTGGTAATCGCACTGGTTTCGTCAGATAAGGATTTCACGGTTTTCTGTGCGCTGGAGGCTGTTCTGTTCAGCACCTGTGATTTGGACTGCATAGCCTGAGTGGCACTGTCGACGTTTTGTAACGTGGACTGCAGTTGTGCCAGTAATTTATTGAAGGCCTGTGCCATGCGGCCAAATTCATCATTCTTTTTGTTTTCGAAGCGGAAAGTCAGATCGCCTTCACCGCCGGACAAACTGTTGACAACCTGATTAAACTCATCCAGAGGCTGACCCACATAACGTTTCACCAGGATAACCAGACTGATAAGAACAATGCCACTCGCCACCAGTACTTTAATCAGCAAAACGAAAAGCGCTGTGCTGAGCATGGACGTTTTCTCACTGTTCGATTCCGCCAGCAAGATGTCGTAGCCCCATCGGCTGAATGGCACAACGGTCAGATTCCATTTGTCGTCTCCGGAGAGGGCGGCTTTGACGTCACTTTCGTTCACATGAGAAGAATGCATACGGACATTGCCTTTTGCATCACGCAGGGCAACGAATCCTTTTTCCAGTATATGACTGCGGGCAATGGCTTCTTCCAGCAGTTTTAAATCAGCGGAGTATCCCACATACCAGATGCCGACAACCTGACTGGCGCTATTGAACATGGGTTCATAACCGGTCAGATAAGGATTGCCGAGAATATCAACTTCACCGTAATAGGCTTCACCATTTTTGATTTTCGCCATGGCTTTGCCCTGAGGGGCGAGTTTGGTTCCAATTGCGCGCTGACCGTCTTTAATCACATTTGTACTGACGCGGATGTAGTCATCACCCCGGCGACTGAATAATGTTGCCGTGCCGCCCATAATGCTGGTTAGCCCGTCAACCAGGGTAAAATCATTCGCCTGTGGTTTTCCGCCCAGTAAAAGCTGCGTGGAAAGCGTTTCTTTCACCATCACATCACCAGCCTGTGAGGGTGTTCCCAATGCTGCGCCCCGTTGCTTTAATAACGCCATACTGCTTTTTACCCGTTCACTCATCAGTGAATCGGTGACTGCAAAAATATCCAGCAAGCGCTTAGATGTCTGATCTATTTGTGTCTGGATCTGATGGTCAATATCAGACTTGATGGATACGGAAGTTACTATGCCTACAATGACAGTAAATACCGCTATCACAATGGAAATGGCGATGAGAAATCTTCGCTTTATGGACATGCAAACTCCGTTAAAACAATCAGACGCTTAAGCTTTCCGGACAGCGCAGGCAGCAGAAGCGACCGGATGACAGGTCGCTCTGGTTAACTGGCATTTTTCGTTGATTTAAGCGTAGTTTAAAATTTCAGAACAGTAATGATTATTTTGTCTGAAATCGTCTTTACGCTTACATATATCGGCGGGTAATACTTATTTATTAACTTTAATGACGGAATAACCTTCACTTTCAAGCATAGCGATAACGCCTTCGGCACCGGCCATATGCATGGTGCCAACCAGTACAAACTCTGTTTCCGGCGTGGTCAGGTACTCTTCAATGTGCGGGAGCCACGCTTTATTTCTGTTCGTCAGCATTTCATCGTACACCTCAGGATAGTCTGTTTTGAAGCTTTCCATGCTGTCGTTATACAGAGCCTGCATGTCACCGGTCAGCCAGTTTTCCTTCATCGGTTCCAGTGAGTCATTCATGGTTTCTAACTCTTCGAGGGTGTAGCGGATGTAGGCATCTTCGTCGCCTTCACTCAGTCCGGCCAGCATCATTAACTGCTGCTCAGGCGTTTCAAACCAGCCTACAGACTTCTGGTCTTCCGTCGCGCGGGCGAAAAAGTATTTGTCGACCCCCTGACTGGTTAAACCTGCCCGCTGCATTTCAAGCATAGACAGCGAAATACCAAGAAATGATGCCTTCATCTTGCTCACCTGAGCTACCGGAATACCTCTTTCTGAGAGCCACTCAGACAGCATGCTGAAGGTTTCTTCAGATAGATCATCTTTGATTGTGCGACCGTCCTGATAAGTCATCAGTTGCAGTGTTTTACGGGTGAAATCCGGCGTATCCAGCGCATCCAGATCGGTTTCGAATATGACTTTACCGGATGCTTTATAAGCGATGTCATATTCTGCCGGCAACGGGTAGTCCTGCGGGCTGAGGATATGCAGTGTGCCACCGAGATAGACGGTATTCCCGTTCTTGCTCACCTCCCAGACGGATGCTGAGAAAGCAGTGAGCGGCGTGGCTATACCCCATAAAGCCACTGCGGCTATAAAACCCTTTTTTAATCCGGTGAAGGCTGTTCGCATAATACTGAGTCCTTTGCTACGATTCCTCTTATAATGTGCTATGCAATTTACTGTTAAAGCTGTAAAAGTACAATTCTCAAATGTTTGTTTTCACCTGCGAAGGCCATCGCGGTGTATTTTCTGGATAAGTAGTCTGTCAGTGTTAAGTATCATCCGTCAGTTTTCCGTTCCCTCAGCGTTGATCATCCTCTGGTTTATTGTGTTGTTTATGCAACCGGATCCGGCTGGCATCGTGGCAGAAAATGGTGCTTTTGCGTTACTCGGTGTTATCGGTGCTGTGTTTGCGAATGCAACCGGGGCCGGTGGCGGCGTTGTTTTTGTGCCGGTGTTCCACCATCTGGATTTTTCCCCTCAGAACATTGTGGCAACCAGTTTTGCCATTCAGTGCTGCGGTATGACGGCCGGTGCATTGAGCTGGTGGGCGTTTTTTCGAAACAAAGAAAAGCACAACGAACACTGGCAAATGTTACCGCAGGTGGTGGCACTTACAGTGCCGGCTTCGGTGTGCGGTATCCTGATGGCACAGTTTGCTGCCGGCAGCATTCCGTTGTTGTCTTTCATTCAGGGTAACGTGAATGATTTGCACCTGGGCTTCGGTATTTTCTCTATTTTTCTGGCTCTGGTCATTTTTGCCAGTATCCCGTTATTAAAGAAAACCCGGTTCAGAAGTAGCCTCTCCATGGCTGAAACTGCGCTGTTGCCCGTGGTGGCGTTTGTTGGCGGAGCTGTAACCGCATGGTTGTCTGTCGGCGTCGGTGAGCTTGTTGCTGTATTTCTTATTCTGAGAGGCTTTCACGTTACCATGGCAATTGCTGTCGCTGTGATGCTGACTGCGTTTTCAGTATGGGGCGGGGTGATTTACCATGTCACTGAATCCTTAGCCATTGTCTGGCCGGTGGTATTGTTTGCCGGAGCAGGTGCAATCATTGGCGGCAGACTGGCTAAATATGTTGTGCTGGCATTTTCCGTACAGAAATTAAAATTGTTTTTCGGTTTATGGGTATTACTGCTGGGGATCAGCGGATTGCCGGTATTCTGAACGGAAAACTTTTCATCGGGAATGACGTATCAATGCTATGAGATTGATTTTTAACGCCCGGAGAACATTATGGCTGCAGATTTTTTACCGCAAAACCGTTATCAGGTTGCGCAACCTGCGTGGTCTGAAAACGCGGTCATCTATCAGGTCAATACCCGCCAGTTCAGTGCTGAAGGAAATTTTCAGGGCGTAATTAAAGGTCTTGAGCATATCAAAGCGCTGGGCGCAGACATCATTTATCTCATGCCGGTACAGCCCATCGGTATCAAAAACCGCAAGGGGTCACTGGGCAGTCCCTATTCTGTAAAAGATTACTTTGCCATTAATCCCGAGTTCGGAGACGAGAACAGTTTCGCCGCACTTGTCAGTGAAATTCACCGGCTTGATATGAAGGTGATTCTCGACTGGATCCCTAATCACAGTGCCTGGGATAATCCCCTCACCGTGTCCCATCCTGACTGGTATGCAAAAGATTATCAGGGTAATTTCAGACCGTCACCGTGGTGGGACTGGGACGATATTATTGAGTTTGATTACAGTGTGCCGGCGTTGCGCCGTTACATGACTGAGGCAATGTGTTACTGGGTAGAACGGTTTGATATTGACGGTTTTCGCTGCGATGTTGCCGGTTACGTACCCAATGATTTCTGGGCTCAGGCCAGAGCCGCGCTGGATGCTATTAAACCGGTTTTCATGCTGGCTGAATGGGAGAACCGCGACCTTCACGAACAGGCATTCAATATGACCTATGCCTGGAGCTGGAACGAGGCTATGCACGATATTGCTCAGGGCAGGGCACCGCTGGACAGGTTGAGAAAATACTATTCCTGGAACGAGCGCAGTTGGCCGGAGTCAGCCTACCGGATGACATTCGTCAGCAATCATGACAAAAATGCCTGGGATGGCACGCAGCATGAACAATTCGGACAGGCTCTGGAGGCTGCTATTGTGTTGTCTGTCACCGGCGAAGGTATGCCGCTTATTCACAATGGTCAGGAAGCGGGTGAAAACAAACGTCTGGCCTTTTTTGAACGGGATCCCATCGACTGGCAGGACCATGCCATCGGCGATCTTTACCGTGAACTGATTAGTTTGAAAAAGCGCGTGAAGGCATTGTGGAACGGAAAAGCCGGTGCAACCATGTTGCAGGTGAACAGCAATGATCTGAAGCGGGTTTTCAGTTACGTGCGCATGCAGGGAAAGGAGAAAATTCTGGTGTTGCTTAACTTATCCCCTGATACCGTTTCTCCCACCTTTGATGCCGGTCTGTATAACGGTCAGTACCGTGACGTGCTGAACCGTCAGGACATCGTGCTTGATGCTGCACAGCCGCCTATTTTGGCCCCCTGGGCCTATCGTGTTTACGAGGCGATATTAACATGAATTAAACTGGCCGGCCGGTCAGTGAATTCCTGCCCCATTTAGCTGATAATTCTGGCATACTACGCGCTTTGAATTTTTAGTGTTTGTTTATGCCTTCTGTATCTTCCCTGTTTACTGCTGACGGATTGCTGGCTAAGGCCATTCCGGGGTTTTCTCCCCGCGCCGCCCAGACGGACATGGCGCTGGCTGTGAAGTCAGCGCTGGACAATCAGCATTCGCTGATTGTTGAAGCCGGCACAGGAACAGGCAAAACTTTCGCTTATCTCGGTCCGGCATTGCTGGCTGAAGGTAAAGCAATCATTTCTACCGGAACGAAAAATCTGCAGGAGCAGCTTTACCACCGTGATTTGCCGGTGGTTAAAAAAGCGCTGGGCTCCCGCAGAAAAACAGCGCTATTAAAGGGCCGTTCGAATTATTTGTGTCTGCACCGCATGGGTCAGCATGGTGGTAATTCCACGCTGGTGGAAAAAGAAGTACTTGGTCAGCTATCAACGGTGAGAAGCTGGGCCGAGACCACCAAAACCGGTGATACCGGCGAACTGAAAACGTTGCCGGAAGATGCCAAAGTACTGCCGTTGATCACCTCAACAGTAGACAACTGCCTGGGACGTGATTGTCCCGAATATGAAGAATGTTATCTGGTAAAAGCCCGCCGCAAAGCGTTGGAGGCCGATATCATTGTGGTCAATCATCACCTTTTTTTTGCTGACATGGCGCTTAAGGACACAGGCTTCGGTGAACTCATCCCTGAAGCGGATGCCATCATATTCGATGAGGCTCACCAAATCCCCGATATCGCCAGCGATTACTTTGGTGAATCTTTGTCCAGCCGTCAGTTACAGGAACTGGCAAAAGATATTAACGTGCTCTACCGCACAGTGCTCAAAGACGCAGAACAGTTGGATAAAGCCGCAGAAAAATGCCGGATTGCATCAGCCGATTTGCGCCTGCTGTTTCCGGAAAATCCTGAAAGAGGCAACTGGGCCGAAGCGCTGGACAGAGATGACATACAAACTCAGGTCGCCAGATTAAAAGACGGCATCGGCGTGCTTCATGAAGTGATCAAACTGCACCTTGGCAGAGATAAAGATCTGGATAATATTTACGAACGGGTAGTGCAGACAAGGGAACAGCTTGACGCGTTATGTGATGCTGAACAGCAGGGTGTGAGCTTGTGGTATGAAACCACGCAAAGACACCTTATCCTGCATCTCACGCCATTATCCATTGCTGCTAAGTTCCGCCGGTTTATCAATGCCGTGCCAAGGGGATGGGTTTTCACGTCTGCAACCCTGACTGTCGATGGCGGCTTTACCCATTTCCAGAAACGGATGGGACTGGACGATGCCAAAACTCTGGAACTGGAAAGTCCGTTTAACTACAAAGACCAGGCAATGCTCTGTGTGCCGAGGTTCCTGCCGGAGCCGAACAGCTTTGCCATGAAAGACACGTTGTTCGAAACGGCAAAACGTTTGATTAAGGCCAGTAAAGGCCGCTGTTTCTTGCTTTTCACCAGCCACGCCATGCTCCGTGAAATCGCCAAAAGGCTGGAGTTTGAGGTACCTAACAAGCTGCTGGTGCAGGGAACGACGACAAAGCAGGCACTGCTGGATGCTTATCTGGCAGATGAAAGTGCGGTGTTGCTCGGGACCGGTGCGTTCTGGGAAGGGGTTGATGTTCGCGGTAATGACCTTATATGCGTGATGATTGATAAACTGCCATTTGCTTCACCGGATGATCCGCTGTTACAGGCGCGCATGGAAGATGTGAAAAAGCGCGGAGCGAATCCTTTCGCTGCAATTCAGATCCCGCAGGCAGTCATCACGTTAAAGCAGGGGGCGGGACGGCTTATCCGTGATCCCACCGACAAAGGCGTACTGGTTATTTGTGATAACCGTCTGGTGACCAAACCCTATGCACAAACATTTGTATCAAGCTTACCTGATATGCAGAGAACACGTTCGCTGGACAAAGTTGAATCGTTTCTGCAAGCGATTAAATAGCCCGGAGTTTTATGATTTTACTTGCCATTGATACCGCTACTGAAGCCTGCTCTGTTGCGGTGAAAACCGAAAACGGTATTTTTCACCGTTTCGAAATTTGTCCGCAGCAACATAGTCAGCGATTGTTACCTATGGTTGATGAGGTAATGAAAGAAGCCGGTGTGAGCTTAAAAGAGACCGGCGGGCTGGTTTACGGTCGCGGGCCCGGCAGTTTCACCGGCGTTCGCATTGCCACCGGCATGATTCAGGGACTGGCTCTGGGCACGGGCCTGGAAGTCGCAGGTGTCAGCACCCTTACCGCGATGGCACAGCAGGTAATTGATACGCAGGGTGCCGGCCGTATCGCCTGCGCCATTGATGCGCGCATGGGTGAAGTGTACTTTGCACAATTTACAAATGTAAACGGTCAGGCGGAGTTAAACGGTGAAGAACAGGTATGCCCGCCTGAACACGCTGCAACGCTGCTCTCCGGAGATTTTGCCCGTGCCGGTACCGGCTGGATGGCCTATGATGAACTTAAGCAGTTTGGTGATAAGCCACCGAAAGTACTCTATCCCGACGCATTGCACATGCTGAAACCCGGCGAAGGGATGTTTGCCGGAGGCATGGCTACCAGTGTGGATAACATTGAACCTGTTTATCTGCGGGATAAAGTGACGTGGAAAAAGCTTCCCGGCAGGGAATAGTGGTGCGTTTTTTGCGTGACATTGTATTCGGGCTAAAATAAGCTTAAATATTCAGTAAACGCCACTCAGCGTTGCTTACAGCTTACTTAAACCCAGTATCAGCTAACCGTCAATCACAAAAACAGGAACTCATACAGCGTGGAAATTCAGTCCGGCTTCAGTATTATCAGACCTGATCAGGCGCCCCGCCGGGAGCAGCCTGAGAAAGTGGATGCCAGACAGAAAGAACCTGTTCAAAGTGTTGAAGGTATCGTTGTACCTGAACCGGTGCGCAGCAGCCAGTCTGATGATGTACTGAACTCTGCAAAGAAATTTCAGCAGCAAACCGGTTACGACCAGCCGGAAGGCAAAGGTCAGCAGGCCACTGCTGCCTACCAGAGCCTTGAACGGGAAGCGCAGCGGGATTCTATCCGTCAGCTCCTCGGTGTAGACATTTACGCCTGACCTCCTTATTCTTGAATCTGGTCTGCTCACCCCGATTAGTTTCGTTTTTCAGGCCATTGTTCAGGTTGCATTCAGTTTGCAACGTCATAATTAATAAAGTTTATCTTTTAGCATTCCGGGGCGTTTATGTTGCGTAAAATTTTTCTGCTGGTGGCGGTAGTCTTAGCAACCGGTTGTACCATTATTCCTGAAGATATCCGCGTACCGGACGACACCAATCTGGTCTCCTACAACAAAGCTGTTACCGGCGGTGACGGCGTGAAGGGCAAAATGGCCCGTTGGGGCGGTGTGATCGTTGGCGTGGAGAACAAGGAAAACAAGACCTGGGTTGAAGTGGTCAATTTTCCTCTGAATCACTACGGGCGTCCGAATACGTTTGAAGAAACCATTGGCCGCTTCAAAGTGGAACTTGATGGTTTTGTTGATCCGATTAATTTCGAAGAAGGCCGCTCCGTCACCTTCATCGGTGCTGTGGAACGACCTGTTGCCGGTATGGTTGGTGAACAGCCTTACATGTATCCGCGCATCAAGGGTGAAAACTTTCATATGTGGCGTCAGGATTCACTGAACTACGTACACCCCATGTTTTTTGACTACCGTATGGGCTGGTACTCACCGTTCTACTATTCATTTTACCGTCCGTATTATTCGCCCTATACGTTCGGCGTCGGTTTCTCCCGCGGGTATTACAGAAGTGCTTATCCCAATGTCTCGCCGGTACGGGTTTCCGTTACCCGCAGCGGCAACAAGGGGACGATCAGCCGGCCTTCAACATCGACCCGCAGCAGCGTAAGCAGACCGGTTACCAGAACTTCCACGCCGGCTAATGGCGGCGCAAGACAAAATCTGAAGTAATCCGGCGGCAGGTTTGTTCCTTATAAAGCGGCAATTCATTGCCGCTTTTTTCTTATTTTTGCCGCATCCGGAGGGCGTAAACATGTTAGAAACCGAATTTCAGGCCGGTGAACTCAAACTGGCTGCACTGGATAATCAGGGAGCCGGAACTGTTGTTATCGGTTTGCACGGCTATCTCGATAATGCTGTATCACTGGCGCCGCTGGCGCCATATCTGCAATCCTGCCGCTTCATTGCACTGGATTTACCGGGACACGGTCAGTCAGCCCACCGGCCGACCGGTGCCCATTACCACCAGTTTGATTTCCTGCAGGATTTATACGCGCTCATCAAAGAGAATCAGTTTGAAAATGTGATCCTGCTGGGTCACTCACTGGGCGGTATTCTGGCGACACTTTATGCCGCTGTGTTTCCTGAACAGGTGAAAGCAGTGATTTCCATAGATGCCTGCGGACCGCTTACTCTGGATCCGCAAACAAGCGCTGAACAGGTCAGGGAGTCTGTCATCAGTCGTGATAAAAAGCGGCGAAATAAATTGAATATCGTGGATTTGGATGCTGCGGTGAAAGCCCGTTGCGCTGTTGCTGATATCCGGCCTGAACATGCCCGGGCAATTCTTTCCCGCAATCTGACGCAGGATGCATCCGGCCATTTTTTCTGGGCGAGCGACCCCCGCGTGCGCACAAAATCTACCCTGCGGCTGACTGAGTCTCAGGCAGAGGCATTTATGCGAAGCATAGAATGTCCGGTATTGTTTCTGGCAGCGGACAGCAGCTTTAAAAAGGTTGAGCAGGTTTATGCGAAAAGGCACAACTGGTTTAGTTACAGTCAGTGTAAAACTTTTACAGGCGGCCACCACATTCATATGGAAAAAACAGACGAAATTGGCTGCGAAATTCGTCAATTTGTTGAGCAATTGTAAATAGTGGCGTTTATCTTTTCTTTATCATCCTATAATATACGGAAGAAATCAGACCAGTTGTGAAATATTGGTTAAAGTTTGTGCTTTTTTGCAAATATAAAAATAAAAGTTACCGGAGGGTGTGTGGAAAAAATTTGGCTTGAGCATTACGACCCAAGTGTTTCGGCAGAAATTAACCCTGATCGTTATGCCTCTATCGTAGATATTTTTGAACAGTCTGTGACGACCTGGGGCGATAAAACCGCTTACATGAATATGGGTCACAGCATGACTTTCAATGAGCTGGACGTGTTGTCTGCTCAGTTTGCGGCTTATCTGCAAAATAGTGGTTTAGAGCGTGGCGATGCTGTCGCCATCATGATGCCAAATTTGTTGCAATACCCTGTTGCTATGTTCGGCGTATTACGGGCCGGACTCACCGTCATTAACGTGAACCCGCTCTATACCGCCCGCGAATTAAAGCACCAGTTAAACGATGCCAATGCCAAAGCCATTGTTATTGTCGATAACTTTGCCGCCACGCTGGAAAGTGTGATTGCTGATACACCGGTGAAAAAAGTACTGCGCACGGCGTTAGGGGATATGTTACCGGCTCCTAAGCGCTGGATAGTAAACCTGGCGGTGAAGCACGTGAAAAAGATGGTGCCGGAGTTTTCTCTGCCACAAGCTGAGTCGTTCATGTCAGCAGTGAAAGCCGGCGCCAATCACACTTATCAGCGTCCTGAGATAACAGGGGACGATCTGGCATTTTTACAATATACCGGCGGTACAACAGGCGTATCGAAAGGTGCGATGCTGACACACCGTAATATGATTGCAAACCTGGAACAGGTATCGGGTATTCTCGAAATCGTCATTGAGCCCGGTGAAGATGTCGTTGTCACTGCGTTACCGCTTTATCACATCTTTGCATTACTGGCGAACTGCCTGTTGTTCCTTAAATTTGGTTGTCCGAACCTGCTTATTACCAACCCGAGAGACATGCCGGGTTTTGTGAAAGAGCTGTCGAAACACAAATTTGCCATTTTGCCCGGGGTGAACACCCTGTTTAACGGTCTGCTTAATACGCCGGGATTCAGCGAACTTGATTTCTCCGGATTTAAGTTCGGTCTGGGCGGCGGTATGGCCGTGCAGCGCCCTGTGGCTGAACGCTGGCAAAAAGTCACCGGCACGGTACTGCTTGAGGGTTACGGCCTGACTGAGTGTTCGCCGGTGGTAGCGGTTAATTCTCCTACCATTAAGGCTTACAAAGGTGCTATCGGTATGCCGGTACCTTCTACAGAAATTCGTCTGCTGGATGATAACGGCAATGATGTGCCCTTAGGTGAAGCCGGTGAAATGTGGGTGAAAGGGCCGCAGGTCATGAAGGGGTATCTGAACCGTCCCGAAGCTACAGAAGAAATTCTTAAAGATGGCTGGCTGGCAACTGGCGATATTGCGAAGTCAGACAATGAAGGTTACTTCTATATTGTTGACCGTAAAAAAGATATGATCCTGGTCTCCGGCTTCAATGTGTTCCCGAATGAGATTGAAGAAGTGGCTGCCATGCATGATGATGTGGTGGAAGCGGCTGCTATCGGTGTGCCTCACGAAGTCAGTGGTGAAGTCGTGAAGTTATTTGTAGTTGCTAAGGACAAGAGCCTGACCGCTGAAACGGTTATTGCACATTGTCGTAAGCACCTCACCGGCTATAAAGTGCCGAAACACGTTGTCTTTAAAGACGAACTGCCAAAAACCAATGTAGGCAAAATTCTGCGTAGAGAACTGAGGGACTGAGTTCACCGTGACTTTACGCAACTAATTGGGACAGCCGGCATCATTGCCGGCTGTTTTTTTATGATGAAATATACCTTAATAACCGACGAAATTGCGCTGAAAGCTGTCTGTGAGAAGGCCTCTGCCGCTGAAGCAGTTGCCATTGATACTGAATTCGTACGTACCCGTACCCTGACGCCGCAGCTGGGACTATTGCAGTTGTTCGACGGTGAGCAACTGGCACTTATCGATCCGCTGGCGATTAATGATTTAAGCCCGTTTGTGGCATTAATGACGAATCCGGATGTGATCAAAGTTCTGCATTCCTGCTCAGAAGATCTGGAAACATTTCTGGCAGCATTCGGTGTAATACCTGCGCCGGTATTCGATACTCAATTTGCAGCAAGTGTGCTCGGCATGGGCGCAACCCTGGGTTATGCACGGCTGGTGGAACTGATGAGTGACGTGGTGCTGGATAAAGGGGAGTCCCGCACTGACTGGCTGGCCAGACCGCTACGGGAAAGTCAGCTGGTGTATGCCGCCAATGATGTGCTGTATCTTTTACCTGTGTACTTACAACTGAAAGAACAAATCGAATATGCCGGTAAATTTGATTGGGTAACGCAGGAAATTGCTGCACTGGGAGAAAAGAAGGCCGCACAAATTCCTCTGGAGCAGGCTTACCTTGTGCTGAAAAATACCTGGCGGCTTAATCCTGAACAGCTCACCGTGTTTCGCCATCTTGCAGGCTGGCGGCTTAAGGTTGCCCGTGAAAAAAATCTGGCCCTCAACTTTGTGGTCAGAGAAAGTCAGCTGTTCGATATGGCAGTAAAAATGCCGTTAAGCCGCACTGCGCTGAGCCGTATCGAGGGATTGCAGCCACAAACCCTCCGTCGTTACGGTGAAACGCTTACCGCCCTGGTGGCTGAAGCGAAATCCCTTTATGAAGATACCCCCGCAGACAAACAATTACCCCGTATGCGCCGGCTGATTGACTATCCCGAATATAAAAAGCATCTGGCGGCTATTAAGCGTCTCTGTGCAATGGTTGCCGCAGAGCAGGGCGTGTCAGAAGAAGTTGTGGCCTCTAAAAAACAAATCAATCAGCTGTTAAAATGGCAATGGTTTGAACTGGATGAAACCCGTGTGCTGGGGCTTCTGCCTGATCTGCTGAGTGGCTGGCGCCGTCCTCTGCTGGAAAAGGGGCTGGCCTCATTATTAGGGCCGCTGGCTTTCACCCGTTAAGAAATAATGCAGGACTGAATATGCTTTGTGCAATTTATAAAACCCGCCGGAAAGAAGGCATGTATTTATACGTGCCCGGCAAAAATGCTTTCGGTGATGTACCGGAAATACTGATGGAGAAATTTGGCACGCCGGAACTGGTGATGTTGATTTCCCTGGATAAACGGCCTCAGCTTGCCGGTGTCAGCAAAGCTGATCTGGAAGTAGCGCTGAAAGAAAAAGGCTTTTATCTGCAAATGCCGCCAAAAGCGGAAGACATGCTGGCTGCTCACCGCACAGAGCTTGGTCTGACGCCCCATGTGGATGAAAAACGGTGATGAAGGCATTGTTTTCAGTCAGCCCTGTTGTATTGCTCACCGTTTTTTTAATGCTGGCTTTGCCGGTTTCAGCGGAAGAAAAAAACGAAGCAGGATTTAAAGTCTGGTTACAGTCTCTGAAGCAGGAAGCAGTGGAAAAAGGCTATACGGCAGAACTGGTGGACAAAGCGCTGGATACTGCCACATTTCGTCCCACCGTTGTAAAGGCAGATAAAA
Source organism: Alteromonas sp. AWJ4_197 (assembly GCF_056160285.1). Lineage (NCBI taxonomy): Bacteria > Pseudomonadati > Pseudomonadota > Gammaproteobacteria > Alteromonadales > Alteromonadaceae > Alteromonas > Alteromonas sp. AWJ4_197. The sequence continues at coordinate 37,457 of NZ_JBSWWW010000010.1, read as the reverse complement.
ATCAGCCGGAGAAAAAAATCACGCTGGATGATTATCTGGCGACCCGCGTGCCGGACTGGAAGGTCAGGCAGGCAATTACCCTGTATCGTGAGCATCAGTCTCTGCTGGATGAAATCGGCAGCAAATATGGTGTTCAGCCCCGCTTTATTGTCGCTTTATGGGGTAATGAGTCTAACTTCGGTAAAATCCAGGGCAACTATCCGGTGTTCTCTGCAGTGCTGTCTTTAGCCTATGAAGGGCGTCGTGAAGCGATGTTCAAAAAGCAGTTCTATGCTGCACTGGATATCATCCGTGATGGTCATATTGATATTGAAGCGCTGAAAGGTTCCTGGGCCGGTGCGATGGGCCAGAGTCAGTTTATGCCCGTTTCTTTTTTAAATTATGCCGTGGATTATGATGGTGACGGCAGAAAAGACATCTGGACCACGCCGGCAGATGTGTTTGCCTCTATCGCTAACTTTCTGTCCAGCGAGGGGTGGAATGATGACTACACCTGGGGCCGCCAGGTGAAGTTCGTTGATGGTTATGACGGTGCACATGCAGGCTTTGCAAAAGATGATTTCGTGCCGTTAACGGTATGGCAGGAAAGGGGAGTGCGTAAATTTGATTTAACAGACTTACCTGCTGCCGGCATCAAAGCCTCTCTTATCATGCCGGACGGCATCGATGGCCGTTTATACCTTGTCTATAATAATTTTCATACGCTGATGAAGTGGAACCGTTCATCATATTTCGGCGTCTCGGTCAGTTATCTGGCAGACCGGATCCGCAAAGGGGAATAACATGTATCAACATCTCAATATTCAGGGCCAGCCTGTTCCTTTGCCTGTGACACGTGCCCTGTGTATCGGCCGCAACTATCTTGATCATATTCAGGAGCTTAACAACACCGTGCCGGACGAAGCCTTGTTGTTTATGAAGCCGGCTCCGGCACTTTGTCATTTGTCTGAACCGGTGGTGATCCCTTCAGACAAAGGCGAATGCCATAACGAACTTGAAGTGGCAATCTTGTTGAGTCAGTCACTGTGCAAAGCGACGCCTGATGACGCGCTGGCCGCTATTTGGGGCGCAGGGCTCGCCCTTGACCTGACCTTACGTGATGTACAAAGTGAACTCAAAGCGCAGGGCTATCCCTGGGAGCGTGCCAAAGCCTTTGATCGCAGCTGCCCGGTTTCCGCTTTCGCTCCGTTGACGCAAACCGGAGATCTTACTGACATTCATTTCACCCTGACCGTGAATGATACCGTGCGTCAGCAGGGGCATACAGCAATGATGATACGGCCGGTAGCGGAGCTTATCGCAGAAATGTCTCACATCTTCACCCTGCAACCCGGCGATATTATTCTCACCGGAACGCCAAAAGGCGTAGGCCCGCTAAATGCCGGTGACAGGATCCGCGCAGAGCTGGGCGAATTAATGTCTGTCGAAACGAATGTGGTGATGTGATGACACCGTTCTGGGAAACGAAGACGCTTGATGAAATGACTCTTGCTGAGTGGGAATCACTGTGTGACGGTTGTGCAAAATGTTGTCTGCATAAGTTCATTGAGGATGACGATGCTGAAGAAGCCGCGCCAACGGATACCCTGAATCAGGGAGAGGAAATTCACTATACCAACATTGCCTGTTCGCTTCTGAATACCAAAACCTGTGGCTGTACCCGCTATGCAGAGCGCACAAAGCTGGTTCCTGATTGTGTAAAGCTGACTAAAGAGAATCTCAAGGATATTTTCTTTATGCCGCCAAGTTGCAGCTACCGGCGGTTGCATGAAGGTCGCGGGCTGCCGTCCTGGCATCCGCTGCTGAATAAAGGTAAGAAAGCCAAAATGCATCAGGCCGGTATGTCTGTAAGAGGGAAGACTGTATTTGAAACGGATGTGGATTTAGACGCGTTTGAAGATTATATCGCCAGTTGGCCCTTGCACGACGCAGACTGATATCCGGCTATTCGTTCGTTAACGCGTAAAGCAATGCATGTCTGCCGCAAATACGTTTGCGGCAGTAACCTTCCTTTTCTGCCCCCAACTTTTCTGCAACACGCAAACTGGCTTTGTTATTGGGTTCAATAAACAACTCCAGACGAAATAAATCCATCTGATTAAAAGCCAGTTTTTTCATAGCCTGACAAAGCTGAACAGCCAGACCTTGTCCGCATGCCTCAGGCCGGATCCAGAAACCCAGGTTGGCGTTACGGTGCAAAGGATGGATATAGTTTATCAGTCCCATGCCGAGGCAACGGTTGTCCATCACCAGCAGGTAGGTGATACCGTAACCCTGCTCACGCTGATTTTCCAGGGTGGTCAGACACTGACGGGCCTGCGCGGGGGTGACAGGGCACAGATCTGTACCCATCCATGGCCGAACATGACTGACTGATTGCTGGGACGCTTCGCATAACATATCGGCATGTTTTTGCCCGGCCCGTTCAATACTGATGGGGCTGGTTGTGGTTGCAATAGCAGGAAGCCGCGATGGCAGGGTACTTAAGTCAATCAAAAGGGTTTCTTGTCCAGTAAACGACAGCCAAACACGATAACGAATACGGCAGCGTAAATCCCGAAGATCACCATCATCCACTCAGGCATGCCCAGTCCGGCAACACGCCAGCCGTCATCCAGGCAATCTCCTTTTGCTTCAAATATGGCCGGTAACCAGTCGTAAAGAGGCATAAATGAAGGGAAGTTTGGCACTATTTCGCAACTGGCAAACAGAGAAGTACTGTGAATGATATCGTACTGTTCACGGGCGATCATAAATCCCCATACCGAGGAAACCGCCCAGCCGGCGAAAGCCAGCATCCGCGTCAGGCCATGATTCACAATAACGACCAGTAAACCGGACAACAAAATACCGATAACCGCTGTACGCTGATAAATACACATTACACAGGGTTGCAGGCCATTAACATGCTGAAAATACAATGCTGCAGACAACAGTCCTGCGGCAGATAAAAATAAAAGAAGCCAGGCGGGTTTATACTCCGCCTGGCGACTAATCCATTGAATGAGATTCATTGTTGCAATAAAAACCTTAGTGCGGTTCAGCGCCTGATACTGGCATCGTAGCTGAATGGTGCTCAATAAGGTGCATATCGTATAGCGCTTGTGTGGCATCTGCCAAGCCAAAATAGGTGGCTGCCAGTCCTACTAAGGTGAGTACCACGGTGTAAGGCAGCGCCATCACTACCATTTTTCCGTAGGACAAGCGCAACAGCGGGGCAATGGCCGACGTTAACAGGAATAAAAATGCTGCCTGGCCGTTAGGTGTCGCTACAGAAGGCAGGTTCGTACCTGTATTAATAGCAACAGCCAGTAAGTCGAACTGGTCACGGGTGATCTGGCCTTCCTGCAGCGCTGCCATCACTTCCGTAATGTACACAGAGCCTACAAACACGTTGTCACTGACCATCGACAGCACACCGTTAGCAAGATAGAACATCACCAGCTGGGTTTCGCCTTCGAAAGACAGTACCCAGTGGATAACCGGCTGGAACAGGCCCTGATCGATAATTACCGCAACCACACCGAAGAAAACACATAGCAATGCTGTGAAGGGCAGGGCTTCTTCAAACGCTTTACCTAACGCATGCTCTTCAATGATACCGCTGGCAGATGTTGCCAGAACAATAACTGACAAACCGATAAGACCAACAGAAGCAAAGTGACCCGCAAGTCCCACAACCAGCCAGACACCAATTAACGCCTGAACGGCCAGGCGGGCTTTATCGCGGTTGGTGCGGCCTTCATCCATATGTTTGTCGTAGGATACGAGAATGTCTCTTACTGCCGCCGGTAGCTGAGCACCGTAGCTGAACAGTTTCGTTTTCTCCAGAATCACTGTAGTGGCCAGACCGCATACGAATACGGGTAAGGTGATCGGTGCCATACGGGTGAAGAACTCTACGAAGTCCCAACTCGCTTTATCAGCAATAATCAGGTTTTGCGGTTCACCTACCATGGTCATTACGCCACCCAGTGCAGTGCCTACCGCTGAGTGCATCATCAGGTTACGCAGGAACGCACGGAAGTTCTCCAAATCATCACGACCCAGGTTCGACACACCGTCATCGTCTGTATGATCATGGTCGTGGTGAAATTCTTTGCCGGAGGCGACCTTGTGGTAAATCGTGTAGAAACCCAGACCTACCGCAATAATGACCGCGACAACCGTTAATGCGTCAAGGAAAGCAGATAAAAACGCGGACGCTGCAATAAAAGACAGCGACAAAACCATCTTGTTTTTCACCCGTATGACCAGCTTGGTAAACAGGAACAGCAGCAGATCTTTCATGAAGTGAATACCGGCGACCATGAAGACTAGTAACAGCAGTACCTCAAGGTTCACTTCAATTTCATGCATCATGTGTTCGGGCGAGGTCATGCCAATGAACATCGCTTCAATCAGCAAAAGACCACCCGGTTGTAAAGGATAACATTTCAGTGCCATCGCCAGCGTGAAGATAAACTCGATGACCAGTGTCCAGCCCGCGAGGTATGGATCTACCATGAAAAGGAAAGGATTGAGAATAAGGAACGCTACAATTGTTTTTTTGTACCAGTCCGGCGCATGCCCGAGAAAGTTCTTATAAAGCGCCATAGGTAGCGATGTTTGCATAGTTAATTTTCCTTTAACAGCTTGTTGCGATGTGAATGTAATTATTATCGTAAATCTTGTCCAGCGAATGTTGGACATTAGCCAAGTTATGGTTTTTAGTGGCTTTTATCACATCTGGTACACTCATAACCAAACTCTACCTGAAAAAAACAGCTTGAGAAAGCTGCCGCAGGCCTCAGTTAGTATAACTTATATCAGTTTTATGACTGATTAATTGATTGTGTTAAAGAAAATTCCTCTGGTACAATGAGTTTGACAATAAAAAGAGATTCAGGCGAGTCACCTATGATTTATAAAGCCCAGAGCCCGGCAGGTTTTGCTGAAGAGTATATTGTTGAGTCTATCTGGAGTGGTCGTTTCCCTCCGGGGACCATTCTTCCGGCAGAACGGGAGCTGTCCGAGCTTATTGGTGTAACACGCACCACGTTACGCGAAGTATTACAACGACTCGCCAGAGACGGCTGGTTGACGATTCAGCACGGTAAACCCACAAAAGTGAACAACTTTTGGGAAACTTGTGGTCTGAATATTCTGGAAACCCTGGCCCGTCTCGATCAGGACGGTATTCCCGAGCTGGTGGATAACCTGCTGGCCGCCCGTACGAATTTAAGCGCAGTGTTTATTCGTATGGCAATCCGGAATAACCCTGAAGACTCTGCGGAAATTATCGCCCGGTATCTGAATATTGAAGAAGACGGCAAAGAATTTGCGCATTTTGATTATCAGTTAAACCATGATCTTGCGCTGGCATCCGGCAATAAAGTGTTTGTTCTGATGATGAACGGTTTCCGCGGATTGTATTCCCGCATCGGTGGTTACTTTTTTGCCCAGCAATCCGCCCGTGATGTAGCGAAAGATTTCTACGGTAAATTGTTAGCGGCAGCGAAGTCCGGAGACCACGAGAGTGTACCCGGCCTGATCCGTCAGTATGGTATCGCGTCTGGTAAAGTGTGGGCACAAATCCGCGAAGATATGCCTAAAGATCTCGTCGACTAATCATTCTGTTTTATCCTGAAAGCCCGGTATCCGCCGGGCTTTTTGCTATCTGCTTTTCGAATCTCCCGGGCTTGCGGTAAAGCCTTTACTTACTTTATGCTGGGATCCGTTTTACCCGTCATGTTGTTTTCTTGCTGTCGCCGCACGCCGGTGAAGTCAATGCCGGTGGTGTTCAGAACGGGTCAGCCGGCCCTGAATCAACCTCTCAGACAGTAAGGAAACACAATGAACCTCAATCCCGTTGGCTGGTTTGAAATTTACGTCAGTGATATGTCCCGGGCACAAACCTTCTATGAATCTGTTTTTATGTGCGAGTTAGAGACAATCTCTGTACCTGCGGATGAATCGCTGGTCATGAAAGGATTTGGCTCTGACATGACGGCTTACGGAGCCAGCGGCGCGCTGGTCAGTATGGAAGGAATGACACCGGGCGGTACGGGCACACTGGTCTACTTCTCCTGTGATGACTGTGCCATTGAATGTGCCCGCGTACCCAAAGCGGGCGGCACGGTCATTAAAGAAAAATTTCCGATTGGCGAATATGGCTTTGTTGCACTGCTGCAGGATAGTGAAGGCAATATGATTGGTCTGCATTCGCAAAAATAAACGGGATTAGTATGCGCTTTCTAACTTTTCATTTTATGGTCGTGTCAGATGAAGCGAATTCCAAAAGGAGATCCGAAAATGACCAAATCAGATACCATTAAAAGCAAATTGAACGATGCTGAAGATTTCGCCCGCAAAGTCTGGCTTGCCGGACTGGGCGCCTACGGTAAAAGTGTTGAAGAAGCACAGGGCCGTTACGAAAAGCTGAGCACTGAAGCGTCTAAAATGTTCGATGAGTTAGTGAAAAAGGGGGAAACTTTAGAAGATGACGCCCGCACTAAATTCAAAGAAACCACTGACGATGTTGAAAGCCGTGTAAGTGATGTACGTCAGAAGCTGGGACTTGATACGGACAATACTGATCATCGTATCGAAGAGCTTTCAGCCAAAATTGACGCATTGACAGAAGCGGTTGCCAAGCTGGCAGCGAATAAATAATGTCAGATCACCGTGTGTCCGGCACGACGGGCACACGGTGTTTTCGCCGCTACGATTTCTTCGGTATAAAGGAAAAGTGATGGTACAGAAAAATAAGCCAAACGGTCCGTTGACCGGCTGGATTGAAGCCGGCTCCGAACTTATCGCTGAGCAGTTGTCCGGTGTGACTGAACAGATTAACTGTCAGCTTGATGCGCAAAAAAAATCCTTTGATGAGCTGCAGCAACGGGGTGCCAGGATGGATGCACATCTCCGGTCATCTTTATCGCCTTCGGCTGTTTTTGCCAATATGGAACAGTTAGTCAAAACCAGTCCGCTCTGGTCATTTGTGCCGTCTTTCACGGCAAAGCGTGATAAACGTGAGCAACAACTTGATGTGTTGTCGGCGAAAGTGGATGTGCTGGTAGAACAGGTTGCGTTACTGGCGGCAAAGCAGGCACAGGAAAAAGCTCAGGCAAAACAGGAAGCTGAAGCTTCTGCCAGAGTGGAAACGAAAGAAGTAGCTGAAAAAGTTGATCCCGCTGTTACAGCAGCAAAGTCTGCCAGTGTGGAGACGCCGGAGAAGCCTTCACGGAGACCTTCAACCCGGAAGAAAACGGTGACTTCCACTCCCGGAGCGAGACCCCGCACAATATCTTCAGTTCGTCCTAAAGCAAGGTAACGCTCACAGTCTGCCTGTTATCAGAGTCTGCCGGGTAATGGCAGGCTCCGGTTTTATAAAGATTTAATTTCTCTTATATTGGAAAAAGTGGCCGGGTGCTTCTATACCTTCTTTAAAAGGAGGACAGGGCATGCCGTTTTTTTCACGCAACGACGCAGCAGAACAAGCACTTCAACAATCCATACTCGCCGTAGTGACCATTGATGAACACAACAAGGTCACCTTTTATAATGACGCCGCACAACAGCTCTGGGGGTATTCGCCTCAGGAAGTGCTGGGTCGCAATATTCAGATGCTGGTTCCCCGCGAACATCAGAGTAATCATGACAGCTACGTCAATGCTCACCGTCAGACCGGTGTGAATAAGATAGTGGGCAGCGCCAGGGAAGTTGAGCTGGAAACCAAATCTGGTAAGCGTATCTGGGTTCAACTGGCGCTGTCTCAGGTGATCGTTAACGGCAAGAAGCATTACACGGCTTTTGTCCGGGATGTCACGGAGGAGCGTGAGTCGCGGGAAATTGTTGAGCAAACCCTTGAGCAGGCTCTGGATGCGGTAGTATGCATCGACCACAACAATCTGGTGACGCTGTTTAATGCCTCTGCTGAAAAAATGTGGGGGTACAGCCGGGACGAAGTGATCGGGCAAAACGTTAAGATGCTGGTGCCCCACGCCATTCAGGCTAACCATGACGAATATGTGAATGCAAACCGCCGTACCGGACAGGACAAAATTGTCGGCACCAGCCGCGAAGTGAAAATTGAAACAAAGCACGGCGATACATTGTGGGGAAAGTTGTCTCTTTCTAAAGTACGTCTTGATGAGCGGACGCTTTACACCGCGTTTGTTAAAGATGTTACGGATGAAGTTGAGCAACGTGAGCTGCAACGTATGCTGTCGCTGGTGGCGAATGAAACTGACAATGCAGTGATTATCTCTGATGCAGAAGGTCTGATTGAGTACGTGAATAATGGCTTTGAGGGGTTAACCGGCTGGACACTGACTGAAGTGAAGGGGCGGAAGCCGGGCTCCTTTCTGCAGGGGGAAGAGACCGACCCCAGGACTGTCGATGTTATCCGTCAGAAAATTAAGAACCGGGAAGCCTTTTACGATGAAATTCTGAATTACCGGAAAGATGGTGCGCCTTACTGGACGTCGCTTTCAATAAACCCGGTGTTTCAGGACGGAAAGCTGGTTAATTTCATTGCAGTACAGGCTGATATTACCCGGGTGAAACAGATGGCGCTGGATTTCACCAATAAACTGAAAGCAATCGGAAGTGCACTGGTACTGATGGAAATGGAGCCCGGCGGCAAAGTGGTGGACGTGAATAAATTGCTCAGAACCACGCTGACCGGTGTAGTTAATCAGGACGTATTTGCGCAGCGTATTCTGCAGGCCCTGAGTGCGGAAGATAAAGAACAGCTCAATCAGAATGGGTTTGTATCGAAAGTTATCGAAATCCATGAAAGTGACAAATATCTCGCTTTTGATGCGCGGATTAGTGCGCTGAAGAGTTTTAATGGCGATATCACACGCTACGTGTTCTTCGCCATTGATGTGAGCACCCGCAAGCAGGCGGTTAACCAGACGCTGGTTGCTATGAAAGAGTTATTAACAACCAGCCAGACGATCAGCTCTATCGTCGGCACAATTAATAGTATCTCTGAACAAACCAACTTACTGGCTCTCAACGCAGCCATTGAAGCGGCGAGGGCCGGAGAAACAGGGCGGGGATTTGCCGTTGTTGCCGATGAAGTGCGAACCCTTGCCGGGAATTCAAAACAGTCTTCCGACGAAATCGATAACCTGGTAAAAACTACCGTCAGCAATATTGAAAAGCTGGATGAACTGATTCAGAAAATTGACAGTTAAATGGCTGGCTGGCGATGCCTGCGGATTTCAAAACAAATACGCAGGCCATTGTTATCAACAGTACTGACTCATCATTATCACCGCCAGATAGATTGGTTTTTGCGGTCGGCAAAGAAGTCGTGGGGTTCCCAGAATGCCGGAATGTGTTCGTCCACATCGGCGATGGTGAAGTTCTTTTTCAACTGACTCATGATTTCTGTCATGCGTGCGCGGTCAATTTTCATCAGTTTTTGTTTGGTGGCGTTAAAGAACAGATTTCTGTCTTTCGCTACCCGCTCTTCTTTGCCGGCAGCAAAAAAGGTCAGGTTCCTGGACACAATTTTGCAAACCGGTTCAGCAGGATGCTCCGGGTTTAACCGGGACACAATGGCATATTCATACTGGTCTTTTTCCTGACCTTTTTCATTCACCGGAATGAAGCACACACCGAATCCCTGAGGGAAATAACCCACAATATTGATGAAGTGCTCAGCGAGCCGGCTGTTAACACTTTTTTGTTTCGCCATTTGTTCAATCAGCATATAACCCTTCGGCAGCATAGAGCGGTTATAGCCGGGCTTGGTTGACAGAACAATGGAGGAATAGACCTGCGGGATTTTTAAAATATCGCCGATTCCGGATTTACCGGTGAATGTGTCCTGCATCAGTTCCATAAGAAAGCCGTGGGGGCCTTTGTTCTGTTCACAACCGATAAAGGAAACACCGTCTCTGATAAAGGTCAGTGTTTGCTGATAGTTAATCTTTAACAGTTGCTTGCGGAAAGATTCATCCAGTTCTCTGAACGGATCATCTTCGCCGTCTTCCCCGTACAGAATGCGCACAGCCTCTTCGTGATAAAGTCCGATGTCCTGAAAAATAGCCGCTGCGATGACAGGGGTGGCGATGAAGTTTGCCCATTCCCGCATTTTTACTTCATCGGTAAACCGTTCAAGTACGCCGGCATACTTTGATAAATAGCTATGTTTTACGCTGCTGTCTGCCAGCACTTTGTCACTTAATCTGAGAGCTAGTACTGCTTTGTAAAGCGGTTTAAGCCGTTGATGATAGCGGGCGTAATTGCCATCTTTACCCCGCGTGAGCAGAAGCAATGTGCCCAGAAAGCGGGAGCTGGCGGTCTGGGTCTCATAATAAGTTTCCCCTTCACTCAGGGAAATTATCTGCGACACAATAGTGATTATCAGGCGCTGGCGATCTGCCTGTTCTTTCTCAAGTTGCTGCACCGCGGATTTATGTTGCTTCTTCAGATCTTCCAGCACGGCAATGTTGGCCCTGGTTTCGCTGACAACTTTGACTTCCTGCGCCAGGCTCTGAATGCGCTTTTTCAGGTCTGCGGTAACCGCATAAAAGTGTCTGGCATATGTCACCACCGAGGGCTTTGCCGTATCCACAGGATCGACAAGTTCAATGAGTTTTTTGACTTTGCTGACATACTGGCTGTCAGCCTGAGTGGCATTGCGGTTCACGGCATTCCTGAGCGTTAAAATACTCCGAGTCTTCCTTTCCGGTTTTTTATCAGTGCCCTGATTCCCTGGCTTCCCGTTCTTTTAGCTTAGCTAAATATAAGCGTAACGTCTCGCTAATTTTAGTATTTCTTTCAATAACATCAATGTGCTCCCAGGTAGACTTCTCGCCGCTGCGTATCAGCGATGTAATACTTTCTGAAGTCGGGTTGGCGAGGATCTGACTGAGACTCCTGAGCTGATTATGAGGAAGAATATTAATATTGCCTACGTACTGCTGGTCAATGACCGACCGTACTTTATGAATTGCGAGGCGGGCAGCCTTGTTACCGGTGAGGTTCTCAAGCATGTCGAACGCAAAAATGCTGTTAGACTTCGCCAGTTGACTGATGTGGCGGAATGTCAGTCCGGTCAGTGTAGTAGCACCGGCGCGGTTTGAGGATAAAAAAGGCACAGCCAGGGGATTTGTCTGGCTGACGATGCTGTGGTTAACACCGTATAACCGTGACAATTGTCTGAAAGGCAAATCCGCCATGAGTGAGCCGTCCACGAACCGGCGGTTAGGGATGTACGGTATGATATCGCCGGCAGCATTTTTAGCGCGTAGTTGCACGGGGCTGAAAAATAACGGGACGGCGGTGGAGGCTCGCACAGCCTGAGTAATAATAGCATTCGGAGATGTTTTGGCGTTGAGTACCCGTGATTGTTGATGTAAATCCATCGGTGATACGGAAATGTTGATATGACGCCCGGTCTTACTGAAAGCCTCTTCAAAAGTCATCAGATCAAACAGTTCAATGAGGGTATTTTCCAGCGCTGTGGCATCCAGCAGCGACTTCCTGCCAAACCCTGACCATTTTCTCCAGTAACGAAACTTACTCAGAATAAACTCAGGAGACAGGGCTTCCTGCAGTTCCTGCTGGTTTTTTGTGCCAATCATAGCGGCGATAATAGCACCGGCACTGGCCCCTGATATCACGGTGGGCAACAGGTTGTGTTCATTGAGGGATTTCACTACACCGGCGTGAAAAAATCCCAGACCGGCACCACCGGACAGCATCAGACAGGAACGGCCGAATGCATGAGCCGTCTCTTCAAAAAACTGCTTTTTATGGAAAAAATCCACCACAGATTCATCAGCCCGGTAAATGGCATCCAGTGCCATGACCACTTCGCTGATAAAGGTTTCGATAAGCTGCTTGGTGCCCGTTTTACTGTGTGTAAGCAGGGCAGGGTTGGCGATATTACCCAGATTACCATGCAATCCTTCATGGAGTACCGACATCAGGCCGGTCACATCCTGTAACTTTCTGGCTGACTGCATGCGTTGAACACGTTTGCGTATCAACCGGTAGTCGTAATCTCTGCTGGCTTCTTTTCGCTTCCAGTCATCTGCGCCGGTCAGGGCGTCGTGAGCCAGGCAGGCTTCACGGTATTCAGCATAATCAGAAGCCAGTTCAATATCCTGCTCTATTGCATTCGATTTTGAGAAAAATACCATAATACCGGCCTCTTACTGATCTTTGGAAACACATCACTTGCAGTGATATTAGCCAGCCTGGCAGGAATAATTTGAATGCTCTACCTAATTTTGAACGTATGGCGCAGATCAAGCTTTCACCGCAAAAGGTTTGCTAAATATGTAATCTCCCTTTAGCCTGAAGCTATGTCGGTAAAATAGCCAAAAACAATAGCTTGCATGGAATGGAACCCGGAACTGCTTAGCCTGCTGTCTATCCCGTTTATCAGCGCGATTGTGGGTTGGGTGACCAATTATCTGGCGGTCAAAATGATGTTTTATCCCATTGAATTTAAGGGGATCAGACCATTTTTTGGCTGGCAGGGGCTGATCCCGGCAAAACGGCGGGAAATGGCTGAAATTGAAGTAGAGCTGGTTCTGGGCAAACTGCTCAGTGTTGAAGAACTCGCCCAACGCCTGGACGGCGAACAGCTGGCCTGTGCCATCGAACGGCGCTTAAAGCAGGTGCTGAAAAGTGTGGTCAACGAGGTGATGGAAGCTTCAGCACCGGATTTATGGGCCGCAGTGCCGGTGCAGGGAAAGAATCTGGTTTACCGCCGGATTGAAAATGACATGCCCCGGGTTGTAAAAAAGCTGGTCACAGATTTTCAGTTAAATATAAATGAAATTCTGAACATCAAAGAGCTGGTAGTCGAGCAACTGGTCGGTTCGCCTTCACTCATCAATGAAATTTTTCTTACTGCCGGTGCCAAAGAGTTTCCGTTCATCGTCCGTTCCGGTTTTTATTTTGGTTTTCTTTTCGGGTTACCCACCATGTTTCTGTGGCACTATTTTCAGGCATGGTGGTTGTTGCCGCTGGGTGGGTTGCTGGTGGGCTACGCCACTAACTGGATTGCAATTAAAATCATCTTCGAACCTAAACGTCCCCGTAAGTTTGGTCCTGTGACTGTTCAGGGCATGTTTCTGAAAAGGCAGGCGGAAGTGTCCCGTGTGTATGCTGAAATTATCGAAAACAAGCTTATCACTCCGCAAAATATTACCCATGTGATCCTGCACGGCTCCGGGTCAGCATCGTTACTGGAGCTTATCGAGCTGCACGTCAATGATGCTATTGAGCGCTATGTGGCCGTTGCCCAGCCGTATTTCGGGTTGGGTGTCGGCTCTGAAAATTATTTCAAGATGAAAGCGCTGGCCGTACAGCGTATTTTTGAAAACTCAGATAAAGCCCTGTTTTATGCTTACGATTACGCCCATTCTGCTTTACGGGTAGGAGATGATTTACGGGGCCGCATGCAGGCTCTCCCGCCGGAAGAATTTGAAGGCGTATTGCGTCCTGCTTACCGGCAGGATGAATGGAAGCTTATTCTGACAGGCGCATTACTGGGCCTGGCAGCCGGGTTTGCCCAGTTTTATCTGGTGTTTATCTGAACATGAAAACCGCAGACAAAATACTCTACACGGCGCTGTCACTGTTCAATGAGCATGGCGAAAACAGCGTAACCAGTGTAGATATTGCCATGGAACTGGATATCAGTCCGGGTAACCTGTACTACCATTACAAGGGCAAAGAAGTGATTGTTGAACGCCTTATCAACATTCACAAAAATCAGATGCTGCATGTACTGCGAAGTGATATTGCCGCCCGCATCAGTGCGGAAGATGTGTTCTATTATTTCTACATGATCATTGAGAAACTGCATCTGTTTGAATTTCTTTACCGGAGTCCGGCAGATCTTGCCGAAAAGTATCCTCACGCCCACAAGGTGAGAAATCAGGTGGTGAGTGCGCTGGAAAAACAGATAAGCAATGTATTGCATGCGCTTAAATCCTCCGGTTCTCTGACCCTGGAAAAAGCGGAGTTACCTCTGCTTACTGAACTGTTAACCCTTGTGTTGACCCAGTCGTTTCAATATGACCAGCTTGGCCGCAGCCTGGACGGTGAATCTCAACGATATCACTGCCTGTCTTTATTAATGATGAGTTTATTGCCGCGGTTAACCTTACCGGAGGGCACCCTGGCTGAACTGAATCAGGGGATTGCCCGTCACAGTCTGGCAAACCTGAAACATACTGACTGGACAGACGGGGAAGACTGATGGGCCGCTCACTGTCTTTTCTGGACAAGTCTTTCTGGCTGGCGGAGTCTGACGCCAGTCCCAAGCATGTGGGTTGTGTGCAGATCCTTGAAATGCCTGAGCAGGCATGTGCTTCAGAGTACGTCAGGGCGCTTTACGAAGAAGTAAAATCGCACACAAAAATTACCCCGCCATTTAATTGCAAAATTAAAACGCTGCTGGGTTACCCCCTGGGTTTGCAGCCTGTAAAGCACATGGATATGGATTATCACGTGCAATTTCATATTACTGAAAACATTCAGGATCGCAGACAGCTCGATAAACTCACCGAAACACTGCATGCTTCGCGGCTCGACCCGGAAAAGCCACTCTGGCAATTTATTTTTTTGCATGACAACACCAGCCGTCAGTTTGTGATTTATGCGCGGGTGCATCATCTCTACGGTGACGGCGCAACGCTTGTTCGCTGGTTTCAGGCCGGATATACCGCCGGACCTGCTGAGCAGGGATTTACTCCGGTCTGGGCACTTAAACGGCTGCGCCACAAAAGAAAGCATCTGGTGCGCTGGCGCGACAGGTTGTTCGCTGTCTGGCAGGGACTGAAAACCAGCTGGCAGTTTTTCATCATTATGTTGCGGCTGCTGATGAAGCTGGTGCGTATTAACACCCATTACATGCCGTTGCCCTTCAGTGGTACGCAAACGCCTCTTACCGGTCAGGTGAGAGCAGGCAGGGCGGTAACTACAACAGACATCGATTTTGCAGAGATTAAAGCGCTGGCAAGACGCACGCGGGCATCTGCTAACGAAATATTGCTGTGCGTATTTGATATTGCGGTTCACCGTTTTCTGAAAGATCACGGACAGCGGTTTACCCGTCCACTGTATACCAATATGCCGGTTAATTTGCGTAAACCGGGCGAGAAGACCACCGGTAATAAGATTGCCATTGTGCCTGTTGAACTGGCCCACGGCGAGCGGGACCCGTATGTGCGGTTAAGGCAAATCATTGTGAATCACCGCATCGTCAAACATGCTGCACAAAAAGCGACACCGGGGGCATTTAAAGCGTACACCATCACTATTCAGGCGGTATCACTTGTGTTTGAATGGTTACACTTGTCAGACTTCGTCAAGCCCATAGCGAATATCTTAATTTCAAACCTGCCCGGACCAAAAGAAGCCCGTTATCTGAAGGACAGCAAATTACTGGCCTGTTATCCGGTGTCCACCATGACGCCGGGTGGCGGCGTGAATATCACACTGATGACCTACAACGGAACAGCAAACGTGGGGATGGTGTGCTGTAACCGGCATGTCAAAGACATCAGCCCTCTGGCCGGTTATGTCCATGAAGCTTTAGCCATTCTTGCCCGGTCGGTGGATGAACCCGGAGTGGGTATTGAAGATATCGGCGAGCAGATTGAAAGTTATCCCCGTTCGGTCATTGCTGAATAGTGTGAAGGTTTCATTAACCTCAGCGGAAACTGAATCTCAACCCGCCGTTGACCACGAATACCTGTTTTCCCCAGCGGTGAAAAACAACTTCCCGCCAGTGGCCGCCTAATGCATAGCTGAGATCCTGCGTTTCAGCATGGCGCTGCAACACCGCATCAATTTCCGGTTTGTGATAGTCCAGAATACGCTGTTTGTTATGATCAAGATACAGGCGCAGATACGACAGCAAACGGTCAGTTTTGCCGGTGGTGGCGATACTGGCAATATTCAGAAGAGGTGCACTGATAAACTCAGTCAGTGACTTACCCAGTTGTAACCCGGGCACAATCTGACGGATCAGTGAGCGGGTGTCATTGAGCAGCGCATAGTTGTCATTAACCAGTTGGATAGCGTCGGATTTGAGATCCTCAATACTGATCACATGGTTTTGAATATCGTAAACCGGCGTTCCGCTTATCACGACAATGACATGGGCACGGTAAAGCGGGGTATCGAGGACCGTAATGTTGAGTTCTGCAAAACATTGCAGTGCCAGCCTGTTTGATTCTTCCTGACCGTGAACCTGTGCTTCCGTGATAGTCAGGCGGGCCTTTCCTCCCGGTACATCAAACGGAAAAGAGCGGGGGAACAGGGGAGTCAGTAACGCCTGTAGTTCTTGTGTGGTGTAGTCATCATACGTCAGTCTGCCTGTTTTTATCATCAGGCCGCAAACGGCGACTTTCCATTTTTCCCGCCAGCTGAGTGTCAATCCTCTGTCCCTGTGGTTCAGTCTGTCACTACAGTAACATAAAAAACACAGACAATAGCCGACAATTTGTTAAACTGGTAAGAGCAGTTGAATAAGCACATTGCGGGTGGCGTATGGTTGAAGAACAGTATGATTATGTGATCACCGGAGCGGGATCTGCCGGCGCAGTGCTGGCAGCCCGTTTGTCAGAAAATCCGTCTGTTACTGTGTGTCTGCTGGAAGCCGGTGGTAAAGACAACAATCCGTTCATCCATGTGCCGTTCGGATTGTCTTTGCTCAGTCGTTTTGACAGCATTGGCTGGGGATATTTCACTGCACCGCAAAGTGAGCTGAATGACCGCGAACTTTTCTGGCCCAGAGGGAAAACCCTGGGGGGCAGCAGTTCAGTCAATGCCATGTGCTACATTCGCGGCCAGCGGGAAGACTATGATCGCTGGGCTGAATCCGGCGCTGCCGGCTGGAGTTACAACGAAGTGCTGCCATGGTTTAAAAAGGCAGAAGATTATCACGGCGGCGCAGATGCTTATCATGGCACCGGCGGTCCCCTCAGAGTTGAAAAGCTTCGTCATACCGATCCGCTTTCCCGGTGTTTTGTGAATTCTGCAGATGCTGCCGGTTTGCCTGTCAGAACCGACTTCAACCGTGAACAGCGGGAAGGGCTTGGCTTTTATGATGTCACCCAAAAGCACGGCCGGCGCTGGTCCACGGCGCAGGCGTATCTTAAACCTGCGTTGAACCGGCCCAACCTGACGGTACATACCCGGACGCTCACTGAAAAAGTACTTTTCACCGGTAAAACCGCCAGCGGCGTGCAGGTGCGGTATAAAGGCAAAGGTCGCCGGATTGGCGCACGTAAAGAAGTCATTCTGTGCGGAGGGGCAATTAATTCACCGCATCTGTTGATGCTCTCCGGAGTGGGACCCCGTGACATGCTGATGGAAAAAGGCGTGCATGTGGTCGCGGACTCCCCGGGTACAGGCCGTAACTTGCAGGATCATCTGGACGCTATTGTGCAATACCGTTGCACGTCCCGTCAGGGCTATGCTGTTGCACTTTCTGCCATACCCTCCTACATAGCAGCCGGTTTCCGGTATTTGTTTTCATCAGGAGGCCTGCTTTCTTCCAACATTGCCGAAGCCGGCGGCTTCGCTTCTTCATCACTGGCGCAGTCCGGTCAGCCGGATCTGCAATTTCATTTCCTGCCGGCCATTCTGGCTGAACATGGCCGCCGCTCGGTTTACGGATACGGTTTCGGGGTTCACGTTTGTGCCTTGTATCCGAAAAGCCGTGGCAGTATCTCTTTGCAAAGCAGTCATCCTGCTGACCATCCGCTAATCGAGCCTGCTTATCTCACCCATCCCGACGATAAAAAAGTGCTGCTCGAGGGGGTTGCTCTGGCAGACAAGCTGGTAAACAGTACGGCTTTCGATGACGTGCGGGGGAAACGATTGTCACCGCCACAAGGGAATAACGATGAGGCATTGCTTGACGAATTTATCCGTGAGCATGCGGAAAGTATCTATCATCCTGTTGGCACCTGCAAAATGGGAGCGGCAGAGGATGAAATGGCGGTGACTGACAATCAGTGTCGCGTAAAAGGGGTAAATGGCCTGCGGGTTGCAGATGCGTCGGTCATGCCTGTGTTGCCCGGGGGCAATACAAATGCGCCGGTGGTGATGATTGCCGAGCGGGTGGCGGACCTGATCATCCGCAGTGCCGGCCATCCCTGAGCCGCCGGGCTTTCTGCAAAAGGTACTTTGCCTTCAGAACTTACTTTAATCCGGCAGAGCGGATAAACACTTCTGCGGCACAGTCGCACATTTCGCTGATATGCGACTCGTCGGCGTAAATACCATCAATTAATAGTCTTGCGATACCGTGCAGGGTACTCCAGGTGACCTGCGCCAGCCTCAGTGCATCCTGATCTTCGGGAAGCAGTCCACTGGACTGCCAGGTGCGGGTCATGGTGAGCTGGTATTGGAAGCAGGGATAAGCAATGTCTTTCAACTGTGCTGTTGCCTGATCGTTGTGCCATAACGTCCGCCCGAACATCAGTTCATAGACCTGCGGGTGGTTCGCGGCATAATTGACATACTGGTGGATAAAGCGGCGGAAACGGGTAGCCGGAGTCAGATCTTCCTGTTCAAAAATAGCTCTGGCAGAGGCGTGCCAGTCGTCAAACCCTTTAGCAGCAATAGCACTGAGTAATGCATTTTTATCTTTAAAATGGTGATACGGGGCGGTTCTCGATACGCCCGTTACCTCTGCCAGCTTTCTCAGCGACAAAGCGTCTATGCCACTGTCTTCAATGATAGTGGTGGCCGCTTCAATGAGCGCACTGCGTAAATCACCGTGATGGTAAGAAGAACCGGAAGTCATAGCGTTTCCTGATAAGTCGGTAAGCGGAGTGTCCCGTTTAATCTTGACACTGTCAACATTGGTGTTATCTTGACGGTGTCAAGTTTGCGTTGTTCACCAAACCTGGCTACAAATTCAATGACAGGCAACCATCAGGACTAAACATGAGCACCACCACGTATCCGCATCTGTTTCGCCCCCTTGATTTGGGATTCACTCAGTTAAAGAACCGCGTCATCATGGGCTCTATGCACACCGGGCTTGAAGAAATGCCGGGCGGGCACAAACACATGGCCGCATTCTATGCCGAACGAGCCCGGGGCGGTGTGGCGTTAATTGTAACTGGTGGGATCGGACCTAATGAAGAAGGCTCTACCCATCCTGCCACACGGCGCCTGGATTCAGATAAGGCCGTTGCCCATCATCGTGAAGTGACGGATGCGGTCCATGCCGAAGGCGGGAAAATTTGTATGCAAATCCTGCATACCGGCCGTTATGCCTACTCGGAGAAGCTGGTGGCGCCATCGGCTATTCAGGCGCCGATTAATCCGTACAAACCCAAAGCGCTGACAGAAGAAGAAATCGAACAACAGATCAGTGACTTTATTTTTGCTGCCACTCAGGCGCAGAAAGCCGGTTATGACGGTGTGGAAATCATGGGTTCTGAAGGTTATTTCCTGAATCAGTTTATTGCAGCCCGCACGAATCAGCGTGATGATGACTGGGGAGGCAGTTATGAGAACAGAATGCGTCTGCCGGTTGAAGTGGTGCGCCGGGTCCGTGAAGCCACCGGTGATAACTTCATCATTATTTACCGGCTTTCCATGCTGGACTTAGTCGAAGGCGGCTCTACATACGATGAAGTGGTGAAGCTGGGGCTGGCTATTGAGGAAGCCGGCGCGAATCTTATCAATACCGGGATCGGCTGGCATGAAGCGCGAATTCCTACCATTTCAACACGGGTGCCGCGGGCTGCTTTCACCTGGGTGACTGCGAAGTTTAAAGCGGCGCTCAATGTGCCGCTGATCACCTGTAACCGCATCAATACACCGGAGGTCGCAGAAGCCGTGCTGGCTCGGGGAGATGCGGACATGGTTTCCATGGCGCGGCCATTTCTGGCAGACGCTGAGTTCGTTATTAAAGCTGAACAAAACCGCAGTGATGAAATAAATACCTGTATTGGCTGCAATCAGGCGTGTCTGGACCATATTTTTAACGGCAAACTCACCAGTTGTCTGGTTAACCCGCGGGCCTGTCATGAACTGCAACTGCAAATTGCGCCGGCGCAGTCAGTGAAGCATATTGCTGTGGTCGGGGCCGGTCCTGCAGGGCTGGCGGCGGCGACTACCGCTGCACGGCGGGGGCATAAAGTCACGCTGTTTGACAGTGCATCTGAGATTGGCGGTCAGTTCAATATCGCCAGACAGATCCCGGGCAAAGAAGAGTTTAATGAAACCCTGCGCTATTTCGCCCGTCAGCTTGAGCTTACCGGCGTAGATGTTCAGCTGAACACCAGAGTGACCGCAGACACGCTGAATAACGGCAACTTTGATGACGTTATTCTGGCGACTGGTATTACCCCGAGAGTGCCCGACATTGAGGGCATTGAACACAGTAAAGTTCTCACCTATCTGGACGTGATCAGAGATAAAAAACCGGTGGGCAAACGTGTAGCGGTAATCGGTGCCGGTGGGATCGGTTTTGATGTGTCTGAGTATCTGTCACACGGGAAGAATGCGCCAAGCCTGGATATTCCCGTTTTCATGAAAGAGTGGGGCGTGGATATGACACTGACAGCAAGGGCTGGTGTGGAAGGGGTTAAACCTGCACCAGAGCCGTCATCCAGAGAAATCTTCCTGCTCCAGCGGAAAACTTCCAAAGTGGGCGCGGGTCTGGGTAAAACGACCGGATGGTCTCACCGCGCCAATCTTATGATGAAAGGAGTGAAAATGATCGCTGGCGTAACCTATGACTGCATTGATGATGAAGGTTTTCACTGCACAGTAGAGGGCAAGTCAATGGTACTACCGGTAGATAATGTGATCATTTGTGCCGGACAGGAGCCGCTGCGGGCATTGCAGGAAGGCCTGACGAAACCGTGTCATCTTATCGGCGGTGCAGATGAAGCCCGTGAACTCGATGCCAAACGGGCCATTGAGCAAGGAACAAAAGTCGCAGCGGCTTTGTAACGGTTCGAAGCAGGCTAAGCCCGGTTTTATAAAACCGGGCTTAGTGAATGGGATCCAGCAGCAGCGCATTCCCGGCCTGGTCAATGCGGAAATGAAACCGCTTGAGAATATTCATGCCTAACAGCCCCTCAGTGCCATCAAGCGTACCCGGTGGCAGCACCAGCACCGATACATCCGCCAGTCGCCACGGACCAAACTCTACTTCTTTTAATGTTACCATGCGGGCGTCTACCCGGCCGCCTGCGGTATTGACTGCAAAATTTCCCAGGTCCCGGTAATTTCCCCGTCTGGCTACTTGTCTGAATACCTCCGTCGTCACCGTTGTAACCGATGCACCGGTATCTACCAGCAATCTTGAGTGGCGGCCGTTAAGTGTCAGTGGCGCGAGATAATGATCGCCGGTTTGTTCCAGCGGCATCCTGAATGCGTTACCGGATACCTCACGTTCTTCCTCCGTGGGCGGGGTATCTTCACTTTGTGCGTCTGCGGCCTGAGGATACAGTACACGCCGAAGCGCTTCAGCCTGCCGGTCTTCAGATGGCAGCGAAGCCAGTACATTTTCCATCAGCGTAAATTTTTGCTGTCTGCCATACGCCTCTGCCAGTTGCAGGGTATAAAAACGATCTTCCGGCCGGTACTGGTAAAGTGGCTCCACAAACGCCGCAAGGGTGTCCCAGTCGCCGGCGAGCCGGAGCTTTTCTGCTGCGGTATCTGCCATTTGGGTAATCAATACGGAGATGTCCTGTTCGACCTGCGGCGGAGGGTTTCGCTCAAGAATTTTGTAGTACTGGATGATAGCTTCACTTAACGGTTCCTCACGTTTTACCCACATTGCTTCCAGCAGTAACAATTCCCAGTTATAGGGCTGGTCTCTGAGGGCGGCAGTGAGGGCAGGAAAAAAGCGTGGATCGCCATTATTAAACCAGGCTTGCAGTGTAGCCGCTGAAGGCCTTTCCTCCTGCATGGGATCTGAGGCTGAAAGGGGGAAGCTTGTCGGTGCGGGGGCTTGCACAGCAGGGCGAATACTTTCTTCAGTACTGTCTGCCAGCGGCACAACCTGCTGTGTAACGGTTTCCCGGCGGGTTACCAGCAATATGCCGTTAAGGGTGAGAGACAACACAAGGGCAGCCAGCAACCATTTGTTCACGACGTTGTCACCGCTTCAGTATACGTATTTTTAAACGGTGCAGGCATACGCGCAGGGGCACCGGTTTTTAAATTGACGCAAACAAAACGGGTTCTGGCGGCAAACACCGTTTTCCGGCGCACGGGACAAACAAACTGGAAGCGTCGCTCAAGGTTCAGCTTACCGTCGCATTCCACAATCCAGGTGGCACACAATAATGTATCACCTTCGTGACAGGGTAACAGATAGTCCAGTTCGTGACGGTGGATCACCATACCTTTACCGCATGCCCGGTAATCATTGAATGTCAGTCCCAGATGATTTGAATGTGACCAGGCCAGCGACTCCAGCTGTGACAGATAGGCCACATTGTTAACGTGCTGATAGTGATCTATGTGGGAGTCGTTTATTTGCCATGGTTTAACGAAAGGGGCAGGCAGTGCCCATTCCGGCTGGTAGTCATCGTTCGGGTACATGGGGTACAGGATTGTTTTCAAGGCTAAAATCGTCGGAAAACAGTTGTAACATTAATTGTTGCTCACGGGCAATAACCGGTCCGGTAAAGCGCTCAACATCGCCAAGTTGTCTGAAGGTATCGTATCCCCGCTGCAAAAATTCGTGCAGAGAAAGAAGTCCCGCCAGTTTTGCCGGACGGCGGGATACCGAGATAAGCATACCAATACCCCGTATTTTAATGATTGCGGCCAGTTGTTGTCCCAGGTGCCGGATGATGTCAATTTGCTGTGTTCTTGCTGCTTTATCACCCGCTTCACGGTAGGCCAGAGCATAGGTATTGTTGTTAAGCGGCTGGCACTGTAGTGCCTCAACAACCTTTTGATCCAGTTCAAAAGAGAGGGCATTCAGTGCAAGGGCGTCATCCAGCGCCTGCATGGCTTTGTCCGGCAATACTTTTGCCAGTTTCGGGATCACCCGCACGATATCAGCATCCCGCTGTGAAAAATCTTTCGGTCCGTAGAGCTCTTCTGTAAAAAAGGCCATAGCCTGGCGGTACTGTGGCTGAGCCGCCAGATCTGCGTGAGTCACCAGCAAACGTTCACACTGCCATTCTTGCAGGGCATGGATAGCCGGCAACTGGCCCATTTTTTCTGCCATGTTTTTCAACGCATTCACGCGGTGGATGTGCCTGACAATACCGGACGTGGTGTTCAAATCTGCTCTCCTTATGTTCACATCAACATATCACATTCATCCTCAGATTTGGCGGAATGACCGGCATTTGGTACTATGCGCAACCTCTTTTCAGGCTTGTCAGTGAGTTGAATGCAGCAACAAAATTCAGCCTTAAATACGATGCAACCACAAATGCAGTTTACCCCGCAGGACGATACCGATCCGCAAGTGGACGAACTCATCCGCCTGTTTGACGCCACTTTCGCTGAAAACTGGAATACCCGTCTTGTGCGCGGCGATGATGAGCCGGTGTATTTGCCTGCGGGTGATGAAGTACCTTTTCACCGCATCGTTTTTGCCCACGGTTTTTTCTCCAGTGCGTTGCATGAAATTGCGCACTGGTGTATCGCCGGTGATAAACGGCGACTGCTGGAAGATTATGGTTACTGGTATTGTCCTGACGGCCGTGACGCCAGTCAGCAGAAAGCTTTTGAACAGGTGGAAATTAAACCGCAGGCAGTGGAATGGGCTCTGACGCTCAGTGCCGGGCGTCAATTCCGGGTCAGTACGGATAATCTGAACGGGGCAGAGCCTGACCGTGAAGCGTTCACCGCTGCTGTGCATGAGCAACTGGTGCAATATACCCGTACTGGATTTCCACCCCGTGCCGGTATGTTGATGACAATACTGCAGGCGCATTTTAAAACGGCGCCGGTAACTACAGAACGGGCAGAGGCATTAGCATGAGCGATAAATTTCGTCTGGGCGTGGTGGTTAATCCGTTTGCCGGCATTGGCGGTGCGGTGGCACTCAAAGGCAGCGACGGTGCTGCGGTACGTGAACAGGCGCTGGCGGCCGGAGCGGAACAACTTGCGGGTATTAAAATGACCCGCGCGCTGAATGTACTCAGTTCGCTTGCCGGTCAGATAACTGTGATAACCGCCTCCGCTGAAATGGGTGAAAACAGTGCCCGTGAGGCCGGTCTGACAGCAAAGGTGGTGTACACACCCTCACAGGCACAGACTGAAGCTGAAGACACTGAAGCTGCGGTGGAAGCCATACTTGCTGAGGGGATCGACTTACTGTTATTTGCCGGCGGTGACGGCACTGCACGAAATGTGTGTCAGATTGCAGAGCTGCAAACGCCTGTGCTGGGCGTACCGGCCGGGTGTAAAATCCACTCCGGTGTATATGCAGTAACCCCTGTAGCTGCCGGTGAAGTGGTGGCTATGATGGTTCGCGGGGAGCTGGTGAGTGAAGCCCCGGCGGAAGTCCGTGACATTGACGAAGAGGCATTTCGTCAGGGCAAAGTACTGGCAAAGCATTTCGGTGAAATGCGGGTCCCGGATTCACTCACCTACGTTCAGGCCGTCAAAGCCGGCGGCAAGGAAAGTGATGAACTGGTGCTGGAAGATATCGCGGCCTTTATCCGTGAAACCATTGAAGATGAGCCGGATACGTTTTTCGTGATGGGATCGGGCTCCACCGTGGCCGCAATTATGGATTCAATGGGTCTGGACAATACGCTGCTTGGCGTCGATGTCGTGAAAGACGGAGAACTGGTGGCGTCGGATGTGACAGCGGCACAGCTGCTTGAACTTACTGACGGTCAGCCGGTTAAAATGGTCATTACAGTGATTGGTGGTCAGGGGCATATTTTTGGCCGTGGGAACCAGCAGCTCTCACCGTCATTTATCCGCCGGACAGGGAGGGAAAATGTGCTGATCACCGCTACAAAAACTAAATTACAGTCTCTGGATGGCCGCCCTCTGCGGCTCGATACCGGTGACGCTGAATTAGATACCGCACTTGCCGGCTATTTTCCGGTGATCACCGGATACCGGGACAAAGTGCTGTATCCTGCAAAATGAGGAGACTTTATGGAATTTCCCGCCGCCGCCCCCACTGAATTTATCGGGCAATCCGGCCACATCGAAGATGCGCTGGATGGTGTTGTTGATCATGGTAGTGACGATGAACTGTTTATTGCCAGCTACCTGCAAGGTCATTTTGCGGTGATTGCCAGACAACAGGAAATGCAGCCTGATGCGAGCCTGGCCACTCTGGACGAAGCCATGCAGGGCAGTTTACAAGCTGCTTTTGATAATAAAGAACTGGAAGATGAGGATCAGCGGCTGGTCATGGCGCTCTGGCAACGTCTTCTTGCCAGTGCAAAATAGTTACTCTCTGCTGACAGCTTTTCCCTGAAGCGGCAGACTCTTGCCGCTTCACCTCTTTCCCGCCGCCGTAAAACCCGCTTACCGGTTACTGAATTCCCCTCTGCGCCGCCACATCTTTGACGTTTCCACATGGTACGAAAATTGCGAATACCTCAGCAGACAATAAATGGCGGGTTAACGGGCCGGAGTAATGAGTACTAAATATCTGAAAAAGACAGTCCCTGCAGCATGGCTGGCAGCAGGCAGTTTGATGCTCGGAGGCTGTGCCGGAGAGAGTCCTTCGGTGGTGATGCAGAAAGAAAATATGGCGTTACCTGCATTAGGCAATATGGAGTACCACACTTACGTACTGGCGAATGAGCTGTTTGCGCAGCTGCGTCCTTCACGTCAGGCGAAATATGCCGTTACCGGTTTTGTGCCGGCAGATACCATGAGCTGGAACAGCAAACAGCAGGACCCGCTGATGATGCTTGGCCATCAACTTGAAGAGGGGTTGATCACTGAAGCCGCAAAACGGGGCTTTACCACTCAAGAGTTTAAGCTCACGGACGATATAATAATGGGAGAGTATGCAGACCGCGTACTCACCCGGGATATCGAACAACTTCCCGGCATCGAACGGGTGGATTTTTATATCACCGGCACCATTGTCCGCCAGCAGGCCGGTGCTATGGTTAACGCCAGAGTGATAAACGCCAGAACAAAAGATGTCGTGGCTGCTGCGACACGTTTCTTTCCTGAAGGCTTGTTCTGGGAAGAAGAAAAGATCACGACCCGGAACGGGCGGCTGTACAGAACTGAGGATAAGGGGTAATGCCAATGACTTTTCAACGCAATATGATTGCCATGGCAGCAATGCTGGTCAGTATTTCAGGTTGCTCTCTGCTCAGCGATGAAGAGACTGCAGAAGCGCAGCCGGGTGCAGTTGAGCCGGTGATGAATGTCATTGACGTGCGTGCTGAAGATCGTGCTGAAGTTGTCGCTGCAGAGCCTGAAGACGAAGCCGACAGTTTCGGTGCTATTGGCCAGCCGCCTCTGTACAGCAGTGTGCAGGGTGCGTATCAGGGCCGGCCTCTGAACCGTCATGTTGGCGATTATGTCAAGAACATGACTCAGGACCTGGTTTCCAACATGGAGTACGTCACCAATAAAACGCCGGTGGCGGTAACCAATTTCGCTATGCTGGACTCTGATCTCCAGCACACCAATTTACTGGGCCATCAGATGGCCGAATCGTTTATGCACGAATTGCATAAATACCGCATTCCGGTAGTGGATTTTAAAGCAACAGATTACATCAGAGTAACAGACAGCGGTGATTTTCTGCTGAGCCGTGACTATCTCGACTTAAACAGCAGCCTGCCCATTGATTACGTTCTCACCGGCACGATGGCGAAGCATCAGGGCGGGGTACTGGTAAACGCGCGTATTCTCGGCATAGAAAGCCGCGCTGTGGTGGCGTCCGCCCAGTTACTTATACCGTTTTATGTCGTGGATGCGCTTATTCCCAGCGACAGCAACGGTAAAAGTGGCATCCGGGATGGTGTGAAGCTGACACGGGGTTAAGACGATGACGTTTGCCAAACCTTCAGTTCCGGCTATCACAGTAATATCAGGCCGTTTACTGGCTGTTATGCTGGTAGCGGGGCTCTCCGCCTGTACCACCATTGATGAACACTACCATGCTTACATGGATGGCGAGGGTGATGCTCACACGCAGCCCGCGCAACCGCCGGGTGACAGTGCGGCTTCATCTTCAACGTCAGCGGCGACTTCCTATCCGCAGACTGATGTAGTGACCCATGCTGCACCAGAGGTCATTGCACCTGAGAGCAACGCACCGGTGAACATGGCAGCGGTGCCGGAGACAGCACAATGGCAATACCGGCCTGATTCCCGTGACCGTAATCCGGAGGCCAGTGAACAGACAGGGCCGGTAACGGTTGAGTGGCACGATCCTCTTGTAACCGGCTATCAGCCGGACAGAACGCACAAAGCGCTGGCAGACTATGCATCCCAGCTGGCAATGCAACTGATGGACTCTGCTACAGAGCTTAGCAGCAACGATTTAATCGGTGTGGCAAGCTTCGTAAGGCTGAACCGGTCACTGCAGGAAACCACTGTGATGGGAAATCAGCTGGCTGAACTACTCATCGCAGAATTGCAGAGTTTTGGTGTGGGTATTGTCGATTTTAAAATGGCTGATGCGTTAACAGTCACGCCGTTTGGCGATCTTGCAATGACACGGACCGGCGAAATACAAAGCCGTTCAATGCAGATGGATCATATTCTCACCGGTACCCTTATCGAAGAGCCCAGAGGCGTGCGGGTCAATGCACGTATTGTGTCCGTTGATAAGCATCAGGTTGTCGCCAGTACCAGCCTGCTTATTCCGTCTTTTATGGTTACTGCGCTGAACAGCGGCAGCCAAACCGGAAAATAGTCATCTTTTAGTATGAGATTTCCCGCCGGCCACCGATAAATACTTTCCTATCGGGGCAGGCTGGATTATTATTCATACTGGCGTTTGAATGCCACATTCAAATTGCCGCTCTGCGCCGGCATGGTGTTATGACTCAACCATCTCCATAGCACTCTGCCCGGCTCAGGGCGCCACTCCTCTGATTGAATTTCTGATAGCAAACCTTTGCGGTGCGGTTGCCTGAAGTAAAGACTCCGGTGCCGGCAGCGGTGTATGGGTTAACTGGCCTGTCAAAATTTGCGCCATTAACGGCGCCGTAGTTAACCCTCTTGAGCCGAGTCCGGTTAAAGTGAACAGTCTGCCGGCAGGCGGCTGTGTCTGGCTGCTGAGTGGCTTTCCGGTGCTCAGGGCGCGGTATTGTTCGTACAACACGTCATTACTCAACAGTTGTCCGCTGGCGGGCTGGTGATCCGGCAATGTCAGACGGATTGCTGCTCTGGCTTGTCCGTCGTGTTGAAGCTGCGCTACCCAGCTGTCTGCCCCCATTGCCTTTTTATGCGTCGCCAGATTTGTCTGTGTGTCGCTGTCACGTACATCACACCGGGTATCATCTTTTCCATAGGTAGACCCCAGAGCATGGCGGTTGTCCATTTGTGGTGTCATGTAGCCTTTATGACAAAGTACGGTTCGCAATGCACTGACTAAAGGCTGGCCGGGAATAGCTTCTACCTGGCCCCGCACGGGACGAAGTGGCAATGCCGTCATCTGCGGAATATGGATACTGTCAGCACCGGTGGCAATGACCGCGTAATCAAAGTGCTGTTCTTTTCCGTTAACACAAAGGGTGACGCCATCTTCCTGTTCAGTAACAGCAGTGACCGTTGCGCCGGTTTGAACCCGGATATTTTCGTCGCAGCCGCCAATTAACGCACTGACCAGTTCCGGCGGGCAAACCCAGCCACCCAACGGTATGTGCAGTCCGCCGGCGGGCAACGGAACACCGGCAAAATCACTGGCATCCTGCTGAGATATGGCGCATACAAGCGCTTCTGGCCAGACTTCGCTGTCCAGCAATTTAGCCTGCCGCTCAGCTACCGTTTCGCTGAAATTAAGTTGCAGTACGCCACACCAGTCATGTGTGAACGGTTCCGGTAACTGCCGGTACACCCGGCTGGCGTATAAAAAACCGTGAGCCTGAATTTGACTGGCAATACTCGCCTCACTGTGAAGCTGCGGATAAAAACCACCCTGAGGATTACCCGATGCGCCCTGAGCAAGGGTTTCATCTGCACACAAGACAGTGGCAGATATCCCTGTACGGCTCAGGCTCCGGGCCAGAGTTGCTGCTGCCAGTCCGCCGCCGATAATTGCCAGGCGGTGGTTTGCCGTGACTGCTTCGTTATTAAAACGGGAGTAAGGCGGTGCAGCCGGAGCAGAGTGCTGGCCATCAAAATATCCGCCCAGCATGTCGCGCTTGCGGCCAAAACCTTTACGTTTTTCAACAACAAAACCGGCGTCTCTCAGGCCCCGTTTCACAATCCCTGCTGCGGTAAACGTGCCGAAGGTCGCGCCTTGTCTGGACACTCTGGCCATTTGTGAAAACAAAGCCTCCGTCCACATGTCCGGGTTTTTACCGGGCGCAAAACCGTCCAGAAACCAGGCATCAATCAACCCGCGGGGCGGTACGTGCCATTGGGGCAGCAATTCATGCACATCGCCAATCCATAAATCCAGCGTGGTGTGAAATTCATCGAAGTGAAGTCTGTGGCAACCCTGAATGGATAGGGGATAGTTATTCAACAGCGCCTTTGCTGCCCCCTCTAATACCGGAAATGCGGTCAGTGCGCGGGCCAGATCGTCTCTGGCCATGGGGAATTTTTCTGTTGAGAGGATAAAAAGTTGTTTCAGCGGGTGCTCAGGATGCTCCGTTCTGAACGCAGCGAAGGCCTGCATCGCCACCAGGCAATTCAGGCCGGTGCCAAAGCCGGTTTCAGCAATAACAAAGTCGCGGCGGGTATGTGCCAGCCAGCGCGCCGGAATATCGTTACCGGCAATAAACACATGATGGGTTTCATCAATGCCACTGTCGTTGGAAAAATAGACGTCATCGAAGTCGTCAGCAACCGGAGTGCCGCTGTCATTAAAATAAACTTGCGCAGTGCGGGATTTCACGTTTTGATATTCTGCAAGACAAACATTGGGTGATCATACCTTGCATGATACATTGAGCAAAGCAAACACGCGGGGTTGAAGCCTGTTTTCTCTGTGTTGATGAAAAGCTGAACGTTTTCGGCTTTTGGTAATCATAGCAGGGGCAGATAAGACACAAATGACGGGGCAGGGTACGTGTAAACGGTATGGGAAAAACGTTAAGTAAAAAGAGCAGACCAGTTTACGGATGAAAATCGTTACCATATGCCCCATCAAAATAAAGGGTTAGTTATGAGAAGAGCAGTTATTACCGGTCTGGGCATCGTGTCCAGCATTGGTGTAAATCAGGACGAAGTGCTGGCTTCATTGAAAGCAGGCAAATCAGGTATCACTTTTTCAGAGCAATTCGCTGAAATGGGTCTGCGCAGCCAGGTCTGGGGTAACGTGGACATTGATTTATCAGAGCACATCGACCGTAAAGTTATGCGCTTTATGGGTGATGCCGCTGCTTATGCTTATGTGGCAATGCAACAGGCAATCGCTGATTCCGGTTTGGAAGAAAAAGATATTTCAAATGAACGCACTGGTATTATCGCCGGCTCCGGCGGTGCGTCATCATTAAATCAGGTTGCTTCAGCAGACATTCTTCGTGAGAAGGGCGTAAAACGTATGGGTCCTTACATGGTTCCCCGTTGTATGGCCTCTACAGTTTCAGCCTGTCTGGCAACACCGTTTAAAATTAAAGGTGTGAACTATTCTATCGCTTCAGCGTGTGCGACCAGTGCTCACTGTATTGGTAATGCCCTGGAACTGATCCAGCTGGGTAAACAGGATGTGGTATTCGCCGGTGGCGGTGAAGAACTGCACTGGTCACTGTCCAGCCAGTTTGATGCCATGGGAGCGTTGTCGTCGAAATACAATGACAACCCGTCTGTTGCTTCCCGTACTTATGATGCTAACCGCGATGGTTTCGTCAGCTCCGGTGGTGGCGGTATGGTTGTTGTAGAAGAGCTGGAACATGCTCTGGCCCGTGGTGCAACCATCTACGGTGAAGTGGTCGGTTACGGCGCCACGTCAGACGGCTACGACATGGTCGCGCCTTCCGGTGAAGGTGCGGTACGTTGTATGAAGATGGCGATGCAGAATGTTAATGCACCTATCGATTATCTGAACACTCACGGTACATCTACGCCGGTGGGTGATGTGAAAGAACTGGCTGCTATTCAGGAAGTCTTCGGTCAGTCCGGTGTGCCAATCAGTGCAACCAAGTCTCTGACTGGTCATGCTCTGGGTGCTGCCGGTGTGAATGAAGCGATTTACAGCTTGCTGATGATGAAGAACAACTTCATCGCGCCGTCTATCAACATTGATACGCTGGACGATGCAGCGGCGGGCCTGGACATTGTGACAGCCACCCGTGAAGCAACCCTGAATACCATTATGTCTAACAGCTTTGGTTTCGGCGGTACAAACGCTACGCTGGTTATGCAGCGTTACAACGGATAAGCAATCAGTCAGAAGACTGTTTATACCACTATAAATGATAAACGCCCGCGCCGGTTAACCGCTGCGGGCGTTTCGTTTTGTGAATTACGTTACGTTCCAGTATTATACCGGCCTTAGCAAGTCTGACAGTGTTTGATATGACCCGCATTTTGTTCGAAGAAAGTATCCCTCAGGGAATGGCCTATTTTTCAGCGCTCGGCGATGCTTCACCGTTTCATGGTCCATCGCTGGATGCAAAAGCGCTTTTTGGTACTGACTATCTGGCGGTCAGATCTACCACCAAAGTGAACGAAGCGCTGCTGTCCGGTGCCGGGCAGTTAAAGCTGGTAACTACGGCGACGGCGGGCACAAATCATCTGGATAAAACCGCCCTGGAACAGGCGGGTGTGCCATGGCGCTCTGCCGGTGGATGCAATGCAGTAGCCGTTGCCGAGTATGTGGTGAGTGTACTGATGAACGCTCACCGTCAGGGCAAGCTGGATTTAAGCCGTATTACTGTTGGCGTAGTCGGCGCCGGACATGTAGGCAGTGCACTGGCAGAAAGACTGCATGCACTTAACGTTGCTCATGTACTGTGCGATCCGCCTCTTGAGGCCGCCGGTGACAGCCGGCATTTTACCGGCATGGACACCATCATGACCTGTGATGTCATTACCCTGCATGTGCCTTTTGTCAAAGACGGACCTCATCCCACCGTGGATTTGCTTAATGCAGAACGTATAAGCGGTTTGCGGGCAGGGCAGTTACTGATTAACGCCTGTCGCGGTGAAGTCATTGATGAACCGGCGTTGCTGACACGTTTACAACAACCTGAGGCACCGCTGGTGGTCCTCGATGTGTTTCGCAATGAACCTGAGATCAATCAGGCATTGTTGCCGTATTTGTGGTTTGCCACGCCTCACATTGCCGGTCACTCCGTTGAAGGTAAGCTGCGGGGAACGCAAATGGCATATGAACATGTGTGTGAAGCCATGGGGGGAACACCTGAACTCACAATGGAAGATTTTCTAACCGCGCCGGAAGCCCGTCATTTTGACGTGCCGGATGCCACAGCCGAAGCGCTGGACTGGGATACGTTGTCTGACCTGATCTTGTCTGTATACGACGTCAACAAAGACGACGGGCTGTTTCGCCGTGATACCGGTAAAGAAGGGTTTCTTAATTTACGTAAGCATTATCCTGCCAGAAGGGAATGCAGTGCCGGTTTTCTGCGACTTGCAGCACCGGTTTCAGAAGGCATAACAGAGCAACTGAGTGGCCTGGGTTTTCAATTTAATTTTGTGCGCTGAAACTTTCAGCGTACCGACAGGAGAAAAGAATAATGTCACAAGTTTTTGATGTGGCGGTACTGGGCGCAACAGGCCTGGTCGGACAAACCATGATTGAGTTGCTCGAAGAGCGTAAATTTCCGGTAGGAACCCTGTATCCGCTGGCCAGTGAACGTTCTGCCGGTACAACCATTAACTTCAAAGGCAAAGAAATTGAAGTACTGAATGCCGATGATTTTGACTGGACGCTGGTACAGTTTGGTTTCTTCTCTGCAGGCGGCGATATTTCTGCCCGTATTGCTCCGGTTGCGGCAGATGCCGGTTGTATCGTTATCGATAATACCTCACATTTCCGGTACGAGCCGGATGTACCGCTGGTTGTGCCTGAAGTGAACCCCCATGCGTTGGCAGACTTCCGCAACCGGAATATTATTGCCAATCCGAATTGCTCAACCATTCAGATGATGGTGGCCCTGAAGCCCATCCATGAAATCGCCGGCATTGAACGTATTAATGTGTGCACTTACCAGTCTGTTTCCGGTGGCGGAAAAAGTGCAATGGAAGAGCTGGCACTGCAAACCGCCAACCTGCTGAACACACGGCCGGTTACGCCGGAAGCATTCAGCCGTCAGATTGCTTTTAATGCCATCCCGCAAATCGACGCCTTCATGGACAACGATTACACCAAAGAAGAAATGAAAATGGTGTGGGAAACGCAAAAAATCCTCGGTGACGACAGTGTGCTGGTGAATGCTACTGCTGTGCGCGTGCCGGTTTTTTACGGTCACGGTGAAGCCATCCATCTGGAAGCCCGCATGCCGGTGGATGCCCTGCAAGTGAAAGGGTTGCTGGCACAGGCGCCCGGCGTGAAGGTGTACGAAGAAAGAGAAGCGTTCCCCACTCAGGTGAGCAGTGCAAGTGGCAATGACTGGGTGCACGTGGGCCGCATCCGTGATGATATTTCTCATCCCAACGGCCTGAATATGTGGGTGGTGTCTGATAACGTACGTAAAGGGGCGGCAACGAACAGCATTCAGATTGCTGAAACCCTGATTAAAGACTATCTGTAAACACCCGGCGCAGAGGTAAACTTCTGCGCCTTTGTGCCGATAAAACAATGAAAAGGCTGTTTTACAGACTGTCATCGGCAGAAGAAAACGGCCTTTTTCTAGATAGTTACCGTTAACTGGTTTATAGTTTTGGTAAGTAACCTGTGCGGGCTTGTCATCATGGATTAAAGCTTGCATAACCCCGTGAAACCACAGGTTTTATTCTGTGAGTGACGGTTTTCTGACTCGCCGGAAGCAATCCGGCACGCCCGGAGCATCAGGCTCCGGCATTATAAGAATAACAGGCAGCGGTGTGCCGGCTTGTCCGTGTACTGGCTACACCACATGGCCTGGCCACCATGACACCGTCATGGTAGACGCTTGAGGGCATATAGGAACGCTATGAAATCGCATGTTACGGGCTTGCTTATTTTTTTATTGCTGCTGACGGCAATCCCTGATTCCGGTGAGGCTCAGGAACGGGAAACTGCCATCCGCGGGCCGAAAGGTGCCACCAGTCAGTTCTCCGGCAATGTTTATGGTCCTATAGACGACAACGATACCCTCTGGCGTATAGCCGACCGCTACCGTCAAAATAAGAACCTTTCTGTCTACCAGGTGATGGTAGCTATTTATGAACTGAACCCTGATTCTTTTGAGCAGCAAAACCTTAATTTACTGGTTGACGGCGCTGTTCTGAAACTGCCGTCTGAGCGTTATGTTGCCCGCATTGATCCTGTGAGAGCGAAACAACGTGCCGAGCAGGATGATGACAGCTTTGCCCGTATGGAAAGCAAGCCCGGCAGCAGCCTGAATAATCTTAAACCGCCGGTGCCGCTGGTAAACCAGCAGGATCTCAGTTCTACCCGCTCCGCAATTGAAGACAAAATTACCCGTCTGGACAGTCAGCAAACTCAGCAATTTGATGAATTACGACAGCAATTTGCTGCCTCGCTGGAAAACGTGCAGGCCATTCTGGATGAAAACCGCAAGCTATATACCCGTGTTGAACAGGTTAACGATGATTTAGCGTCTCTGCGTACCCAGGTGGAAGGGGACGTGCAGAATCAGATGGACGAGCAAACTGCGTTACAAAAGCAGTTATTGCAAATGATGCAGCAGGAACAGGCGGAGCGTCAGGCTGAAAAAGACGCGTCGTTTATGAATACGCTGATGCAACCCATGAGCCTCATCATCGGCTCGGGTATCCTCACGTTATTACTGGTGGGCGGATTGGTTGCCTGGTTCCTCAAACGGGGTAAGAAAGAAGAAGATGATCCCATGCAGCCTGTGGCGCAGGTCTCTACCGCCGACACCGCACCGGTTGTTGCTGCCGCCCCGGCAGCGATTGTGCCTGAGCTGGATGACACGCCGGAATTGTCAGATGACGAACTCTTTAACGATGATGAATTGTTAGATGATGTGTTATCCAACGAACTGGAAGAATCACTGGACGATGATCTCGAAAGCTTCGCTGACCTTGATGATGACATGCTGGTGCCGGATGACGATTTTGCTTTCGAAGACGGTGATTCCGAGTTAGGTCAGGATGAACTGGACAGTTTGTTCGATGATGAGCCGTTATCTGATGATTCACTGGTGCCTGATGTGGACGATCTGGACGGCATTGATCTGTCCGGTGATGACGATGACAGTGCAGACGCTTCCACAGAGGAAGCACCTGCGGAGCCGGCTGCTGAAATGGTTGCTGACGATGACATTGATGCGCTGCTGGCACAAAATTCCGCTGATAATAACGCGGCAGAAGAAAGTAGTGCAGAAACAGATGCTGCTGACAGCGCAGCAGACGTTGATGATTTTGATATCGATGCATTGCTGGATGCAAATTCAGGCACAGCTGAAGAGCCTGCAACAGAAGAGGAAAATGACGGGGATATCGACCCGGACGACATTCTGGCTGAATTTGAAGCGCCGTCAGCGGACGAAGAAGACAAGCCGGAAATTGATATCGACGATTTGCTCGACGAACATCAGCCTGATTCTGTCATGGGCAGTGATAACGGCGATGTTGATGACGACATGCTGGGCAAAATTGACCGTGAAATCAATGATCAGAATCAGGAGCTGGACCGTCTCACAGACAACATCATTACGGAAATGGACCAACTCGACCAGATGGCGGATATGCTGGGCGACGATGAGGATGAAGAAGACGAGATCACTACAGAATCAGCGCCTTCACCTCAGGCTATTCAGGATCTTGACGCATTCAGCGAAGACCTGGACGAAATTGACGTTGAGGATATGGAGAATGCCGGCGAGTTTACTGACCCGCTTTCTGATGACCTCATCGCAGAGCTCCAGGGCGAACAGGACAGTGACGAGGATGACGCCGGCGTTGACGATGCAAACGACGCACTTGCCGATGAACTGCTGGCTGAGCTTGAAGCTGAAGATGATGAAGTAGATACCTTATCAGATGAATTACTGGCCGAACTGGAAGCCGAAGAATTATCCGGTGAGCAGGATGCGCTTGCTGATGAGACATTATTGCAGGAAGACTCCGAAGACAGTGAATTTAAGGCAGATATTGATGACGACCTGACCAATGACCTGCTGGCAGAACTGGAGTCTGAGGGCGAAACAGAGGACCCTGCAGAAGAAAGTGCTGAAGAAGATATCACAGCAGAAGGTGACGTAGCTGAAAATGACCTGGCAGAAGAGAGCCTGACAGACGAAAGTGCGGAAGAGCAAAACCTTCCAGAAGAAGCCGTTGAAAATGAAGACACAAAAGTTGAAGACGACGTCGCTGATGAGCCTGAGCCGGAAAGCGAACTGACTTCAGACGTTGATTCAACCGATCCGGATGATTCTGATGCGCTGCCGGAGTTGGATGAACCTGTTGAAGAAGAGACTGCAGAGTCGGAAAAGCTGCCTGTTGATGAAGAATTCGCAGAAGCAGCTGTTACTGGAGAAGACGGGTCAGCACCGGAAGAAGAACTACCGGACGCTGAAGAACACTCTGCATCCGGCGAGATTACCGGTGATGAATTAGTCACTGAAGAAGCTCCTTCACAGGACGAGGAGTTGTCAGTCGACAAAGATTCTGTTGAAGACGTAACTTTATCCGATGATGAGATCTCAGAAGAGCCGGAACCTGCTGAAGAAGAGAATTCTTTATCGTCAGATGCTGACGCACTTATTGCTGAAATTGAAAATGCGCAATATGAGCAGGAAGCAGAAGCTGAAATCGATAATGACGATGAGGCAGAACTTCAACCTTCAGAAGATGACGTTGAAGAAGAGCCTACTTTTGAGTCCACTGAAGCAGGTCAGGAAGATGCACAGGCAGAGAAATATCAGCCTGAAGAAGTTGATGCATTAGCTGACGAATTACTTGCCGAACTGGAAGGTACTGACGACGATGTGCCTGCAGAAGCAGAAGCAGAAGCAGAAGCAGAAGCAGAAGCAGAAGCAGAAGCAGAAGCAGAAGCAGAAGCAGAAGCAGAAGCAGAAGCAGAAGCAGAAGCAGAAGCAGAGTCCACGCCTGCGGATTTAGAAGAATTACTTGCCGGCATCGACGATGACGATAGCCTTGTGCCAGAGCCAGAGCCAGAGCCAGAGCCAGAGCCAGAGCCAGAGCCAGAGCCAGAGCCAGAGCCAGAGCCAGAGCCA
Source organism: Alteromonas sp. AWJ4_197 (assembly GCF_056160285.1). NCBI lineage: Bacteria > Pseudomonadati > Pseudomonadota > Gammaproteobacteria > Alteromonadales > Alteromonadaceae > Alteromonas > Alteromonas sp. AWJ4_197. The sequence continues at coordinate 33 of NZ_JBSWWW010000010.1, read as the reverse complement.
GAGCCAGAGCCAGAGCCAGAGCCAGAGCCAGAG
>NZ_JBSWWW010000009.1:0-103214 GCF_056160285.1 Alteromonas sp. AWJ4_197 | reverse complement strand
CTGCATCCAGTACCGACACGTTCACATCCAGCAAGCCTTCTGAAATCGCCATGGGCACGTTGGCGGACCAGGTACCGTCGCCGAGAACTGTCGCGTTGAAGCTCTGGGTATCGCCGTTACCGTCAGTGATGTCGATGGTTACCAGTGCGCCGATTTCGTCAGACGTACCGCTGATAAGCGGTGTGTCGCTGGTGAGGTCACTAATGGCATTCACGTTCAGCACTGGCAGTGTCAGGTCAATTAATCCTGAGGTACTGACAGTTGCAACGTTGCCCGCATCATCCATGACCGATGCGTCGATTGTCAGTAATCCTTCATTGAGATCTGATGGTACATTGACAGACCAGGTACCATCAGGCTGAACCGTGGCAGAGAGGGTTTGTTCAACACCTAAGCCGTCTACAAGCACGATTTCGACATTTGCGCCCAGCTCATCTGAAGTACCGGAGATCGTAGGCTGCACATCGTTTGTATCGACAAACGTGTCCAGCGTGATGCCCGGATCGGCTGTATCGATTGTGCCCGCAGCACTCACGTTCACGATATTGCCTGAATCGTCCAGAACCTGCGCCTCAACGGTGACCGAGCCGTCCGGAAGAATGGGGAGATCTGAGCTCCAGCTTCCATCAGCCTGAACAACTGCAGACAGATTGTATTCAACGCCATCTGAATCCGTCACGGTTAACAGGACAATAGTGCCTACACCTACATCCGTACTGCCTGTAACTGTCGGAGAGTTGTCATTGGTGATATCAATAGGATCGATGATTAAGCTCGGAGCGGCCATATCAATAGTTGCAGTGAGCGTTGCCGTAGCAGTATTACCAGCATCATCTGTAGCTGATGCCTGAACCGTGAACTCACCTTCAGCCAGATCGGTGGGAACTTCAACACTGAATGAACCATCTGCGGCTACAGGAACAGTAAGAGTTTGCTCATTTCCGGCAGCATCGGTGATTACAAGTGTAACGATATCACCTTCAGGAATATCCAACGTACCGGTGATCATGGGTGTTGCATCATCATAGGTTGTGGTAACAACAATATTTCCTGTAGGAGCTGTGGTATCCACCTCTCCACTTGTTGAAGCACTACCTGTATTCCCCGCGGCATCCGTAGCAGATGCATCAACCGTGTAGTTGCCATCGGCCATGTTTGCAGGCACATCAGCACTGAACGTACCATCAGGCTGAACTGTTGCAGTGAATGTTTGTACGTCACCATTTGCATCAGTGACGGTTAATGTCACAGACTCACCCGGCGGCAGATCCGTGGTGCCGGAGATAGTTGGCGTAGCATCATTTCCAAGACCTTCAGCATCCAGTGTTACTACTGGTGCAGTGGTATCGATATTACCGCTGGTTGAAGCAGTACCAGTGTTACCGGCAGCATCGGTCGCCGCAGCATCAACGGTGAAGTTACCTTCTGCCATTTCCGCAGGCACATCTGCACTAAAGGTACCGTCAGGTTGCACGGTAGCCGTTACGGTCTGCGCATCACCGTTGGCATCGGTGACTGTCAGCGTAACTGATTCGCCCGCTGGCAGATCGGTGGTGCCTGAGATAGTCGGTGTGGTGTCGTTACCGGTACCTTGTGCATCCAGTGTGACTGTCGGCGCAGTGGTGTCGATATTTCCGCTGGTTGAAGCAGTGCCGGTATTGCCGGCTGCATCGGTCGCGGCTGCATCAACGGTGAAGTTGCCTTCTGCCATTTCTGCAGGCACATCGGCGCTGAACGTACCGTCTGGCTGAACGGTCGCGGTGACGGTTTGTGCATCACCGTTGGCATCGGTGACCGTCAGCGTAACTGATTCGCCCGCTGGCAGATCGGTGGTGCCTGAAATAGTTGGTGTGGTGTCGTTGCCTGTGCCTTGTGCATCAAGAGTGACCGTTGGTGCAGTGGTGTCGATATTACCGCTGGTTGAAGCTGTACCGGTGTTACCGGCTGCATCGGTGGCGGCAGCATCAACGGTGAAGTTACCTTCTGCCATTTCCGCTGGCACATCGGCACTGAACGTACCGTCTGGTTGCACGGTAGCCGTTACAGTTTGCGCATCACCATTCGCATCTGTCACGGTTAACGTCACTGACTCACCTGCCGGCAGGTCTGTGGTGCCGGAAATAGTCGGTGTGGTGTCGTTACCGGTACCTTGAGCATCCAGCGTGACCGTTGGTGCAGTGGTGTCCACTGTACCGGACGTTGAGGCTGTACCGGTATTGCCGGCTGCATCGGTGGCGGCAGCATCAACCGTGAAGTTTCCTTCTGCCATTTCCGCTGGTACATCGGCACTGAACGTACCGTCTGGTTGCACAGTTGCTGTTACTGTTTGTGCATCACCATTGGCATCAGTGACCGTTAACGTCACAGATTCGCCTGCCGGCAGATCCGTGGTGCCTGAAATAGTTGGTGTGGTGTCGTTACCGGTACCCTGCGCATCCAGTGTGACTGTCGGGGCAGTGGTATCAACTTCACCGCCAGTTGCTGTTGCAGTCGTTGAATTGCCCGCCTCATCAGTGGCCGTCGCTTCAACCGTGTAGCTACCTTCAGCCAGTTCTGCAGGCACATCGGCACTGAAGGTGCCGTCTGGCTGCACGGTTGCGGTAACAGTCTGTGCATCACCATTCGCATCTGTCACGGTTAACGTTACAGATTCACCTGCTGGCAGATCGGTGGTGCCGGAAATAGTCGGGGTGGTGTCGTTTCCTGTACCCTGGGCGTCTAAAGTGACTGTTGGTGCAGTGGTATCAACTTCACTACCAGTTGCTATTGCTGTCGTGGAATTACCAGCTGCATCGGTAGCAGTCGCTTCCACCGTGTAGCTACCTTCAGCCAGTTCTGCAGGGACATCGGCACTGAAGGTACCGTCAGGTTGCACGGTAGCGGTGACGGTTTGTGCATCGCCGTTGGCATCGGTGACTGTCAGCGTAACTGATTCGCCTGCCGGCAGATCGGTGGTGCCTGAGATAGTCGGTGTGGTGTCGTTACCGGTACCTTGTGCATCCAGTGTGACTGTTGGAGCAGTGGTATCCACCGTACCAGACGTTGAAGCCGTGCCGGTATTGCCGGCGGCATCGGTGGCGGCAGCATCGACAGTGAAGTTACCTTCTGCCATTTCCGCAGGGACATCGGCGCTGAAAGTGCCGTCTGGCTGTACGGTTGCTGTTACTGTTTGCGCGTCACCGTTGGCATCTGTCACGGTTAACGTCACTGATTCGCCCGCTGGCAGATCCGTGGTGCCGGAAATAGTCGGGGTGGTGTCGTTACCTGTACCTTGTGCATCCAGTGTTACCGTCGGTGCAATGGTATCCACCGTACCTGAGGTTGAAGCCGTGCCGGTATTGCCGGCTGCATCGGTGGCTGCTGCATCAACGATGAAGTTACCTTCTGCTATTTCTGCAGGCACATCGGCACTGAATGTACCGTCAGGTTGCACAGTAGCGGTGACGGTTTGCGCATCGCCGCTGGCATCAGTGACTGTTAACGTCACTGATTCACCGGCTGGCAGATCCGTGGTACCAGAAATAGTCGGGGTAGTGTCGTTACCGGTACCTTGGGCATCCAGTGTTACCGTCGGTGCAGTGGTATCCACCGTACCTGAGGTTGAGGCAGTGCCGGTATTGCCGGCAGCATCGGTCGCCGCAGCATCAACCGTGAAGTTACCTTCTGCCATTTCCGCTGGCACATCGGCGCTGAACGTACCGTCTGGCTGCACGGTTGCGGTAACAGTCTGTGCATCACCATTCGCATCTGTCACGGTTAACGTTACAGATTCACCTGCTGGCAGATCGGTGGTGCCTGAAGTAGTTGGCGTGGTGTCGTTTCCTGTACCCTGGGCGTCTAAAGTGACTGTTGGTGCAGTGGTATCAACTTCACCACCAGTTGCTATTGCTGTCGTGGAATTACCCGCCGCATCAGTAGCCGTCGCTTCGACCGTGTAACTACCTTCAGCCAATTCTGCAGGCACATCGGCGCTGAAGGTGCCGTCTGGTTGTACGGTAGCCGTTACAGTCTGCGCATCACCATTTGCATCGGTGACCGTCAACGTCACAGATTCGCCGGCTGGCAGATCCGTGGTGCCGGAAATCGTAGGCGTGGTGTCGTTGCCTGTGCCCTGGGGATCCAGCGTGACCGTTGGGGCAGTGGTATCCACCGTACCGGACGTTGAAGCCGTGCCGGTGTTACCGGCCGCATCGGTGGCGGCAGCATCAACAGTGAAGTTACCTTCTGCCATTTCCGCAGGGACATCGGCGCTGAAGGTGCCGTCTGGTTGTACGGTTGCGGTAACAGTTTGTGCATCGCCGTTAGCATCAGTGACCGTTAACGTCACTGATTCACCGGCTGGCAGATCCGTGGTACCAGAAATAGTCGGGGTAGTGTCGTTACCGGTACCTTGAGCATCAAGAGTGACCGTTGGTGCAGTGGTATCCACTGTACCGGACGTAGAAGCAGTACCAGTGTTACCGGCGGCATCGGTAGCGGCTGCATCAACGGTGAAGTTGCCTTCTGCCATTTCCGCTGGTACATCGGCGCTGAACGTACCGTCTGGCTGCACAGTAGCCGTTACAGTCTGCGCATCACCATTCGCATCAGTGACTGTCAGCGTCACAGATTCACCGGCTGGCAGGTCTGTAGTGCCTGAAATAGTTGGTGTGGTGTCGTTACCAGTGCCCTGAGCGTCTAATGTTACCGTCGGTGCGGAGGTGTCCACTGTACCGGACGTTGAGGCTGTACCGGTGTTACCGGCCGCATCGGTTGCCGCAGCATCGACAGTGAAGTTACCTTCTGCCATTTCTGCAGGGACATCGGCACTGAAGGTACCGTCTGGCTGAACGGTCGCGGTGACGGTTTGTTCATCGCCGTTGGCATCGGTGACTGTCAGCGTAACTGATTCGCCCGCTGGCAGATCGGTGGTGCCTGAGATAGTCGGTGTGGTGTCGTTACCGGTACCTTGTGCATCCAGTGTGACTGTCGGTGCAGTGGTATCCACCGTACCTGAGGTCGAGGCAGTACCAGTGTTACCGGCCGCATCCGTGGCAGCAGCATCGACAGTGAAGTTACCTTCTGCCATTTCTGCAGGCACATCGGCACTGAATGTACCGTCAGGTTGCACAGTAGCGGTAACGGTTTGCACATCGCCGTTGGCATCAGTGACTGTTAACGTCACAGATTCTCCCGCTGGCAGATCCGTGGTGCCGGAAATAGTCGGCGTGGTGTCGTTACCTGTACCTTGTGCATCCAGTATGACTGTCGGCGCAGTGGTGTCGATATTTCCGCTGGTTGAAGCAGTGCCGGTATTGCCGGCTGCATCGGTTGCCGCAGCATCAACGGTGAAGTTACCTTCTGCAAGTTCTGCAGGCACATCGGCGCTGAACGTACCGTCTGGCTGTACGGTTGCGGTAACAGTCTGCGCATCACCATTCGCATCGGTCACCGTCAGGGTGACGGATTCTCCCGCTGGCAAATCGGTGGTGCCTGAAATAGTTGGTGTGGTGTCGTTGCCTGTGCCTTGTGCATCGAGTGTGACTGTTGGTGCAGTCGTATCAACTTCACCGCCTGTTGCTGTTGCAGTCGCGGAATTACCAGCTGCATCGGTGGCCGTCGCTTCAACGGTATAGCTACCTTCTGCCATTTCAGCAGGGACATCGGCACTGAACGTACCGTCTGGTTGCACAGTAGCCGTCACAATTTGCGCATCACCATTCGCATCGGTCACCGTCAGGGTGACGGATTCACCGGCTGGCAGATCGGTGGTACCTGAGATGGTCGGGGTGGTGTCGTTACCGGTGCCCTGCGCATCCAGTGTGACCATCGGTGCAGTGGTATCCACTGTGCCTGAAGTGGTTGCAGATGCTGTGTTTCCTGCTGCATCTGTTGCAGTGGCTTGAACTGTATAGCTACCTTCAGCCAGTTCTGCAGGGACATCGGCACTGAAGGTACCGTCAGGTTGCACGGTAGCGGTGACGGTTTGTGCATCGCCGTTGGCATCCGTAACGGTTAACGTCACAGATTCACCGGCTGGCAGATCGGTGGTGCCTGAAATAGTTGGTGTGGTGTCGTTACCGGTACCTTGTGCATCCAGCGTGACTGTTGGAGCAGTGGTATCCACCGTACCAGACGTTGAAGCCGTGCCGGTATTGCCGGCCGCATCCGTGGCAGCGGCATCGACAGTGAAGTTACCTTCTGCCATTTCCGCAGGGACATCGGCGCTGAAAGTGCCGTCTGGCTGTACGGTTGCTGTTACTGTTTGCGCGTCACCGTTGGCATCTGTCACGGTTAACGTCACTGATTCGCCCGCTGGCAGATCCGTGGTGCCGGAAATAGTCGGGGTGGTGTCGTTACCTGTACCTTGGGCGTCTAATGTGACTGTTGGTGCAGTGGTATCAACTTCACCGCTAGTTACTGTTGCAGTCGTGGAATTACCAGCTGCATCGGTGGCTGTCGCTTCAACGGTAAAGCTACCTTCTGCCATTTCCGCAGGCACATCGGCACTAAACGTACCGTCTGGCTGTACGGTAGCCGTTACAGTTTGCGCATCACCATTCGCATCTGTCACGGTCAACGTCACAGATTCTCCCGCTGGCAAATCGGTGGTACCGGAAATAGTAGGTGTGGTGTCGTTGCCTGAACCTTGCGCATCCAGCGTGACCGTTGGGGCAGTCGTGTCAACTTCACCACCAGTCGCGGTAACCGTAGTTGTGTTACCTGCTTCGTCAGTAGCGGTGGCCTCAACAGTGAATCCGCCTTCTGCCAGCTCAGCAGGGACTTCTGCACTGAAAGTGCCGTCAGGTTCAACGGTAGCTGTAATTGTTTGTTCATTGCCGTCTGAACCAGTGACAGTCAGCGTGACGGTCTCCCCGGCTGGTAAGTCCGTTGTACCGGAAATGACAGGCGTAGTATCGGAATCTACATCAGGTGGATTGATAGTCAGTTCAGGCGCTGTTGTATCTGGCTCAACAGGATCGACGGGGTCTGATGGTTCTACTGGCTCAGAGGGATCGACATCTGTCGAGCCTTCTGAGGGAGGCGGGGTAGTAGTGCCACCTTCAGGGGAAGTTGTAGTGTCGCCACCCTCAGGAGTAGTGGTTGTTTCTCCGGTTTCACCCGGAGTCGTTGTTTCGCCGGTTTCACCCGGAGTCGTTGTTTCGCCGGTTTCACCCGGAGTTGTGGTTTCGCCGGTTTCGCCCGGAGTAGTTGTCTCGCCGGTTTCACCCGGAGTAGTTGTCTCGCCGGCTTCACCCGGAGTAGTTGTCTCGCCGGTTTCGCCGGTTTCGCCCGGAGTGGTTGTTTCGCCGGTTTCGCCCGGAGTGGTTGTCTCGCCGGTTTCGCCCGGTGTCGTTGTCTCGCCGGTTTCGCCCGGAGTGGTTGTCTCGCCGGTTTCGCCCGGTGTCGTTGTCTCGCCGGTTTCGCCCGGAGTGGTTGTCTCGCCGGTTTCGGCCGGTGCGTCAGGTGTTGTCTCTTCTGCCGGTGCTGGCTCTGCCGCAGTTACAGAGAAGGTGTCGTTAGCCTGAGTCTGGTTGCCGGCTGCATCCGTTGCGGTTACACCTACTGTGTAATCACCCTCAGCGAAGTTGTCCGGTAAAGTCAGATTAAAACTGCCGTCCGCGAGGACATCGGCAGTAAATGTTTGAGTGCTGCCATCTGCGCCGGTCACGGTAATTTCAACGACACTGCCCTGAGCCAAATCAGTCGTACCGCTTAATACAGGCGCTTCTCCCTCAGCTGCATTTACCTCAAAAGTAAGCTCTGGTGGAGTGAAATCTGTTTCACCGGTGGCGTTCACTGACGTCGTATTACCCGCTTCATCGCTGGCGGTAACCACTACATCAAAAGCGCCTTCCGCAAGAGGGGCTACCGGCGTTGCAGAGAAGCTGCCATCTTCAAGAACGATAGCAGTGATAGTTTGCTCGTTTCCGTCCGAATCAGTAATTGTGATGGATATTTCGCTGCCTGCAGGCAAATCTGAAGTGCCGCTGATTTCGGGAAACTCATCATTGGTAACCTCGATGGGATTTACATCGATAGTGGGAGGTGTGGTATCAACCACAAATGTTTCTGATACCGTAACTGTGCCGTTCTGAGGATCCGGTGCTTCAACAACAACATCGAAAGTACCGTCTTCCAGCGTATCCGGTAACGTAGCATTGAAACTGCCATCATCTGCAACGATAACGTCAATAACTGTTTCGGCGCCAGTCTCATCAATAACTGTAATTGTAATCGGGGTACCGGGTTCCAGGTTAGAATCACCGGCTACTACAGGCGGAAAATCACCGGAAACGGTGATGTTGTCCAGTGTAGTGGGTTCGTCCTGAGTCGCTGTGCCGGCAGGATCCTGCTCGATATTCTGTGGTTCTGTTGTCGCCGGCTCATAATCAAATGCCAGCGGATCTATATCTTCGGCAATACGGCTTAATTGCACAAATGACGCACCGCCGCCACCGGCACCACCGCCACCACCGGCCGCAGTTTCTTCTAACGCATCAAGGATGTCTCCGTCGCCACTCAGCAGGGCATCAATATCCGGAACGCCCTGCGAACCGGTGGAGTCAAATCCCGCATCACCACCGTCAACCATGGCAAGCATGTCATCAAGAGAATCGTCGTAAACCACGAATTCATCATCGAAAGCAGATGCTTCAAATGATTCTACATCTGCTACCAGTTGCGGTGCACCCGGAACAAGGTCAATGGCTCCCTGTTCCTGAGTGATGATCTGGCCACCGTTGTCTGAAACGATTTGCGCATCTGACGGGATCGTATCGCCGGCTGAGACAGGGAATTCATCCCCGTTGGGAAGGCGGATAAATACGTCACCGGACACATTAGTTACGTTCAACATAATTCAATACCTTTTACGTTTGATGCACTAAAAACTAGTTGCCGCAAAAAGTTTGACCCTGTACCTGAGAACAGTCTGAATCTAAATGCCTGTTTTTATAGCAATTAAAAATCAAATTTTTTTTCCGTAATAAAAATTCATTCCTGCCGGTTTGCGGGCTTCAAAGTTCGTGACTACTTTTACAACTACAGGGAATCAATAGCGAAAATGGATATTTGTCGGTAAACGGAAATGGGGTATTCATGCGGATTCGAATTTTGGCCGTGGGTTTAGCAGCAGGTTTCTCGCTGGGCGGTGCACTTGTGAGTGCAGCACCAGTGAGCCTGACAGAAGTCGTAAAACAAGCCATTGACACAAATCCTGATGTGCAGGCAGCGTGGCGGGAATTTCTGGAAGCAGAGCAAAATGTGAAAATTGCCAGATCGGGCTATCTCCCGAAAGTGGATGTTACTGCCAGCTCAAGTCTGGTGCGCCGGAACTACGGTCTTGACCAGAGTTATGTATCCAATGAAGCCCGTATTTCTGTTACCCAAATGCTTTACGACGGCTTCTTTACCTCGTCGGAAGTAAAGCGTCTTGAGTCGGCGAAAAAAGTCAGATTCCTCGAACTATTGAATCAAGTTGAGCAGATTTCATTAGAGGTTGCCACTGCCTACTCGGACGTATTGCTTTACCGCGAGTTGTTACTGGTGGCAGAAGACAACCTCAAAACCCACGTCGACGTCTACAAACAAATTGAAAAAAGTGCTGCTGCCGGTGTGGCAAGACGAGCAGATCTGGAACAGATCAGCGGGCGTCTGTATCTGGCTGAATCTAACGTGATGACCGAACAGTCTAATTTGCATGATGTCTCTTCCCGCTTCCTGCGATTAACCGGGTTTCGGCCGCCGGCGGAACTTGAACCGGTAGACAATCTCATAAACGCTGAGATCCCGTTATCGATGGAAGAGAGTTTGCTTGAAGCCTACAAGCGCAATCCCGGTTTTCTGGCATCATGGTATAACGTTAATTCAACCAATTACGGCATCGATTCAGCCAAAAGTCGTTATCATCCCACATTAAATCTGGTGGGCAGTTACGGTTCTCAGTCCAGGGACGATGCGGGTCTGGACAACACTCAGACCGAAGGGCAAATCGGACTCCAGTTCTCATACAATCTTTACAATGGTGGCGCAGACCGGGCGTCTATCCGTGCTGCGCTGGCAGTAACCGATCAGGCTAAAGATCTGCGGGATAAATCCTGCCGCGATGTTCGTCAGACAGTGCAGATAGCCTACAACGACATTCGCAATCTGGACAGACAGATCCCGGCTCTGAACGAGCACCGGCTATCTTCCAGCAGGGTGCGTACCGCTTACCTGGATCAATTCAAAATCGGTGACCGGACTTTACTGGATTTACTGGACTCAGAGAACGAAGCCTATGAATCCGGCCGGGCATACACCGAAGCTGTTTTTACTCAATACAAAGCCATTTTACGTTTGATGGCCGGTGGTGGTGAACTGGCTGAATACCTTACGGTGACCCGGGATGAGTTTGATTTAACTGAAGCTATTCGTCTGTCGGAAGCCGTATACGATCCTATGTACGTTTGTCCGGCTGAAACCATCGATGTGATGTCTCAGGAAACCAATATTCTGATCCGTGATACAGACGGTGATGGCATTACCGACTTGTGGGATGAATGTCCTGATACACCTTTTGATACCGCAGTGGATGACTTTGGTTGCGCAACTCAGCAGCAAAACACCGGTGACATCATTGGTGTAAAACATCAATCAGAAGTGGTTATTCCTTTCGGCGCTGACTCCGCTGAACTGGACCCTAAATACCTCGTTAAACTTGAGCCTATGCTGGATACGCTCGGTAAAGACCCCGCAGCCGGCGTCGTTGTATACGGCCACGCCTCACTGGAAGGGGAGTCTCACTACAATATGATGCTCTCTGTGCGGCGTGCCAATGCCGTTGCTGAATGGCTGAAAGTTCAGTCCGGTAGTAATGAGCAACGCATCTCTGCCATCGGCCTGGGTGAAGATAAGCCCCTTATCAATGACATTTCACCTGAAGCGAACCTGGCGAACCGGCGGGTGGAAGCCGTTGTCGTGGTACTTAACTCTTCCATAGATTCGCCGGAGTACATCAATTAATGGCGCAACCTAAGTTGTCTGGCCCCGCAATCGAGAAGCTGGCAGAATCCTCTGAAATCCATGGCGGCTGCCTGATGGCCTGCCTGAAAGCAATTTGTGATTTCCACGGCATTACCCTCGTGCCCGATGCGGTTATGGCAGGATTGCCAATGGACAACGGGGAATTATCACCATCGGTGATGCCCCGCGCTGCCAGCAGGGTAGGTCTTAACTGCAAGGTGGTCAAACGTGAATTGACTGAAATAAATCCCGCATTATTGCCGGCAATTCTGGTGTTGTCAGAACAGCGTTCCTGCGTGTTAGTTTCCTGTCAGATTGAATCCGGCCAGGCTGAAGTGGTATTCCCTGAAGCACCGGAAACCGTTGAAGTCGTCGATTTAGAGGATATTGAGAAGGACTATACTCAGTTCGTTATGTTTTTGCGTCCAGACAGGCGCATCGGAAAACCGGCATCGGTATCTAATTCTCAAAAAGGTGTGCACTGGCTCTGGCATACCGTAGCTTCAGCGATTTCGCTGTATAAAGATGTCTTGCTGGCCTCAATATTCATCGGGCTGCTTTCTCTTGCCATGCCACTGTTTGTGATGAATGTGTATGACAGGGTAGTGCCAAACGCGGCGACGGAAACGTTGTGGGTACTGGCTATCGGTGCTGCTATGGTGCTGTTTGCAGAGTTTTCATTACGTATGCTGCGGCATTTCTTTGTAGAACTGGCAGCCAGTCGTATCGATATCACTTTGACGGCGAATTTAATGCAAAAAGTGCTTGGCTTTTCGTTTAAGGAAAAGCCGGTCTCCACAGGTGCCTTCGTCAATAACCTGCAATCTTTTGAAGCAATCCGCGGATTTACGAATTCACTAACCCTTGTGGCGCTGGTCGATCTGCCCTTCGCCGTGTTCTTTATTGTCATTATTGCGCTCATCAACGGCTTTTTATCACTGCCAATTCTGGTGGGCGGACTTTTACTGATTTGTTTCGGGCTTTACGCCCAGCGCAATATGGCCAGGCTCGCCAGCAGTGCAAGTGAAGCCGGCTCAGCCAGAAACGGGCTGGTCACTGAATCAGTCAACATGTTCGATGACGTTAAGTTTTTTAATGCCGGTCATCATGTGCAGCATGAATGGGAACAGCATTCCATTTATCTGGCAAAACTCAATGCCAAATTACGTATCGCAGGTACATCGGTCAGCAGTGCTGCACTTTGGATCCAGCAGACCGTGGGCGTGTCTATGATTGTCGTCGGCGTATTTCTGATCGTGGACGGCGAACTTACGCAAGGCGGGCTAATCGCGGCGTATTTGTTGTCTTCACGGGCAATGGGACCATTATCACAGGCTGCCAGCCTGCTGTCACAATATCATCATGCTAAGACCGCTTACGAAACCTTGTCTGACTTAATGGCCAAAGAAGATGAGTCAAAAGCCGAACAAAAATGGACGCAGCATACCCGCATTCATGGCCGGTTGCACTTCGATAAAGTGTCCTTTGCTTATCCTGAGCAGCCATCCCATGTGATTAGCAGAATGTCCCTCACCATCGAAGCCGGTGAGCGGGTAGCAATTCTTGGCAATAACGGTTCCGGTAAAACTACGCTGCACAAACTGTTGCTGCACGCCTATGCGCCAACCAGTGGCCTTATCACTCTGGATAATATTGATTTACAGCAATACGAACCGAGTACGCTGCGTAATCAGATAGGTTATGTACCTCAGGATATTAATCTGTTTACCGGCAGTCTGCGTGACAACATCACGGTGTTTAAGGAAGACTACGACGAAGATTTTATCTGGGAGATACTCAATGCCTGCGGTTTAACTGATTTTGTTAACCATCATCCTGACGGTCTGAATCTCAGTGTGGGAGAAGGCGGAATATTACTGTCCGGGGGCAAACGTCAGTCTGTTGCTCTGGCACGGGCACTCATCCGTCGCCCGTCACTGTTTTTGATGGATGAACCGACTTCGGCCATGGACGCCACAGCAGAACAACGTATAAAGGAGCTGCTGGACAGAGAAACGAAAGGGAAAACCTTAATTCTGAATACCCACCGGCACTCTCTTCTCTCACTGGTTGACCGCATTATTGTTATCGACCAGGGTCACATTATTGTTGACGGCCCCCGTCAGGAAGTTCTTAAACGTCTCGCTGCTGCGGTAAAAGGCTAAGGATTTATTATGCTTATGTCATGGGCCCGCGAATGGCTGGCACCTCCTCCTGAAAATGACTGGGTTTTGGAAGCCGAGTGGGCGCGGATTCAGCAGCGGCCACTGCGAGCCAAAGCGCTGCTTTATGTGGTTGTACTCACAATCACGGCATTAATTGTGTGGGCCTGCTTTGCTCCCATCGCTGAAGTGGCAAGGGGAGAGGGTAAAGTCGTGCCGTCCAGCCAGCTGCAGATTTTGCAGTCCTATGACGGCGGTATTGTTCAGGACATTCAGGTAAGGGAAGGGCAGAAAGTCAACGCCGGTGACATTATCCTGAAAGTGGATCCTACCCGCTACTTATCTTCGCTGCAGGAAAACAATTCTAAGAGAAACGCTGTGGCTGCGAAAGTTCACAGGCTGACGGCACAGACACGGGCGCAGCCATTGAGCTTCCCGGAAGACCTTAAACAGGCCGCGCCTGAAATTGTTGCCAATGAAACGGCGTTATATTTTTCCAGTGTGAAAGAACTGGAAGAAACCTTGTCGAGGTTTGAAAGCCGGATTGCCCAGCGCCGGCAGGATTTGCAATCTTACCGCGCTGAATTACAGCAATATCAGGACACTCTATCTATCGCGCAGCGGGAGCTTACGGTCACACGTCCGCTGATGGCTTCGGGCGCTGTTTCTGAAATCGATATTCTGCGGCTGGAAAAGCAGGTTATTGAAAATCAGGGGGCCATTCAGCGCACACGGGCTGCAATAACCCGCAGTCAGGCAACCATAGATGAAGAGCAGAACAATCTTAAAGAAGCCAGCCTGAAAATGCAGAACCGGTGGAATGAAGAACTCAATGAAGCGGTTGCCACCATGCAATCCTTGCAGGAGTCTCAAACCGGTCTGGAAGATGTGGTGAAACAATCTGAAATCCGGTCGCCGGTCGCTGGTACCGTTCAGAGACTGCTGGTAAATACTGTGGGTGGCGTGGTGACGCCGGGCAGTGCCGTTGTGGAAATCATTCCTGCCGATGACCGGTTAATCGTTGAGGCAAAAATCCCACCCAAAGATATCGCGTTTCTGAAATTAGGACAGCCCGCCATTTTAAAATTCAGTGCTTATGATTTTGCTATTTACGGCGGTATGGAAGCCAGCGTTGAGCACATCAGTGCTGATACCGTGACTGACGATCAGGACCGGACTTACTACCTCGTCAGGCTTTCCACCGAAGACAAAAACGCCCTCAATATGGATATCCTGCCGGGCATGATGGTGCAGGTAGATATCATCACCGGTAATCGTACCGTCATGCAGTACCTGCTAAACCCGCTTATCAGGGCCTCTTCATCAGCATTAGGAGAACGTTAAGAATGAAATTTTTCGTGTTAGGAGAGTCGCTTAAGGAGTATGCACCGCTATCTGATGCAATTGCGTGGCACGATGTTTCATTTTCCCTTGCTGCTGAGGGGGGAATTTGCTGGATTGATACCAGAGAAGCTGACTGGCTGCGCTTTGTGCGGGAAAGCAGCGTACTCGGCGTCAATCCTGTGGTGATAAGTCACGCACCCGACATTAAAGAAATGCAGAGAAGCCTGGTCGTCGGCGGACGGGGCTATTGCAACGGAACCGAATTGATACGCCATTGCAATGAAATTGCCAGTGCTGTGATGGCGGGCGGCATGTGGATCCCCGGCGGACTCGTCACGGCGATGGTTCACCGCCTCAGTGAGCATCCGGATTATGAGTTTAAAGAAGCGCAGACCGAAGTACTCACCGAACGGGAAAAGGAAGTTTTGCGGCTTTTACTGGACGGTGATTCTAATCAGGATATGGCGGATAAGCTAAATATTACTGTCAGAACGGTAAAAGAGCATATGTCGTCTATTCTTAAGAAATACAGAGTGAAAGACAGGGTGGCCTTGCTGCTTAAAATTGGCCAATTCAGACGAACTGCCCTTTAACGGCGCTGAGAATCCGGAGAGGTAGGGGTGAATTTAATATTTCAAAAAAAAGTACTCACTTTTTTGAGTGTGCTTTTCAGCATTCTTTGCACCTTTGGCGGTTACAAGGTGTACGTGCAACTGACAGAACAGGAGCGCGCGGCATCTTTCGATGGACCGGTTAAAGAGTTTAATGACCATTTGAATGAGAATCTGGAGGACATGGAGTACACCCTGCACTCTGTAAATCAGTTATTTGACTCCTCCTCAAATGTAGATGCAATGGAATTTGATACTTTCAGCGGTCTGATTCTGGAATACAACCTGTCCATTGCAGGTATCGGCGTTTTCAATTTTGACTCCCGTGAAATGGGAGCTAAAACCACCTTGCCGGAGCCTCAGTACTGGCTGGCATCTGATTCATATCCCCAATTTACCAAACGGGAAGTGACGATGGCGATGAAGCGTAACGTTGAGTTACGGGAAGCGACAAAGCTGGACAATTTTGCCTCCGATCTTTTCAGTGTTAACGACAGCCAGCAGCAATACGTATTACTTGTTCGGGCAATGCCTGAACACAAGTTACTTTTGGCTATGGTGGTTGATTTACACCGCGCTGCCAAGCTTTCTGTAAATAACCGGATTGTCAGTAATTTCATTGTTTACCGCGAGGGAGAAAATAGAAAAGAGCTGGCTTTTTCTGATGTGAAATATTCTGCGACACTGGCAAAGCCTTTTAACGGCGAAATCTTCCTGTTTAACCGTGTCTGGTCCATGGTGATTTATCCGCCGGCAAATTTATTCAACCAATATTATGTAGCTATCCCTGTCATAGCCTTCCTGTTCAGTTTGATGGTGCTGTATCTGGTTTATTTCGCGTTCAAATTACATAAGCTCAGTGATGACCGGCAGCTGGCCCTGCAGGATTTGAAGTTCGCTCAGAGTAAGATGGTTGAGGCCGAGAAAATAGGCGCAATGGGGGGACTGGTTGCCGGTATCGCCCATGAAGTGAATACGCCCCTGGGGATCAGTATTACCAGTTGTTCCCACGTGAACGATTTGATGCGGGATCTGAAGGAAGATTTCGATCGCGGTGAACTGGATCAGGAAAAGTTTGAAGATTTTCTCTCCTCCGGCAAGGAAATGCTGGGTATGGCGCTGGAAAATATGGGCCGGGCATCTAAGCTGATTGCATCATTTAAGAAAATTGACGTCATTAATGCAGACGATTCCACCAAAACAGAGCTGGTTGACGTGGCCGAAATCGTTGAAAACTTTGTTGAGCATTATCAGCAGAATGCCATGTCAACGAAGATTAAGTTTGATGTGGAAATTGGCAAGCGGACACAAATCCAAACCTACCCTACTGTTATTACTCAGGTGCTCGCCAGCCTCGCATCGAACTCAGAGGTTCATGCGTTTGCGAAGAAGGATGAAGACTGTGTTATTTCAATCCGGGTATCTTCCTTCGGTAACTCTGTGTTGCTGAAGTTTGCAGATAACGGTAGCGGCGTGAAAAAGAAAGATCTCGCACAAATTTTTGACCCCTTTTATACCACCAACCGTGGTGCCGGTAATGCCGGCCTCGGCTTAAGCGTGGTGTACAACCTGGTGAAAAGTAAGCTGAAAGGTGAACTGAACCATGGTGCAGTACCCGGAGGTGGTCTGTGGATATCACTACGAATTAAAGACTTAGAAGAGAAGGAGTAAACTATGGGGAATCCATTATTTGCCAAGCAGAAAGCTGCACCAGCTGAGTCTGTGGATGACGCGGCAGAGCAGAAAGATACCTCACCGTTGAAAGTGTTGATTATCGATGACGAAACCGAAGTTCACCGGGTAACCGACCTGACGTTAAAGCGCTTCCGCTTTGACGGCAAGAAAATTCAGTTTTTGCATGCGTATTCCGGAAAAGAAGCGAAAGAGATTTTCGATAAAGAGACCGACATCGCGCTGGCCCTCGTGGACGTAGTAATGGAAACGGATCATGCCGGCCTGGATGTGGTGCATTATGTGCGTAAAGAGCTGAACAACACAGCCTGCCGGTTGGTATTACGTACCGGTCAGCCCGGTCAGGCGCCTGAACATGAAGTCATTGAGCGCTATGATATCAATGACTACAAAGAAAAAACGGAATTAACCAGCCAGAAGCTGAAAACTCTGATGTACACAGGACTGCGCTCATACCGCGATATCTCCACCATTGAAAGCCACCGGAAAGGTTTGCGTCAGGTCATAGAAAGTACGACTAAAATGTTGCAGACCCATGCGCTGAACGAGTTCGCCTCAGCGGTGCTGAAGGAAATTATGAACCTGCTGCAACTTGACTCCAGTGCTATTTATTGTTCTACCTTCCCGCAAAGCGCAGAAGCCACCAAAGGCCGCACGGTATTGGCAGCTACCGGAAGTTTGGCTGACATCAAGGAAAGCCACCAACCTGAAGTGCCTGACGAAGTGGAAAACTGCTTTAAAGAGGTTTTGGCTTCTAAACAGTCTCAGCATTTCCCTTCTGGCTATGTGTTCTATAACTGTACCGACCTGGGTTATGAAAACCTGTTGTTTATCGACACCAAAGGTACGCTTTCTGATGCACAGAAAGAGTTTCTGGAAATTTACTGCATAAACGTCTCGCTGGTTTACGAAAACCTGATGATTACAGAAGAAATTTCAGAGACACAAAAAGACATTATCCACATGTTGGGGAGCGCTGTTGAATTACGCACCAAGGAAGTTGGCGCGCATGTTAAACGTGTGGCAGAAATCAGCTACAAACTCGCGATTATGGCAGGTTTAAGCGATGATGAAGCTGAAAATATCCGCCGTTTTGCACCGGTTCACAATCTGGGCAAAGTCGCCATACCTGATACTATTTTACACAAACCCGGAGAGCTGACCCCTGAGGAGTGGGACATTATGATGTCTCACCCCAAAGTCGGTGCGGACATGCTGAGTCTTTCTAACAAACCCATGATTAAGAATGCGGCGAAGATTTGCTATGCACATCATGAACAGTGGAACGGTGGCGGTTACCCTGAGGGCCTGAAGGGCGAAGACATCCCTCTGGCTGCGAGGATCACGGCGCTGGCTGATGCCTTTGATTCCATGGGATCGAAACGAAGCTATAAAGAGGCGTGGCCGAAAGAAAACATTATTTCAGAAATAGAAGCGCAAAAAGGTGAACAGTTTGATCCGCAACTGGCGGAAATCTTACTGGCCAATTTTGATGACTTCTGGGCTCTGCGTACCCGCTATCCGGATTAAGAGGAGAGTATCGTGTCCAAATCTGTAACCGAATCGATGGCGGCGTTACTCAGCCCTGATTTGCTGCGGGCACTCCCGGTACAGTCTCAGTTTCCGCTGCTGGATCAGGCCGTTTACATTGGTGCTGATTGTTATCATGTATCAAGCTGGCATGTGAGTGACGAGGCCAGTATTGCCGTGGACTGCATGGGGTGTATTCCCGGCCGTCAACTGGAAAACAGCATGTTAAGTTCCTTGCTGGCCGGTAAGGGGGGAAATCGCTGGGCAGAACGCAGTGTCGTTGATGACAGTTTCTCTGACTGGATGGCACAGGCAGGCATGGCGGACAAAGTTTGCTCTGTGTATGTGATTGCCGATGAAGACCATGTGGGGGGATTCATTGTTCTGGTAACGCAAACGCCGGTAGATGAAAACGATGCAGGTCTGACGAAATTGCTGGACGAATTCACGCCGTTACTCATAGAAAGTGAGTATCTGAAGGAAAAGAAGGAAGCGGCCATCGAAATGGAGAAGCTGTGCAACTTAGGTGGCATGGTGGCAACGGTGGCTCATGAGGTAAATAACCCTCTCGGTGTGGCGATCACATCTTTGTCGCACCTTAAAGAAAGTGTTGATGATCTTGATAAAAGTTTCAAAGACGGAACCCTGACGGAAGAGTATTTCTCAGACTTTATAGATGACAGTAACGAAGTGAGCGATTTGCTCTCGTTCAACTTAGGGCGTGCTGCCAAACTCATCCGTGACTTTAAAACCAATGCGGTAAACCAAAGCGCTGATGTGCTGATGGCGTTCCCGCTGAAGGGCACCATCGAGAGTGTGCTGAGCAGCGTAAAACCGCAGTTGAAAGCGAAGCAAATTGAAATTGTGCTGGATTGTCAGGTGCCCGACTCCTTTATTATGAAGGGATTTCCGGGAGCCCTGTCTCAGGTGCTGACAAACTTACTGTTCAATGCGTCTATTCACGCATTCGATAAATCCATTACGTCTCCTAAAATTCAAATCAGGGCAGAATCAGCGGATGGCAAGGCAACGATTACCTTTAATGATAATGGTAAAGGGATCCCTGAAGAATTTCGTGAAGTGATGTTTGAGCCCTATTTTACCACCCGCCGTGAAGAAGGTGGCAGCGGTTTGGGGTTACATATCGTGAAGAACCTGACAGAAAACAAGATGCAGGGACAGCTGACGCTAAAAAGTGAAGTGGGTAAGGGGACTGAGTTTGTTATGGTCCTTCCCGTTGAGATAGACGCTGAATAGAGTAGTTGTGAATGACCCTGAATAAGCAGCTGTGGATTGCCATTCTCACCATTATTGCCATTAACAGTGTGGTGAGCTTTCTGGTGCTATTTTTCTCTACGCAGAAAAACACCGAGGAACAGCTGTATCTGAAGAACATTGATGATGCGAATTCACTGGCACTGGTGCTGACGCAGGCGGAGAAATCACCAGCCGGCATTCGCCTCATGTTGTCTGCAAAATTCGATTCAGGGCATTATTCGCTTATCCGGCTTGAAGGCACGGACGGGAATGTTATCGACGAAATCTACTTTGAGGGGGAAGCGTCAAACGCGCCGGACTGGTTTCAGTCCATGGCGGAACTGACCGTGCCGCCCGGCATTTCCCAGGTGAGTGACGGTTGGGATCAGTTTGGCACCCTTTATGTGGAAAGTCAGACTGCCTTTGCCATGGATACATTGTGGTCGAAGTTTAAAAGTTTTGTGATGAGTATCGTGATCCTCACTGTAGGGATCGGGATAATCGGCTCCCTCATTTTACGTGTCATCCTGAAACCGTTGGGGACTATTGTCGACCAGGCCAACAGTTTTTCAGAGAGGAAGTTTATAAAAATTGCGCTTCCCTGGACCGCCGACTTTGCCCGGGTGGTAAATGCCATGAACTCGCTGGCCGACCGCTTTAAAGCAAACCTCATAGAGAACAACCGCCGGCTTGAACTTGCCAGAGAACGGGAACAGCATGATCCGGTGACGAATATTCCTAATATCAATGCCTTCTTTACACTGCTGGAGTCTCAACTGAGATTTCGTGATAAAGATGGTCAGAACGTGTTGCTCATGCACAGTCTGATGAAAGACAAAGGCGATATTCAGGCGTTTGCGCCGGAGATTTTTAATCAGTTCGTAAAAGAGTTTGCTGACAGACTGGACGGCTTCTACCGTGAACACAGTGAGCTTTACACCGACTTCCGCATGGCCCGAATCAATGAAACAGATATTTGTGTATTGCTGACAGAGTGCCGTGATCTGGAAGGGATTCAGGAAGTGTTTATGGAAGACAATCCGCTGGAGCACAGTCCGGATTTTGCCGATTTGAATATTCACTGCGTCACCGCCGGCGTCTACATCCGGGCTGATGAAGCGAGTTACGAACTGCTCGACCGGGTTGACGGATTACTGGAAGAAGTGCAGGAAAGTGAAATTGTTTTCGGTTTTAATCTGCAGCCGTTGCCGGAAACGCACTATCGCTGTGACAGCAAAGAGAAATGGCAGAAGGATTTCGACATCGCCAGTCAGTCTGCCGAACTGATGACAGTGAGTGTTCATACCCACAGCGGTAAAACCATGCATTATCAGGCTTTCGTGCTGTATAAAGACGGCGATGAAATGCGAGGATTCGGACGTTTTACTGAAGCGGCCCGCCGCTTTGATACGGTTGATAAAATCGACCTTCTTGCTCTGAATAAAGCGCTGGCATGGCTGAAAGATAATCCCGAAAAATGCTGCGCGGTGCTTCTTTATCAGGAAACAATCCTGGATACGTTTAACAGATCACAACTGGAAGATTTATTAAAATCGAATCAGGATGTGATCACCCGGTTATCGCTGGAGTTGCGGGAGCATACAGCTGCAAGCCATCCTAAATCCTTCCGTCAGTTTTGTGAGCTGGCTGATTATTTCAAAGTGGATACCGGGCTCAAAAGAGTGGGAGAAAGCTTTTCGAAGGTGGCCGATGTGCATGAATTTGGCCTTAAATACCTGAAGATTGACAGTACTTACGTGTATGACGTGGTGAACAACCGCTCAAATCAGGTTTACCTGAATGGTCTTGCCGATCTTGCCCACTCCCTGGGAATGGCGGTGATTGCCGATGGCGTAGTATCTGAAAAAGACGAGGAAGTTCTGCTGTCTATCGGTTTCGACGGTGTGGCGCGGCTAAACATTGACGATCAGGTTGCAGTAAAGTGACAAACTCGCCGTACGTGGTACAGTACATGCTCAGTCTTTATCAGGGTAAGTAGTTGTGCTCCTGTTGAAACAGCCACTCTTTCAGGGTAACCCCATATCATTCAGTCAGCGCCGGCTGTGCATTATGGTGATTGCCTGTTTCCTGCTGACAAACGCATTTGTTACCCGCGCATTTGTCGATATTAATTTTGGCAAATTCTGGCAGGCCGTCGCCAGACATGGCGGTAAAGTTAATGCAGGCCGCCAGGCGGGTCTGGAAGGCATGTTCAATGAAGCGCAGAATCTGCCGGAGTCGAAGCAGCTTCTTCTGGTTAATGCTTACTTTCGCGATAATGTAACCTACAAAACCGATGATATCGTCTGGAAGCAAAGCGATTACTGGGCATCACCTGCAGAGTTTCTGGCTAAAGAACTGGGCGATTGTGAAGATTACGCTATAGCTAAATACATCTTCCTGCTCAAATTGGGGGTCGCCGAAGAAAAGCTGCGTCTTATCTACGTAAAAGCTAAAGTGGGCGGGCGCCGCAGCACTGTGACACAGGCGCACATGGTTCTGGGTTATTATGAAACTCCCACCAGTCAGCCTATGATCCTCGACAGTTTAATTTCAGAAGTGTTGCCAGCACGGCAGCGAACAGATCTCATTCCTGTGTTCAGTTTTAACAGTATGGGGATCTGGTCTCCGGGCCAGAAGCAATCATCCGGTTCTCCTTCGGCCAGATTATCACGGTGGCGTAATGTGCTGGACAAAATCAGCTCTGAAGGCATCACAGTAACATCCTGATCCCGCTTAAGCCTGCACGAATCATCGCCGGTGCCGCGGCGGATTGTTGACTCGCCGCGCCGGTGTGGTCAACATAAGGCATGATGTGTCTCTGACTTTATATTGTTGTTCTTATGAAAATCCTCCATTCCTCAGACTGGCATCTCGGTCAGAGCTTTTTTACCCAAAACCGCAAAGACGAACATCAGCAGTTTCTCGACTGGCTGTTGCAGGTTGTAGAAGCGCAACAAGTTGATGCCATCATCGTTGCCGGCGATGTGTTTGATACCGGCACGCCACCCAGTTATGCCAGAGAAATGTATAACCGTTTTGTGGTGGCTTTGCAGGCTCACCGCTGTACCCTGATTGTGCTGGGCGGAAACCATGACTCTGTGTCAGTGCTGAATGAAACACGGGGGCTGCTGTCTTGTCTGAATACCCATGTTATTGCCTCGGTGCTGGAAAACCCGGCAGATCAGGTAGTAGAACTTAAAGATAAAAACGGCGAAACCGGCGCATTTGTTTGTGCGATCCCGTTCATCCGCCCCAGAGACGTGCTGGTCAGTGCTGCGGGTCAGTCCACAGATGAGAAGAAACAGCACCTGGGTGATGCAATCAAAGCTCACTACCGGAGTGTGTACGATGTCGCGGCTGAGCGCCGTGAAATTTCAGGAAAAGCCGTTCCTGTTGTTGCTACAGGTCATCTTACTGCGCTTGGCGTATCAGCCTCGTCCAGTGTGCGGGATATCTACATCGGTACGCTGGAAGGCTTCGCCGCCGACGGCTTTCCGCCGGCAGATTATATTGCGCTGGGCCACATTCACCGGCCACAGAAAGTGGCTAAATCAGAGCATATCCGCTACAGCGGTTCTCCTGTTGCTCTCAGTTTTGATGAGCTGGGTACACAAAAGCAGGTGGTGCTGGTGAGTTTTGAGGGCAGCACAACCCCTGCTATCGAAGCCCTTCCCGTACCGGTTTTCCAGCCTATGGCAGTTATCCGTGGCGATCTGGATACCATTGAGCAGTCACTGAAAGCGTTCACTGATACGGCAGCAACCACCTGGCTTTGTATCGAAGTCACCACGCAGGGGCATTTGTCTGATTTGCATCAGCGCATTCAGGCAATGACAGAAGATAAGCCGGTGGAGGTACTGCAACTCAGGCGGGTTCATGAAAGGGCTGCAGCGTCGTTGACGGCAGAATATGAACAGGATTTGTCAGAACTGTCGCCGGAAGAGGTCTTTGAGCGGCGCTTGCTGTTAATGGATGAGGCCACAGAGGAAGGGGTGAAAGCAGAGTTGCGTACACAGTTCCGTGAAGTGGTATCGGGCCTTGATGCAGGGGAAGCAGCACAATGAAAATATTGACCCTGCGGCTTAAAAACCTCAATGCGCTTAAAGGTGAGTGGAAGCTGGATTTCACCGGCGCACCGTTTACGGATAACGGACTCTTTGCCATCACCGGTGCTACCGGAGCAGGCAAAACTACCTTGCTGGATGCAATCTGTCTGGCGCTTTATCATCAGACGCCCAGGCTCGGCCAGCTGTCTGCGTCATCCAATGAAATTATGACCCGTGGCACAGGTGACTGTCTGGTTGAAGTTGAGTTCTCTGTTAAGGGCACGGCCTACCGTGCTTTCTGGAGTATGCGGCGGGCACGGGGTCATGCCGGCGGAAACCTGCAACCGGCGGAAGTGGAACTGGCCGAAGTAGAAAGCGGCAAGGTACTGGCTACACAAATACGCCCGAAAGCCGACGAGATAGAGCGGATCACCGGTTTAAACTTTGCCCGTTTTACTAAATCCATGATGTTGTCGCAGGGGGACTTTGCAGCCTTCCTGAATGCGCAGGAAAACGAAAGAGCGGAGCTGCTTGAAGAACTGACCGGTACCGAAATATACGGTGAGATTTCCCGCCGCGTGCATGAAAAATATAAAGAAGCTGAACAGGAACTGGCATTGCTGCGGGGAAACCGCAATAACATTTCTGTGCTGAGTGATGAGGAAAGAGCGTCGCTGATTTCGGCACTGGCGCAGGCTGACATTACGCTGAAAGAAGCCCGCGAAGCGTGTGAACACTGGCAGAGCGGACTGAACTGGCAGGCCGGTTTTGCGCAGCGCTTGTCACAAAAGCAGCAGGCAGAAGCTGCGCTGACTAAGGCTAAAGATGACCTCACTGCATTTGCGCCGGAGGCAGAAAAACTGCGGCAGGGTGAACTGGCAGAGCAAATTAAACCTGAATATGAGCAACTGAGTGCGGCAGAATCTGAAGTGCAGACATTGCAGCAGCGCAATGAACTGCTGAAAGAGCAGCAACAGCAAAGTGCACAGCACGCAGAAAGCAGCCTTAAAGAGAAAGATCAGTGCACCGCAGCCCTGGAAATCGCGGAGCAGGAAGGAAGTGCCCGCATTGCACTTATCCATAACCGGGTTATTCCGCTGGATAATAATATTGCCAGGCTGACTCAGGAAAAGCGTGAACTTGAATCCGCGCTGGAGCAGCAAAAAGCAATCACCGGTAAACTTGCCGCTGATATAGCAGGGTATGAGCAGGCGGCGGTAAGCATGTATGAGCAACTGACTGCGCATAAAAACTACCTGGACGAACATCAGGCCGACAGTGTTTTGCTGACGAAGCTGTCAGGCTGGCGCGGACAAATTAATCAGCTTGGCGGGCTCACCGCCAGTGTGGAGACCTCAGAAGAACAAGCCGTAAAGACCCGTGAGCAGGTTGACGGGCAGACACATCAGGTTGAACAGGCGGAAAAAGCCCGCAATGAGGTTATCAATCTTTATAACGACAAGCAGTCTGCTGTGACAAAACAACAGCAGACAGTAGATTCGCTGGCCGCTGAGCTAAACGGGCAGCAGATCGAACAGGAGTTACTGGCCATAGAACAGGGCTGGGCACCGCTTAACCGTGCGATGTCGTTGCAACAGCAATACCTGAAGTTATGCGGGAAACAGTCTGAGTACAAAGCTGAACAGGTGAGGCTGCAAAGTGACTACGATGAAGCGGTAAAGCAACGTGGCCTCATGCGCGAAGAATTTGTCGCCCTCAGGCAGTCATTAAAGGATGTCACGTTATTGCTGAAACAAGAGGAGCAACTGGCAGAGTATCGCATGCAACTGACAGACGGTGAGGCTTGTCCGCTATGCGGCTCATTGTCTCATCCTGCCTCCGGGGAGGTTGCACTGGATGTGTCTGCTACATTAACCCGCAAGCATGAACTGGAAGCACAGCTTAAAGAGGCGGAAAGTCGCGGCATTGGGCAAAACGAGCGTTGTGAGAGATTAAGGCTCGGACTGGAACAAACCACGCAAGCGCTGGAAAAAGCTGTGCAAGATTCAGATGACATTGCCGCACAGTGGGAAACCACATCACAGGAAGCCGGTATTTCTGTTGCTCTGAATGATAAACGCGGACTGACTCAATATGAACAGCAGCAAAAAAATCGCGCGACAGCGCTGCGGGAACAGCGAAGCAGAGCAAATCTTGAGAAGGAGAAGCTTGCAGCACTCATCACTGAAATGAGCGAACTGCAACGGCAGGTAAGTCATGGTGAAAACCAGGTAGCACTCGCCGCTGAACGGTTGGCCCAATATCAGAAGCAGGCTGGTGACACACAAAGTGCACTTGAAAGCGCACAACAACAATGTGTTGCGCTGCACAATGCCATAGCGAAAGAAACCGCTGACGCCGGACATCCGTTACCGCCATCGGATTTTTCAGCCTGGCTGGACAGGCTGGAGGAGAAAGCGCAGCAATGGGCTGATACTAAAGAGCAGGTGACTGCACTTGAGAAGCAGGCATCACAGCAGGCGGTGTATCGTGAAAATGCACAGCAAAACTGGCAGGCAGCAAAAGCGCAGGCCGGTAAGCTGACAACTGCATTTAACGCTTTATGTGACACCCTTACTCAGCATCAAACCGAACGCCATGCTCTGGCCGGTACAACCCCGTCGCAAACAGCCATCACGGAAGCGGAACAGCGCATCGCGCAGGCAAAGCAGGTTGCACAGCAGGCACAGGAGCGGGCAACGGCCGCAAAGGAGCGCCATACCGGCATCACATCTTCATTAAACGCTGCTGTTGAAGCACTGGTAGCCGCCCGGCAAAAGACGGAAGAATTATCTGAACGCTGGCAAATGCAGCGCAAGCGGGCCGGTTTTGACAGCGATATGGTTTTTCAAAATGCGTTACTCACACCCGGACTACGTGACCAGCTCAGCCGTGAGAAGCAAACCCTGGAAGCCGCAACTCAGCGTCATTCCGCGTTATTTGACAGTGCCTGTACCCAGTACAACAGCTGGCTCAATGATGAACAGGCCGCATTGTGGCAACAAGCTGACGGCGATGAGTTGCAGAGTAAATATCAGCAGGCGAATGAAGAACGGGATCGCATTCTCACCCGGCGGGGAGAACTGGCTGCCAGATGTCAGGCTGATGATGAGCAGCGTGAGAAATTGTACAGTTTGTCAGAAGGTATAGCGGAAAAAGAACAGGCGTTTGAGATCACATCGGCCCTGCACGGTCTCATCGGTTCCGCCACCGGTGATAAATTCCGAAAATTTGCGCAAGGCCTGACATTGGACAATCTCATTGTGCTGGCGAACCGTCAGTTACAACGTCTGCATGGCCGCTACAGGTTGCAGCGAAAGCAGGCGGACGGTCTGGCTATTCTGGTAGTGGATACCTGGCAGGGCGATATCGCCAGAGACACCCGGACTTTATCCGGTGGCGAGAGCTTTCTGGTCAGTTTGTCGCTGGCACTGGCGCTGTCTGATCTTGTCAGTCATAAAACCAGCATTGATTCGCTGTTTCTGGACGAAGGATTTGGTACGCTGGATGCTCAAACACTTGATATTGCACTGGATGCGCTGGATAACTTAAACGCCTCCGGCAAAATGATTGGCGTGATCAGCCATATCGAAGCGATGAAAGAACGGATCCCGGTACAGATCAGGGTGAATAAGCGAAGTGGCCTCGGGATCAGTGAGCTGGATAAAAGTTTCCGCTTTTCCCCTGAAGCCCCTCTTGCCGGATAGTAAAATCCGGTCTGAGACTGTGCTATTCCGGATGCTGTATCAGCCCCAGCGAAGCCAGTGCCAGTTCATGAGCGCCGGCTGATGCGCCGCAAAGCGGGGCGGTATCCGGCATTGCACTGGCAATTACCCTGGTCGGCATCAGTGTTTTTTGTGGAATCGTGTCTTTCAGTGTTTTCATAAAGGCGTCGTGACGGGAAAGCGGACCACCAATCACTATGAGATCCGGATTCACCAGAATTCCCGCGTTAGAAATCACGTGGATAATTTTATCCATAGCCGGATGATCGTACAAAGAACGGTTTTCCAGTAAGGCTTTACCCAGCTGGTTCTCTACCACGTAATCCTGAAGGTTCTTCGAACCATCCACTTTAAAATAGCCCACTTCGCCGGCAATACCCGAACTTCCGCGGATAAGATGTCCGTTGATATAAATACCGGCACCGATCCCCCGGCCAAAATAAAAGAACATGAAGTTCTTCTCGCCGATAGCGTTACCCTGCGAACGTTCCGCCATGGTTGCCCAATTCACATCGTTATCAATAGTAATGGGGCAATGGAACATACTGGCAAACAGAGAGGGAAAATTAATGTCGTGGGCGAGGGGGAAAGGGGCACCGTGCAGAGGTAATACCTGGCCCGTTTCAGAATTCACCGGGTCGGCAATCGATATGCCTATGGCGAGGACTGCGCTTTTCGTTCGTGCAACCATGTCTTCAGCCATGGTGGTCAGTTTCTGGAAGAAGGCTTCGCTGCTGTCAATTCGGGTAGACGGTACGTGTGCTGCTTCTACATCGTAATCGGGTATGGCGTGGCCGTTAAGCGCGGCTAATTTGAACTGCTCTTCTGCAACAATATTTTCAGCCAGGTCGGTGAGGCGCATCTGAATGTGCTGACTGTCCAGAGCAACAGACAAGGTAACACCCCGGTTGGCATTAATTTCATAAAGTATACCTGCACGGCCCTGTTTATTCTGGGTTTTCTTTTTCGTTTCATTGACCAGAGACTGGCCCTGCAAACGTCCTGCAGCCTCTGAAATAGTGGGGCGGGAAATGCCGGTAAGCTGAGAGATGGCTGCTCTGCTCATGGGGCCATTTTCGCGAAGACAGCGAAAAAACTGTCTGTCTGTGTCCAGTGCCAGGCCTTGCTGTTGGAGACGCTGACTCGATTGCTTGTGTACGGGCATAGTATTTTTGTTATGGAACAGCTCGCGCTGTTTTATCCTGTTGTTGAATAATTGTTAACGGTAAAAGGACTTTAAAAGCCGTTTTTGTGACACACATTGTTAAAACCAGATCGCTGTTAAAGAGTCTTCTGCACTAAAAAAGTTCAGGGTTTACCGCTGTTTGTTTTTTGTTCTTTTTGCGATAATTCAGGCTTTACGGAACTTTCTGGTTTCTTTACATTTGTGTGACAGCAAAGTCAGTTTTATTATTGTTTTTTGCTTTGCACCATTCCCTTTTCAGGGGCCTCTATCATCTTCCGGTTATATTCTCTATAACTAATGCTTATATTTTTCCTTTATTTTTCATAGCAAATTTTCAGCCTTTTCAAACAGTGACTTATCATAAAAATTTAATATGACCAATCCTTGCACTCCGGAGAGTTGTCACCTTTACTTAACCTGTATTTGTAAATAAAAAGTGCCTGACAGGCCATTTATTCTAATCAGATACAGATAGTAAAATCTGCATTTACCCGCTCATTTAAGACTAAAGAATACTTCAATTTCAAGAAAAAGGTTAATTTTGTTAGGCAGCCTAACAAAATACTTGCAATTGCTTCACAAGGCGGGCTATAACTACACCGTTACAATTCGTTAACGTTAAATGGCGGCTTGTAACGCGTTACATTGTGAGAATGGGATCACAACGTAACGGTTTGCACAGCGAGTGCGTGATGGGGTTGAGTGAACTGATTGACCAGTGTTTTATGCGCGGTAGTCATCCTCCTCATAAGGGACACGCACTTTAATTCACGTGTGAAAACTCAACTGGAAACCAAACTATGTTTAATAAAACAAAGCTATCTTGCGCAGTGTCAGGGGCACTCTGCGTAATGGTCGCATCACCTGTATTTGCTCAGGACGCACCAGAACAAGTAGAACAGATTGAAGTACGCGGTGTTCGCGGAAGTTTGTCTCAATCTATGAACGTAAAACGTCAGTCTACCGGTGTTGTTGACGCCATCTCTGCTGAAGACATGGGTAAATTCCCTGACACCAACCTGGCAGAATCTCTGCAGCGTATCACTGGTGTTTCTATCAACCGTGTAAACGGTGAAGGTTCAGAAGTTACCGTTCGTGGTTTCGGTGGTAACTTCAACCTGATCACATTAAACGGCCGTCAGATGCCTGCTGCGAACGTAGCATCTATCACCGGTAACCCGCTTGACCAGGGTGCTTCCGGTACAACCCGTTCTTTTGACTTCTCTAACCTGGCATCTGAAGGTGTAAGTGGCATTGAAGTTTATAAGACTGGCCGTGCAGCCGTACCATCAGGTGGTATCGGTGCAACAATTAACATCAATACGTTAAAGCCACTGTCTCAAGGTGAAAACCGTGCCTCTATCGGCGCGAAAGCCATGAAAGACTACAGCGGTGACGGTGTGACACCAGAATTAAGTGGTGTTGCGAACTGGTCAAACGATGACAACACATTTGGTGTAGCTGTGTTCGGTTCTTACCAGGAGCGCGACTCCGGTAGCCGCCACATGAGTGTTGAGAACTACCAGCTGTACAACTGGGATTCAACGTCTCCTGGCACTTTCGGTCTGGTAGACGGCGCTAACGTGACTAACGCACCTGCGGAAGGTCAGTTGGTTGCCATGCCTTCTAACTTAGGTTTAGGTGTTAACGAAGATAACCGCGAACGTATGAACGGTATGGTTACCTTACAGTTCGCACCTTCAGAAACTCTGACACTGACCGCTGACGCAACTTACGCCAGCAACGAAATTAACTCTACCTCTGTTGTTGACGGTGTCTGGTTTGCCCGTCAGTTCACGGATATGGAATTCGATGGTAACCCGGTTGTTGCCACGCCAATCCGTTTCACTGAAGATATCGACGGTGGTAAAGACTTCTTCTTCCAGAACCTGGTGATGGCCGCTAAAGATGAACTGACATCTTTCGGTTTCAACGCTGACTGGTGGGCAAACGATTCACTGAACCTGCGTTTCGACGCTAACATGGCGAATGCAAAATCTGGCGGTAACGGTCCTTACGGTAAAAACGTAATCCGTTTCAACGTAGCAGGTGCAACTGCCGGCTGGCAAACCATGGACTTCGGTCTGGATATGCCTCAGGCAAGCATTGTTGTTGACGATTCTGTTAAAGGTAACAACAACGGTATTTTCGACCTGGCCGATGTTGGTCCTCAGGTTACCCGTGCCATTTCTTCTGATCAGGAATCTGACGTTAAACAGTTCCGTTTCGACGGTACCTGGGACGAAGGTTCTGACGTAAAAGTTGACTTCGGTATCGGCTACATGGCGACAGAAATGAATCAGCTTCGTTATGAAACTGAAGCGCAGCTTGGTGGCTGGGGTGTTGCTGATGTAGGTAATATTCCTGAAGGTCTGCTGGAAGTGACTTGTACAGCTTGTGCATTTGAAGATCACAACATGAGCGGTGTTGCCGGTGCGGATTCAATTGCCCAACCTGCAGGTTCAACCACTATCCCTCTGGGTAGCGTATCATTCCGCGGTAACGCAGTAGACCTGCTGAACGCTGTTGCGCCGGCGTATGGCTTCACCCCGGGTGATCTGCCTTCTGTTGGTGCTCAGAACAACACCGTTAAAGAAGATATCCTGTCTCTGTACGCGATGGCGACAATGGACGGCGAAATCGGTGGTTTCGAAGCTAACTTAGTGGTTGGTGCCCGTTATGAGAAGACAGACGTTGAGTCTATCTCTCTGCAATCTGTACCAGAGCAGATCATCTGGTTGTCAGATAACGACTTCACTATCAGCTACGGCGATCAGACTGAAGCGCTGTCTCAGGACCACTCATATGAAGCGTTCCTGCCAAACATCGACTTCTCGGTTAACCTGACTGACGATTTGAAAGCCCGTGCGTCTTACAGCATGACGCTGGCTCGCCCTGCGTATAACCAGATGTACACAGCTACCAGCATTGGTGCGCCTGGTCGTCCTACTTACTTAGGCGGTGTGGCATCAGGTAGCCGCGGTAACGCTGCGCTGGATCCACTGGAGTCCAACAACTTCGACCTGTCACTTGAATACTACTACGGTGATTCAAGCATGGTGTCAGTAGGTTACTACCGTAAAGACGTAGACAACTTCGTTGGTACACAGCAGGTTTCTCAAACTCTGTTCGGTCTGCTTGATGCGACTTCAGGTGCTGCCGGTACTGTTTCAGGTGAAGCTATTGCAGAGCTTGAAGCACGTGGTATCGAAGTAACAGAACGTAACTTCTTCACCATGTCTGCATTGCTTGCAAACCCTGACGTGTTCCCGGGGGGCGCTGATGAGTTCGAAGAAGGTCAGGCATTTGCTGATGACGTATTCGCTAACAACAATGTTGAGCCAATGGCAGGCGACCCTGAAATGGCCTTCGAAGTTACTCAGCCTGTAAACAACCAGAGTGCACGTATCTCCGGTTACGAGTTTGCATGGCAGCACTTCTTCGGTGACAGCGGTTTCGGTTACCAGGCTAACTTCACCATCGTTGACGGTGATATCGGTTACGATGTAGGTGCAGATCCGGCAATCGACCAGTTCGCACTGGAAGGCTTAAGTGACTCAGCTAACTTAGTACTGATTTACGAAAAAGACGGCCTGTCTACCCGTGTTGCTTATAACTGGCGTGATTCCTTCCTGGCGGAAGTAAACCGTGGCGTATCTTCTGTTCGTAACCCATTGTTCATCGATGAGTACAAGCAGGTAGACGTTAACGTAAGTTACGACTTCAGCGAAGACCTGACAGTAAGCATGGACGTAATCAACCTGTTCGAAGAAGGTTCACGTCAATACGGCCGTAGCTACAACAACACGTTCTTCATCCAGGAACTGGACAGACGTATTGTACTGAGTGCCCGCTACAGCTTCTGATAGCTGTCAGCATCCGGTCACAATCCTCCCGGATTGTGACCTTTGATTCTCAGGCCGGTGTGCCCTCGCATGCCGGCCTTAATCCTTACAAACATGACATTGCGCCTGACGGGGTAGCGCGATAACATCCTGCGTATACCTTTCGCTCAACCCGCAGTAACGGGGACCAATCTATGTCTAAACCAGCTGTTCTGAATAACGTCGATCATAAAGATCTGAAAGTTAATACCCGTCCGGGTGCTTTTTCCGGCCATCAGGTAAACCGTACCCGTGTATTCGCGTCTGAAATCAGCGAGCTGCACAAAGAGTTTCCGCTGGTATTTTATAAAGATGCCGACAGTGGTGAGTTGCAGATCCACAGTATTCTGGGGCTCAGCAAAGACGAAAACCTGTTCCTGAGTGAAGACGGATGGACAACCCGTTATATTCCTGCCGTGCTGGGGCGCGGACCATTCAGTATTGCCTATCGCGAATCTGATGATGCCGCACCGGAACCGTTTATTTGTATTGATATGGACGATCCCCGAGTTGGCGAAGAAGGTGAAGCGGTCTTCCTGCCAATGGGTGGCGAATCCGGTTATCTGAATTATGTAAAAAAGGCACTGCAGACTATTGAAGCCGGTGCCCAATACAACAAAACTCTGTTCACGCTGGTGGAAGAGATGGATCTTCTGGAGCCGGTGAACATTGAGATTAAGCTCAGCAATGTAGAGCAGGTGAATTTCTCCAACTACTATTCTGTCAATCAGGAAAAGCTTTCTCAGCTCGACGGTGACAGTCTGGCAAAGTTAAGTCAGTACGGTATGCTTGGCCCGCTTTACTTTATTTTATCTTCACTGGGTAATTTTCAGCGTTTAATTGATCTGAAGAACGCAAAATCTGCGCTGATTTAGGTACAGTGCTGGTCCGGATTGTCAGTGCCGGCTGGTACTGACATTTAAGCCGCTTTTTATTAACGGACGAAAACAATGGTTACACCTTCCCGACAAACCGTAACAGTGTGGGAAGGCATCACACCAGATGCCATCCCGTTTGATGATCTCTTCGCTCTTAACCAGCCGGTTATTCTTAAGGGGCTGGTAAACGACTGGCCAATGGTTAAAGCAGGACGGACATCCCCCCTTGATACCATGCAGATGCTGGAAGATAACTACAGCAATAAACCCATGCTGGTGTATCGCGCACCATCAGAAATTCAGTCCCGCTTCGGATACAACGATACCTGTACCGGATTTAATTTCTCTGCAGAACGGTCAACGATCCCCGATGTGTTCAACACAATCCGTAGTGAGCTCAGTGAACAGGAACATGAATACCTGTACGTTAACTCTCTGGTGCTGAAAGAAGGATTCCCTGCACTGGCAGACGGTCATTCTCTGGCGTTTACCCATCCTGAATTTGAGCAAAATCCGGTAGTCGCTAAAATCTGGCTGGGAACAGAATCTGTAGCTGCTGCGCATTTTGATCAGCCTAAAAATCTGGCCTGCTGTGTTGTGGGCAAACGACGGTTCATGCTGTTCCCGCCGGAACAGGTGGAGAACCTTTATCCCGGGCCGCTGCATCCTACGCCGGGCGGTCAGGTTGTTACGCTGGCGAATCTCGCTGATCCTGACTTCGATAAGTTCCCCCGCCTTAAAGAGGCGATGGACAATGCGTGGATTGCTGACCTGGAACCCGGTGACGGCCTTTATTACCCCAGTATGTGGTGGCATGAAGTTACGGCATACGACCGTTTTAACGTAATGGTTAATTTCTGGTGGATGACCACAGAGCGTCACAAAGGCAATCCCATGGATGTGCTGTTACACGGCATGATGAGTTTGCGTGAAAAACCAGAGCAGGAAAAACAAGCCTGGAAGGCGTTGTTTGATTATTACGTGTTTGGCGATGCGCAGCGTGTTCGTGAACATCTTCCGCCGGAGTGCCGTGGTGCGCTGGGGGAGATGGACGACATTAACGCCAGGCGTTTGCGTTCCATGTTAATCAGTAACCTGAACCGGTAAGGAGCAGGCGTGAGCGAAAATAAG
The DNA here is from genome assembly GCF_056160285.1 of Alteromonas sp. AWJ4_197. Lineage (NCBI taxonomy): Bacteria > Pseudomonadati > Pseudomonadota > Gammaproteobacteria > Alteromonadales > Alteromonadaceae > Alteromonas > Alteromonas sp. AWJ4_197. Next base: position 68,779 of record NZ_JBSWWW010000009.1, on the reverse strand, counting down.
AAAACAAAAGTTGTTATTGCCGGTGGTGGTACAGCCGGTTGGCTGACTGCATTCAGTCTGGCTACCAGACTGGGAAATTTACTCGACATTACGCTGGTTGAATCCGACCAGATCGGCACCGTGGGTGTAGGGGAAGCCACTATTCCCACCATGCGCAGTTTCCATCAGTTGATGGGCATAAACGAACAGGAATTTATGTCTGCCACCCAGGCCACATTCAAACTGGGCATTCAGTTTGAAAACTGGGGGTGTAAAGATGAAAACTATCTGCATTCCTTTGGCGAAATTGGTCAGCGTGCCTGGATGGCAGAGTTTCACGCCTTCTGGATGGCGGCAAAAGAAAGTGGCTACAGTGCAGGACTGGACGACTTCTGTCTTGAACTGAAAGCCGCCAGAGAAAGTAAGTTTGCCCTTGCGGCGGGTAAGAAACCACTGAACTATGCCTTTCATCTGGATGCCACTGCCTACGCCGCCTGGCTGCGTAAAAAGAGTGAAGCCGCCGGTGTGAAACGCATTGAAGGCAAAATTGCTGCAGTGGATCTTCACAGTGACAGTGGCAACATTACGGCATTAAAGCTGGAGACGGGCCAGGTCATAGCCGGTGATGTGTTTATTGACTGCACTGGCTTTCGCGGACTGCTTATTGGTGAACACCTGGGTGTTGAGTACGAAGACTGGAGTCATTATCTCGCAGCCGACAGCGCTATTACTGTGCAGACTGAGTCCGTTGAACCACCTTTACCTTACACCCGTGCTATTGCCCACGAGGCCGGCTGGCAGTGGCGTATACCGCTGCAGTCGCGCACCGGTAATGGCATTGTCTATTCCAGTCGTTTTCTCAGCGATGAAGAGGCTGAAAAGACACTGCTGGCAAACCTTGACGGCAAGCCCCTGACTCAACCGCGGAAACTGAAGTTTAAAACCGGAAGACGGGTAAAGGCATGGCATAAGAATTGTGTCGCCATCGGTTTGTCCGGCGGCTTTCTGGAGCCTCTTGAATCAACCAGTATTCACCTGGTCACCACGGCACTTATCCGTCTTATGAAGTTATTTCCGTTTTCGGATAATTTTGGAATATTAGCCGAAAGGTTTAACCAGGAAACGGCGGTTGAACTTGAAACTATCCGGGACTTTATTATCCTTCATTATCATCAGACTACACGTGATGACAGTCCGTTCTGGAACCACTACAGGACAATGGATGTGCCCGGTTCGCTGAAACACAGACTGTCGATTTTTCGTGAAAATGGTTATGTGTGGCCTGACGATGTATCGCTGTTCAGAGTGGACTCATGGGTACAGGTTATGATGGGGCAGGGACTGATGCCCGGAAGCTATCATCAGGCCGGTAAATTGCTTCCTCCTGAAGGACTGAAACAACAGTTAACAGCATTAAAGAATCAAATTGATAACCAGTTGGCGCAATTGCCGCCACACGCACAATTCATAGAGAAATATTGCCCGGCAGGGAAGGTGGGTTAATTTTCAGGAGACTGGAAAATGACGAACCGTGTTGTAATTGTAGGTGGTGGTGCCGCCGGATGGCTGACAGCAGGCATCCTGGCCGCGAAAAATGGCGAAAAATCCGGATGTACCCATCCGGTTCGCATTGAACTGGTTGAATCTCCCAACGTTAAAAACCTCATGGTAGGCGAGGGCACCTGGCCTACCATGCGGGATACTCTCCGCCAGATTGGCATATCTGAAAAAGACTTCATGCAGTTCTGCAATGCCGGGTTTAAACAGGCTTCTAAGTTTGTGGGCTGGCAATATGGCAACGGAGAGCATTACTATCATCCGTTCACTACACCGGCTGGCTATGGCGCGGTGAATCTGTCGCAATATTTTCTTAAAAATCGTCCCGGTTCTGATTTTGAAACACTGGTCTGTGCCCAGGGGGCTGTGTGTGAGCAGTCACTTGCACCGAAGACGCTGGCAACGCCGGAATTTGCTTTTGCTCTGAATTACGGTTATCACCTCAACGCCGGTAAATTTACCGAAATGCTGCGTTTGCACTGCACGCAGAAATTAGGTGTGGTGCATACCACCGGACATGTAGAACAGGTTAATGGTGCGCCGGACGGTGATATTGCTTCAGTGACATTGTCGGATGGCCGTGTCATTGAAGGTGATTTGTTCATCGATTGCAGTGGTTTTAAAGCATTATTGCTGAACGGGTTTTATAACGTTCCTATGGTGTGCAGGCGTGAACAGTTGTTCAATGATGCTGCGCTGGCACTTCAGGTGCCTTATCGGGATGAAAATGCGCCGGTAGCTTCTGCAACCGTAGCAACGGCACAAAAGCACGGTTGGATTTGGGATATTGCCTTGTCCGGCCGCCGGGGTATTGGCCATGTGTTCTCCCGCCAGTACTGCTCGGCAGATCAGGCTCAGGATGCACTGATGCAGTATGTGAAAAATGACCCGCATCTGGATGCATCAAAAGCAGAGCCCCGGTTAATCACTTTTGAGCCTGGTCACCGTTCGGTGTTCTGGCACCGCAACTGTGTAGCCATTGGCGTGTCAGCCGGATTCGTGGAGCCTCTTGAAGCAACAGCGCTGGTGCTGGTGGAAAAATCTGTTGAATGGATAAGCCACCAGTTTCCCCGTTGCCGCAATGCCATGACGGTACTGGCTAAACGTTATAACGAAATTACCCACAGCCGGTGGGAAGAGATCATCGACTTTATCAAGCTGCATTATGTGTTGTCGTCCCGGGATGACAGTGAATACTGGCGTGCTCACCGCGATGCAGCCTCAGTGCCGCAAAGCCTTAAAGATTCCCTGGCACTGTGGCAAACCCAGCCGCCCTGGCTTTACGAGAGCGATCGCCGTCTGGAGCTGTTTTCCTCAGCCAGTAAACAATACGTGCTGATGGGCATGCAATCTACATTCGGTGAGGCATGTACAGGCCTGTCGCAACATGAAATGCGGGTGGCCGATAAGGCTTTAAATGATGTGCGACGCTCGACAGAGCAATTGCTGAATGGCTTACCTACCAACCGCGAGTTTTTGTCACGGCTGGCAGGCGCAGTTAAAAAGGACTGCAGGGCTACCGCTTAGCCCCCGCAATTTTTTCAGCCAGAGCCTCAGAAACAGGCATCGGCTTAAACGCACGGACGTTTCCGCCGCCGGTGTTACCGGCGAACAGACATGGCGATGTTTTTTGTAAAATTACCCATGTGATGACTTCCTGTTCAGTTTCTTAATGACAGCTGCTTTGCATATTATTGCCGGAAAACCACTTGTCCTTCGCTGCCTGCCAGCTGTTACGTAACATCAGTGCGCCGAGCACTACCGCACACAATGCGTAAAAGGCATTTACTGTTTCGCCGTGATGGTGGGCTCCCTCACCGGTGGGGATAAAAGATTGCCAGTTAAATGCCTCCACCGCCGCATTCAGCAGGTAACCCAAACCGATGCTGGCTGTGAGAATGCAGAACAAATAGATGATAAGAGAGCGGCGGCCGAGTTCGCGGCCAATCATGCCCATGGTAGAAATATTGGTTGCCGGACCTGCAAGCAGAAACACCAGGATTGCACCGGGTGACAGGCCGGCAGACAGAAAGCCAACGGCAAGAGGCGTTGATGCCGTTGCACAGATATACATAGGGATCCCAATCAGCGCCATGACCAGCATAGCCAGAAAACCATCGCCCCATTGGGTCAGAAAAGATACCGGTACCCAGGTCTGAATGGCTGCAGCCAGCGTAAGGCCAATGAGTAACCACATGGTAATATCTTCCAGTAGTTTACCTGTAGCGAACTGCCAGATTTGAACGACTTTATTCTCTTTTTCTGATTCGGCCTGAGTTGAACTGCAACAGGAAGACGCTTCTGCAGGTACCGGTGTAGTGACTTTCGTGTCACAGCAACTACTTTGCGCAGCAGGCTTTCCGGTATTTAGCGCAGCAGGCTTTTCACTGCTGCAACAGGATTTAACTGGCGCAACCACTTCAGTTTTTGAAGCACAGCAAGACGATACCGGTTCCTGCACCGGTGCTTTACTGCTGCAGCAACTGTCCTGCTCAACCTTTTCTAAAGAAGCCGGTGAAGACGATATGGCTTGGTCGTCCCTCACAAACCACTTCACCACTAAACCGGTATAAATGGCGCTGAAGATGGCAGCAACAGGACGAACCACAGCGAATACGGGGCCGAGCAGGGCGTAAGAAACCGATATTGAATCTACCCCTGTTTCCGGTGTGGAAACGAGAAAGGATGCTGTGGCCGGCTTCGAAGCTCCGCTTCTTCTTAATCCCAGTGCGGCGGGAATGACTCCGCATGAGCACAGTGGTAATGGTGCACCAATGAAGGCAGATTTTATCACCGCCCCCACACTGTTCTTACCCATATGTTTCTGCAACAAGCTCACGGGGACGAGCTCGTGCATTATGCCGGCAACCAGTAAGCCCATGAGTAACCACGGCGCTGATTCCATAAACAGACCAAAGAAATTGGTGAGCAATAGCGTTATATCGTTCATAGCGGTTTTTCTGAGTCCAGTAGTTGTAGAATCGTGCAATGCTGAGCACTTTCAGGGCCGCCATCGCACAAATTATTCATTTGAAGCAGCGACTGACGGATACGCTCCAGTTCATTAATTTTAGCTGTTACTTGCTGTAGCTTTTGTTCGGTGACTTTCTTCACTTCACCGCACGTGTGGGTATCAGGATGCAGTTTCAGCTCCATGAGTTCGCTGATTTCATTCAGCGTAAAACCCACCGTTTTAGTGCGTTGGATAAATAAGAGCTTTTCCACATCATCTTCAGAATACAGGCGATAACCTGCATCAGAGCGTTCGGAAGGCGTAAGCAAACCCTTGCTCTCATAAAAGCGGATGGTGTCGTTACTCAGGTCAGTCAGGCGGGCCAGTTCGCCTATTTTCAGCAAGTCTGATTTTTTCATAGTGCTTACTATAAACCCTGGAGTTAACTCCAGAGTCAAATGTTTTTCAAAAATATATAGAAGCAGGATTAGCGTTGCCGGGGATTTATAGATATCAGCGATGATATAAAGGGCGCTGAGTTGTTGCACCTTAACGCCCTGAATGAACCTTAGATTTATTTGAACAAGCTTGAATTCAGCTAATTCTGGAATACTGCTTCTTTAATTTATCCGGCAGGTAGGCCATTGTCGTGTTGTAGCCGGTTTCGAATAACGCTTCTTTGTCAGCGCCATTGGCATCAAAGTCCACGGCGGAGACCTCGCCGGTATCAATCAAAATAGTGCGCTGCCAGAATTCAGCGTGTACGTACTCCCTTGCCAGTGCCGACATAAAAGTACGGATTAACAGCATGACATAAGTGGGCAGGGCGAAACGGGCTTTCTTCTTGCCGAGGTTCTCTTTTTTCTGACGGCTTTGCAGGCGGAAACAGACCGAAGGTGTGCCGTCCTGCTGCCAGTCACGAAACAGTGCGTCCTCAGACAGTACCGCGCCGTCCACCAGTAATTTATCTTCGAATTGTTTGAAGGCAAAAATGAGGGGGATCGACATGGAAGCCCTTACTGCAGCGGAGACTTTCACATCCGGCGTTTCTGTTGCATTAAACAGCGCCGGACCACCGCCGTTCACATCTGTGGCCAGAATATGTAAAGGATAGTTGATGGTTGAAAAGGTAACCCCGTCGAGCTGCTCATCCAGCCATTGCTCGAAAATATCTCCCGATGCCAGACCGCCTTCACGTAACAGTCGCCACAAAGAAAAATCAGCAAACTGACGAAAGTCAGTATTCAATGCCAGATGTTTCATTTCGGTTACTGTGAAGCCCCGTGCGTACATTGCCGCAATGATAGAGCCGCCGGATACGCCCACAATAGTGTTGTGTTTTACGTTAAGGTCGTCGAGTGCCTGTAATATACCTATGTGAGCAGGCAGCCGTGTACCGCCGCCGGATAAAATGGGAACGATTTGCTTGGGGAATATTCTGGATACAGACATACACCATCACCTTTTTCACCTTATACAAAGCATAGTTCAAGGTTGAAAAAGGCGACAGTTTCCGCTGTGTGATAAGCGCTTTTCAGTTATTGAATTTAATACTAAACAGCAGCGCTGTGTGCAAGGAACTCTTCGTAGGTACCTTCGAAATGATTGATTTTCTGATCTTTAATTTCGATAACCTGGGTGGCCAGTGAAGAGACAAATTCACGGTCGTGACTGACAAAAATTACAGTGCCGTCGTAGTTTGCCAGAGCATTATTCAGTGCCTCAATAGATTCCATATCAAGGTGGTTAGTAGGCTCGTCCATTACCAGTACATTGATATCCTGCAGCATTAACTTGCCAAACAACAGACGGTTTTTCTCACCACCGGAGCAAACACTCACTTTCTTATTGAAATCATCAGAGGTGAACAGCAAACGACCCAGCATGGCTTTAACCTGCAGATCATCATGCTTCGGTCCGCGCCACTGGCTCATCCATTCAAATAAAGTCAGATCGTTGGCAAAATCACGGTTGCTGTCCTGAGGAACGTAACCTACTTCAGCGTTTTCAGCCCACTTTACCACGCCCTCATTGGCGTCCAGTTCGTTGATCAGACATTTCAGCAGGGTGGTTTTGCCGGCACCGTTTTCACCGATAATGGCCAGGCGGGCTCCCGCTTCTAAAAGCAAATTACCGTTACTGAAAAGTGGCAATTCAGGGAAGCCGTGCCCCAGATCTTCAAGAGTAATCGCCAGACGGTGCAGCTTCTTGTGCTGTTTAAAAATGATGTATGGCTTACGGCGGCTGGACGCTTTAATTTCGTTCAGCTCAATTTTCTCAAGGCGCTTTGCCCGTGAAGTTGCTTGCTTAGCTTTTGAGGCGTTAGCTGAGAAGCGGGCTACGAAACTTTGCAGCTCTTCAATTTCTGCCTTTTTCTTATCATTTTCATGATGGAGCTGTTCCAGCGCAGCGGCAGCGGCTTCTGAGAAATCGTCATAGTTACCGGGATAAATACGCAATTCACCGTAATCGATATCGGCCATGTGAGTGCATACGGAATTTAAGAAGTGACGATCGTGAGAAATAATGATCATCGTAGACTTGCGCTTGTTGAGCTCTTCAGCCAGCCAGTTGATGGTGTAGATATCGAGGTTGTTAGTCGGTTCGTCCAGCAGCAGAATTTCCGGATCGGCAAATAACGCCTGTGCCAGCAACACACGGACTTTTTTACCCGGCGCTACCTCTTTCATCAGACCAAAGTGATAGTCTTCCTCAATGCCTGCAGCAATTAAGATATCTCCTGCACGGGCTTCGGCGGTATAACCGTCCATTTCAGCAAAACGGGTTTCCAGATCGGCTACACGCATACCGTCTTCTTCACTCATGTCCGCTTTGCTGTAAATCTCGTCACGTTCCTTCTTCACTTCCCACAGTTCGTTGTCGCCCATGATCACAGCATCAACCACCGACATTTCTTCGAAGGCGAATTGATCCTGATTCAGGATCCCAAGCTTGGTGCCTGGGGAGAGTGATACGTTCCCGGCGGAAGGGGTGAGCTTGCCGCTTAAAATTTTCATGAAGGTTGACTTACCACAGCCATTCGCGCCAATCAGGCCGTAGCGATTGCCGTTACCGAACTTAGCGGAGATATTTTCGAACAAAGGCGCAGAGCCAAACTGCATGGTGATATTGGCGGTGGTGATCACAACAAATTCCCGGAAAACAAAATAAGAGGTACACGTGAGTGCATTCAAGGCCGCGCAATATAAAGAATCCTGCCGGCCGTGTCGAGGTTAAACTGGCTAAAAGTCGCGCAATAGCGCACCGGTGAGTCAATCTGTCACGAAGGTGACTGAAATGTTAAAAAAATGAGAATGGCATTGACCTTTATTTGACCGTGTCGTAATGTAATGAAAGCGCTTTCATAGTCGGCGGGAATGGAATTCAATCGCGCTCAACTGAACAGTGCTTTCTTTTTGAGAAGATTTGTAAGCGCTTACAAAATTAATTCGACCACACAGACGGGACGAAAACTAAAAACAAATTTCCGGCACCGCCTGCTTGCCGGAAGTTGAAAACAGGGCTGAACACAATGACTAAAACATTTTTACAATTGTCGCGGCTGGCGGCCGCGATATCGGTCACAACCCTTGTGGGATGTGGCGGTGGCGCCACCACAAATACGGACGTGAATATTGTTGAGCCAACGGTACCGATAACAGACTGGGAGTTGGTATGGAGTGATGATTTTGACGGGTCTTCTATTGACGGAAATAACTGGACTCATGAAGTCAATTGCGCCGGTGGTGGCAACAACGAATCCCAGTGCTACACCGACAGTCCTGAAAATGCATTTGTCTCTGACGGAACGCTAAAAATTGTCGCGTTACCCGCCGCAGAAGGGGCGGAGAAGCCTTACACATCAGCCCGACTCGTTACACAGTACAAAGCAGACTTTAAATATGGCCGTTTTGAAATGCGCGCAAAGCTGCCCTCTGGTCAGGGAAGCTGGCCGGCATTCTGGATGATGCCTACCGATTCTGTTTATGGTGGCTGGCCGCGAAGTGGTGAAATCGACATCATGGAAGCGGTTAATCTGAAAGCCATGGACGCCGACGGCAACCCGGAAGCCAATATTCACGGTACCCTGCATTACGGCAGTGAGTGGCCGAATAACAAATACAGTGGTAAGGCCTATAAGTTACCGGACGGCGCTAATCCAGCTGACGATTTCCATACTTATGCGGTGGAATGGCAGGAAGGCGAAATTCGCTGGTATATGGATGATTACCTGTACGCCACACAGCGAAAGTCAACGGTGCGTTACAACAGCAAAGGCGAAGCGACCGGTCTGGCGCATCGTGGCTGGTACACAGAATATTTCGAGCAAACCACCGGTGAGCTGCAGAATTATTACACCAATGCCCCTTTCGATCAGGAGTTTTTTATGATCCTGAACCTGGCGGTGGGCGGCGACTGGCCATCCAACGTGAACGAGCTGGGCATTGATGCTGAAGCTTTCGCGGAAGGACAAACTTACGAAATCGATTATGTGCGTGTTTATCAATGTTCAGCCAATCCGGATACCGGTAAAGGCTGTGAAACTGTGCGCCCCGGCTATGACTCTACAGATGATGCTCTGGTAGAAGGTGAAGCGCCCATTCCTTCACCACCTTCCAGCGGTGTGGCACAGAACCTGACCATCTTTGGTGGTACCGATAATCCGAACTGGCCAGCATGGGACTGCTGTGGTGGCTCAACGCCTGCCATCGTCGACGATGCCGAAAAAGGTGACGTTTACGAATTCTCTATTGGCGCAACACCTACTGTGATGGGGTTCGTCAGCCGCAGTACTTTCATTACCGATCCGGGCGGGCAGGCAACCCCTTTTGACGGTGCGCCTATGTTGGAAACGGGTAGTGTAAAGTTTGATCTGAAAGTCACGTCGCTGCCTTTAGATGCCAGTGCTGCCTGGTTGTTCAAAATTGAAAGTTCAGAAGGATCAACCGCTGTAGAGTTTCCACTGGCAACCGGCTACACGGGCCCGAATGAATCTGCCGGCGATATGCCGGAAGAGGGCGTGTGGGAAACTTATGAATTTCCGCTTTCCATGCTCGATGAAGCTGGTCTGGATGTGAGCGCCATTGACGTCATTATGGTGTTCCCTGCCTGGGGCGCGGGTGACGGAGCAACTTACCGCCTGACCAACGTGGAAATTTCTGCAGAATCCAGCTACCCGGAACTGGTGATTTTTGAAGATGCTACAAACCCTAACTGGCCTATGTGGGACTGCTGCGGCGGCTCAACCCCCACAGAAGAAATGGATGACGATGCCCACGGCCTGACCGCTGAATTCCGTATCGGTGCCGAACCTACTGTAATGGGCTTTATTACCCGTCCCGCTGACGGTGGCGGTGACACCCCGTTCGACGCCACTGCACTGGCAGACGGCGGCCTGCTGCAGTTCGATATGCGTGTTGTGAGCTTGCCAAACGATGCCTCTGCAGCCTGGTTATTTAAGGTGGAATCTAACGGTGCTTCTACGGCCATTGAATTACCCATCACAGAAAGTGTGGAAGGGGAAGCACCGGTTGAAGGCGAGTGGCAAACCTATACCTTCCCCATAGCTGACCTGCAGGCCGGTGGCCTGGATATCAGCGCCATTGACGTGATCATGGTGTTCCCGGCCTGGGGGGCCGGTGAAGGTGCGGCATATCGTATCGACAACATGAAACTGTACCACCCGGATGCCGGTGCGGCTGCAGGTTTAACCCTGTTCGCTGATACCGCAGCGGATATGTGGAGCGTATGGGATTGCTGTGGCGGTTCTACTCCGACAATCGAAGCCGATGATGATGCCCACGGTGACGTAGCCGAATTCCGTATCGGCGGTACCCCGACGGTAATGGGCTTCCTGGCAGATGAAGAGGTGTCTTTCGATGCTTCAGCACTTCTTACCACAGGCGCGGTTCGCTTTGAAATGAAAGTGACTTCTATGCCTGCTGACAGCACAGCCCCCTGGCTGTTTAAGATTGAATCTACCGGTGCTGCTACTGCCGTTGAGTTGCCGCTGTCGGAAAGCCTTGAAGGCGTCGATCCGGTAGCCGGCGAATGGCAAACCTATACCTTCCCGCTGCAAACGCTGTCTGATCTTGGTCTCGATGTGTCAGACATCAACGTGGTGATGGTGTTTCCGGCATGGGGACAGGGTGACGGCGCGGTTTACCGCATCGATAACGCAGAAATTGCAGCGCAATAACAAAGCCTCCGGTGAAGCCATACCGGCTCGCCGGAACAATTGATTATGATGAGTAGGTCAACTATGAAAAACAATACATTTAAAAAGACCCGGGTCGCCACATCAATGGCTTTGTTACTGGGTACAACAAGCATGTTCAGCGCGCAGGCACAGGAAGCTGAAGCCGCTGCTGACGAAAGCATGGAAGTCATTCAGGTTAAGGGGATCCGCGGCTCACTGATGCGCTCTCAGGACCTGAAGCGCAATTCAAGCGGTGTCGTAGATGCCATTTCTGCTGAAGAACTGGGTAAATTCCCGGATACTAACCTGGCGGAAGCGTTACAGCGTGTCACCGGCGTAACTATCAGTCGGGCAAACGGTGAGGGTAGTCAGATCACTGTGCGTGGTTTTGGCCCTGAATTTAACCTTATCACCCTGAACGGCCGTCAGATGCCGGGCACCGGTTTTACCCGTTCTTATGATTTGCAGAACCTGTCTTCGGAAGGGGTAAAAACCCTGGAGTTGCAGAAAACTGCACGGGCGGAAAACCCCAGTGGTGGCTTAGGTGCTACGGTGAATATTCTGACCATGCGTCCTATGGATAATCCCGGTCAGCAGTTCTCGGTGTCGGCTAAAGGCATTATGGACACCTCTAACGAAGAAGGCAGTGATATTACGCCTGAAGTAGCCGGCGTGTTCACTAACACGTTTGCTGACGATATGTTCGGTATCGGTATTTCGGTATCTCACCAGGAACGTGATTTCCGTCAGCAATCTGCCAGCATCCAGGGTTGGGTGCTTGTGCCTGACCAGGATTTGCCCGAACTGGACCCGTCCATGGTGGTGGATAACCGTTCCGTCATTACCGATGCGGCATTCTTTCCTAAGGATCTGAACTTTGGCTTTGCCGATGTTCAGCGTGAACGTACCAATGCACAGGTCACGTTCCAGTTTCGTCCTACCGATAATTTCACCGCAACCCTGGATTACACCGCATCAGACGCCGTCACCGGCACTAACAGCTTTGGCTGGGGGATCTGGAATAACTTCGGGCCTAATATTAATGCTTATGAACTGGACGAAAATGGTACCGCGTTGTATGCCGATATTGCCGGTGACGACGGTTCTGCTACAGCCAGCCGTAACACCACCGAAGTGAACGCCCGCTCACTGGGTGTAAATCTGGAGTGGCAAATCACCGGTGACTGGGAAGTGTCAGTGGATTATCACGACTCCTACAATCAGATTGATAACGGCAAGGACAAAGGGTTAGGGGGCAGTGGCCAGGTCATTCTTGGCTCCGATCAGCTGATCTCCAAAGTGTATGATTATCGGGAAGGTGATATTCCCAGTTATTACATCAATTGGAATAACGGCACCAACGAGCTGATGCCCGGTGAAATTGATTCTAACTTCAGTCAGTTTACCCGCAATCAGGGCCGTTCGGATATTGAGCAGCTACAAATCGACAGTACCTGGTACAACTCGGTTTTTGACAGCATTCCGCTGGTGAAAGTCGACTTTGGTTATGCCCGTACCGAACAGTCGTTGGGTGCAACGGACGCCTGGGGTGGTTTGCGTGGCGGACCCGGCTTCAGCCCGTCCTATACCGAAATTTTCCCGGACAGCATGTTTACCCGCCATGATACCGGTGATTTCCTGGATGCATTCAGTGGCGGCGGTGATGCGCTGAATCCGAATTACTTTTACACCTACAGCTTTGACGAAGCGATCACCCGGCAGCTGGCTTACCTTACGGCAGACGTGACCGGTGACAGCAATGTTTACTCCATCGATCCTTTCTTTAATGCGCCAACGGTGAATTTTGTTGAAGAGATCACCGATTCTGTTTACGTACAAACCGAGTGGGATTTTGATATTGGTGATTTCTATGTGCAGGTGAATGCCGGTGTGCGCTATGAAGAAACTGAAGTGCCCAGTTCCGCGCAGGTGCGTGTACCCACACAGGTAAACTGGGTCGCACCCTCTGAGTGGATCACTGAATATCAGTCGGAACTTATCCTGCAGGATTTCACCGGTGAATATGACATTCTGCTGCCCATGTTCGACATTAAAGTGGACGTGACAGAAGACGTGGTTGCCCGTTTCTCCTGGGGTAAATCGATTACCCGTGCGCCTATTGGCTTGCTGCAAGGTGGTCGTGCATTTAGCGGCAGCCCCAAAATTGGTGCCCGTACCGCCTCTGAAGGTAACACCAGCCTGAAACCTTACGAGTCGCAAAACCTCGACTTGTCAGTGGAATGGTATTACAGCGAAGACAGCTATGCCTCCGTCGGCTTATTCCGCAAGACGGTGAGTGAGTATATCGAAACCACCGGGGGCGATCAGACCTTCGAAGGGCTGCGTGATATTTACCAGGGACCGCGGTGGAACGAAGCCGTTGCGGCTCTTGAAGCTGATGGTGTGCAGGCCACAGACAGTGCCATCTTCCAGTATTTCCAGGATAACGGCTACGCTAACGCAGAAGGTGTTGTTGAGCCAAACGCTGATGATCCACTCATCACGTGGCGTGTGACCAAGCCGCGAAATTTGCCGGATTCCCGCACAGTGGATGGTATTGAACTGGCCGTTCAGCATACTTTCGGTGACACCGGTTTCGGTGTGGGCGTGAACGGTACGCTGGTCGACGGTGATGTGAAGTATGACCCCTATATTCTCGAAAGCGGTCAGAACCCGCTGGTGGGTATCGGTGATTCTGCTAACTTCCAGATGTTCTATGAAAAAGAAGCGTTGTCGGTAAAAGTGACTTATGCATGGCGTGCAGGCTATCTGCAGGGCATGGGGCAGGCACAGGGTTCATCTGATGTACCGCCAACACAGGCAGACTCTTTCGGTCAGTGGGACTTCAGTATCAATTACGATTTCAACGAACATTTCACCGTGTTTGTTGAAGGCGTGAATGTAAATAACGAGACTGAACGTGGTTACGGCCGCTTTGAGGAACAATTCCTTTACGCCCGTCAATATGGTCCGCGTTATACCCTCGGTGCCCGGTATACGTTCTGATAAAAATAACAGGACCACATGAGTTCAGGCCGCATTGCATTTTGCTTTGCGGCCTTTTTTATATGCAAAGCCTAATCAGAATACTTTTCCGTTAGTGTCCATTTCGGTGAGATAAACCCTTACATCAAACTCTAACTGGTGGTAGTCAGGCTGCATATGGCGGCAAAGCTGATAGAACGCCTTGCTATGATCTTTTTCTTTAAGGTGAGCCAGTTCGTGCACCACAATCATGTTCAAAAAGGGCTCAGGCGTATTTTTGAATAAATCGCTGACCCGCAGTTCGTTCTTACTTTTCAGCTTCCCGCCCTGATTTCTCGCTACATAGGAGTGCAACCCAAGCGCGTGATTCACGATATGAATTTTACCGTCGTAAATGACTTTGCTTAAAGGTTGGGTTTTCTTCATGTACCGGTTTTTTATGTCCATGGCGTACTCACGCAAATCACGGTCATTGTTGATGTTGTGCACGGACGGGTAACGGGAGCGAAGCCAGTCGCCCAACTGATTGTTGTCGATGAGGTGGTGGATCTGATCCTGAAGATGTTGAGGGTAATGAGATAAATAGGTCAGTGGCCGGGACATGATGAATGCATAAAATAATAGTGTTGCAGCCAGTATACAGCATGATTAACCGCTCACCATGCATCCGGCTTTGAGTTTGCGGGTCAGCGGCTGAATATTAAACCTTTGACAGGATTTCACTATGGATAGATGGAGCAGGAGTAAATGGGTGGTAGACTGTGCGCCGGGCATTACGGGAAGCGAAGTATGAATTGGTTTAGTAAGGGGAAGGCGGCATTGGTGCTGGCTGTTTTAATCGCCGGTGTGGCAATCTGGCAATGGTCTGCAGCAGAAGCGCCACTATTTGATAACCCTGATACGGTTGTGACGACAGAACCCTTACCTGCACAATTCTTTGAACATGAGGTCAGCCCGGTTTTGACGAAGCGTTGTGTGGTATGTCACGCTTGTTATGACGCTCCCTGCCAGCTGAAAATGACAGCGCCGGAAGGTATTGCCCGCGGAGCGAATAAAGAGAAGGTTTACGAAGGTACCCGCTTAACTGCCGCCCAGCCGAACCGGTTATTTATCGACGCACATTCTGAAGACGCCTGGCGCAAGCGTGGTTTCTTTTCTGTTTTACCTGATGAAGACAGCGACGTTGTGCAGGAAACGCAAACCTCTGTCCTGGCGCAGATGCTGTTATTAAAGCGGGCCAATCCGCAACCTGATACCACCCACCTGGGAGACGGTTTCGATATCAGCTTAAACAGAGAGCAGCAATGTCCGACACTTGATGAAATGGGGCGTTATATTGCAGATCAGCCTCTTGGGGGCATGCCTTATGCCTTACCGAACCTGAATGCTGAAGAAGAACTGACACTGCTAAGATGGCTGCAGCACAATGCACCTTTACCTGAATCTCCTTCGTTAGACGAAAAGACTGTTGCTAAAGTATCGGAGCTGGAAACGTGGCTGAATGCAGATAACAACAAAGCGAAATTATCTGCGCGTTATATTTATGAGCATCTGTTCACCACTCATTTGTATTTTGACGGCCTGAGTCCCGAAGGCGAAACGCCGCAGTTCTTTAACCTGGTGCGGTCAGCCACGCCGCCGGGCAAACCGCTTGCGGTAATCGCAACCCGCCGGCCCTTCGATGATCCCGGCGTTGATAGGGTGTGGTACAGGCTCCAGCCTGTGTTCTCAACCATTGTCAGCAAAACCCATCAGCCCTATGTGATTAATGATGATTTACGGGCTAAATGGCAGGCCTGGTTTGTGGACGCGGACTTTGATGTGCCGGCATTACCCTCTTATAAACCGGATGTGGCGGCAAACCCTCTCACGTCCTTTACTTTGTTACCGGTGAAAAGCCGGTACCGTTTCATGCTGGAGCGGGCACAAAATACCATCATGGGATATATCAAAGGGCCGGTCTGCCGTGGCCAGGTCGCACTGAATGTCATCAATGACCGTTTCTGGGTGTTTTTTGTCGATCCGGAAGTCGCGGCTTCAGAAGAGCTTAATGAATTCTATGCCTCCCAACGGGAAAATCTGCATCTGCCGGCAGAAAAAGACAGTACTGCGTTGGCGGTAAGCTGGGTGAAATACGCCCGTCGCCAGGGCGAGTACATGCGTGCCAGAACGACATTTCTTAATGAAGCGTTTACGCAGGGTGAACACCTGAGTTTACAAAGTGTCTGGGCCGGCGACGGCAAAAATACTAACGCCAGTCTGACCGTATTTCGTCATTTCGACAACGCCACCGTGGTGAAAGGCATGGTGGGTAACCCCCCGAAAACCGCATGGGTGATTGATTACGCACTGCTTGAGCGCATCCATTATTTGCTGGTGGCCGGATTTGATGTGTATGGCAATTATGGTCATCAGTTGATGACAAGGCTCTATATGGATTTCCTGCGAATGGAAGGAGAATCGAATTTTCTCACATTACTGCCACCAGAAACCCGCCGTACCCAGTTAGCTGACTGGTATCAGCACGCCGGGCCGGAACTGACGGATTACATTGAGGGCGATATCAACAGCTTTGAACAGGACACCGGGATTGAATACGACACCGGTAAGCCAAAAGGGGAGTTGTACCGCCTTCTGGCTGCTTATCTCAAGCACGTTCAGCCGGAAAATACCGGATTACACAGTGATGTACTTAACGAAGAGCAGCTTGCCGCGCTGGCTACCATAGACGAATTACCTGCTCAGCAAGCCACAATCATGCCGGAGATCACCATGATTATGGTGCGAGATGACGAAAAACCGGAAGACTTCGACGTGTTCACTGTGCTGAGAAACAGCGCACACTTTAACGTAAGCAGCCTGTTTGAAGAAGATAAGAACCGTGACCACGCCAACGATTCACTGACACTGGTTCAGGGCTTTCTCGGTAGTTATCCTGATGTATTTTGGCAGGTTAATGCCTCAGATATTCCGCAGGTCGTTAAACAGTTAAATAAAGTGAAAAACGAAAGTGACTATCAGCGTCTGTTAGATAAGGTGGGGGTACGCCGTACCGACCCTGAATTCTGGTTATTCAGTGATGAGCTTATCAGATGGTCAGAAGCCCGTTATCCCATTGACGGCGGTTTGCTTGATTACAACCGGTTAGAGGACCGGTAAACGGGAAATGTAAATGGCAAACTTGTACTCAGTGCCCGCTGAGCGGGCACTGAGTGTTGTCAGTTTATTGTTCTGAAAAGGTTAAGGTGTAGCAGCGATGTATGCTGTCATCGACGGAATTATACATGTCGTTACTCCTGACCCACATACGCTTTGTTTCCGGCGTAATATTTTCCAGAATTCCGGTAGTTTGCCCCGGTTCCAGGATCACAGCGGATGACAGTTGAGGTGTAATCCCCTGAATGTCGGGACCATCGTTATCAGCAACCCAAATCGTCAGACCGCCGGGATTCGTGTCAACAGTTACTGTAACGTTCATGACTTTTTCCGGTTCCCCGAAACCGAATGCAGTCAGTGCAGTTCCGTTCACACTGGAGCCTATGGTAGTCTGCATACACATTTCTACGGGTGTACCATCGTAGGTTACCGGTTTATAAACAGGCAGATAATCTTCAATCACCGCGGCGCTGTTGATGTCAGGATTCGACAGACTGGCATAAAAACTTTCACCTTCAGCATTGCCGGACACACTGTTCACGCCAAAATCACTCAGTTCACCGTTACTCAGGTTTAACGATATTTCAGTTTCAAGTGCATCCAGGAAACTAAAAATGGTTGTGAAGTAATAAGCGCCGGAGTAGAACTCTGACTTTCCTTGTTTTCTTAACGCTGAGAAAACATGTGTGCCGAAGTCGTCAGCACTTTTGCCCTGAGAAACAAAGTACGACTGCAATCCGAAAAGAATATTGCCGGTACTTGCTTCAAACATCCAGCCCTTATTAATTTCAGTTACGCCGCCGCTGACAAAGTTGTCAGAAGAAGCACCTGAAGCAAAGGTATTGGTAACCAGTTCTTCACCTGTCACATAGTAGCTGAACCAGTTTGCGAAACCCTCCGCGAAGGCTGCCCGGGGATCCAGTGGGGTATTAATGCCATGCGTGCCGCCGGGAGAATCATTTCTGCCTGCAACTGAATGAATGTAATGTCCTATCTCATGAGCGAGCAATGTGTCATCGTACTCGTCTGTGTCGGCTGTGCTTTCACTGTCGACGTAAATGATTGTGTAGGGCCATTCGCCGGAATAGCCGGTTTCCAGCTCATTGTTCCTCCAGTCTCCGTCACCGGCATCATCCGGAGACCAGGCAAATAACAGTGGCTTGATGTTTTGTCCGGCTGGCAGCTGCCCGGACACACGTTCCAGAGCAGTACGGGCGACATTAATAATATTGAAAGCACCGGCAGTGCGGTCTTCACCAAGACTGCTGCCATCACTGTCTGCAGAAGCTGTGATTGTTAAGCCACTGGTGTCAGTGGTAAATGTTCCGGACGTGATCAGAAGTTCGTGTGGCGGTATCGGGTAGTAGGTCACCTGGTCTGTCAGATCACTTAAACCCGGTGTTCCCGTATTCACCACAACTATTTCAGCATTATCCATTTCAAAAGAGGGGATGAGTTTGATATCCAGTTGAGCGTCCGCCGGAACTAACAGCTCAAACGAACCGTCTGTTTCAACTTCCGTTCTGGCAACCGTTGTTCCTGCTGAGTCTGTGGCGATGACAGACGCACCGTATGCCGGTGAATTAAACATACCTGCGTGATCCAGTCCGGTTGTTGTTGCCGGTACTTTTTCGAAAAAAGCGTTGCCGGATACAAGAGAGCCCGACCCGCCAGCACGAATAGTCACACTAATTTCGCCCAAACCACCAAACTTATCCGCAGAATCAAGCCATGCGTACAGTTGCTCAAATGCGAAGTCTTTTCCGATAACGTCCGGCGCAGTGTAGGTAGCGACAATCCCATTGCCGGTATGAGTAGCAGAGAAACTGCCAACTTCTACATACAAGGGCCCCTCAATTAAAAAAAGTTCGCTTTCCGGATCAGGAATTTCTATGGTCTGAGTTTCACCGGCGGTCACATCAATGTTGTAGGTGACAGAGGTTTCGTATGCAGACGGAGTAACAGAAAAATCAAATGTATGCTGAAATTCGACATTGTCTTTTGACACTGTGACATCTACTGATGTATCAGTGTTTTGCTCCACACCCTTCACTTTAACCGTAAGTTCACTGTCTGTGCTATTGTGCGCATAGGATACCGGCGCACTGGTCTCTCCCCAGGACACTTCGTAATCTGAGAAGTTAATATCTGCCTTCAGCTTCACAATGCCGCCTGAAGCGACTCTGTCAGCACTTTGCGTAAATACAGGTGTCTCCAGGGGCATGTACAAAGATGATAAAGGCATGGAGCCGGATACTGCAAAATCATCAATCAGAGCGGTAATTTTGAGTGTGCCTTCCTGTTTAGCAGTATCGTATAACGCCTTAACAGTAACGGTGTCTGATGTAGTATTTTCCAGACTGAATCCGTCACTGTCTTCTACAGACCAGAGGACGCTGTCCGGGGTAAAACCTGACGTGTAACCAATGCTCAGTGAGTCTCCCATCGACAGGGTGGCGGAGCCGGTTAGTTCTACAGTTAAAGCACCTGCTGAATTTACAGACACAGTAATGGTTTCTGCGGTTGACTTGCCCGTGCTGTCGGTGGCGGTATAGGTTACAGTGATATCGCTGTCTTCCGTTACACCGGTTAAATCGAGTACGGCTTCAGTTTCTGATGAGGATATTAAACTTACATCTTCAGTTGAAACAGACCAGTCCCAGGAGGTAATACCATCAGCGTCGGTGGCTGAAGCACTGATAGTGATCTGTTCATAATTTTTGGCAGTGAGGCTGTCAGCGTTTAGCGTAACTTCGGGGCTGTCGTTTACCGGTGCAGGCGTCGAAGGAGTATTATCAGACGGGGTTTGCGGGCTGCTGTCGCTTCCTCCGCCTCCGCCACAGCCAGTGAGAGCGGCGGTGACAATAAGACATACTGCTGAATATTTCATTACATCATCCTTGTTATACAGGCTGGTGTGGCCGTTTCCGAACCAGGCATCCGTGCCTGAGTTTATTTTTGTAGGTAAAATCCAAGTCTAAGTTACTATCTAAAACCGCAGATAGCACTAATTAAGTGCATAAAATTTGTCTTATTCAGACTTAAGTTTAATGTATCGGACGCCTTTCAAATTACCCGCTCTGATTAAAAAGGTGATGAGCAAAGTGCAAAACTTGAGACCTACTCACATGCCAGCACCCTTGAGTGCTCTGGCGCTTGCTGAATAAACACATCGGCAAGGCTTAACGTTCCGCTACCTGATGTGCGCAGGGCGAAGGCAGTTGTCAGTGTGTTTATGTCAGGGGAGGCGAAACATTTAAGGGGCAACGCCAGTGACTGCCAGCTGTTAGCCTCTAAGCTCGACAGCGCCGGTGCGATATTGACGCCGGACGGGCAGGCTTCATCGCCGTCTTGCTGTTCAGAACACAAGATAACGAAAACATCATCTGAAAAAGGTTGCGAGACATTGACACTGAAAACCAGCGCACGGTTTTCTGAATGCGCATTCGACGCAACTAATTCAGCTTTTTCAGTGCGCGTGAAAGCAACACCGGCCGGCGTCTTTCCATCGAAGGTGACGGTGATCGCATCTTCCTGTACCACTTTGTCGCTGGTGCGGTAAGTAATGCTGTCGAAGGATTCAGCGCTGGCGGCAACAGTTTTGCGTTCATTGTTTGAGGTAAGCTGTAACGACCATGGCGCGCGGACGCCGCCCTGTAAAATGGCAACAGACTCTGCAGATTGTTGCTTCAGGCTTTCATTTTGTTCGTTCAGGTTGTCCGGCAGAACATTCTTGTCGCTGAAGGTTAAACCAAAACCATAGGGCAGGAGAGGGGCGTAATCATCATCTCCCACATTGGCTATCTGCAGGGGTGATGCCGGCCATGAGAAGGGCAGTTTACCTTTAAAATCATCATCGCCGAATAATACCTCTGCCACAGCCGCCCCTTCGGATCCCGGAAGCCAGGCAGCAACAAACGCATCTGAAGCATTCAGTTCAGCATTCACCCACATCGGCCTGCCAGAAACAAACACCGATACCACAGGGATCCCGTCTTCTTTCAGTTTCTTCAGTAAGGCTAAATCTTTCTGATTACCTGGCTGGTAGGCGAGCGTTTCTCTGTCGCCCACACCTTCTGCATATGGCTCTTCACCAAATACGACAATGGCCACATCAGGTTTGCTGCTATAGCTGCCATCAACTGACAGTGTGGCATTGCCGCCAGCTTGCTTTGCGTACTGTGAAATACCATCAAATATCGACGTGCCACCCGGGAAATCGTCATTGGTATTGTTCGTCCCCTGCCAGGTAATTGTCCAGCCGCCGGATTGCTTGCCAATGTTGTCAGCCGCATCACCGGCCACCAGAATGTTCGCGCTTGCAGACAGTGGCAACAGGTTTTGTTTGTTTTTCAGTAAAACCAGAGATTCCTTAACGGCCTGACGGGCGACTTTTCTGTGTTCTTCACTGCCAATCAGAGACTGTTTACCGGAAAGCGGGCGCTGTGCAGGGCTGGCTTTATCAAAAAGTCCTGCCCGCATTTTTACCCGCAGAATACGCCTTACCGCGTCGTCTAACCGGGCGCTGCTGATGGTGCCGTCTTTCACCTGTGCCACTGTATTGTGGTAAAGCGCCTTCCAGTCAGAGGGGACCATGTATATGTCCAGCCCGGCGTTCAAAGCTTGTGCGCAATTGTCGTTAGTACAGCCTTTAATCTGTCCATGCCCGTTCCAGTCGCCCACCACAAAGCCGTCAAACCCCATGCGGTCTTTCAGCACGTCTGTCAGTAAGTATTCATGACCATGTAGTTTTTTGCCGTGCCAGCTGTTAAACGATGCCATCACTGATTGTGCGCCCGCAGTGAGGCCGCCCACATATCCCTGGGCGTGAATTTCAAACAGGGCTTGTTCGGTAGCGATGTTGTCACCCTGGTCGTCGCCTTTCACTGTGCCGCCATCGCCAACGAAGTGTTTTACTGTACTGATCACCCGCTCGTCACCCAGGAAATCACCGGCATCAGCATGGCCTTGCAGGCCTTTAACCACAGACGCAGCATACGCTTTTACGATTTCCGGATCTTCCGAGTAACTCTCATAGGTCCGGCCCCAGCGATCGTCACGGACTACGGCAACCGTTGGTGCAAATACCCAGTCGATACCGGTGGCCATGACTTCCTGCGCCGTGATGTTAGCTATTTTTTCCATCAATGCCGGATTGTTCGCAGCGCCAAGACCAATGTTGTGGGGAAACAGCGTGGCACCAATCACATTATTATGACCGTGTACCGCATCTGTTCCCCACATGGTTGGAATCGTGGAGCCGTCTTTACTGTCGTCAACAGAAGCCTGATACATGGCTTCTGCCAAATCTATCCATTCCTTCGGCGTTGCATGTTTATTACTGCCGGGAAATGAACCTCCGCCGTTAAGATAAGAGCCAAAGCCGTATTGACGCATATCTTCCGGGGTAATACTGCCGATTTCAGGCTGGATCACCTGTGCGACTTTCTGCTCAACAGTCATTGACGCTAACAAAGCAGACACTCTGTCTTCCGTCGCTTGGTCCGGTTTAACGGCTATATCCAGGTGAGGCCAGACTGACGAACTGTCTGCGTTATCTGTGGAAGAAACACAGGCTGTCAGCAGAACGGAGGCAACGACCGTCGAGAGCAAAGTCTTTCGCATAATGTAAGAACCTTCATAGTTAGATTTGAAAGCGCTTACATTTTGTAATAATGTTATTTGAAAGCGCTTACATTTTTTCATGATAATTACACGAAGCGTTAACAAGTTCAATCCTGAATAATGAAACTGGTTTGCCTGCCGGGAACAGATATGAAAAAAATTGAGTTACCTGATGACAGCCCGGTGTGGCATCGCGATTTCCTGTTTGGCGTTGCTACGTCCAGCTATCAAATTGAAGGTGGCAGGCATCAGCGGGATGATTGCATATGGGATCTTTTTTGCAAAAAGCCCGGTGCCATCAGCGATGGATCTGACGGCGATATTGCTTGCAGGCATATCGAAAAGTGGCGGGAAGATGCTGAGCTTATTGCATTCCTTGGCGTGGATGCCTACCGGTTGTCTGTGTGCTGGCCCAGAGTTATTAATGATGAGGGAACAGTGAATGAGGAGGGGCTGGCCTTTTACATTGAATTGGTAACCTGGCTGCACGACAGAGGGATCAAAGTCTTTGTTACCCTTTATCACTGGGATCTTCCGCAATGCCTTGAGGACAAGGGCGGGTGGTTAAATCGCGATACTGTCCGGGCGTTTGCCCGGTATGTTGACATTGTTGCCAGCGCTCTGGGCGATAAGGTCTATGCCTGGGCTACCATCAATGAGCCTTTTTGTTCAGCTTATCTGGGATACGAAACCGGTGTGCATGCGCCTGGTATTACCGGTGTTAAAAATGGCAGACAGGCAGCACACCATATATTAATGGCCCATGGTATAGGCATGAAAACCTTGCGTGCCTGCTGTCCCGACGGCATTCATGGCATTGTGCTGAATTTTTCTACCTGTATTGCTGCGTCACCGTCTGCTGATGACATAAGAGCCGCTATTCAGGCTGATGCCTATCACAACCAGTGGTATTTGCAGCCGGTGTTAACCGGTGAGTACCCGGATACCCTGCTGTCACTGGCACCGGAAGAACGGCCTGAAATCCTGCCGGACGACATGGCGTTAATCCGTCAACCGCTGGATTACCTGGGCGTCAATTATTATTCGCCGACAGTATACCGGGATAATGGCAAAGGCAGCTTTATTGCGCAGCCACCCCGTGATGTACCGGTTACAGATATGGGATGGGAAATCCGGCCGGAAGCGTTCACTGAATTGCTGGTGTCGCTGCATCAGCGTTATCAGCTGCCGCCGGTTTATATCACCGAAAACGGAGCCGCGATGCATGATATCCTGGTCAACGATCAGGTGCACGACGACGACCGCGTCGCCTATTTTCACACTCACTTAAATGCGGTGGATGAAGCCATGCGTCAGGGCGTGGATATACGCGGCTATTTTGCCTGGTCACTGATGGACAATTTTGAATGGGCATTTGGCTACAGTAAGCGATTCGGACTGGTCTACACAGACTATGAATCCGGACAACGCATCATCAAGCAAAGCGGATTTGCTTATAAAGAGTTGATAACCCGCAAATAACCGGTAAATTGGTGGCATGATGAAGGCGCAGTATTTTTATTATGGCAACCATTTACGAAGTTTCTAAAGCGGCAGGAGTCTCGCTGGCTACAGTGTCCCGGGTGATGAATGGCAATGCCAAAGTCAGTGACCGGACGCGGCAAAAGGTCGTGGATGCAATGGAAGCGTTAGGTTACAAGCCTAATGCTATCGCCCAGTCTTTAGCTTCAAACCGCACAAACAGTGTGGGTTTACTGGTGTCTGAACTGCACGGCTCCTATTTTGGTGATCTGATGAGCACCATAGAGCTGATCCTTAAAAAACATGGCAAGCACGTTATTATCACCGCGGGCCACGTAGATGAAAACCGTGAAACAGACGCCATCGATTTTCTGACCAGCCGGCGTTGTGACGCATTGATTGTCCATGCTGAAGCTGTGACTGATGACTATCTGATTTCCTTAAGCAAAACATCTGTACCGGTGGCGGTGGTGAACCGTAAAGTTAACGGTCTGGAAGATAAGTGTTTTGTCGCTGATAACGTGGATGGCGGCTATCTGGCAACAAAAGCGGTACTGGACAAAGGTCACCGGAATATCGGCTACATCAGCGGACCGCTTTTCAAAGCAGATGCCTCGGACCGGTTAACCGGACATAAAAAGGCATTAGCAGAAGCGGGTATTAGTTTTGAGTCTTCACTGATGTTTGAGGGAGACTATCATGAGTCGTCAGGTCAGGAAGGGTTTGCCAGCCTGCTGGCTCAGCATCCGGATATGACTGCACTGGTATGCGCCAACGATGAGATGGCCTCAGGGGCAATGACCGCCGCCAGAGAAGCGGGTTTCGATTTACCTGAACAGTTGTCGGTAGTGGGGTTTGATAATGCCATTTTCTGTCGCTATCTGTATCCCAAACTGACTACGGTAAGCAACCCGGTACGTGCCATGGGCGAAATGGCAGCGCACTGGGTGCTGGAACATGTTTACGACATCAAATGTCCTCAACCTGTCACGCATATCTTTGAGCCTGAACTAATCTTACGGGATTCGCTGGGACCGGCACCCCATGCTTAACAGGCTTTCTCCTTCGCTGCGTTACACACTCATTGTAGCGCTTGGCGGGTTCATTTTTGGCTTCGATGCCAGCGTAATTTCCGGCGCTATCGGTTTCATTGATTTAGCCTTCGGGTTGTCAGACTGGCAGCAGGGGTTTGTTGTCAGCTCTCCCACACTGGGCGCATTAATAGCCATGTGCTGTGCCGGTGCGGTCAGTGACGCTATTGGCAGGCGAAAAACCCTTATCATCATTGCTGGGCTGTATCTGGTTTCCGCTCTGGCCTCAGCTCTGTCGGTGAATTACTGGATGCTGGTAAGCGCCAGATTTCTTGGCGGCATGGCATTTTGTTCACTGTTAATTGCGCCGGTGTATATCGCTGAAATCAGCGCTCCGGAAAATCGCGGCAAAATGGTGTCAGTAAACCAGCTCAATATTGTCACGGGTCTGGCACTTTCGTATTTCAGCAATTACGCCTTCCTTCAGCTCAGTGGCAGTGATGCGCAATGGGTAAGTGATCTTGGGATCAGTGACAACTGCTGGCGTTACATGTTGGGACTGGAAATGATACCGGCGGCCATATGGTTAGTGCTGTTGTTTAAAGTGCCCCGCAGTCCGCGCTGGCTCATGCTTAAAAATCGTCAGGCAGAAGCCGGACAGGTTGTCAGAAAACTGTTCAGTCATGAGCAGGCTGAAAGACAGCTCGCGGCTATGAGCCAGTTATCAGAAAACAAACACTGGCGATGGCGGCAGCGGCTTGGATTTCTGGTCGCACCCCGCATGCGCTTTCCTCTCATTGTCGGATTAATACTGGGAGTGTCACAACAAATCACGGGTATTAACGTAATATTTTTCTACGCCCCGACCATTTTTGAGCATAGCGGAGTCGGCACCGATGCGGCTTTTATGCAGGCGATCTGGATAGGATTAATCAATATTGTTTTTACCATTATTGCTATGGTGACCATAGACCGTTGGGGCAGAAAACCGTTGCTTGTAACCGGACTCTGCGGAGTGATGCTGAGCATGGCAATCTGTAGCTGGGGCTTTAAACAAGCCACTTATGAACTAAATTCTGTGGAAGTGGCTGAAATTTCACTTGGCGATCCGGCGCTGGCCACACAACTTGTGCCACTCACGGGTAAGGCATTTTCATCAGACGTGTCATTTAAGCAGTCTTTAATAAATGCACTGGGACAGGAACAATACAGTCAGCATCAGCGGGTGCTGTTAAGTAAGGGCATCAATATGAATGCACCAGTGGTTCTCTTTGGATTACTGGCGTTTGTGGCATCCTATGCCATGTCTTTAGGGCCTGTCATGTGGGCTATGCTGGCAGAAATATTTCCTAACCAGAGCAGGGCCCTCGCCATCTCCGTGGTGGGCGTAGTTAATTCCCTCTCAAGCTTCCTGGTCCAGTTTCTGTTTCCCTGGGAGCTGATGAATCTCGGCGCCGCCGTCACTTTTGCCTCCTACGGTATATTCGCGCTCATCAGCCTGGTGCTGGTGGTTAAACTGTTTCCGGAAACCAAAGGACGTTCGCTGGAGCAAATCTCTGAGGGATTGTAGAGGAACCTCTTGCGTGTGCAGGCTGGCATCAAGGACAGTTGCGAAAGCGAGCTGAGGTGGTAAGTTCGTACTTGTTACTAATTTGAGTAACGATTAAAAGGATATTGAAATATGGAAATTTTAGACAGTAATGAAATTTTATTTGTGAGTGGTGGTATGGATCGCGAATCCATGCAATTTACAACAAGTATGTTCGCTGGTTTGGTCTCTGGAGGTAATGGTTTTTTAATGGCAGCAACAGCTTGGGGAGCTGGTTATTATCATGATTTCCAAAGCGGATTATCTATACCGGGTCCATCTGGCCCATCTTCCAATCATTTGACGACTATGCAGCATCGGAATTATCACTCCCACTAGAGTTTCATTTTATGAACATGCTCATCCGGTATTTGAATCCTGTTTTCACTGTTATCACATCAGTGATGATCATACTCACGTTTTTCAAACCTCTCTGGTTTGTAGAGTACGAGGCATTCAGGATAGTTATCCTGATTGGGGGCGGCTTCCTGCCGGTATTGTATTGCCGGAAGTTGTTGACAACCTCAGGTTAAAAAAGCAGTGCGCCAGGCGCACTGCTTCTCCATTCACTTTTTACAGTTCAAAAGACAGTCTCACATATGCCTGACGGCCTAACGGGTCGGCGGCTGTAGACAGATACTTGGTGAAAAAGGCTGCCGGTGGTTCGCGGTCGAACAGGTTCACGGCACCCACTGCAATCTGATACTGCTCGTTGCCGCCAAAGCGGAACGCGTACTGAGCATCAATTACCGTGGATGAACTGATCTGCCCCCATGGTGTGGTGTAATTCATCGGCAGGAACACGTCATCTTCCACACCATCAACAAAGCGCAAGGTGACGTTTGCGGAGTGGGCGTTGTGTAACCAGGATACCTGCATCGTGTCGCGGTATTCCGGTGCAACAGAGCCGGGATTGTTGTCGTTTCTGCGTCCCACTACGTCATACACGGGTTGGTCCGGGCCCACCTGCACGGTGTACTCGTTAATCCAGGTCAGCGAGTTACTGATGCTGAGAATGTGACCATCAATGATTTCTGTACGGTAATCCAGACGCCAGTCAATACCGTTTGTTTCGGTTTTACCCGCATTGAAATATCCCACGTTTACCGCCAGTAACCGGCCATCAGCATCCCGAATCAAATCAGGCCCGTTTGGATCCCGCTCTATCACCTGTGTTGCTGTTTCTGCTGTTACCTGATTCTCGAACTCAAAGCTCCAGTAATCTAACGATGTGGTTAATTCATCTGTTACTGCCCAGGTCATGCCGATATTAAAGTTAGTTGATTCTTCCGGCTCCAGGTCGGGATTGGCAATTGTATTGATTACACGGAAAGTCCCGTTGTCATTCGGGTCCAGCGGATCGATAGTCTGGCTGACGCCGGAAGATGACTGATTACCCACTGAGTGCGCCAGAGACGGTGCTCTGAAAGCGGTACTGGCAGAGAGTCTGAAGGTGAGGTCGTCGGTAGCACGCCAGTTAAGACCTAATTTCGGATCAGTAGTGGTGAAGCGCCCGTAGTCTTCATAGCGCAACGCCAGTTGCATATCTAAATCCAGTGTCCAGGGCAGGAATAATTCTGCAAAGACAGCATCGATGGTCCGTGAACCTTGTCCCGGAGACTGCTTGCCGGTAAAGCCCCAGCGTCCGGCCTGCGTCGCCGCATCAACAGTAACTTTACGGGTTTCCTTTCTGGTTTGCCCGCCAATAGCCACACCAATCGTTCCGCCGGGCAAATCAAACCAGGAGCCGTTGGCAACAAATTCAATGATTTGATAAATCACTTCATCTGAGGAACGGCTGGGTTGCAACAGGTTGTAAAATACGCGGTCATCATGGTTAAGCTGATCTTTACCAAATGGGCTGAACCAGACACAGTTTCCTTCACCGGCGGTTTCAGCACTACTTGGGTTGCCAAACGGATCTGTCTGGCAATCAGCGCCACCATAACCATTTAAAGCATTTTGCAACATTTGCAGATCAGTGTCCGGCTCTGTATTCAGTGCGCGCTCCTGACTCCACACTCCGCTGACTTCGTACTGCCAGTCAGAGAAGCCCAGCTCACCTTTCCCCCCTAATACTAAATGGGTACCGTCCACGTCAGATTCTGCGAGACGGTAATCCGCATTAATTCCCAGCACACGGCCATTGAACTGGACATCAACGCCGAAAGGGTTATATGGGTTTTCTGCCGGGACAACGGGGGATCCCAGTGAGATGGGCATACTGGCGACACCATAGCGATTACCTTCTTGCTTATAGAAGCGGCCTTCGAAGAACATCTCATGCTCATCATTTACAAGGTAATTGGCTGATGCATAGGTCAACCAGGTTTTAGACTCTGGCATGATCGGGTTCATTTGCTGGTAGCTGAACTGGCAAGTGCCGTAGGGAAACGGATTGCTGCCAACATAAATGCCGCCGGTGCCTTCGGCGGTACAGTGCGGATCGGCCAGCGTCACTCTGTTGCTGCCTGTATCTGCTGAAATCTGGTCGTACAGGGCGGAATAGTTTACCGGTCCGTTTACGCCATTATCGATGATGACATCTGAACCGTCAGCGCTGACAGGGCGCTCTGTAAGTACGAAGTTGCCCGGCTGCGCTGTACCTGAGGTGTTGTTAGTGGCTGTGACGGCGCGATCTGAATTCTGCAAATTTGATTTGTACTCGTAGCTGCTGGCGATCATGCCGTGAAACTTGTCGTTTCCGCCACCCAGTTTAAATTGCAGCAAATTAGCCGGTGCGTTTTCAATCGCCGTATGTTGCCAGCTGGCCGTCACACCTTCGTAGCGATCATCGGTTATGATATTCATGGCGCCGGCTATGGCATCAGAACCGTAAATGGCAGATGCGCCGTCCAGTACGGTTTCAATTCTTCCCACCGCGATAGTGGGAACTAAGGCGGCAAGGTTGGTGTAACTGTTACGTTTAGCATCCATTTCCTGTGAAGAAACACGGTGTCCGTTAAGCAATACCAGCGTGGAAGAGGGGCCCAGACCCCGCAAGTTAGCAGAACGGGTCTGACGGGATTCTGAGCCGCCGCCGGCGAGGTTATTCACGCCGCCCACACTACCCGTGTTCGCTGTGTTATTTACAATGATATCGTCCACACCGGAAAAGCCGGATTTGAGGATTTCTTCACTGCCGACAATTTGGATGGGTGATGACATGGAAGCCTGTGCATCGCGGGTTACATAACTACCGGTCACTCTGATGACTTCAACGTCTTTTTCTTCTTTGTCCTGAGCAAAAACAGTTGTTGATGTTGCCGGGTTAAGCAGAGCGGCGAGAACGGCG
Organism: Alteromonas sp. AWJ4_197; assembly: GCF_056160285.1. Taxonomy (NCBI): domain Bacteria; kingdom Pseudomonadati; phylum Pseudomonadota; class Gammaproteobacteria; order Alteromonadales; family Alteromonadaceae; genus Alteromonas; species Alteromonas sp. AWJ4_197. Next base: position 38,929 of record NZ_JBSWWW010000009.1, on the reverse strand, counting down.
AGTTGCAGCTTGCTTCTTAAGAGCGGATGCTTTTTTGATGTGCTGAACATGATGTTTAGTCCTGAATCTGGTCGGACGGCAACCACTAATACCGTCCTGTTTTATGTGTTTGCCAGCTCCTGGCCGGCAGTCCTTATCAGTTCTCATCACACCATGGTGATATCAATAAGTTAAATTGATTTATACTATCAATTAACAAATTTTTAATATGAATGGGTTTTAAGTTTCTGAAATATAATGGTTTGGTGTTGAGGGGATCAGCTCAATTTTTTCATAATCCAATATAGACGCTATTTAATTATGGTTTTGGCGGGAGCTACCTGAAAAGTCTCTTTTGACTTACCGTTTACCGGTGCGTCGATGACGCCGGGTTCAGTGCCGTGCTCAACCCATTGTTGCAGGGGAGGAAAAGCATCAAATTCGCTGATAAACGGGCCGCCGGCGCAGTGAGACATACCCGGCACTTCGTAATATCTGGCATTAAAAGGCGATCCGGTATCTGCCGCGGCCTCCCGGAAATCGCGTGCTGTATCGGTTGACGATACAACCGGGTCTGCCAGGCCATGATAAATAATGAGTTTTCCGCCTTGTTGCATGAAGGCAGACAAATCCGTTTCTGTGGCATCGATACGCGGGGAGAGAGCATTTCCTGCCCGCTGATAATCTGTGTGCCAGTCAAATGTCCATGTATCCCATTCCGCCTGATTAAATGCCCACAAACGCCAGAAGTCTGCTCTGGCAGGTTGCGAAGGATTTATTGGATCGGCCATATAAGCGGCCCAGCCTGCACCTCTGGTGTATTCACTGCCGGGTGGAAAACCCGGATAGATTTGCTCATTAGTGACAGGATCGACCGGACCCTGATAAATCTTTGGCTGCCACTGTGTGAGAACTCAGAAGACAAGTGGCAACTGCAAGTTGGCTCAGCAGTAACCGGCTTAAGAACACCCGGCTCATTGTGCATTCTGCCTGTTTAGTATTGCCAGACCGGCGCGGGATGTACTTTGTCGTTGCAGTTCCCTGTTTATCCATAATCCGGTTTCACTGAGTTTGAGTAAATCGATGCCGTGGTTAAACCCTTCGCGGTCAAGCAGATAAACGAGATCCTCAGTGGCTACATTGCCAGTAGCTCCTTTTGCGTAAGGGCAACCGCCAATGCCGCCCACAGAGGCATCAAAGGTACGGATGCCTTCTTCCAGTGAAACATAAATGCTGGCAATGGCCTGCCCGTAGGTGTCGTGCATGTGCATGGCAATTTTGTGTGGCGGAATGCTCTGTAACAGGGCTTTCAGTAAGTGCCTGATACGTCCCGGCGTGCCTGTGCCGATGGTGTCACCTAAAGACACTTCAACACAGCCCATATCAAACAGCTTCTCTGTTACATTAATCACACTTGCGTGTGAAACGTCACCATCGTAAGGACAGCCCGCAACGCAGGATATGTACCCCCGCACCGGTATGCCTGCCTGTTGCGCCGCGCGGGTGACTTCTGCAAAACGGATCAGGCTGGTGGCAATATCGCAATTCAGGTTTTTATGGGAAAAACCTTCTGATGCTGAAGCGAATATCGCCACTTCATCTGCTCCGGCACTTACCGCCTGCGCAAAGCCTTTCAGGTTAGGGGTAAGGGCTGAATAAATCACCCCGGCTTTACGCGATATGCCTTCAAATACGGCAGGGGTATCCGCCATTTGCGGAACGCGGTCCGGGCGAACAAAACTGCCGGCCTCAATATGTGTTAACCCGCATCCGGCAAGCTGGTTGATGAGCATAATTTTCGTGTTCAGGGAAACCGGTAACCGCTCGCTTTGCAGGCCATCTCTGGCACCCATTTCCACTATCTTAATATCGGTGTTCGTCATGTTTTTACCCTGTAACGACTTTTATAAGGGGATCACGCCAAGCAACACGGCTACCAGCGTCATAAATAACGACACGCCGGCCAGTAAGGGCAGGGCGTAGCGCTGATGATCTGCCAAACTGATTTGCGTAAGACCAATAAGCAGGAATGTCGCCGGTGTTAACGGGCTGACCGGAAATCCGGTGGTCATTTGTCCCAGCAGTGCACCGTGTGCCACGCTGACAGCAGGCAGGCCCGATTCAGCAGCAATGCCTGCCAGTACCGGCATAATGCCGAAGTAAAAAGAGTCCGGGTCAAACAACAGGCTCAGGGGCATAGATAACACTGCGACCACAAGAGGCATATTTCCGGTTAATGCCTCAGGTAACAAGGTACTGCCACTTGATGCCATGGCATCCAGCATGCCAGAGTGCTTCAGTACGCCGGTAAAACATCCGGCAGCAAACAGAATGCTGACCATCATGAATACCGGCGCAGCGTGGTTATCGATGGTTTTTTTCTGTGCTTCCTGCGAGGGGGCATTAATCAGCAAAGCGGCCAGCGCACCGCCGGTAAACGCCACAACAGGGGGGAGCAGACTGGCGACAATGGCGCTTATGACAATGACTATGAGCCCAATGTTGATGAACCATTTTACGTCAGTCCGGCGGGTTTGCTGTGCTGAAGTGATGGACGTATCTGAAATCGCATTTTGTTTCAGCCGTTCTTTATGGCCCATCCAGTAAGCAATCAGGAGCACAAAAGCAAAGCCGCAAAGATGCACCGGCAGTAAGGGCGCGTAAAGCTCCATAACCGGTACGTCGAGGGCGGCGGCTGCACGGATGGTGGGACCACCCCAGGGAAGCATATTGTTGACACCTGCCGACATCGCTACCAGTGCTGCCAGCTTTTTGCGCTCAATATTCAGTGCATCAAAAACCGGTAATACCGCGGGTATCACAATTAAAAAGGTACTGGCGCCGGAGCCGTCCAGATGCACCAGTGCGGTAATCAGCACGACACCGGTGAACAGTTTTCTCGGGTCGCTGCCGCACACTTTCAGCACGCCGTTGATAAAGGGCGTAAACACATGGTTGTCGTTCATGATGCCGAAAAACAATATGGCAAACATGAACATGACCGCCACCGGAGCAATAGCGGTGATACCCTGAACCAGGTAGCCGGGTACCGCCATGCCTTCGCCGGCAATCAGCGCGCCCGCTACAGGGATAGCGACAAGTGCAACCAGCGGGGAGAGCCGTTTGCTGACGATAGCCAGCAAAACGGTCACGATGGTCAGAAAGCCGGTGAGCGCTAACATAAACTGTTAACGGGCTTCTGCGGCAGTCGCTTCAATCAGGTACTGACGAAACGGTACCTGTTTAGCAAAGGGAGGCGGCGTAATAACCTGCGTCATAAAGACCACCAGGCTTTGGGTTTCGGGGTTGACCCAGAACACCGTATTGCCGGAACCTGCCCAGCCGAAAGACCCGTCGGGCATGAAGTTTTCAGCTTCGGTGTCCGGTGATCCAATAGCAAAGCCGTATCCGAACGCCATCGGGGCGTCGTTACCAAATTCTTCAATGGTGATGCGTGGCGCAAATAAGGCATCCACAGACGCTTCGCTTAACAGCCGCTTACCGTTATAAGTACCTTTATTTGCCAGCATGGTGGCAAACGCCACGTAATCAGAGGCGGTGCCGGCCAGTGCACCGCCGCCATCGAGTAAGCGGTTTGCATCTTTGTAATCGGTATTTTGTGCCGTTTCTATGACCTTCAGACCATTCTCAGTCATCAGATAATTGGTCACAAACCGGTTGAGATCGTCACCGGTGACAAAAAAGCCGGTGTTGTTCATACCAAGAGGCGTAAACAGGTTGTTCTCAAGCCAGTTATCCAGCCGCTCGCCGGTAACGGTTTCAATAATTTTACCCAGGAGGGTAGTGGAATAGCTGTAGTCAAACGTTTCGCCCGGCTGGCTCAGCAGCGGGGCCGCGGCGAGTCGTTCAGCCAGTTCAGTAAGATTACGCGCGGGCGCACCGTCTGTTGGCAGTGTGCCAACGGGGGTATCACGCTTCACGCCATATTTCCGGTAATACTGATGAACCGGTGTGTTACCGGTAAAGTGATAGGTTATGCCTGATTTATGGGCCAGCAGGTCATCAATGGTCATTTGCCGCCTTACCGGCTCCGTGACCATGTTCTCAAGGTCGCCGGACACATAAACCTGTGAGTCTTTGAAGGCTGGCAGGTATTTGCTGACCGGATCGGTCACCTGCAACTTGCCCTGTTCCTGCAGCATCATAATGCCCACACTGGTAATGGGTTTGGACATAGAATAAAGACGAAAAAGGGTATCATCCGTCATCGCCATTTTGCTGCCAGTATCCTGATACCCGTTCACATAATGATAAACCGGCTTGCCCTGCTCAATAATTGTGGTGACTGAGCCCGGCATAGTGCCGTTTTCAACCAGCGTATCTAATTTGGCAGACAATGCCGCAAACCTGTGGTCATTGTCAGCAGAGGGCGTTGCACATCCGCTCAGCGAAGCAAAAGTAAAAAGCGCAGCTGCACCGAGAATGTATGATTTTGCCTGAATGTTGAAACTCATTTTTCACTCCGTTCAGTGCTGAATATGATGTTCTTTTTCTGTAACTCATCGATAGCGTCGTGGCTGTAGCCTAATCCTTCAAGAATGCTCACCGTATGCTGGCCGGGTAGTGGTGGCGGTAAATCGTCTGTGACTTCTCCGTCAACATTGAAAGGTTTGCCGGGTTGCCGTAAGCGGCCTTCAGAGGGGTGCTCGTATTCATTGAAAAAGCTGATGGATGACAGGTGCGGGTCATGAAGTAAGCCATCAATGTTGTTCACCGGAGCAAAAGGAACGTCAATCTCAGTCAGTGCGGTGACCCACTCTTCCGTGGTCCGCGCAGGAGTGGCTTCACTGACAATTTTATACAGCGAGCCCACGTTTTCGCTCCGCTTTACCGGATCGGTCACCGTGGCGTGCTCAGTCATATCTTCGCGTCCAATCAGGCGGAAGAAGCGCTGCCAGTGACGGGTGCTGTAGGGCAAAATACTGATGTAGCCGTTTGCCGTAGGAAAGGGCTTACGGTAGGGTGAATTCAGCCGTTCATAGCCGGTGCCGCCGAGAGGCGGTACAAAAGTTTCGCCGGCCAGTTGCTCGGTCATCAGAAATGACACCATGCCTTCAAACATGGGCGCTTCAATGCAGGTGCCCTCGTTATGTTTCAGGCGGTGAACCATGCCGGCCAGCACCGACATGGCCAGATGCATACCACCCACTTTGTCGCAAATAATTGTGGGAATAAAACGGGGCTGACCGTCAGATGTGCGGTTTAGATAGGCAATGCCGCTTTCCGCCTGAATGATGTCATCGTAAGCAGGTTTGTGGGCATACGCGCCGCTTTGACCGTAGCCGGGCGCAAAGCAGTACACAATTTTATCGTTAATCTTCTTTACCGCAGGATAGTCAATGCCAAGACGCTCTGCCGTAGCAGTACGCATGTTGTGAACAACCACATCGGCTTCTGCGATCAGCTTTTGAAGTATTTCCTGTCCGCCCTCACTTTTTAAATCCAGAGCGATGGCTTTTTTATTGCGGTTACAGTTGATGAAGCCCGCCCCCATTTCCGCTGAACGGCCGGGTCTGACGGTTCTGAATAAGTCCCCGGTGATGTTCTCTACCTTGATAACGTCTGCACCAAAATCACCAAGGAATTGCGTTGCATAGGGCCCTAAAACGATGGTGGTTAAATCAAGGACCTTGATCCCGTTGAGCAACGAAAACATAGATTCTCCTCAGATAAGCCGGCGGATGGAAAGGGTAACGTGCCGGCTACTTAATTTTTACAAGTTGTTCATACTATGCGGAATGGTTATCTATCAGGCAAATCAATTAATTCTATAATTCAATATGGAAAATCTATTAATTAGGCGGGGGCTTTGTCAGCCCCGCTGCCGGAATCTGATGTTGTTTGATACGGAGCTGACGTTCAGAAATCAAATTAACCTTTTTTGGATTAAAAGTTTACATTTTATTCATACTATGATTTTCTATTATCTATAACTCCAATAAATAAATTGTATAAATCTATAGTTTATTTTGATTAATTGGGTGTGCTCACGTGGTCAACATCAAACATCTCAAAGCCTTCATTGCTCTTGCCACAGAACTTCACTTTACCCGGGCTGCAGAACGGGTTTGTCTCACCCAGCCAGCACTAAGCTCGCTGATCCAGCAGTTAGAACAGGATTTCGGGATCCAGCTTGTAAGAAGACATACCCGCCAGGTTGAACTGACGCCTGCCGGAGAAGAGTTTCGTGACACGGCAGAAAAGCTGGTGGCTGACTTTGAGCAGGCCATATACGACGTTAAAACTTACAAATCCGTAAGGCGGGGCAGGCTGGATATAGCGGTGCTGCCCTCAGTTTGCAGCTCTTTGCTGCCACGGGTGCTGAAACGGTTTAACAGCGATTATCCGGATATCCGGTTAAACATTCAGGACTGCGCCGGAAAGGAGATCATCAATGCGCTGAATGAAAAGCGGATTGATTTCGGCATTTGTTATGCCCAGTCTGACAAAGAAGTGGAAGCACTGACCCTGATAAAAGATGCCATGGTGGTGGTGTGTTCTGATACACACCCTCTGGCAAAAGAGAAATCAGTCAAATGGGCACAACTGGCAAATCTGCCGGTCATTGCCATGAACAAAGGTACAACGATCCGTACCCTCATCGACAGCACTGCACTGGCTCAGGATATGAAGCTGGATATTATCCTTGAACCTATGCAGATGACGTCAGCCTTTGCCTACGCGGAAGCCGGACTGGGTGTGGCAGTATTACCCAGTTCAGGAGTTCCGGCACGCATGTCCCCGGGATTACGGGCGATCGAACTCACCCATCCGGTAGTGGAAAGAAATATTTCTTTACTCCGGCGTAGAGGGGTTGCCTTGTCTCCCGCCGGTAATATTTTAAAGCAGTATCTGATGGAGGCGGTTAATGGTTAAAGGCCCCCAATTACAAGTCTGTAAACTCTACATTTTTTCGCGTGTATATTTCTGTAGCCGTATCACTTTTAAAACACCGTTTTCTCGTAACTTATTGATTCCAAAGGGCGGCACTGGCTTTGCATCAGTTAACTCCGAATGACTATTCATTGTTCTCAAAAGACATATCAATTCAGGAGGTCGTTATGATGAACACGAAGAAAACATTAGCTGCTGTATTTGTTACTGCCACTTTATCCAGTGTTGCCGGTGCCGCTGCAGCCAAACAGGTTGAAACACAGACCGGTGCCATGCAGCCGGTGAAAATGGAAAATCAGCAACAGACCAATGCCCGTGACCGGATGAATAAAGCTGTGATGCAGGCTCAGGACTCCAACACCACAACGCGTCTGGCAGATATGCCGGATACCTGGATAACGCTCACTGGTGAAGTCACTGATGTGGATTCAAAGTTCTTCACGCTGGATTACGGTGACGGCACTATTTTCGTAGAGCTTCATAATACTGACCTGGACGCACAGGCATATGAAGAGCTGGAAGGGAAAGATGTCATGGTAACCGCACAGCTGGATGATGGTTTATTTACTGACTCCCGAATCGTGGCACAAAGTGTTTTTGTGGACGAGCTGGAAACAACCTATCTGGCTGATGATGTGGACCAGCATTCCGCAGATATGTACTTGAGTGCTGCAAATTCGCTGGACGTGGATGACGAAGAAATGGTGCTGGTGGGCACAGTTCAGTCTATCGGTAAAAAAGCACTGCAGTTAAAAGTAGGCGACTCAACGCTGACTGTAGAGCTGGACGATCTTGATGACATGCCGCTGGATCAGGATGGCAAGCTCACACTGATTAAGGGCGAGCGGGTTCGTGTCACCGGTGAGATGGAAGAGGAATTCTTCAATACCTTTACCGTTGAGGCCGAAGGCCTGATGAAAATGAAAAGCTAATTTGACGAAACGTAAAGCGCCCGCCCTCCGGCGGGCTTTGTTTTCTGTGAACGTTTGTAATCACCGCTGAGGAGAAACAATAGTGAATCCCATAGCCAATATGTCCGGACTGAAAACGGCGATAGCCAATGGTGAAGAAGACAGAGTAAAGCAACTACTGGCGGGACAAACGCTGGACGAGTTGCAGAAAAGCTATCTGATAGATCTTGCAGACCTCGCCGGTAATGAGTCAATTAAAACATTGCTTCAGGACGCACCTGAAAAGCCTTGAGCGATTACTTAACTTGTTCTCTTTATCGGGCCAGCTATCCCCGGGGATAGCTGGCTTTTTAGGCCCCGATTAAACTACACGTTTCTAATCTTTAAAATCAATTTGAACAATCAATTTACTTCGTTTTATTCAAAAATAGTAATCGACCATAATCTTCTCAACGGACAGAAACAGTCGCTACCTGAGCACTTAAATAAAAATCTGTCCATCACAATAGTGTCAGTTCAGAAGGATAATATTATGAGTCAGTGTCCATTTTCGGGTAAGAACCCTCAATCTGTTACGTTAACCTCGGCTAACGGTGCGCCGGTTGCGAATGATAATCAAAGTCGCACTGCGGGTCGTCGCGGGCCGGTGACTTTCGACAATCACTACCTGTTTGAGAAGCTGGCTCATTTTAACCGCGAGCGTATTCCCGAGCGTGTTGTCCATGCCCGAGGCAGTGCGGCTTACGGCACCTTCACACTGACCAACAGCCTGTCGGATTATACGATAGCTGATTTCCTGCAGCAGGAAGGTCAGCAAACACCGGTATTTCTGCGCTTTTCGACAGTAGGCGGCGGCCAGGATTCAAGTGATTATGCCCGTGATCCCCGTGGCTTTGCTGTGAAGTTTTACACAGAGCAGGGAAACTGGGATATGGTGGGCAATAACACGCCGGTATTCTTCTTACGGGACGGGATTAAATTCCCCGACTTCATCCACAGTCAAAAGAAAAATCCGCAGACTAATCTGCCTGATCCGCAGACGGTTTACGAATTCTGGGCGAATAACCCGCAATCGTTGCACCAGTCCACCATTTTGATGTCTGACCGCGGGATCCCGTTATCATACCGTCACGTGAACGGATACAGCTCTCACACTTTGAGTTTGTGGAACAGTAAAGGTGAGCGTTACTGGGTGAAGTGGCACTTCAAAACCAATCAGGGGATTAAAACGCTGACCACTGAAGAAGCTGCACAAATGCCGGCCTTCGGCGCACAGCAGGACCTGGTTGCCAGCATTGATAACGGTGACTATCCATCCTGGACGGTGAAGGTGCAGATCATGACGGAAGAGGAAGCCCGCAGCTACCACATAAATCCTTTTGATTTAACGAAAGTATGGCCACACAAAGACTTCCCGTTAAAGGAAATCGGGCAGCTTGAGCTGAACCGTAATGTTGATAACTACTTTGCAGAAACCGAGCAGGCGGCGTTTGCACCAAATAATTTAGTACCGGGGATTGGTGTATCGCCGGACAGAATGTTACAGGCGCGCTTGCTGGCTTATCAGGATGCACACCGTTACCGCGTGGGCGCGAATGTGAATCAGATCCCTGTGAATGCGCCAAAATGCCCGGTGCATAACTACCAGCGTGACGGTGCTTTTGCCGGTATTAACCCTTCACTGGCAAGCAGTGGTGCTAACTTCTATCCGAACAACCGCGCTATGGCCGGTGAGCCGGCAGAAGCTGTGGAATATGCAGAGCCACCCATGCCGCTGGAGCAGGATGCATGGCTGGATATTTACGATACGCAGGATGATGATAACTTTTCTCAGGCCGGTGAGCTGTACCGCATCATGAACGAATCGCAAAAGCAGCAACTGGTAAGCAATATTGCAGATGGTTTAAGTCAGGCAACAGGTGATGTACAGGAAGCCATGTTTGCACAATACGATGCCGCCGATGAAGACTACGGACGCAGAGTAAAAGAAGCCGTAATGGCAAGACTGACTGGCGGCTAAACGCCGGTAATAAAAAGAAGGGCCGGTGAGGTAAGTCACCGGCTCTTTTTTATCTCTGCAGTGAAGCTATTTTTGCAACCGGCGACTATGCCGGCACTTTAGCGCCCAGCGGTAACCTGCGAACTACTTTACCGGTTATGCTGCTGATGGCATTTAAGATAGCCGGAACGGCAGGCGGTACGCCGGGCTCTCCGATCCCCGTTGGCGGCTTCACGGAGTCAACCGTAAATACTTCCACTGCAGGTGCTTCATTGATGCGAAGAACCGGATAATTGTGGAAATTGCTCTGTGTTACCACACCGTCTTTCAAGGTGATTTCCTGTTTCAGGAATGACATAGCAAAACCGATCCCGCCCTCTACCTGTGTCGCCACATTGACCGGGTTAATTACCTGGCCGCAGTCCACAGCGCAGTACACCTTGTCTACTTTGTAGGTGTTGTCTGCACGCACTGTGACTTCCGCCACCTGGGCAACGATGGTGTTAAACGACTGACGTATGGCAATACCGCGGGCTCGCCTTTCGCCCTCTTTGCCCTGCGGAAGTGGCGTATTCCAGCCGGATTTTTCAGCAACGAGATCCAGCACGTTTAAAAATTCAGGCGCATCAGCCAGTAATTTACGTCTGAAAAGGTATGGATCCTGTCCGGTTTTAGTGGCAATTTCATCAATCAACACTTCGCCGACAAAGGCAGAGTGTGTATGGCCTACAGAGCGCAACCACGAAACAGGCACATCACCTTTAACCAGATGCTGCTCTACCAGCATGTTATTAATGGCGTAGGGCAGGCCGTGAGCACCTTCCATCAGCGTATGGTCAACCTGCGTGGCCGGCATGGGGAAGAAACTTTGCCCCACAACACGCCAGCGCCAGGAAGCCACACTGCCATCGGCGTTAATCATGATTTTGTTGTTGTGTACTGTCATCGGGCGATACTGCATGCCACCCATATCTTCTTCCCGCAGCCACACCATTTTGATTGGCACGTTTATGCCCTGAGCACGGGCAACTTTAGCAATACGGGTTGCTTCTATTACAAAATCGCAGCCCGGGCCGGCACGGCGACCGAAACTGCCACCTGCATAAAGTTGGGTGATCTGCACTTTTTCAACCGGCAAACCAGTCTCTTTAGCGATGGCAGCCTGGTCTGCGGTATGCCATTGTTCGCCGTTCCACATATGGCAGCTGTCTTCCTGAAGGTGAATCAATGCGTTCATCGGCTCCATTGCTGCGTGAGCAAGGTAAGGCAATTCAAACACCGCATCGATTTCATAACCGCCTTCAGGTACTTCAGTTAATTGCGGGCCGGTGTTCGTCACTTCAAGCCCGGGCGTCGCGGCCAGCTGCCTGTATTCTTCAAACAGGGCTGCGGTACCGGCGTGTGAACCGGTATTCCTGTCCCATTGAATATTCAGCGCATCACGGCCTTTCTTTGCAATCCATGTGTTTTTAGCAAGCACAGCAACGCCGCCCTGAATCACGTTGTCACCGGGGATTTCCAGTACTGCAACGACGCCCGGCACCGCCATGGCAGGCGCCTTATCCACGCTGGCTACTTTAGCGAACTTACGTGGCGGGTGGGCAATGACGGCTACCAGCATATCCGGTAGCTTGATGTCCTGAGTATATACCGCTTTGCCGTTTACTTTTTCCGGCACGTCGACACGGCGCATGCCATCCGCTTTTCCGATGCGCTGATACTCAGCCGGTTTTTTAAACGTAAGTGTACCCGCATCAGGCACCGGTAACTCTGCTGCGGCATCGATAAAGGCACCGTAACCGGCACGCTTATTCGTAGCTTCGTGAATAACGATACCGTCTACCACAACCAGTTCTTTAAACGGGACTTTCCACTCAAGGGCCGCTGCCTGAAGTAACATGTGACGGGCTGATGCTGCTGCGGTTCGCATTACATTCCATGCACCGGCCATAGCAGTACTGCCGCCGGTGCCCTGCACATTAAAACCTACCGCCGCCAGCGCTGGATTGCCGTATTTTTCTAAATCGGCAGGGGAGCCCGTCACCTGCAGTTGCTCCGGTGTAATGTGTAATTCCTCAGCCGCCAGTGTAGCCAGGCCGGTGAAGGTTCCCTGGCCCATTTCTATGTAGCTGGAAATAATCGTAACAAAGCCGTTTTTATCGATTTGAATAAACGCATTGGGCATAAAGACATCAGACCCGGCGTTTTCTGCGGCCAGCGCAACCTGGCCTTTAAAGTTTACCGCCAGCGTCAGTGCGCCCATCCCGGCCAGAAACTGCCTGCGGGTAATGGCAGCACCGTGTTGCGCTGCTTCAGGTTGTTGCTGTTGTTGAGGGTTAATGATCATTATTTCAGCTCCCTTGCCGCACGGTGAATAGCGCTGCGGATCCGCGGATAGGCTGCGCAACGACAAATGTTTCCGTTCATGGCGGCATCAATATCGTCATCCGTAGGCGCAGGTTTCTCTTTCAGCAACGCGACCGCAGACATGATTTGACCAGACTGGCAATAACCACATTGCGGCGCCTGCTCCTCTATCCACGCAGCCTGAACAACTGCACCAACCCTGTCGGTTTCAGCGGCTTCAATGGTGGCGACAGCGGCTCCTTCCAGAGCCAGCATCGGAGTGACGCAGGATCTGACCGGCTTGCCATTAACGTGCACGGTACATGCACCGCACTGGGCCATACCGCACCCGAACTTTGTGCCGGTAAGCGCGATTTCATCTCGTAAATACCACAACAGTGGCATTTGCTGGTCTCCGTCAAAGGTTTCGGGACGACCGTTTACGGTAAGCTTAATCATGATATTTCCCTTGAAGCTGGCCTGTTCAGATTACGGGTTTCAAAATGTTTGTATGCAGGGGGAAAGCGATTCTTTGTGGTGGTAGCATATGCATTGTGCTAATGCGTAATATGAATCTTTAGATCCCTGACTGTAAAAGATAGCGCTAATTTGCTGTGAAGCGATAGTCTGATCCTGTGAAAGTATTGCCTGATCCTCCGGGGGCTTTTTAATTGTATATCACGGGGATATCTGGCCCTTTCCAAGTAACTGTAACCCATCTATTTATTAAAAAAATTCATAGGTGCTATGCACAGCTTTTGAAAAACTTTGGCGGTGGTTTGGCGTAATCTGAATAACCTTTCCAACATCAGGAACTCAGTGTTATGCATACTTTTGCAACGTCATTCAGTGTGGCCTGTTTACTCGCTATTTCTTCATTGTCTTCAGCGCAATCTCTTGAAGTCACGCAAAACGGTGAACAGCAGGTAATCACCGGCTCAGACAAGTTCTTCACCGGTACCAGTATCGTGAATCCGTATTTCAGTAACAAAGAAGCCGGTGTTTCCGGTGCCAGTGTCACTTTTGCGCCAGGTTCACGCTCGGCCTGGCACACCCATCCCAAAGGACAACATCTCGTTGTTACCGAAGGGACGGGATACGTTCAGCAATGGGGTAAAGAAAGGCAAACCATTAAGCCCGGCGATGTGGTGTGGACCCCGCCCGGTGTTAAACACTGGCACGGTGCTGCGGAGCATTCCATGATGTCACATATCGCCATTCAGCAATTCGGTGATGGTAAAAATGTGGTTTGGATGGAAAAGGTCAGTGATGAGGAGTACCTGCAAACACCGGTTTCCCCGTAAATTCACAATACGAACGCAACAGTGACAGCGTAATGCGAATTAAAGAGGCTGTGATATAGTGTTTTAAAAAGTGATGAAAAACTGTCTTTACGGGGAAAATATTAGTGACAAACCTTCATCAGCAGGCGCTGGACAAAGCCTCTCAGGGAAACTGGGACGGCGCACACACGATTGTCGAAAATGAAAATGATGCATTGTCATGTTTAATTCACGGCTATCTGCACCGGGTAGAGGGCGATAAATTCAATGCCCGCTACTGGTACACCCGTGCCGGTGAGACGATGCCGTCAAACAGTCTGGATGACGAGTTTGTCCGCCTATCCGAAATGGTAAACAGTTGATTCACGCCGGTATCAGCTTCCGCTCCGGTACTCACAATTATGTCACTGACAACACAAGGGATTTGAATTGAGCTCATCACCATTTTTTATGCCAGCGCTGCTTCTCATGATGACTGCCTTTTACACCCTTGCGGACGACGAAACTGCCGCTGCAGGCGACTCACCTAACCGCAACCTGACCGGTTTTGAGTCGCTTGATGAAAAGCAGCCATTGTGGGAAGTGGGTATTGGCGGCGGCATTATAGAAGTGCCGAATTACCCTGCATCCAAAGAGCGTAATTTTGTCGGACTTGCTGCACCGTATGCCATCTATCGCGGTGATATTTTTCGTATTGGCGGTGACGGCGGGGCCCGTGCTGTATTTCTGGAAAATGAAAAACTTGAACTGGACATGAGTTTCAGTGGCGCGTTCTCTGCCGACAGCGACGACAATACGGCGCGGGAAGGCATGCCTGAGCTGGATTATATGTTCGAGGCCGGTCCGCAGCTTATCTACAAAATACGGGATTTTTCATTCCAACGTGGTGGAAATGGCAGGCTTACCGGCAGAGTGCAGGCAAGGGCTGTATTTTCAACAGATCTTGGTGATTTGCATACCAGAGGTTATGTTTTTGAACCGACTTTACGTTATCAGCAGCGCGGCGTCTTTTTCGACAGTACCGGACTAAGTCTGGCATTCAGAATGACCTGGGCGACAGAAAAATTACATGACTATTTTTATCAGGTCGATGAGGCGTATGTTACATCGACTCGTCGTCAATTTAATGCCAAAGGTGGTTATCTGGGATCAGAAGTGTCGCTGGGATTGTCTTTTCCTGTTATGAATAAAGTTCGCGGGTTTCTGGGCACATCTCTGCAATTTAATCAGGGTGCAGCCAATGAAGACAGCCCGCTGTATGAAAAAGATGTGACTTACAGTATAGGAGTTGGATTTGTCTGGCGGGCCTGGGAGAGCGAGGCGAGATCCAACTGGTGAGTTTACGCATATTAACCTGTTCAGAATAATAAGCAGGACAACCCATTGATGTTAGAAAATGTGAAAGCGCTTAAACGTTATGTGTTAAGTGCGCCCGACAGGGTAAACGCATTGCGGGTGAATACCGCTGAAACTGTTGTCATTAACGGTTTCTGGCGTAGTGGTACTACGTGGTTACAGGAATTGGTCGCGGAAGGTTTGAGTGCTAAACGGGTGTTTGAACCTTTGCAGGCCAGGTGCGGATATATTCAGAAAGCCGTGCAGGGCATCGCACTGCCTGACCAGGGTTATGCTTACATTAACGGTTTTATGCCTTATGCGACAGCGGCACATCCGCCGTCTCCGGATATGAAAGCGCTTTTGCATCAGGCGCAAAAAGGCATACTGACTAATCCGTTTGTGTTGCGTGATCAGGCACTACTCGACCCGGGCAGGGCTTTTAAAAACCGGGTTGTAGTGAAGTATGTGAAAGGGGCATTAAGCCTGAAATATCTGAAAGGTACTTATCAGTGTCCGGTCATCCATATTTATCGTGATCCCCGTGCCGTAATCTCTTCCATTAAAGCAAGAAAAAACTGGGCTGAAGGTGCGTTTGAAAACTTTTCTCTGTCCAACCATTTGCTTAATGTGAACGATGGCAGGGCTGATTACTTCAGCCGGTACAGTGATGACATCCGTGCTATCGATAAAGCCGGAGATTTCGAAAGGCTTACCGGCTATTATTTTCTCACGGAAAAATTTATCGAAGACAGCTTCGCCGGTGACTCACTCCATTACGTGCGGTTTGAAGAGCTGGCCAGAAATCCTGATTTGGAATTCCAGAAGATTGCCGGATATCTGAATTGTGATGACATTAAAGTACCGGACTTTAAAAAGCCGTCTTCAACAGCTTACGTGCCTGATTCGACAAAGAAAATGGAGACCAGTAAAGTGACTTCCGGCTGGGCCGGTAAGCTTGGAGAGGCACACTTACAGACGATAGAAGATATTGCAGCAAGGTTTGCTATGACCCCGCGTTTAACCGGTCTGGCAGGCGAAAAAAACACGTCAGAACAATCAACCAGAGAGTATGCTGAGTCAAAATGAAGATACGAATATTACTATGGTGTTTATTTATGTGCGCAACCTTTAACGCTAACGCAGATACGGAGTCACAAACCGTCAGACATATCGTTGTATTCAAATATACCGGCGATGCGAGTGCTGCGGATATTGATAAAGTCACCCGCGCGTTTGCTGAGCTAGAGCATAAAATCCCCGGTATTGAGTCATTTGAGCACGGGGTGAATAACAGTCCGGAGGCGCTTAATAAAGGCTTTACGCATATTTATCAGCTCACCTTTACTGATGAAGCGGCACGGGATACTTATCTGCCCCACCCGGAACACAAGAAGTTTGGTGAGTTACTCGCTGAACTCGGCATTCTGGATGACGTCTTTGTGGTGGATTACGCGAAGTAAATTCTGTTCAGGCCGTCGTTTAGCGGCCTGAAATAAACTGACTTCTGTTCAGTTTTACAAAGGTCCATACATCACTCTCTTCAATGAGAAAACGGCCTTCCGCCGGCAGATCCTCTTTGTCCTCGTCGTCAGTAAAGCCAAGTTTTGCGAGTATCTTTCCGGAAGGCGCATTACCCTTTTTCAGATAATGCGATACCAGTCTGTCCATTCCGAGTATTCCGAAAGCCAGTTCACACATACTTTCTGCCGCTTTTGTTCCCAGGCCTTTTCCCCAGAAATCCACTCCCAGCCAGTATGAAAGTTCTGCTTCCCGTTTACGCCAGTCTATTTTCTTCAAAATACAGCATCCTGCCGTTTCAGAGCCCATGGTAATGACGAAATGCATCTCCTGAGGAGGGATTGATTTTCCGGCAGCAATCCATTTCAGGACGTCCTGCTCACTACAATTTTCCGGTACGCCACTTGTCCTGGTTATTCGCGCATCTTTTGCGATTTCAAGTAGCGCGGGAACGTGATCTGGCTGAGCTAATGTTAATTTCACTATTAATACTTCTGAAATACCGGAGATAGCGCTATGTTATCAAAGCTTCTTCAGAACACCATTCATAAACTCAGGTCTGGTCAAATATCAACGATTTATGCGCACCGATACCTGCAAGTGTTCCGGATGCAACAGCAAGTGTTCCACTCTGCATCGGGTTAGATAAATCGCCGGCTACGAATACGCCTTTAACGGAACTCTCTTTAAAAGCATCTACACAAACAACTTTGCCTGCCGGTGAATCGGCAAGGGCCAGACTCAGCTGTTTCAGAAACGGAGCATGCACTTCTATTTGCGGAGAGACATACAAACCGCCCAGAGGAATAATTCTCCCCCCTGCGAGGGTGACAGACTCCATTTTCGCATCATTACCATTCACTGCAACGACAGGTGTATCCTCTATACGCACTTTCCGGGATTCTAAAAGTGACAAAAGATCACCTTCAGGCGTATACATGCCCTGAGTGAATAATGTTGTATTGCCCCAGTCCGGGAGCATTGCCGCCTGGTGGAGAGACATGTCTGATGTGGCCAGTACACCAAGCTCAGTATTGCGAATTTCGTATCCGTGACAATAGGGGCAATGAACAACATTTTTACCCCAGTATTTTTTGATTCCCGGCAGTTCAGGCAATTTGTCTGCTATGCCGCAAGCTAGTATCAGCCTTCTGCCGGTTGCTTCAATATCCTGACGGGTTCTGACTTTAAACACATTTTGCAGCTTTTCCGTCGTTATTACAGCGTCCTGCCATAACGTGAAGGTCGGATAAGCAAATAGTTGCTCTAATGCCGTTTTACGGATTTCATCCGGTGTTTTGCCGTCCAGACAGAATACGCCGTGAGATGCGGATGCAAACCGGTTTCTTGGTAGATTTGAATCGATTACCAGCACATTGCGTTGAGCACGGACCAGTTGCATGGCTGCCGATAAACCGGCGAAACTGCCTCCGATAATGATGACGTCATAGTTCATAATGTCGCTCCGGTAGATTTAATGTAACTTATGATGTTACAAATTTAAGTTAGCATGAATCATGTAACATTAAAAGTTTCATGTTATGCTCAACTAATTGAAATTAGAGAATGTAAAATGAGAAAAGACAGCCGCCTTTCGCGGGTGCTGCATGTTCTGGTTCATCTGGACGTGCACGAACAACCCGTAACGTCAGAAAGCATTGCTAAAATGCTTACTACAAACCCTGTGGTGGTCAGGAGAACGATGGCGCTTTTAAGAGAGTGCGGGTACGTTGCAGCAGTAAAAGGACATAAGGGGGGATGGTCGCTTTCATGTTCCCTGTCAGATATTACATTGCTTGATATTCACCGTGCTCTTGGTGAAAGAAGTGTATTTACTATAGGACTCACTGATGAGCACAACAACTGTTTAATTGAGCATGCGGTAAATCGCGCACTCGACGGTGCGATGAAAGATGCTGAAGCACTTTTGCTCCAGCGGTTTGGAGAGGTGACGCTGGCAGATCTCAGCAGAGATTTTGAGAACAACTATGGCTAATTGTCTTTTTCAATCGAATTACCCCCGGTCACTGCTATGCGCATGGCGGTTTCTACATCAATATCCAGCGGCGTAACTTTTTCCCTCGGTAAGTACAGCGTGTATCCGCCAATCTGATAGCTCATGGGCAAATACACGGCTACTTTGTCCTCATCAGGAAATAACTTATTGGCCACCTTATCGCTGGTCATAAAGCCAATTAACTTAATGCCACCTTCCATTTCTACGGAAACCGCTTTTCTGCTGTCTTCGTCAGGCTTTACTTCAAACAGTTCTACTGCATCCTGCACGGCACCGAACAATGTTTTTACTACCGGTACGCGGGCAAAAATACGTTCACCTAACAAAATAACCCAGTTGAACAGATAGGCGTTAATTAAAATGCCGACGGCAGTCAGGGCGAGAATGACTGTAACGACGCCAAGGCCAGGGAAGTAGTAATCTTCAGGAAGAAAGGGCGATAACAATGCTTCCGTTGTACTGACCAGCCAGACAAGAAAATAGATAGTAATGGCAAACGGCAGTATGGTGATCAGCCCTTTGACCGGTAATAAGATCAATTTATTCAGCATTGTAACCCTTTTGGAAAATTAGCGGTGTAGTGTAGACCAGCATGGGTGCTCAGAACAGAGCTGGCGGTGTTGAAATCAGCCCCGGATGTCGGGTTTGATGATTCATGTCTGGCACGTTTTGCTCACCGTGGCATTATGAACACATACGGGAATAACCCCAATTCTACCTTCGTCATATCACTCAGGGATCACAATGATAGATAAAGAACAGTTACACCTGCTTGCCGGTATTTGCAAAGAAGCCTCTGACGCTGAAATCATGCCCCGTTTCAGACAACTACAAAACGGGCAGATAGAAGAAAAGCTAAGTCACCACGATCTCGTGACCGTAGCAGATAAAGCGGCTGAAACCTTCATTCTTCAGCGACTTCGTGAACTGTTCCCCGATGCGTTACTGATTGGTGAGGAAAGTGTGTATGAGGACCCGGCAGCATTAGAACGGTTCGGTGATGCACCTCTCAGTTTTGTGCTCGACCCCATCGACGGGACCTGGCATTACGCCAACGGTTCGGTGAACTTCGGCGTGATGCTGGGTATCGCCAGTCACGGTGAAATGACCGCTGCCATTATCTTTGAGCCTGTGACCGGCGACTATTTATGGGCAATCAAAGGGCAGGGGGCTTTTCAGCGCATAAACGGTTCAGACGTTCCGTTAACGGCTAATCGTCACGGTACACTGCCACTTACAGATACCATGGGATGTTACTCTTTCGGCGTCACAAAGGAAGAAGAGCGGGAACAAGCGGTGAAAGCCGTAATGAAAATGGGGCGGGTGATGGATTACCGCTGTGCGGCAGCAGAATATCGTTTGCTCAACACCGGCGCCGTCTCTTTCGTGTTATTCCAGAACAAGCTTAATTTGTGGGATCATGGCGCAGGATTACTCATTACCAAAGAAGCCGGGGCAGTAGCAAGAATGATCGACGGCAGCGAGTACACACCGCAAATCACCGGCAAATTGCTGGTGGCGGAAAGCGAAGCCCGCTGGCAGGAAGTGGCAGGGTTGTTTGTAAAATAAGGATTATTCTCTTTTCAGCTTTTGTCATGGCCTATAAAATTCAATAGGCATGTTGCGTGTAAATACCTATTTTATAAAGAAATTGGTATGCATTATCAACAGTCTTTCTTCAATCAGACTTTATAGTGCGGCCGGAGCCGGGGCTTCAGTCCATAACGAAGTGTCCTGAGAATCTTCATCACGATCTTCAGGTCGCATTATAGGGACTCACGGTAATTGCTTTGTTAGTATAGGATATCAAAAGCCGTTGACCTTATAAGGTCAACGGCTACCACTATAATTGAGCTTTTGTATTGTCTTTATAACCCAATTGATTATTGGACATTAATCTGACGTTTTTAGATATCCATCAACCCCGGGACATCACTGTCGACAGATGTTGTTTGACCTAGTTTTAATCCTGAGGCTAACAATTTTCCTTGCAACGATACATTATATACAGAGGCCCCGCTGACATCATTGAGTATCAATTGTTGGTGGACTTTACTGGTACCTATATCTATATCATTAATTACCAGTTTTGCCACATCATCAAGAACCAGAGCTGGTCTGAAGTCAGAATCAAGTTCATTCAATTTGAGATTTTTAAGATTGATGCCGGTGGCATGTCTGACATATAGAGCCCAAGACGGTAGCTCACCGAACATGGAATATTCAGGGTACTCCCTGCGTTTCTCTGGTACCTGAAAAAGCTGGCTAACAGGAATATAAGCAAGCCCTTTATTGGCAACGCCGGGGTACGTTAATGAGATATTCTTGAGAGTAATACCAGTAACTTTTGCATCAGGTAACCCGGTAATGGAAGCCGGGATAGGATTAAAAAATGCATTCAACCCCGGTCCACGTAGCTGGTAGCTGCTATCCGCTCGCATAAAAGCAATTTGAGCTGTGAGTCCATCAATGGTTACATTACGAATTGAACCCGGAGGCGCACTTTGATATCGCTGCCCGAGTCTTATGACAAAACCATTACCTGTATTAGTAGCAGTGATATTTTTTATTTTAATATTGTCAATATACCCCCCATCTACGCAACCCAGACATACAGCCGAACGGTAGGTGTCAAACGCATGGATATTACGAATTGTAATGTTTTTGAAACCTTTATAAGAGGATGTTCCGAATTTGACGCCATTGGAACTTGAACGAACAATACAGTCTTCAATTATTATGGAATCGTTAATTTGAGTATCCTGTTCTGATTTTATACAAATGGCATCGTCAGCAGCGTTTATAAAACAGTTTGATATCCGGCCGTTAACTACACCATCAAAATCTATACCATCGTTGTTCCAGTAAGCGTCACTTACTACCTTGATATTATCGATGTGTACATCTGTGCAATGATAATAGGTTTGTACCCAGCTAGCTGAATTTGTAATGGTGACATCGAAGATTGAAATCTGATGACAGTCAATAAAATCAATAATCTGAGGACGGTCTGATTCATGGGGGCGCATTCTGCGAGAATTATAATTGTCTACCGGCCTCTCACCAGAGTGATGCATATAATCAATATTCAGTGCTGTTTGCCGTCCACGTCCGTCAATTTTACCTCCGCCGGAGATTGAAATTTTGCTGGCTTTGTGAGCACTTAACAGCGTGTACCAGCCCCGGGCTGAGCGCTGATAATCCGCAATATTATTACTTCCAAGTAAGGCGGCACCTTCTTCAATGTGCAGGTGCGTATTGGTTGGAATGATGAGAGTACCGGTAACAAATTGTCCTCCATCAATGACTAATTTTGCCCCTTGTGTTGCCGCGCTATTTAATGCCCGCTGTAAGATATCAGTATTCAGTGTTTTGCCATCACCCACGGCACCAAAACTACTAACATGCAAACTTGGCCCTTGGGGCAATTGAACCCGATCGGCGGCAATTTTACGGTTGGTATCAAACTGTCTTTCAAGTGATGAAAATACCTGTTTTGATGAACTGGAACAGGCTGAAAGCTGGGAGTAAAGCCCTGCAAGTACACTGGCCTTAATAAAATCACGGCGAATCATTATTTTCTCTCCTTTGAGGTAGATGGTGATGGAACCATTGTCATCTCAAGAACACGACCTGCGATTTTTATCTAACGAGTAGGGGCAGGTTCATCAGTGGAGTGCCGTTGAATTTCGCTTGTTGAAATCATCTATAACTTCGAACGACGAATAATTACTACCCTGAATCGACTTCACCCGTGAAAAAAATCATCTGGCATTTATGTTCGTACGTGCTACTAATCAATAGCAACCGGTTAGTACGCATGCCGTGCTATACCTTCAGGCTCCTCAGCAAACAAGACTTTAGATTGCTTTGGTAAGGCCAAATAACTATGCTTTTGATAGTTATGCATGTCAACAAAAAATCAACATTGTTTAGGTTTATGAATCTTAATGCGTTGATGATAAGTGATATTTGTGAAATTCAATGCGGAATGGTATTGTGTTTAATGCATGAATCCTTTCCATGCCAGATAAGTGATGTTCACTGTTTTTCTGTATTGGTAAGGCCGATAGGGTGTGCTGGAAGTTTCCAATATACCGCTTAGCCAAATGATTACTAGCAGCCCACTTGATATGCTGCCGTGAATAAAAGCTCCTGACCAAAACTAGTGTTCATGAATTATCTTTAAATAAGAATAAGGTCAGTTGGAAGGCGGGCAGGACAGCCATGGATTCGCTTTTTACAAATTCCCGGGACGTTGATTGCAGGGTAGCCATATATAAGAGTGTTTGGCGCTGGAGTCATGGTTGACGAGTCGCTTTCAGACTTTCGAGGGGCAAAACCAGGCTGTCAGTTTACACCGGAATCTTGCAGTCGCGATTATCGTTAATCGCTAATAGAGATAAGTGCGTCATTTTCGATAGTAAACTCAGGTATTAAACTAATACAGGTTAATATTCCCAATACCAGACTCATTAGTAGACTAAACCAACGAAGATCAGAACGTTACTATTTAACGCTGGTGGTAGAATCCCGAATGACTAATTCTCCATCAAATATTTCATTATTATCAGTTGAGTTACTTTGCTTACTCTTTAGTCGTTGAATCAGCCGTACAGCAGCACGATAACCTATGTTCACCAAAGGGTGACGGTATGTTGTAATATTAGGAAACACCTTCGTAGTAATAGATATGTCATCAATACCGCAAATGGAAAGTTCATCCGGAATTTTTATTCCACGGCTTTGAGCTTCATAAAGCACGCCAGCGGCCATTTCGTCGTTAGAAGCAAAAATCGCCGTCGGTCTGGGTGATTTATTTAACAGGACTGATGCTGCATCTCTGCCGGACTGATAAGTGTAGTAGCCTTGTGCTAATAATGACTCATCAGGGTTTAGCTCATGATCCTCAAATGCTTTCCTGAACCCGGCTTCTTTAATTATACTGGACTCTTCGTCCGGATGGCCCTGGATGTAACCAATTCGCCGGTGCTTCAGGCGAATCAGGTAATCTGTAACGTCATAAGCCGCTTTTTGATAATTGAGTCCAACAAATTCCCCGCGACTTTTGTAACTGGGACCGATGCGCATATAGTTAATCCCCTTGGTACTGAGCATTTCGAGCAATTCCAGTTTATCGCAGATCGGAGGCGCCAGAATAAGTCCATCAACCAGTGTGTTATCTATAAACTCCTCAATCTCTTTTAGTAGATTACTTGAGTAATAGCTACAATCGTAGAGGAAGAGCCCCATTTGTTCTTCAGTACAGCCTTGTAAAATTCCCCTCTGCAACTTCATCAGATAACCAGGACTTGGATTGTCAGTCAATAGCGCTATAAAAAATGAGCGATTTTTTGCCAAAGCCATACCAAGGGGATTTCGCTTAAATCCGGTTTCCAGTATAGCTTTCTGAACTTTCTCACGCATGGATTCACTGACATTAATTTCATTATTGATGACTCGTGATACGGTCTTTTTTGATACGCCAGCCTGCCTGGCTACATCATTGATTGTTGCAGGTTTCATGAAAACTATTTGCCTCTGTGATCGATCAGCGAAATTTCGATTTCATAACAATACTAATATTTGGTGAAATTAAATGTAAGCAGATTCCGCTTATTAAACTTAAAATTTTTATGAGTATAGTATGCGGCACTTACTATTCAGTGTGATTGAACTAACTTCCCAATAAAACCACATAGCAATTTCTTATAAAAATTATCTGTATTTATCATCATGTTCGTCAATATCAGAAATTTAACACCTAGGATTGACACCGGTGTCAAACGACGATTATAGTTAACCCAGTGTTAACAGTTGATTAACTTCCAACTTATTTGTTTTCACTTTGCCGCGATACACATAGCTTTTCAAAAGAGTGTTTTGTCATTCGTTACCACTGTAATTCGAATTGACGCTGTTAACCGACAGTTTGAATAGCCAGAAAAATTTCAAGTGTATTGTTATCAACAGCATAAATTTTGGATTCGAACGATAGGACTAATCCGTATTTAGGAGCACTCAAATGAAATTTATTTTTAAAAAAAGTTTGATGTCGGTAGCCGTTGTCGCTGGGATAGCCGGTTTGCAAACTCAGGCTGCCACTGCAGATGAAAATGATAATAATGAAATTCAGGAAGTGATAGAGGTTAAAGGTTTCAGAAGTTCATTAATCAAAGCCCGGGATTTAAAGCGCAATGCTATCGGTTCGCAGGACTCGATCGTTGCTGAAGACATTGCAGATTTTCCCGATCTGAATCTGGCAGATTCGCTGCAGAGAGTACCGGGGATTTCAATTACCCGAGAAGGGGGGGAAGGTCGAAATATATCTCTGCGCGGACTGGGGCCTGACTTTGCGCGTGTGCAGGTCAATGGCATGGAAGGATTAGCGACCAGCGCATCTGCAATGGATAGTCGTGGTGCAGTGAGTCGTTCAAGAGCATTTGATTTCAATATTTTTGCATCTGAGTTGTTTAATCAAATCGATGTTAAAAAATCCTATCAGGCAAGTCTCGATGAAGGCGGTATCGGAGGAACTGTTAATTTACGGTCAGCCAAGCCATTTGATTACGACGGCTTCACGGCGGCAGCAAGCGCACAGATTGGTACAAATAGCCAAACTGAAGGTACCGACCCGCGAATGTCAATCATCGTATCAGACACTTGGGGTAACTTCGGCGCGTTGTTCTCAGCATCATATAGTCAAAGAGATATTAATGAGCAAGGCTACAATGGCTATCGTTGGCGGAAGCGGACTGTGGATGCGGAAGGTTACAGCGATTCATTGTCGCAGGATGTGAAAACTGCGTTGGAAAACGGAGAAATATTCTTTAACCGCGGTAACCGCTACTCTGTCTGGCAAAATGAACAGACAAGAACCGGCCTGGCCACATCACTTCAATATCGTCCGTCTCCTGATTTCACCTTCGATTTTGATATTTTATACAGCGAGTTGGAAAACAATCGTGCGGAATTTCACCTGCCCACTTCTGGCTCTAGCAGCACTGCTATAGGGTATATCGATGCACTTGAAATTATACCTGCATCTGATGGCGATGGTTTTGAAGCCGTATACGGCGAATTTTCAAATACTCCATTGCGTACTGAAACACGTGAAGACCTGGATACAACTAAGTTTACGCAAATAACGCTGACAAACAAATGGAATGTCACTGATGATTTGTTATTAACTACTTTGATAGGACACTCCAGTTCTAAGTTTAGCCAACCGAAGAGAGATAAATTTTATGTAGAAAGTATGGGAAATATTACTACGGACTATCGTGGTTCGCGCAGGTTTGACCCCGTTAATACCTATAGTATTACTCCTACTGACGCGGCTGTTTGGACATTTCGGGAAATCGACCTTCGTGAAGACAGAATCGATAATACCTATGATATGTTAGCGATTAACGGCAGTTATATCTTAACAAATGATGCATCATTGAAATTCGGCGTTTCGTTTAAGAAATTCGAAAACTCACGGGAGTTACGTGACAACAACGATATTGGCAGAAATCAGGAAGCGCCTCAAAATAATGAAGTAAGATCTATAGATCAGTTTGCTTACGCGTATACCAATCATGACGATATTGACTGGATTGCGATCGATTTAAACTCGGCAATGGATTTCTATGGGGTTAATCGTGATCTGGGCGCAGCGAGTATCGTTACCAGTGCTACGGGAAAGGTGGAAGAAGATACAAACGCGGCATATGTTGAATATGAGTGGGTGAATTATTTCAGCGACAGTACTCTCAGGGGGAATATTGGACTGCGCTATTACGATACTCAGATTACGTCTTATGGCATTACAAATGGAGTTGCGGTTGATATTGGGTCTGATTATAACGGTGTGCTTCCTACTCTTAACCTTGCCTGGGAACCTACGGAAGAAACTGTAGTTCGCTTTAGTGCTGCAAAAAATGTAACCCGGCCATCACTAGGCTCATTAGGCGTATCCGGAGAGGTTCAGGTGGATCCTGACGGGGCCAGGGGACTGGATGTTTCTGCCGGCAACCCGAAACTGCAGCCATATGAATCTGATAATTATGATATGTCATTCGAATGGTATTTTTCGGAAGAAGGCTCCGTTTCTGCAGGGGTTTTCTTCAAGCAAATTGATAACTTTGTCATTGGCACTACGGTTGAAGTTCCTTACAGCGATACAGGCTTTCCGCTGTCACTGCTGGATGAGACTCTTGGTCAGACTGGGGATACGTTATTCAACTACACGCGCCCTGAAAATGGCAGATCTACTGATATTAAAGGTCTGGAATTATCGTATCAAAGTCTACTGAGTTTCCTGCCTGAGCCGTTTGATAACCTTGGCTTCATTGCAAACTACACGTTTGCGGATGGTGAATTCTTGTATGAGAATGTGCAGAACTCCGGAGAAAATCAATATAAAACTTTTGAAGGGTTGTCAAAACACAACACAAATTTCACTATCTTTTATGAAACTGATGTTTGGGGAGCTCGTATCTCAGCAGCCAGCCGGAGCGATTACATAACGTGGGGAGCGGGCGTTGCTGAAGATGAAGATGAACATGGTATGCATGGCTCAACCTTCGTGGATATATCTATGTTCTATCAGATCAATGAACATATCAAGGTTACTTTAGAAGGCATTAATATGACCAATCAAGCTGATGAACAGTACAGTGACACGGCAGATCGCATTTATAATGTGACAACTAGCGGACGCACTTTCTACCTGGGTACGTCTTACAAGTTCTGATTGGCCACTTAAAACTGAATGCAGACGTGAAGATTTATTTCTTCACGCCTGCATTGGAGACAGGGCTGTTCAACTAAATTTATAAAATAAATAAAGGATTGGCTCTTAGTTTCATGATACTAAGAGCCAATGTTTTAATCTCTGAGTTTTCTGGCTTTCAGGTCAATCTGGCGAATTTCATTTTCTCCACTATATTCCAGCTCTGTAACTAAGATGGAGCGTCTGTAATAGCCGCCGCCTTCCTTAATGCTATCGTGATAAAAAATATAGTTTTTATCTCCGTCCTGCAATATGGCCTGATGATTAGTATTTATGTTCAGGTAGTCAATGATTACACCCTGGTATTCAAAAGGACCAAGTGGAGAATCGCCGGTAGCATAAACAATTTGACCAGGCCAGCCAGTTGAAAACGTGAAGTAGTATTTTCCCTCATGCATATGAAGATACGGAGCTTCTCCATATTGTTTCTTTTCGTCACCGGAGGGGAAATCAGTAATTTCAACATCACGGATTTCACTGGCTAAACTGATCATGTCGCTGCCCAGCATAACAACTTTAGGCACCCGGGTGCCGAAGTACATATAAGCCTGACCATCAATATCAATGAACAGTGCAGGATCAATGGGTTCGTCTCCTGCGTTATTATCCCGTGACTTTTCAATAAGCGCTTTATTAATAGGATCGACAAAGGGACCTTTCGGGTTATCACTAACAACAACGCCTATTTGATCGCCGCCTACTGGTGCATAAAAATAATATTTTCCATTTCGCTCAATAGCTCCGGGAGCCCATGCTTTGGCGTCTTCTGCAGCCCAACTGAACACGCTGTTATGCAAAAAAGAGCCTTCATCATTCCAGTTCACAAGATCCGTAGAGCTAAATAACCGCCAGTCAGTAGAGTCCCAGTATTTACCTGAGTTGTCTTCATCATTTGTAGCATATACGTAGTACGTATCACCAAACTTATGTGCTGAAGGATCTGCACTGAATCTGTCTGATATAATAACTTCAGCGCCTGCAGGAAAGAGCACGGTAAGCGCTAAAGTTAATTTTGAAACTATCCCCGCTTTCATCTTCATATTCCTGCAAGCGTTAATTATTGGAGTGAGTAAAGGTACAAGTGTCGCGCTACCAGCTAATCGATTTTGCAGGAATGTATTTGTCTAACAGCTTTTTGTATTTGGCTTCTAATATATGCTGTGGCGGCAAATCCGGTGTTTTGGAATACAGGTCTGCTTTTTGAAAAGCTTTCAACAGAGGTAGCATTAACCAGTCAAAGTCGGATGCTAGTTCACTATAAGCCATGCTTCCGTTTTGCGGTGTGTGCCAAGGGTAAAATGAGTGGTAGCGTAAGAGGTAAAGCGACTCTTTATTAAGGAGACTGCCTTGTCTCATTGCTTCATAGATGTATTCATCGTGTCCCCAGCTCATATCTACTGCATCAAAACCACAATTCCGGTCGTATTTCCCGAACTTTGTGTCAGATATATTTTCATAAGCAGGGTAATCCTGACTAAGGTGAAAATACTTCTTGTCGTAAAACACATTGGAAGATGCAAACGGAGCACCTACCGGATAGGTATCGCCTACTACACACCATTGCTGTAGTTGGCCAAAACGTGGCAGTAACATCACTTTGCCGAGATCATGAATAAAGCCTGTAAGCGGAAACCATGACCAGTCATCTATATGACTGTACAGTGTTTTTATTGTATTTGACTCGTATAGTTCACGCCATTTCCCGGGTAATTCAGACCAGGCTTTATGTTTGAACAGAGTTTTTATGGATAGGTCATCCCGTAACTCAGTCTCATTTTTCATTGCAAATTCACAGATGGACTCTGCCGACTGATAAGCATGAATAATTTGTGGTAAGTCGCTGTCAGGATCGCTTTCATCAACAATGTCTTCAAGAAGCTTAAATACCTGATACACGTCCATCGAGCCATAAGCGAGCTTAAAATAATGTTGCTTTTTTTCTTTCACGAAATCAACCGTCTGGTTTGTTTGCATTTCGCGATATGTGCGCTCAACTCTATCCTGGAACTTGGAGTCGGTGTAGTTTCTGAAGTTGTCAGATGAAACTTCCAGGCTCTTTTCAGTTGTAATCATTTTAAATTTCCTTGTAAAACTAATTGCCCAGATGACCCAGCTTTCGGGTTGGCAATCCTGTATTAATATTTTTCTCTATTGTTTCCAGAGGAACGCCTTTGGTTTCAGGCACCTTGAGTAAAACAAACATGAAGACTATGAGTGAAATAGTGCCATACAGGGTAAAAGTGACGGCGATTCCCAGGTTGGCTAATATGGTTAAAAATGTTGCTGAAACGAGAAAGTTTGTTGCCCACTGAATGGCAACAACAAAACTCATGCAGGTACCCCTTGCGTGTAGGGGGAAAATTTCAGCGATAAGAAGCCAGAACAGAGAGCCCAAACTTATGCAGTAACCAATGATAAAAGTCATGAGAAAAAACAGGGCAAAATACGCTGATGTGCTGGTCATTGTATTGTTCAACAGTACGACCAGAGCGAACAGGCTCAGTGCTGCTAACAGTGAGCCGCAAAGTAGAAATTTGCGTCTTCCTAATTTGTCGATGAATGCCAGTGTGAGAATAGTGAAAAGGAAGTTCGTTACGCCTAACCCCAGAGTGCCAAACATTTGTGTTTCTGCTCCGGAAAAGCCAATATTCTTCATGATGTACGGACCATAATACATAACAGTATTTATGCCCATCATCTGTTGACCAATCCCCATAAACAACCCTATTACCAGGACTCCTCTCAACTTTGGATTTAATAACTCCCGAAAACTAGCTTGTTTATCATTCAGTGTGCTCTTGATGAGGTCGAGTTCTGTCTTCGCACTATCCTTACTCATACGAATTTTAGATAGGATTTTTAGCGCTTTTTGCTCCTGGCCTTTTTGGGCAAGCCACTTTGGAGATTCAGGCATAAACCACATGCCTACAGTAAGAATGACTGCCGGAACAATGCCGCTTAGAATCATCAACCGCCAGTCTCCCGAAGAGGTCAGTGAAAAATTTACTAAAAATGCAATTACCTGTCCTCCAGTAAGGAACGCGCCGTTCCATAGCACGAGTTTCCCCCGTGACTGAGCGGGAGCCATCTCAGCGATGAACAGAGGCGTCGCAAATGAACCTGTTCCAACAGCAAAGCCGAGGATAAAACGACCTGCAATCAGCGCTGCAACAGATTGCGCATAGGCTGCCAATAGGGTGCCTGCAACGAATATGCATCCAGTAATCACTAATACCTTTCGTCGACCTAAAA
This sequence comes from Alteromonas sp. AWJ4_197, assembly GCF_056160285.1. Classification (NCBI taxonomy): domain Bacteria; kingdom Pseudomonadati; phylum Pseudomonadota; class Gammaproteobacteria; order Alteromonadales; family Alteromonadaceae; genus Alteromonas; species Alteromonas sp. AWJ4_197. The sequence goes on along the minus strand of NZ_JBSWWW010000009.1, from coordinate 8,592 downwards.
TGTCTGTTGCACGTCCGCTGGAAATCGCGCCAAACAGAGCTCCTAATGCACAAGCACTCACTATCCATTCTATTTGTCCGATTGAAGCACTGAATTCCTTTTCTATGAATGGAGATGCCCCCGCGATAATAGCGGTGTCAAAACCAAATAATAATCCGCATGTTGCAGATATACAGATTGTGATAAGTAAATATGGGTTGAATCTGGACATAACTTCCCTAAATTTTTTCAATAATTCCCAACGCACAACTGCATAATGAATACATTGACTTGACACCGGTGTCATAAGGGTTATGTTATTTTGTTGTTACTTGTGTGTCAAGTTAACGTGAAGTTTTGATTTCAGAAAGAGAAGCGCATAGGGATTTCAATTTATAAGCCGAATATTCCGTCAGCTAATTTGGCGGTATCGCTTAACACAAAGCATGAGTTGCAGAGGAAATTGTTGGGATAACAGCCCGATGGAACGCTTCTTCAGGAGCCTTAAAACCGAGTGGATTCCAACAACTGGCTACCGGAACTTTACTGAAGCAAAGCAGAAGATTGGTGATTACATTCATGGCTAATACAGCCGACTGAGACCGCATTCATACAACGGTGGTTTAACACCGAATGAATCGGAGAAACGTTACTGGAATAGCTACAACGATGTGGCCAAAATTACTTGACCACTACAGTTCCCCTAGAAGACTATTGGGTGATGATAGATGCAAAGAGGAGCTAGATTAACTGAATAAAAGACTGTTATGACATTTTCGCCAGCATTATTTATGAACGCTGTAGCACATGTGTAGCACAGAGGAAAATGGTTGGTGATTACTAACGTTGGAAGTCTTTAAAAATGGTGGCCCCACCTGCAATAAAAGCATTGATTTTCAATGGTTTATGTGAGTTTTGGGCTGCGGAATTGTACAATTTTAGGGGCTTGTAGCCGCGCTGTTCCACTTGTCTTTAATAATAGTCAGTGGAGCAAAAGTGGAACATGGCTGAAATCGAAAAGAACCTTTCAGATACTTTCATTAATAATCTTACAATTAAATCAGTAGTGCAAGTCTACAGCGACAAGCATAGAAGCTATCTAAAGCTGGTCGTGAGACCGAGTGGCTCAATGAGCTTTTACTATCGAGCTAAAAAAGCGAGCAAAGATCTAAAGCGGAAGATCGGAGATGCTAACCATATGAGTGTCGCAACTGCCCGCTTAATCGCCGATCAGCAACACGTTAGCGCAAAAACTGATAGCTCTATAGATAATCCATCACTTAAATACTTTACAGTCGATCGCATGTTTGAACTATATCGCGATAACGAGCTATGCCATAAAGTTACTATCGCAGGAAGGAAGCATGGTCTAGAAATAGCCTATAACCTACATGTCCGAAAAGTCCTAGGCCACCACATCGTTTCGGATTTGACAAAGAAGGATGTGCGAGCCTTTTTCAAAACATTAGAAATGAAGGGATATTGTACTCATAACAAAGCCCTCTCAGTCCTTAAATCAGCTTGTAATTATGTTATCGATTTTGAAGATGTTGGCTTACAGCACAATCCCTTTGAAAGGTGCAAAAAAATGCAAGGAGTTACGAGAAGTAGATACTTGACTCATGGTGAAGCTCAACGCCTTATGACAGCCTTAGATACTGTTTCTAACCAAGATGTTGCAGATATTTACCGATTAGCGTTATTCACGGGTGCAAGGCTCTCAAACGTGAAAATGATGCAATGGATTGATATCAATCTAAACTCAGGTGTTTGGCTCATTCCCGCTACTCGAACAAAAACACGTCAGCATTATGAAATACCGCTCCATCCTTACGCTCTTGAGATTTTACTAAAGCGTCGGGAACTTACAGGTAATAAGTCCTTCGTATTCGCTTCAAAGAAAAAGTCAAAATACGGTTACATCACTGGTGGAGATCCCGTATGGAAAGAAGCGATCAAACTAGCTGGGCTGTATCACGACAACAGAAACATACGACCCAGGCCACATGACCTGCGACGAACATTTGCAACGTGGCAAATTCAATCTGGCGCTGATGTAAGCGTTGTTTCGAAAGCTTTATGCCATACATCCCTAAAACATACACTGATTTATGCGCATACAAATGTTGAACAGGTTCGTAATTCCATAAATTCAGCTTTTGACATTTTAGATCTCTAACAAGCTAGCAACCTAACGTTTCCTACGAAGATGTCTGAAAATATCAAAATAAAATTAAACTCTAACAACGAATAGCAGTTAGATTAGTGTCTGAATACAAAAATAGCAATTCACAAGATACTTCGCTTTCAAACTCTTGATAAATAATGGCAGCGAGGAATTTATTGCTGCCTCTTGTTGAAAAAATCTTATATAACGGATTAAGAATTTTGTAATCAGACAGTTTGATAAAGCTGTCAGTATCACCATTTAATATTTATTCCCATTTCATAAAATAATAGTGATATTTTTAGTTTAGTATTTAATGCTATTAATGTTCACTCTGTACCGTTGGAAGTTAATAGGCTTTGTTCGTTTTCTATGTCGTTTAAATCATCGATTTCTATTCCTGTAATTATGAATCTTCGCTCTTCGCCAGAATCATCCTCTACTAAATCAATTCTGATTTTATTTTTTATGTATTTTATACCGTCAATTCTCAAGTCTAGCGTGCCTTTTTTGAAAAGATAACTCCATGACTTAATTCCTGTTGGCTCAGAATCAAAATAAGCTGATCTAGATATTCTAAAGCTATTTTTGAATTTTTCACTGTCTAGAACTATTTCCGAATTAGAGAGGCTAACGGTTATTTCACCATCTATATACAAGTTTGAAGCAATTTCGCGAGAACGGGAAGTTGCTGACTTATTGATAAAATCAGACATCGCTAAACAATTATCGCTTTTACAGTTGACTCCTGAAAAATCGCAGTCTGTGTTTCTAGCGATAGTAAGGTCTGAAGAGGGCAGGCGTGAATAATCATGGGCAGTAAATTGCACATGTTCATTTTCATTATAAATTCGCCCCCTCACGGCATCATTTGCCCACTGGGAGATGGCGCAAGCGGTGAACATTGCTTGATCAAAGTGGTTTAATGGTAAACTAAGAACATAGTCAGAAAAAGACTGAGTAATAGCCAATAGAGGCTCTTTTCCATCTGAATCGAGATTTTTGTCGGCGTTCTTAATGACTTCCATCCATGGTTCAAACGTTTCTATTCCAGCTTTTTGTATACCCTTGTCAATATCAAAATTTTCGAAATATGGTTTGACAGAACGTAGGTTTATTTTAAAAAAATTAGCATTGTCCGATAAAATTTCTATATTTTTTTTACTGATATCATTTTTGTTAATCCTAAGGGACATTGCGTGCTCTACATTGTCCGCGGGGAAAACTCTTTCAATTAGCTCTAGAACAGATGAATAGCTAGCAAGCTTCTCCGTATATGAAAGTGACGAATTGCCGGAGTCTGGTGTTGATAAAATTCTCTTAATCAATGCACTGGACTCCTCATTTTCCCATTCTTTTATTGTGATGTTTATGTCAATGATGTCGTTAAATATAAAAGCTTTGCTAATAGGGAAAGATATGCTTTCACTTGAACCAACATAGCTAAAACTATAACGCTTATTATCATCTATTTCATAGCTGAAAAGTATCGTCTTTAAGGCCTCGCCAAAGGCAGGTTTTACCTCAATAAAAGCAGTTCCAAACTTCTTTCTATCTAACACAAAATGACTAAATAGGTTAATAAGCTTTAGAACCTTATTTTGATTGTTGTCATCTATCTTGGGTAGTTTTAAGTCGAGGATGTCAAGCTGGACATATTCCTTTTCTTCATCGTAAACGAAGTCATCACCTGTCTGTTCTCCTAAAGATAAAGACGTAGCTTTAGAAAAAATGGACTTAAAGATAACATGATGACTAATAAATATATTTTGTTCATCATAAAACATCCTGTTTAGAGATAGTTATTAAGACTTTACGTGAAAATCTCTTGTTCTGCCGCTTAATATTTATACAGTGTGTTGTATGCCATGTTCCAGATCTTTTGGTCGAAATATACAAATTTAATTATTTGTTTCTAGTTGATGATTGTTATGAACTTTTTTATTAGGATTAGGTTTATTTTAGATAGGTTAATACTTAGAACTAAAGAGATTAACGTATGGAGCATGTGCAATTAGATCTCAATCTTTGCTAATGACTACTATGCTAATGACTACTATTAGCTCAGCCTTTGATAGAGCTGGGAACCACCCTTCGTTGGATGGGGCAGTCTAGTGACCATTAAAAGGAACTGTTTTAATTTACAAAGTTAATCTCTAATCTTTGGCTTTGTCCGAAGCTTTTGTTACTATCAAAGGGTCTTCGGGTGTGTCGGCGTTCAGTCGACCACTCTGCTTAAATGTGCAGAGTGCAACTAATTTAGAAGGGCTTGCCCTTAGGTTTTAATACCTTGTTCCATATGGAATGTTAACTGATTACTAACTTTTAACACCCGTTGACAATTAATCTAGTAAAGGGATCTTATGGCTTTCAGTGATGATATCTGGTGGACAAGGAAAGCACGCATACAGACAGAGAAACGCTTACTCTCAAATGCTTCCTTATCTCAGATGTCCTTGCTTTGGTATTCGCTAGCAGGGGCTTCAGCTTCTATTTACTACCTCAAGTTTTCGACCAACAATGAACTTGCAGGCGTAGCTTGGGTTATGTATTCGGTTATGTCGCTTGTTATCTCAGTCTTTATATCTGGACTTTCATTCAAAGAACGGGCCGGATTGATTAAGGATTGCTATGAACGTTTAAAAAATATTCAAAATTTAGCGTACACAACCGAGCAATCAAAAACTAGCAGCGTTGATGATATAGAAAAAATAGGCGAAGAATACAGCCAAGTTTTGTCGCTATGTGAAAATCATTCAGATATTGATTATATACAAGCTGTTTGCCTAGAGCATTTAAATACGCCTGGGAAAATCGATAGTATAACTAAATGTAAGCCTGGCCTTTCAAAATCTCCCAGCAACTACCAATGGTTTCAATTTATAATCTATCGAATCGTGCGATGTCTACTGGTAATTATATTAAATTCTATACCTCTAATAATATTTTTTATCGTTGAGTCTTATGAAGTCTGTAAGTGATAAATTTCAATATTATTTTTCCGAAGATTACTTAAAATACATATTTGAGCAAAATGTTGCACTCTCCGGTGCATCGGGGTTAGATAACCTCACTCCCAGTCTGTTTCATAAACAGTTGGATGAACATGTCGAAATTTTAAGAAGAAAAGCATGTGCAGGCTCTTATGACTTCACCAAATACAAACTTAAGCTTATCCCTAAAGGAAAGGGTAAACCGCCTAGGGAGATATCTATACCAACAGTTAGGGATAGAATTGCTCTACGCGCTTTGAAAGATTTCCTGTCTGATGTATTTGATTCTACTATCGAATTTAAACTCCCTCAAGATGTAATTAAAGAAGTGAAAAGCGCTAATGCCAATGGGGAATATACCGGATTTATTAAGTTGGATGTTTCAAACTTTTACCCGTCGATAAAACATTCCGAACTGATTTCTAGAATAGGCAAAAGAGTAAGAGTTGAAAAAATTAAAAATATCATTGAACGAGCGATCTCAACCCCAACAGTATCGACTTCATCAAAAAGTGATGTAAAAGAGGTTAAAGGGGTTCCCCAGGGTCTATCCGTTTCGAACGTGCTTGCAGCTATTTACATGATCAACATAGACAGAACATTAAAGATGCGTTCTGACATCTTGTTTTTTCGTTATGTAGATGATGTCTTAATTTTCTGTGATTACAATAAAGCTATTGATATTTCTGAATTTGTAATCAGTAAATTCAAAAAAATTGGGCTGGAAGTTCATCCTATCTCTCCAGATTCGGATAAATCTGTCATGGGTAGATTAGGTGATCCTTTTAGCTATTTAGGTTATTATTTCAGAGGTACAAAAGTAACTGCTCGTAAAGGAACTGTAGATCGTCTAAAAGATTCGCTGGCAGCGATATTTACTGCTCACAGATATTCTAAATTCAGTGACGAAGACTTCCTCATGTGGCGACTTGATATGAGAATAACTGGGTGTGTTTTTGAGGGTAAAAGCAAAGGATGGTTATTTTTTTTCTCTGAAATAGATGACGAGCAATTGTTACATCAACTAGACCACTATGTAAAGAGGTTGGCAAGTAGATTCAATATAAAGAAAAGCCCGAAGAGATTTTCTAGAGCATTCAAAGAATTGAAGTTAAATCGTCATCAAACCACTTACATCCCAAATTTTGATAATTACGACAGGAAGCAGAAGATAGAACTTTTGACTAAATATTTCCCCAAGGATTTAGAGGGGAAAAAACTAACTGAATCTCAAATTAATTATCATTTCGGCAAGAGGATAAGAAAGCAAACTAAGGATTTGCTCGAAGATATTAAAGATTTCCGATCTTAAATGTTAGCGGTTTTGATTTTTTTAAATTATATTTAGTTTTTAGGGGGATATGTTGCTTTAATCGAGCATCGGGCGATGAAAATCACCACCCTAAGCCACTAATGAATAAATACTCTAGTAGAGTCGAAAATTTTAGAGCATTAATTTCAATTTTTAATCTTTAAAAATTAATTAAATTTCGAGTTAATGAATGTTTCAAACTGCCCAAAGACTCCATCTATCGGGAATTTCAAAACCTTGTACGGTAGACAAAGTCTAGATAAGCACTAAGCCAATCCTGCTCTGTATCAGTCATAGAGAGAGTCCCTCCATCTTCTGCTTGCTGCTTGAGCAAAGCCCTAAGAGCTATTCGAAGCTCATCTTCTTTCACAATATTAATGAGTGCGTCGTTCAAGAAGCCGCCTTTAGCAGCCATGATACACGTGAGAATATTTCTTATTTCGCTTGCTGCAATATACTTCGTGCAGAATCTTTGAATTTTAACTAGTGCGTCATTTGTTTCAGTAGATTTATCTTGGTACATCTATAGTTTTCCTTTGTTTAAAAAGCCAACAAAGAATACTTCCAATGATGAAATTAAAAAAAATAAAATTATGCAAAATTTTTGCGTAATCCGCTTTTTTATTTTCCTTCTGAAAGTATTAAAATCCTACTCATGCAATGAGCATCGTCTTCGACATGCTCATTGCATGAGTAGGGTTCACTTAAGCAAATTTTTCCGTTTTTTAGCATAATCTCATTTTTCCTTAAAAAAATTTCTTTTATAAATTAGTTCTGTCGACGGGCAGTGATGCCTTTTCTTAAACGAGGATATATAAGCGAAGATTGGTCAGAAATGAATTTAATAATGGTTTTGAAATGTTACTAAAAAATTTAAAAAACGATACTGTACAGTCAGCTGGAAAAGGGTTTACAAACGTATTGAAAGCACCAGAAGATGTACTCGAAACTTTTAAGGATAAAGCTAATTCTATATTGTCAGGTGCAGTGAATATTGATGACTTGAAAGCTCTTGATTGCGGAGAGTTACTAGAAGCTAATATTCCTGAAAGAGAAGAGCTTTTGGGGAACTTAATATTGTCAAAGACAATAAATAATATTTCAGCGGAAGCTGGACTTGGTAAAACTACGCTCACAATGGCTTTGTGTGCTGCAATTGCGACAGCTGGGGAGTTTTTGAAATGGAAGGCTCAAATCGCGTCAAGAGTGCTATACGTTGATGGTGAAATGCTTCTTTCTGATTTAAAAACTCGCATCAAGAAGATCTGCCACGGATTGGACGTTAACCAAAAACTCTCGTTCATGCACAATCTTATTTTTCTTAATGGCGAATTTTGTGAGGACGGCTTGCCTTCACTATTAAGCAAAGAAGGGCAGATGCTAATTCAACTTAAATTACTGGAATCAGAAGCTAAAGTTCTTGTCTTAGTCAACTTGACTTCCTTACTGCCTGATGCTGATTCTGCTGATACCGTAGCTATTAAGGCCTTTTTACAGTGGTTAAAAAATCTTAGGTATGCTGGATACACAGTGATTACGATTAATCACATGACTAAGTCGGGAGCACGTTGTGGCAGTGTTGTTCTGGATACATACAATGATATGACAATAGACCTGACAGCGGAGATAAAAAACAAAGAGAAAACAGGTAATACGCGTTTTACGTTTGCAAAATCCAGGCATTTGTCAGCGAGTCAGAAGAAAGACTTCATATATCGATATGATGATGACGAGTCTGGGCAAACCTTCACGCTTGTCTGACTTACAGACAAGCTAAAATAGCTCTCATTGAAAATGAGAAATAAATCGCGTTAGCTCGAAATAACGAAGTTAATTTCGCAGCGATAGCCGATTGAAAATCGAAAAGCGCATCGAAGTGACTGTAAGGAGACGGAGCTTCGTGATTGCGGGGCCTTCTCACCCCGCATTCTTCCCGCAAGTGCGAAGCTCCGCATCCGTAAGGCGGGTGCGATGCGCTGCTTTGAAATGGTTTTGCTAATAGCAAAAGCGTAGCGTGAGGCTACATGTAGCTGATAGCATGAATCGCCACTATTAGCCTAGACACTTCCCAGCCGTTGAACATGGCGTTTTTCATACTCTACTGGTGACAGTAAATTATTGGAACCATGTTTGCGTTTGCA
>NZ_JBSWWW010000008.1:0-241524 GCF_056160285.1 Alteromonas sp. AWJ4_197 | reverse complement strand
TATTTAAGCTTAGATTTGTCGCTTTCTTGGGGGCATGGACGTCATATAAATCTTGCATTTTATCACTCCAACTAATTTTACCACCAAGTATACGCATGCAAATACGCATTGCAAAGCATGGTTGGAATATAACAAACGACATTAAGTCGGTCGCAGGCTCACTGGGACAAAAACACGGCGGCTGTGTCACTTCGTTCCGATTATAACCGGCATGTTTACACCCCTGAGTGAGGCGTTAGTTGCCTGCAGGAAATTTCTGCTTCTGGTGGAGAACCCTGAGAATGTGAATTATGTCATCTCTTACAAAGTACGATACAACCATTGATACTTCTGGAGTAATTAAAAGCCGTCCAGGAATTCCTTCTCTTTCACCGCCCATCAACGGTTGCTGTATCAAGTTTTCAACTTTAGTCACAATGATGGCGTCAGTTTTTTCCGCAGCCAATGGATTAAATTCGTATAGAAACTCGAAAATTACTTCTCGATCGTCCAATGAATCCTTTTCCCAAACGATCATTTTTGGGCTCTATTCCTAATTTTCATCATTCGCGCTTCCATGTCCAAGGAAGCTTCTTCATGAGTAACAAACTCACTTTTTCCACTATCTAATTTGCTAAGCGCGGCATTAACCTGTTCGGTAAGCCATTGGTCATGAGCCATAACTTTGCGTTGCTGTTCAGCTAGTTCTTCAGTAAGCTCTCTACAGGCATCACTTAAGGTACGCCCTTGGCTTTCAGCCATCAATTGAGCAAGGCGTTTCGTTTCTTCGTCGACTCTGAATTGTATGCGGGTATCCATTTTCAACTCCGTTTGGGTGTGTGTACAAACGTTAGCGCGAAAGTCGGGTTTACGACAACTAACAAGCGACACTAAGATGCTAGCAGGCTCGCTGGGACAGTAACACGTGGGCTCCCTGCGTTTCGCTTAATATTGTTGCCGAAGTGTTTTTTGCCCACATGCGGGTTTTCGCTGATTAGTCCAACCGTTTATAAAGGAATATATATGCAAGATGCCACTCTAAAATCGATTACAGCCACAATTCAAAATGGTGTTGCAAAAGCTGATGGGAAATTTTGGATTACTGAAACTGATATTCATTTTGCCCCATACAATAAAGATTTCGGGCCCGGGCCTCTTAAGATTGAAAGGAGCTCAATCTCAAAAGTAGAAAAATGCTCTGGTAAAGGCGCGGGTATCCTGCCTATAACATCGGATGCAATCGAAGTTTCATTACATGATGGCAGTACATACCAGTTCATAGTGTCAAATCCTGACGAGTTAATTGTACTCCTGAGCCAATAATCAGCTAACAAGGCGTTCAAAACTATAACCGCAGGGGCGGTCGCCGGGGCAAAAACACGAGAGCTGAAAATGGATATGAAAATGGAGTTTCAACATTGAAAGAGATAGTGATAGACGTATTGTTTGTGGGCTTACTGATAATTCCTGTAGCGCTGTATTCCTCTGCGAACCTTACCAACAGAGTCGTTACTTACTGTGAAAAATCAATTGTCAAAAGCAAAAAACAATTACTGACTTTACCTGTATCGGTGTATCTCATTTATGAGCTTTCATCGAAGGAGAACTGGGCTGCACAAGCGGGTTTAGTCGTTGCGTTTTTTCTGTTCTTCATGATTTACGCCGCTGCAATATCTCAGTTAATTCAGCGGGCGGGCGCAGAAAACAAACCGCTGTGACCGGCCATGTGCGCCCCCGTTTATTTAAAGAACAATCCGCTCACCAAGAATCACGGCCTCTTTGATCTCACCCGAAGCAACATGCTGAAGAATAAAGTTTGGTAATTCCCCGGGCATGATTGCGGGTGCATTCTGTTCGGTGTCTGACACCAGCACTGGCAGGGTTGTGTCGATATTGAGTAATGCCTTTTCATCGATAAAGTAACTGTAACCTTGTGACAGCAGGGCCCTGTAACTCTGATCGTTAAGCGTCAGAGGTGAGTGGACTGTGAAAGCTTTAGGCGGAAGGGCTGCCAGTCCTGTTGCGTCAATGTTTTCAAAGCCGAAAATCGTGCGCAAATCGCCGATGGCTTCTATGCGGCTTTTTCCGGACTTGCGGTCTGTCACTATGCTGATGTCAGCTGCAAAGGGCTTGTCATAACCCAGCGTCACGTCTTGTATTTTTACGTCGCACAGGCCGTCCTCGCGGTTGTCCGGAATGCGGTAATAGTCTGCCAGTGAATATTGTGTGAACTGGTTTGTGAGCAGGCTTTCCAGCGCGGTTTGCAGTCCGATGACGTTCATCTTCCTTGCAATCTGCCGGTGGGGGTCGTTCATTGCTGCGCCGCTTTCTATCAAAATCGTGCTGGCGCCGGAAGCAGCGATATTGTCACCGAATGAGCGGAAAGAATAAGTGTCGTCATAGCGGCCTATGCACTGAGGAATAAAGTGTGAGAGTACACCGGCCATATGGGCGATAAGCTGTTTGGCACGAAGCCTCGGCCCGTCTACATGTTTATCTTCATGATACGCCGGGGCCAGAAATGCAATGGTTGCCGGGTTCGATGATACCCCGGTGGTGTAATAGGGGTTCTGATCATGCAGGTTAAAAGCAATATCCGGCGACAAGGTGGCTACCTGCTGTTGCAGGATCTGACCTTCAGGACTTTGCAGTGATCTGGCATCCCTGTTGATATCAATTCCCTGAGCATTAATCCGGGTGCGTCGCTGCGCGCCATCGGGATTAAGCATGGGAATGACGTGCAGGGTAACCTGAGATTGCCAGTTTGCCGGCAGCCCGTTTAACTGCCCGTTCAGTAAGATATGCAGCCAGTCGAGAACAGCGGCAGTGGCGGTAGCCTCATCGCCGTGCATTTGTGTCCAGGCCAGGATGACGCATTTTCCGGAGCCCAGCGTAAAGCGGGAAACCGGGCGACCCTCATAAGATTTACCTATCTGCGTCAGTGCAATACCGGATTGTTCCGCTATCTGGTTGATGACCGGCGAAATATCCTCTGCTGTCAGATGGGCTTTGTTCAGAGACGGCCAGTGCATTTCATCAAATTTTGCTGCTATGTCAGCAACTGGCAGATGAGGGTGTGCGGTCATGGTACGTCCTTATTTGTCGGTGAACTGAAGCATCTTACCCGTGGTCAGATTGATTCAGAGATAGGTATTATTTAATGGTATTTTGATATTCGCTTCAACTGGTTTATATTTGAATAATTAATTCTTTGAGACGAATGGCAACGTTCCTGATGCCCGTTTGTCGCCCTGTAATTCAAAGGTCAACAGACCCTGTTAAGAAGTGAAACTCCGGATGTCTGCATTTACTAAAATTAAGGCGATTAAACACGCGCTCTCTTCCAGTGAGTCTAAGCTGGCAACGTTTACTCTGGACTCGCCCAATGCGGTGCGGGACTTATCATCACAGGAACTGGCTAACGTCGTGGGTGTCAGTCAGTCCAGCGTGGTGAAGTTCGCTCAGAAGCTGGGTTACAAGGGGTATCCTGCGTTCAAGCTGGCGGTGATTGACTCGCTGAATAAAGAAACGCCGAATACGCAAATTCACGGCAAAATCACATTATCCGATGGCTTTGAGCAAATGGCGGATAAGCTGGTGGCGAGTAAAATCAGTGTGCTTAATGAAACCCGCAATCTGAATGAAATGCTGGCTATTGAGCGTGCTGTCGAGCTGCTGAAGAATGCGAGAAGGGTAATGATTTGCGGGGTAGGTGGTTCGGCGCTGGTGAGCAAAGATTTTGCCTACAAACTGCAGAAGCTGGGGATCTCTGCTATTGCCGAAGCTGACGGACATGTTCAGCTTGCTCTTGCTGCCACGTTTGGTGAAAACGACGTGGTCGTGGCAATCAGTGAATCCGGCACGACCAGCGAAGTGGCCAATGTGGTTACTGAAGCAAAACGCAATCACACCCCGGTTATTTCCATCACAAAGTACGGACAGAACACCATTGCCGATCAGGCAGAAGTAAAACTGTATTCGGTGGCAGAAGAAGCTTCGTTACGACTGGCGTCGATTCTTGCCCGTACTGCGCAGGAACTGATCATCGATATGTTATTTATTGCACTTACCCAGGCTTCACGTCAGGGACGAAAGCTGCTGGAGAAAACTAACGAAGCGGTGTCTGAATTTAAAAAGCAGCAGCACTGAGCGCTTTAAATTATTCTTCAGGATAGAGCAGATACGGACGTCTTTGTTGCTTAAACTCTGCTAACGCTGGTTGCCACATTGCCCTGATCTCCTGCTCAGAAAGGCCACTTTCAATGGCTTTTCTTAATGCGTCAGTACCGGCCAGCTTGTCAAAGAAATCCGGCCGGTCGATAAAGGTTTCGTCCTGTTGTTCAAACTGCTTCTTCGCCTCCAGGAGCAAAGCAATATCAAACCCCTCCGTATCAGAAGAACGTAAGTCCAGCCCCTTCAGTGTTTTGCCTTCCAGTTTCGGGTGAGGCGCGCTTTCGGGCAGGCTTTGCGGCGTGAAAGTAAATGTACCCAGCACCACCCGGTCATGTCCGGCAACCTGAAACGGAAAAGGTGTTCCGCGGCCGATACTGACAGTTGTAGCTTCAAATAAACACAGTGAGGGATACAACCGGATTGCCGTATCGTTTGGCAAATTCGGGCTGGGAGGTACAGCCAGTTGCCATGGCATGGACTTCCGGTAGTCTTTAACGGGTATGACATGCAAATCAAGTGACTCAGCCTGCTCAATCCAGGCTTCCCCTTTGATCATCAGTGCCAGTTCGCCTGTGGTCATGCCGTGCAAAAGGGGGATAGGATCCATACCTACGAAAGAAGTAAAGGCAGCCTCGCGCACAGGGCCATCCACATATTTGCCGTTCGGGTTGGGCCTGTCGAGTACGATGACCGTTTTGCCTGTTTCAGCAGCGGCTTCCATGACCAGATGTAACGTACTGATATATGTATAGAAACGTGCGCCTACATCCTGAATGTCGAAAATCAGCACATCGACATTTTCGAGCATGGTGGCCGTGGGCTTTTTGGTGCTGCCGTATAAGGACAGAATGGGCAGGCCGGTTCGGGTGTCCACGCCGTCGCTGATGGTTTCGCCGGCGCCGGCATCACCACGAAATCCATGTTCCGGCGCCATCACTTTGGTGATGTTTATGCCACGGGACAGCAGGTCGTCTACCAGGTGCTGACCTTTGGAAACCGACGTCTGGTTAACGACCAGCGCAACCTGTTTGTCTTTCAGTAATCCGAGGAAAGCGTCGGGTTGCTCAGCCCCTGTAGTCACCGCCAGTGCCTTTACAGAGATGAGACACAGCAGAAAAAGAACTTTCTTCATTGTTGCTCAACAGCGCGGCGTAAAAAGCCATTATGATCTGACAACATGGACTCTGCGCTGGCGGCATCGTTACCGGTGAGGATCATCATGATCGCCACTTTGGCTTTATGTCCGGCGGCATCGAGTGCAGCTGATGCCTCTTCCCCGGAGCAGTCTGTAGCCTGCATCACTATGCGGATAGCGCGGGCTTTTAATTTTTCATTGGTGGCGTTAACGTCGACCATCAGGTTCTGATAGGTTTTACCCAGGCGAATCATGCTGGCAGTGCTCAGCATATTCAGCACCAGCTTTTGTGCAGTACCGGATTTCATCCGTGTGGAGCCGGTGAGGCATTCTGCGCCAACCACCGGGCAAATCGCAATTTGTGCGGTGGTCAGCACCGGCGCGCCCGGGCTGCAGGCGATACCTGCGGTGACCGCGCCCAGTTCATTTGCATATTCCAGTGCACTGACCACATACGGAGTCCGCCCGCTGGCAGACAAACCTACCAGTACATCCTTTTCACAAAGGTTCACGGCCTGTACGTCTTTGATACCCTGAGCACTGTTGTCTTCTGCGCCTTCCACAGCATGCTGTATGGCTGTTTCGCCACCGGCAATAATGCCCATCACCAGTGTATCGGGCACGCTGAAGGTCGGACGGCACTCTACAGCATCAAGAATACCCAGACGGCCGCTGGTGCCGGCACCGATATAAATTAACCGTCCGCCCTGTTGCAGTTTTTCCACTATGGCATCCACTGCCCGGGCAATTTGGGGTATTTCAGTTGCCACTGCTGCGGCTACTTTGGCATCTTCCTGATTGATTTTATGCAGGATGGATTCCGTCGACAGCAAATCGATATCCATCGTGGCGGGATTTCTGCCCTCTGACACAATTTTATTTAACTGTGCCAGTAAGTCTGACGTCCCGGTGATTGTTTTTGCCTGCATAATTTGCCTTAGTTCTGTTGCTCTACTTTATTGCTTTGGATTGTTTTGTTGTTATTTTTAACGGCAGCGTTCTGTTACTGAACCGGTTCCGGTTGCTGTATATCTTTATTATAGCCTGCGGGTGTATTACCCATAGCACAAATAAGCGTGGATATGAGCGTGCCGGCGACCAGTTGCCATGTGAACCCGAGTTCAAACTGCAGGCGGGCCGGCAAAATACTCTCAATAATATAGGGTTGCATGGACAAGGGTACCAGAAAACCGGTGATCAACGCTGCTATCACCGAACGACGGCTTCCACGGCGGGAAAATAGCGTGACGAAATAAACGCCAAGTAAACCACTGTACGAGAAAACCATGACGCCAAGTGCAAATTGCAGCAGCGGCATGTCGGTATGTTGTTGCCAGTAATAGCACAGACACGCCATAAATCCTAATGACAATGCCATTAATAACATGGCGACGCGCCCTGCTTTGACAAAGTGAGCGTCGGTCTTTTGTGTATTCCGGCGGGCCAGCCAGGGGCGGTACATGTCCTGGATCAGAACACTGGACATGGAGTTTAGGCCGGAATTTAACGTAGACAGTGCGGCAGCCAGAATACCCACGGTGACCAGACCGCGAACTCCATCCGGAATTTCGCTGAGCACGTAGTACATGAAGATGGTGACCGGTTCACCGGCAAATACCGGAACGGGGTTTTCACCACTGCCACCGGCCATTAAATCGGGACGCTGATAGTAAACGAACAGCAATAAACCGATGATTAAAAACAGGCACATCACCGGAATCACCATCACCACCGAAAGCAGCATAGCTTTGCTGCCTTCTTTGGCACTTTTGCAGGTCAGCACCCGTTGCGTCATATCCTGGTCGAGGCCAAAAGCGGCGATGTTCAGAAGCACAAATCCGGTAAAAACAGAGAACAAACTGAAAACGCCGGTGTTAGTGAAATCAAGCCGTGTATCGAACAACCTTAATTTTGAAGGTGTATCCGGCGCAGGATGCTGAAGGGCGTTAACGATATCGGCCAGAGAAGCCGGAATTGCATTTAACAGTGCGATAATCACGGCTACCGCGGCACAGATATACACCGCAGCCTGTAACACGTCAGAATAGATAACTGTGCGGATCCCGCCATAAACCGTATAGACAAGCCCGGCGACTGTAATAATGACGGTGGCAAGAATGACGCTGGATGCATCAATGTTGCCGAACAGAATCATGGCGACAGCCAGTGCTGCCATATACAGCCTTGCGCCACTGGCGAATACGCGGCCGGAAAGGTACATGGCCCCGGCCAGCTGTTTAGCCTGTTCACCAAAGCGCTGTTCCAGCAGTTCGTATACCGTGTAGACATTGTGTTTGTAAAATCGCGGGATGAGAAAAGCGGCAACAAAGAAAGCGGCGATAAATGCGCCGATGTTGGTTGAGAGGTAGGTCAGGTCGCCCCGGTAACCCTGATCAGGGCCTCCCAGAAATGTGGCGGCAGACTGGGACGTTGCCAGTACAGAAATCGCCACAACCCAGACCGGCATGCTGTTGCCACCCAGGAAGTAATCTTTGGCTGAGCGGCTGGAGCGGTTAAACAGCCAGCCACTGGCGATAAGAAGCAAACCGTAAGCGGCGAAAACCAGTAAGTCTGCTAACGCGTAATGCTCTAACATGCGGCCCTGTTACATTATTTTAATTCAATTGAAATCCCAGAATAGATTATTCCAATTAATTTGTATAGCTGGAATTATCCCGTCGTTGTAAGATAGCTTTCAGCGCAAATTTTAGATCAGGAGCCCCCGCCGTTGAGCAGACAAACCCAGGCTGTTATCCACGCCGACGCACTATTGCATAATTTCCGTGTACTTTCCTCTCTGGCCGGTGAAGGACAGAATATGGCGGTGGTGAAAGCTGATGCCTACGGACACGGGGCAGTCAATGTGGCGCGGATATTACGTAAAGTCTCTCCTGCGTTTGCGGTTGCTATTACAGAAGAAGCGCTGGCGTTACGGGAAGGCGGCATTCAGGCTCCTGTGGTTATCCTTGAGGGCCCTCACCAGGCGACTGAATGCACTGTGGCTGCGCGGGAAAATTGCATTGTGGTTGTTCACAGCGAAGAGCAACTTCGCTGGTTAAAAGCGTGCCCTTCTGATCGTCGTCCCGCGATATGGTTAAAAGTGGATTCGGGCATGCACCGTCTCGGGTTTGCCTGTGATGAAGTATTACCCATGGTGGCGAAATACCGGGATATGTTAACTGACGATACCGTGCTGGTTACGCATCTGGCATGCGGTGATGAAACGGGCAGTCAGTCGGTACAAAAGCAGCTGGATGCCTTTGAGCAGGTTCGGGCAGCTACCGGATTTGCAGTCAGCATTGCCAATTCTCCGGGAACTGTGGGCTGGCCGCAAGCGCGGGGAAACTGGAACCGCACCGGTATTGCCATGTACGGCGCTGAGCCTCTGGACACACCTTGCGGGCTGGATCTGCAACCGGTGATGACGCTTCAGGCAAGTATTATTGCTCTGCGTACTATAGAAGCCGGTGAAACAGTGGGGTACGGCGATACCTGGCAAGCGAAGCGCCGTTCTTTGATTGCCACTGCGGGTATCGGCTATGCCGACGGGTATCCCAGACAATGTCCCAACGGTACACCGGTGATGGTTAACGGACACCGTGCGGCACTGGCGGGCAGAGTGTCGATGGATATGATTACCATTGATGTGACTGATATTCCGGCTCCGGCGCCCGGTGACCGGGTAGAACTGTGGGGGCATCAACTGTCCGTGGATGAGGTGGCCCATCACGCCGGGACAATTTCTTACGATCTTGTCACCCGCTTATCCCAGCGGGTGCCCCGCATTGTTAAACACGTCTAGTGAATACCCGCCAGCGTCACTCAGGCGCCGGCAATCACTGACAATACCTTGCCCACGGCCAATCCTCCTGCGGTACCAACGATGTACCCCAGCATTGCCATAAACACGCCAACCGGGATGAGCGCTTTTGAGTATGAGGCCGCCAGGACAGGGGCTGAGGCAACACCACCAATATTCGCCAGTGACGCCAGGCCGCAGGTAAACAAATCCAGCCGGAAGAGTTTCGCTGCAATAACCATAATCACCCCGTGAATCAGTAAGATACAACCGCCGGCCAGTATATACACCGGCGCTTCCAGCAATTCTGAAAAACTGGCTCTGGATGCAATAAGCGCAATAATCAGGTTCAGCAGTACGGTAGCCACCACATCTGCACCGCCCACGCGGCGAAGGGGAGTGACAGCACCGGCGATCCCGGCCAGGGTGACCAGTGCGACAGTCCAGGCGGTAGTAGAAAAATAAGCAGAGGCCGGCAACATCGCCGCGAGCCACTGGGACAGTGATGAGACAATGCAGGATAAGGCCAGCAGCATCAGCACATTGCCGCCTGACACCTGAGTCTGGTTCGCCTTCGATTCTGCCAGCCTTGCACCCACATCATTCAGCGCACGGCTGTCGGCTTTTACCCAGCGGTTGAAATGAGCTGCATAGGGCACCAGTGCCAGTAATGCCATTACCCATATGGCATAATCAATGGAGTCAATCAGCAAGGTGTATCCCATAGCGGAGTCGGGCACATCCAGCGCCAGTTGTATGGCTGCGAGGTTACCTGTTCCCCCCATCCAGCTGCCGCACAACGCGGCGAAGGTTTTCCATGCGTTATCTGCCAGCCCGTGCTGAAACAGAGCAAACGTAACAATGAAGCCGGCGGCAATACTGAGACTGGCAAGCAGAAAGGCGAAAATCATCCGCCAGCCCAGCCGCTTAATCTGGCGCAGATCAGCTTCCAGCAACATCAGGAAGATCATCGCGGGCAGCAGGTTGTTCCTGAGCATTTTATAAGTATCATTGATGGCAGCGGTTTTTTCCCATAACCCGGCACTGGCACACACCATTACCACAAAGTACAGCAGCACAATGGCGGGCAGATACCGGAAAACACGCCACTTTCTGATGGCTTCAAGATAATAAAGCACGCCGGCGATAGCGAGCAGGGCACTGACGTATCCGAATGCGCCGGTGATCATAAAGAACCGGCTTTTGTTACCCGGCGATAATTTAAGCGGGTTGAACACATTGCGCTTGTGTTTGCCTCTGTTTGGCCGCAATATACTGTTGATATCGCAAGCAGGTAGTGATTCCACATTTTCATTTCCATCTTCCGGACTGCTTTTTTATTCTAATTATCTCCATTCTTTAGAATAAAGTATTTAAGATTCGTTGCAAGTTCTGTCTATTCCTTCCTGCGGGTTGCGGTGTCAGCAAGGTTAGCCGAAAGGATTACGGCCAGGTTTGTTATCACATCCTATAGTTTATTTTCGATACATGCCGGATGCCTTGCTGGAGAAGGAGTCTGTTTCTGACCAATTAAGAGGTAAGTTATGAGAACAGGTTATAGTAGAGCGAGAGTGAACAGAGGTGCGTATTCACGTCCCGTTACTCAACAAGGATCTGTGCCAAAGGCGACACCGCCTAAAGCGAAATGACACAAAGCCCGGCTCAGTTGCCGGGCTTTTTCGTTGTGGAGTCTCTGATTATCAATTCCGGGCAATAGGAGATATTGTCCGTTTCTTCAAATACCGGCTTAGCGTGTCGTTTGCTTTGTGAAATGGTGTCGATGAGCAAGCCGGCGGCTTTACGGGCTATGGCCACGGTATCCTGTTCTGCAGTCGTTATGGCCGGAGAAGTTTGCCGCGAAAACGGACTGTTCTCAAAACCTGCTATCGCCATGTCCTGAGGGACCTGAATATTATTCAGTCTGGCTTCCAGTAAAGCGCCGGCGGCGAGTTCATCATTACAGGCAAACACCGCTGTCGGCGGGTTCTTCAGCGCGAGAAACTGCTTCATAGCCGACGCACCACTTTCGAAATTGTACTCACTGC
Organism: Alteromonas sp. AWJ4_197; assembly: GCF_056160285.1. Classification (NCBI taxonomy): domain Bacteria; kingdom Pseudomonadati; phylum Pseudomonadota; class Gammaproteobacteria; order Alteromonadales; family Alteromonadaceae; genus Alteromonas; species Alteromonas sp. AWJ4_197. The sequence goes on along the minus strand of NZ_JBSWWW010000008.1, from coordinate 230,393 downwards.
CTGTCCTCAGTTCTGCACTGGTATCCAGGCGGTAATTTTCCAGTGCATCCAGATAACCCCGTTCCCGTTCCAGTGTGGAGCGGTGATTTCTGTTGCCTGAGATAAAGCCAATGCGTTTGTGGCCCTGGCGGATCAGGTGATTCACGATATCGCAGGCAGCCTGAAAATCATCAATACACAGCCATTTCCCCTGAATGCCGAAAGGGGCTACGCCTGAAACAATACCCACAAACGGCAATCCGGAATGAACTATCTGATTAAGTAATTCCGGCATTTCGGATAATGGCGGAGACAATATCAGGCCAGCCAGGTTTGAGCGGCTTGCCATTTGAAGAATATCGCTGACGACATCCTCATTTGAGGTTTCGCAAGGATGGATCAGCAGGTCGTAATCATTGTTTCTGCATTCTCTTAACAAGCCCTTCTGCATATCAATAACGTAATAAGCGTTCGGATTGTCATAGACGTAGGCTATAGAATAGGACTTATCACTGGCGAGGTTTCTTGCAGCTGGATTGGGGCGGTAATCCAGCTGTCTTATAGCAGCCTGCACTTTTTCAACGGTTTCTTCGCTCACGTTGGGTTCTTTGTTCACAACCCGTGAAACGGTTTTAAAGGATACGCCTGCGAGTTCTGCGACATCCTTGATCGTTGTTTTCAATCAGAAAATCCTGTCAGTCCGTTGGACATAAACCCCATCATGCCACAAAAAATACATTTATATTGTTCTGTAACGAAATTTAATTTATTCATGGGATTTGAAACAACAAGTACAAGTTAGTATTTTCTTTTAACTGAGGTGCACATTGTTATTCCGGCAGGTATGCAGTACCTTCCTGAGCATTAGCCGTGAGAATAAAAGAAAAAATGAATAACCAGCAGTATATTGCCGGAGTCGATGGCGGCGGCACTAAGTGTAAGGCCGTTGTGTTTGATGAAAACGTTGAACCGGCAGGTGAGGGATTAAGCGGTCCTGCTAATGTGGCCAGGATTGGCAAAGAAGCCCTGCCGGCCATTATCCGGTCGGTTTTACTGGCCCTGCAAAATGCAGGCGTTGCGATTAATGAGAATGACGCTGCGGTGCTCGCAAAGTGTCATGTGAGTGCGGGTCTGGCCGGTGCAACGGTGAAAGAAGCCGCAGAACTGCTCAGTCAATGGCAGCATCCTTTTGCCTCATTTCGTTTCACCAGTGATTTGCATACTGCGCTGGTAGGGGCGCACGGTGGTGAGAACGGTGCTGTTCTGGTTGCCGGTACCGGCTCCTGCGCAGCCGCACTGTGTGGCAAAGACTGTATTCAGTATGGTGGCCACGGTTTTAATATCGGTGATAAGGGCAGTGGTGCCTGGTTCGGTCGTGAAGCGGTGCGGCATACGCTGGAAGCGCTGGATGGTGTGTTGCCGGCCTCACAGCTGTCTGAAACGGTCTGTGCACATTTCAGCGCAGGCACCCCCCGGGAATTCGTGAACAAACTTAATTATGCGCAACCGGCTGAGTTTGCCGGCGCCGCCGGACTTGTGTTTGACTGTGCGGCAAAGGGCGATGTGTATGCTTCAGATATTGTTCGCTCCGGCACGGACTATTTATCATCAATAGCCCGTATTGCCATGGAAAAAAGTCAGGGAAAACTGGTACTGGCCGGCGGACTTGCCGGTACTGTAAGACCATTCCTGCCCGAAGATATCCGGACGAAGATCATTGAAGCTAAGTATGGCCCTGAGTGGGGGGCGGTGCACGTCCGCCCGGACTAACTGGCTTCGCCGGCACCAGGCAGTTTATCATCCTGTTTGGATAATGACGGCAGAGTATATCTTTCCGGCCGGTGATTTAAGGACAGCACCATGTTCAGACAGAACGCTGCCAGCACCGACATCAGTACCAGACGCCAGCCGAGTACCAGCAGTGAAGACAGCAAAATAACGGTGTCTACTGACAGCTGAAAAGTACCGGCACGGATGGAGAAACGTTGCTGAAGATAGAACGCCAGAATACCAAGACCGCCCAGACTTGAGGTATGACGGAACATGATCAGCATGCCCACGCCAATGAGGATCCCGCCGAATATTGCAGTGAAAACCGGATTAGCACTGCTGACATCCACAAAGCGGGGAATAAGATCAGTAAGTACTGAGACGGTAGACACGGAGATAAACGTGTTTATGGTGAAGCGTTTGCTGATACGGGTCCACGCAAGGGCATAAAACGGCACGTTGATCAGGAAAAACAGCACCCCGAAGTCTACAGGTAATGCATAAGTTCCCAGCAGCGCAAGCCCTGCAGCACCGCCGACCATCAGGTTCTGCGACTGAAATAAATATACACCAAAGGCAACGAACAGCCCTGCACTGACTAAAGCAAAAATGTCTTCAACCACACTGTGTTTTGGTTTTTGCATGTGAAAGCCCTCCGTTTTTGAAGAGCGCGTATTATACGGAGGGGGAAAAGGGAAGTAAGGGTTTGTTTGTTATTTGTACAGTCTGGTGGGTGCGGTGCTGGTGCGCAATCTTTACGACTTTTAGCATTTATGTGAATGAAATGTTACCAGTACGTGTTTAGTCATACCAGCCAGTCAGGGTCAGCCCAGAAGCTGACGGAACCCTGATTTAACTTCCTCACCAAAACACACCAGGTAGATGGTGTGAGGCAGTGCTGTACCGCTGGCGTGAAAGCGGATGGAGCCCAACGCAACCTCGCAGGCTAAATTCACCGGATATCCGTAAATGCCGCAACTTATCGCCGGAAAAGCAATGGTTTGAATGTTATGCTGACTCGCCAAGCGTAAACTGTTCCGGTAGCACTTGGAAAGCAAGTCACTTTCATGGTTCACGCCGCCGCGCCATACCGGCCCCACGGTATGAATAATATACGGCGCTTTAAGATTAAAACCCGGTGTCAGTACAGCCTGACCGGTTTTACATCCGCCAACTGCTTTGCAATACTCAAAAAGCTCCGGCCCTGCAGCATGGTGGATTGCACCATCAACGCCGCCACCGCCCAGCAGCGTCGGATTCGCTGCATTTACGACGGCATCCACTTCCAGTTGCGTAATATCGCCGTCAATAACCCTGATCCTTGCCATCGTGTCCCCAAATACCGTTCGCGGTGCTGTTTCCGTTGTGACGTTGTCGGTGTTTAGCGACACATGTCAAACAAACCGGAAAAGATCTGCGCCGGTTACTGCAAAATATAATTTGTGATGCATAAGGCTAAGCCTTTGATTGGAATAAACAGTTTTCCGGAATCCGGTGAAAACGGTATTCAGAAATACTCATATTCCGGAGTAAATAGTCCACGAACCGTGCCAGAGTTAAGCATAGACAGAGAATGTAAGCGCAGGGGATAAGGCCGGACAGTGTCAGATACCGGCCCGGCAGGATGACATCGGATTGCCGGAGACCGCTCAGCAATCCGCTGGTTAAAGGGAGTAACGATTAATCGTCGTCGCTGAACAGACAGTGTTTGGCAAAGTCGCCGGCTTCGTTTGCCGTCCAGTCGCCTTTAGGTTTTTCTTTCATATCAGCACACCAGGCTTTTGAGCCAACTTCCGGGGCGCAACCGGCCAGGGTAAAAGTTAATGCAATCAATGCGAAAACAGCTTTTTTCATAATTAACGCTCGTAATTTGTCAGGTATTTCATAGTAAGTCAGTGGCGGTGACAAAATCAATTATCTGAGAAAAAGGTGTTCGTGCAATGAGGAGCCAGAGAAAGCATGCCAGATATGAGTTGTAATTATCGTAACTTTATGAAAATTAATGATTTATATTTCTAGGTGATAACTGAAATTAAGCGCATAATCAGCCCGTTTTTTAACCAGTCGGAAACCAGTATGGATTTCTCAAATGATCGGGTTTCAGTGTATGTACTATCAGAATCTGACACCACAACAATAAGCCAGTCTCAGCACGGAACACGCTACCGGGATGCTGTGCATTTGCCGCTGCCGGGCGGAGAAGGATGGCTGTTTGACTACGGCGTGCTGGTATTTTGGGGCGTCGACGAAGACGAACGTCTGGCGTTTTTGCACCGCCTGCAAATCAGCAGTGATGCCCTTTCCTGTGAACATCAGGAGCATGTGCGTTTTAACACTGGCGCTGAGTTACTCAAATTGCAGGGCGACCTGATTTCTCTTCCGGCCGGTGAGGCATTGATGCGACTGGCTGTCAGTCATGCGCTGGCGCAGTCGACCAAACTGAATCAGTATGAATATCAGGCGGAAAAGACCATTCAGCAATATGCGTATTTGCCGAAGGCACTGGCAGAATCAGGTAAAATTAATCTGAGCAGACAGAAGCTGGCCAGCATTCGCGGTCACCTTTTCAGTACCAAAAGCGATATTTTTTTGCACTATGGTTTGCTGGATACGCCGGAATTTTTCTGGGAATACCCTGAGTTCGAAGACGCCTATAATGCCACAATGAAATATCTGGATATTCGTCCGAGAGTCGATTTACTGTCGAACAAACTGAATGTGATTCATGAATTGTTTGAGATGCTGGCTGATGAGCTGAAGCACAAGCATTCTTCGTTTCTGGAATGGATCATCATCATCCTGATTGCATTTGAAATTGTAATGTTCGGTGCCCAGGAGCTGACCATATTACTGGCGGGGTAAAGTTACTGAGCAGCGGTGATGAAGGCTGAAGGCTTAATTTTCTTTGCGCCGCTTACGGATGATCGCAACCACACGGGTTTCACGTCTACATCCAGCCCTTTAATGTAACCGCTCATCAGTCTTGCCATATTCACTTCTTTTGACGAAAAAAAGGTATTTTCCAGTTTAAGAGGCCGGAGAATTGTCGACTTGCCCTGAGATGCTGGCGGGTAACGGCACTATTTTGGAACCCGGGAAACTGCCCGGGCCGGTCTTTGACGGGCTGCAATCGGCGATCAGATGATTGCCCGTTCCGGCAAGGACGGGTTCAGCTCTCTGGCAATAATCTCCAGACCTTGTTGTAAGTTCTCAGGAGTGAGATTACCCAGACAAAGACGTAAATGCGCCGAAGACGTTTCTGTCACATGGAAGAACACCGATGGCAGTGCATCTACACCCAACTGGTTCAGGCGGCTGATCACGGCGGCATTATCAAGCCGCGGAGAATGTTTCAGCCAGATGTGCAAATTCACCGGGTCGTACTGAATACGTTTTTCGCCCAGAATCCCTTTGGCCAGCGCAATACGCTCTATGCAGTCTTCCCGCCTGGCCTGCTCAATGGTAACGGCATCGCCGCTTGTATGAAGCCTGTGAGCCAGTTCGGTAGTTACCGGTGGTGTAAACCAGTTCTGTGCCTGTATCACCCGTGCCAGACTACCGGTAAATTGTGGCGGGCAAACCAGCATGCCGGCCCTTAACGCCGGTGCGACACATTTGGAAAACCCCGATACGTGAAAAGTGCGTTCTGGCGCAAGCTGTTGCAGTGACACAACCGGTTCTGCATGCAGATAGATATCGTCTTCCACCAGATAAATGTCGTATTTGCGGGCAATTTTCACCAGCTTTTCCCGGTGACTTTGAGAGAGGGTTTTTCCGGTGGGATTGTGCGCTGTCGGCAGAATAACCAGCACCTGGCTGGTGGCCTGCTTGCACCGTGCTTTGAAGTCGTTGAGATCAAGTCCGTACTCATCCATGGCCACTGGCTGCAATTGCAATCCAAGCAGTGTTGCAATAGCACGGATCCCGGGGAAAGTGGTTTCCTGAACCATTACCGTGTCGCCCTTATTGCATAACAACATCAGGGAAGACAACAAGCCCTGCTGGGCTCCGGCAAGGAGGAAGAGATTCTCCGGGTCAGCGTTATTTCCCCTCAGATTCAGCCAGTCCGCCATACTCTCCCGGTGTTCTGGCAGTCCGCGGGTATCGCCGTAAACCGACCACAGGCGGGGATCATTCTGACGGGCAAGGTTCTGAAGGTGGGTTGAAAGAATGGGTTCTATGTTCAGGCAGGCCGGCTGATTCAATGTGAAGTCGAAAACATCTTTGCGTCCGGGCAGCATCGCTGCACTGATCGTCCGTCCTTGTTTTTGCTGTTTTACAAACGTCCCTTTTCCCTGTGTTTTCTCAATGATTCCCCGCTGCACTCCTTCATCAAAGGCACGGTTTATGGTTCCCGGTGTAACATTCAGCAGCGCTGACAGTGCCCGTACGGTGGGAAGCTGCTCGCCCCGCTTCAACTCTCCGCTGACAATAGCCTGTGCCACACCGTCGCAAATTTGCAGGTAAAGCTTTTTGTCGCTGGTGGCATCAATTGTCGGTTTCCACATTTTCTGCTCTCACATTGATAGGGTAACAATTTATATTTTTGTGTTTATTGATTGCTCAATCAGTATATCAATCACGTTGGTAATGTTAAGTACGTTGTTTAAGAGAAAAGAAAATGGAATTGCAGAATCTGAGTTTGCTGGTGGTGTTTGCTGTCAGTATGACGTTTACCCCGGGACCGGCTAATCTGACCTTGCTGGGCACCAGTGTGCAACTGGGCATACGCAGCACGCTGCCGCTAATGGCAGGGGTGGTAACAGGGTTTGTGATTAATGCTCTGGCGATTTGCGTCGGGTTAGGCAGTGTTTTTCAGCAGTTTCCTGTGATGGTGACGTTCATTAAAGTGGCCGGTACGTTCTACATTCTTTATCTTGCTTACAGCTTATGGCGGGTCAGACACGCCGAATCCCGCAGGGCCAGCGCTGTAGCCCCCGGATTCTTTAAAGGCATACTGGTGCACCCGCTGAACCCCAAAGCCTGGCTGATGTTGATCACCGCCTACAGCCAGTTTGTGTCACCCGACCGTGTGGTCACAGACAGTCTGGCCCTCATCATTGTGTTTTGCTTAAGCGGACTGGCTGCAAACAGCTTGTGGACGGTACTTGGCAGCGTGATCCACGAATATTTGCAAGTCCCGAAAATGCGCTACAGCTTCTTTACTTCACTGGCAGTGATGCTTTCAGGCTTGGCAATTGCGCTGTGGTTGACATAATAGGCGAAAGCAGCGCATATGGGACGCCACAGATGAAAAAAGCAGTACTGGATAAAACCGACAAGGCCATTTTAGCGGCGTTACAGAATAACAGCGAAACACCGGTAAGCGATATTGCAGAACAGGTGGGGCTGACGACGACACCGTGCTGGCGCCGCATCCAGAGACTGCAAAACGACGGGCTGATCAGCAAGCGTGTGGCTCTGCTCAGTGCTATGCATCTTGGCTTAACCATGACAGTGTTCGTGCAGGTAAAGGCATCCCGTCACGATGCGCAGTGGCTGGACAAGTTTGCCCGCCATGCTTCCTCTTTTGAAGAAGTGGTCGAGTTTTACCGCATGTCCGGCGAGTATGATTATCTGCTTAAAGTGCTGGTTACTGATATGCAAAGCTTTGATCACTTCTACAAGCGGCTGGTATCCGGCATCGATTTGAGCGATGTCACCAGCAGTTTTGCTATGGAACAAATCAAATATTCCACTGAAATGCCCCTGACTCATCTGTGAGCGCAGGCTGACAACGTGCAATACTTTGTGTTGTATCAGGTTGACAGCAATCAGTTCCTTCTTTCACTTCACAGGTGATCCGCTGATGTCACCCGTGTGATACTGTGTGCAGGTTCAAATGCACAACAGGAATTCATCGTGACAGCCTCTGCTAATCCTCACTGGAATGATATTTTTCATCTTGAAACGCAGCTGACCGGCGAAGAGCGTATGCTCCGTGACGCGGCCAGGGACTTCTGCCAGACGGCACTGATGCCGGGCATCGAAAAGGCTAACCGGACAGCGACTTTCGATACGGCCATCATGCGCCAGTTCGGTGAAACGGGCTTGCTAGGCGCAACTATTGAAGGTTATGGCTGCGCCGGGGTGAATTATGTCTCTTACGGATTGATTGCCAGAGAAGTGGAGCGGGTCGACAGCGGCTACCGCAGCGCCATGAGCGTACAGTCTTCGCTGGTTATGCATCCCATTGCGACATTTGGTACCACTGAACAGAAAGAAAAATATCTGCCCAAACTGGCTACCGGTGAATTTATCGGTTGCTTTGGTTTAACCGAACCGGATGCGGGTTCGGATCCGGCGGGAATGAAAACCCGCGCGGAAAAAGTGCCGGGTGGATACAGACTGACAGGCAATAAAATGTGGATCACTAATTCACCGGTAGCCGATGTCTTTGTGGTATGGGCGAAAAATACTGATGAGGGCGATGAGATTTGCGGTTTTGTGCTGGAAAAAGACATGGCCGGTTTGTCGGCACCGGAAATTAAGGGCAAGTTGTCGCTTAATGCCTCTATTACCGGCGAAATCGTTATGGATAACGTATTTGTGCCGCAGGAGAATATGTTTCCTGAAGTGCGCGGTTTGAAGGGGCCTTTCAGTTGCCTGAATATGGCCAGGTACGGTATTTCCTGGGGAGCCATGGGGGCGGCAGAGTTTTGCTGGCACGCTGCGCGGCAGTATGGCTTCGACAGAAAGCAGTTCGGCAGGCCACTGGCACAGACTCAGCTTTTCCAGACAAAGCTGGCGGATATGCAGACGGAAATTGCTCTGGGCTTGCAGGGGAGCTTGCGGGTGGGGCAACTGATTGACGACGGCGCATTTGATCCCGTGATGATTTCACTGGTTAAACGTAATAACTGTTCAAAGGCGCTGGATATTGCGCGTAAAGCCAGAGATATGCACGGAGGCAACGGGATTGCCGGTGAGTTCCATGTTATGCGGCATATGCTGAATCTGGAAACAGTGAATACTTATGAGGGGACTTACGATATTCACGGGTTAATTCTGGGCAGGGCGCAAACCGGACTGCAAGCGTTCTTTTAATTTTTTCCGGCACAAATAAAAACAGGCCTTGTGAACAAGGCCTGTTTATCGGGTGTTGACGCTAGTGATTTGAGTCAGCGAGTAGCTTGGATTTCTTCTTGATCTTGCAATCAAAAATCTTCTCAGCATTTTTCCTTCCAATATAGTATGCAACTGTATATGGATGGCTCCGCTCAAAAAACCGCGTAAATGACTTGGTTAATGCATGCATATTCATGAGCCCTCCTGTGGTTTACCCGTCACTATCATATAATTATGACAGTAATATGTCTAACGTGTTACAGAGAAATTTAGTTCACCACGATAAAATAAATTTATCGGGTGACTCCCTTTAAATGTAGGCGTTCCGTTAGAATTTGCTAGTTTAATTTTTTTATAGAATAAAATGTTTCTTACTACCACTGCCGGATAATTTTTTTGTATATATCGGCATCAAGCAGGCTGAGCTGCGTCGCCGCCGGTGTCAGTGCCTGTAACACGTTTACTGCATCCTGCCAGTTATCGTAACGGTTGCCGTCAATCATATAGACACTGGCAGCGGCGGGGCGGGTTGAGTCCAGTGGATACGCCGTTGCGGCTGAGGGCGGGGTGGTATCGTGGAAAACCGATTCTGACGTAATGTAATCGGCAATGCCGTCGTTGTTGATGTCTTTACTCAGCCAGCTCTTTCCTAACAGCGTGTTGTAGGTGCCGTCAGATTGCATTTGTGAAATGGTGTTGTTAAATGTTGAGATCAGGCCTCTGTTAGCGGCTGTATCCTCTGCCAGCATCAGGTGGAAGCCGCTGGTGATGAGGGCGTCAGCCGAGCGGGAGACCAGTTCCTCATTATCTGCCAGCAGTAAAAGGTTAAATTCATCAATCAGTAAAGCTGAAGTCATCAGCAGGGGCGTACGATCATCAGCAAATTGTTTAAATGCATCGAATGTAGTGGGCGTACGGGACCATTTCACCTCGCGCACGGCGCGGATCTGCGTGGTATTAGCAAAACGGTTTTCGATAGCAGTGCGGCTGTCCTGTAACTGAGGCAACAATTTAATTTCTTTTACCGCAGGACGTTTGCTGGCTGCATACAGGTATAAAGGCAGATACGGAGTTGAATAGAGGGCGTTACTCTGTTTGTCATCAAGACTGATAAACGCATATTCTCCGTTAAGCTGGCCGGTAGTCAGTGCACCGCCTAAAAAGGCCCTGCGCATCACTTGCAACGTCACGTCCGTGTCCATACGCCTGAAGGCCTCAGTGACAATACTGTTCAGCCTGGCAGGCTCACCTTCGTTATCAATGTAAGTGGCGAGAGGAGAGGCGCCCAGTTTTATTTCTGCCTGAGCCGGGGTCGTCAGACAAAACAGGCCCGTCAAAATTAAACCGCTAAATACCTTTATCATCAAATACTTCCTAAATACGTCTGCCAGTACGGAGTCATTCGGGCAGAGTCGTCTACCGTAACCGGCTTTATTGTAAAAGTGTAGCGTCCCGGGGGGATTAATACAGAAAAAGCGTGACAACCTGTCACGCTTTTAACCTGAGGATAGTGTGAGGACAGCTTGCAGAGACGGGTCGCAAGCTGTGTTTCAGGCTTACTCGCCGAAACTGCCGGCTGCGCCCGGGTAGACCACCGGGCTTTCAATGCCGTCCTTGCTGACACTGGCAACACCAAAGAAGTAGTTGTCGATGACAATATTTTCCAGTGTGGCTTCAGTGACATCGCCGACAAATTTGCTGTATTGCCACTGCGGTGCATCGGTGTAGCGCCAGTACAGCTTATAACCGGCTAACTGAGGGTTTTGTTTGCTGTCGGCGGCTTTCCATTTCAGCGTGGTGGAAGGTTTTACCGCTCCTTCAATGGATACCTCTGCCGGCGGAGCGGGTGCCCAGGACATAGCAGCCAGACTCACTGCATTCAGTCCGGTCAGTTTGGCTGCATAGTCGAAGTCAACGCCATCAAGGGTGTCGCCATATACGATGCCGTCTTCCGTGCGTAAGTCCTGATGCTGACGGGTATAGTTCTCGTTGGTTTCCATGATGCGGATACCGGGATAGCCTAAATCATTGAATGGCCGGTGGTGTCCGCCGCGGCCAAATCTGTCGAGCCGGTAGATCACCATGGTGTCTAAATTTTCGATGTACTGATCAGCAATTTTATCAATATAACGGGCCAGATTACGGCTGGGAGAATCCACTTCTCCGCCGGTGAAGCGCCGGGTACGGGCTTCTGCCTCAGTTTCAGTGACTCTGGTTCCTTCAGCGAACAGGCGGGCGGTACTGTTATTGATCACGCCGTTCACCCCTTCGATATTGCCAATCATATCGTTATTCAGCACGGCCTTTATGCGCCAGTCTTCCTTCTGCGCTTTTGCGGCAAGAATTTTACCGCCGAATAAACCCTGTTCTTCACCGGAAAGGGCTGCGTAGACAATAGTGCCGTTAAATTTGTACTGGCTGAGAACCCGTGCCGCTTCTAATGTACCGGCAACACCTGAGGCGTTGTCGTTTGCGCCGGGACTGTCTGATGTGAAATTCATCACATCTGATACCCGTGAATCAATGTCACCGGACATGATCACGTAGCGGTCCGGGTCGGTGGTTCCCCGTTGGATAGCAATAACATTGACCACTTCCACCGGATCGGGAATTCGCTTCTCGCCACTGATGGTGTCACTGACCGTGGTAACCTCAAGGCAGCCGCCGCATTCCGCGGAGATTTGTTCGAATTCTTTCTGGATCCAGCGACGGGCCGCACCAATGCCACGGGTGTCTGATTTGGTTTCAGACAACGTGTGACGGGTACCGAAATTCACTAGTGTAGTGATGTCTTTTTCAATGCGGTCTGCAGAAATTGCTTTAGCAATATCGTGCAGGCGCGGGTCGTCGTTAGCGGTGGGGGCTGCTATCGCTGAAGCGGACAGCAGCATGGTAGTAGCAACCAGTGTGCGTGGTAGCATAAACACTCCTTCAAGCCTGTTGTAAGTGCCACGCTTATGGTTGCGTGGCTGTCGGGATATCGGTTTTACATGCCCCGATACTTTTAACTCTTATTCATATTGATTCTACTATGTAACTGAAAAGGTAACACAATGCACGACCGTCTAAGCCTTTAATTCATCGAATATTTTGGTAAGGCAACTTAAGCTTATCTGGTTCAGTCGGGTAAGCCACTCTGTAATCCTGAGGAGCGGGAAACCACTTGAGTCCATCAGTCTATTTATGTAAAGAAGCGAATTTACAATTTTATTGATGAATTAAATACATTGAGAATCACGATTTCATACTTTTTGTCACTTCGATAATAGTAGTTTTGCGATTAATTTTTACGCGAAATTAACTTTTTATTAAAGAATGGTATTGCGGAGCGATAATAATGAAACACTCAATTCATCGATACACGGCAGTATATATTTCCACACTTCTGGCTCTTTCTGCATGCGGCAGTGATTCTACCGAAGATAATAATGAAAACACTGTCGAAGACGTAACTTTGACAATAGCTAGTGGGGAGTCCGTGGAGATTACCAAAAGCACTTCATACGATGTGCTGATAATAGAAGAGGACGCAAGTGTAACTGCGCCTGAAGGAAAGTCGCTCACATTAACGGTAGATTCTGTGGAGACAGCAATAGCAAGCGGTGAGTATTCCGGAGACGTTGTTTTAAGTGTTACAGACTCTATTCCGGTAGTTTACAGTGACAGCATTACCAATTATTTCAGAACAGCTGTTTATATTGAGGACGGCGCTTATGTAGCTGAGAAATCTGTATTGGCAGCTCTGGCTCAGGGGGAAGTTGATGACGCAACTGCAAGTGACTTGGTTATCTCATCTACCGGAGCAAATTTCAATGGCATTGTGGTGACGAGTAGTGCTGAAAGTACAGATTCTTATGACTATCTGATAGATAGCCCGACTATGGATTTTACCGGAAACGGTGGTAACGACTTTTCCGGATATGGCGCAGCTATTATGTCTTCAGGCTACGCCAATGTGCAGGTAAACGATGCTGTGATTACAACTAATGGTGCGATACGTACCGCAGTGTTTGTTGGCGGAAATAGTACAATGACAGTCAACAATGCGGTTATAGAAACCTATAACGGCACGCTACCCGAAGATTATACGTTCAATGTGGATTTGGGACGGATGATGGAAGCGCCGTGGATGCTTGGTATTACCGGCAATGTCAGATCAACGAACCTCGTAGGAAATGGTACTGCTTACTACATCAATTCTGTTATCACATCACAGGGATGGGGAGTGCTATCGACCGATGATACCAGTGACAGCCGGCTTTACTGCATTAATTCAGACATCAAAACTATCGAGAGCGGTTACGGCGCTTATTCTATTGGTAATAATCTGGATTATTTCAGCGGATGTAATATGGATGTTGTGGACTATGGCGTCATTATGGCTGCTCCCGGTGACACTACATTCACAGATAGCTCCTACGTAAAGTCTGCCAGAATTGGTGTCATGCTGCATAGTGGAACTGGTGAGCTACGGATTGAGAATGGTACTGTATTTGAAACACAGGAAGCTGTCATTCAGGCAAAAAGTTCGTTTCCCACCATTATTATTGATAACGCCACATTAGTTGCTTCAAATAATGTTCTTCTGGAAATGATTGAAAACGACGATCCCTACGGAGCCTACCTGCAAAGCCTGAATACTGGTAGCGAGAGCGGAGGTGGAAATCAACCTCCTGAGGGTGGGGATGCTTCTCAACTCAATGATGGAGGAGCATCATCTGAACTTGTTGCAACGTTATCGGACGTGACGCTAACGGGTGACATTATCAACGGTAACACTGCGAACGGCTCGCTTTCGCTGACATTAGAAGGAGCGACATTAACTGGTGCAATTACAACATCTGAAGCGACGCCGGGTTATCTGGAGTTTTACGATGATGCGGTTTCTTTCTTTACCGATGTTCTTGAATCTGACGGTTACGTCAATTACAACCTGATTGGAAAGGTTGTTCATGAATATACAGAAGTGGAAGCTGAAGATACGATCTCAGTTTTCATGGACAGCACATCCAGTTGGACAGTGACAACTACCTCTTATATTTCATCACTCAACATAGAGGACGGCGCAACACTAAGTGCACTGGATGGTATGAATTTAAATTTGCTAGTAGATGGTGTGCAAGTTGATATTGAGCCCGGTATGTATAGCGGTAAAGTGACTTTACAGGTAACCGACAGCGAATAATTTCTATGAATATGGGCGTCTTTTGTCGCCCATTTTTATGACATATGCGGAGGTTTGGAGATTTAGTGTGAATTCATTGTGTAAAATTTTAGCGTTCTTTATTTTTATACAGACCCCATGCCTGGCTGATGACCAAGAGAATAGTAAACCCGTAATAACTATGCTTGGGTTGCCGCTCTACCAACCCGAATATAGTTTATGGCAGCGCTATGTGAGTAGAATAATGAAAAGTAACGGTCAGGAGATTAGTGAGGAGCTTGTCCGAACGGAAGCATTAGCTCTGGCTTGTTACGAAAGAAGTGTTAATGTTTATGCAGAGTCATCAGGAATATCATTGACGGACGCTGACAGAAACTACCTCTCGGAAAAAAGGGAAGCGAATATTCGAATATACGGGAATGCTACGGAATATCTTCGCATCATAGCAAGGCATTACGTGAACGAGTCGGTATATAGCTATCTACAGGAAACGGAGCTTAAAGCTGCACAATTGTTTAATTTGTGGTTCGGAGAAAAAGGTCAGAACCTGAAAAACAAAGATTTAAAAAGCTATCTTGCCGAAAACCCTCTGTACAGCGGTTTCTATTTAAAATTGCCTAAGACTGTAAACGGGCATGATCAGTACAAAAAGATTGCAGAGTTGAGAAATTCTATACTGCAATCCAAAGACAAATATCAAAAAATTCGAGAATTTATCAGAAGTGAAACACGGGACATAAAACAAGCCAACATGCGCCAAGGACGACAATTCGTTCAGGGAACTTTGCCTTCAAATGTGGAAAGTGCTTTTTCTGAAGTTGCCGTAGGAGAATTGAGCAGTGTAGTGACTACCAATGATGCTTATTTCGTCATATTACCAACTTCGCTGGGAGCAGATACACTTATAAATAATACAGGAAAAACACTTCGGTACTGGGTGGCATATGACGGGCTCTTCAAAGCTAAAATTAAAGCTCCCTGTAATGAGGAGCTTCTGAAACATACGTTGGCTTGATGAGAAGGCCCGCGTCTTTATATGAAGGCGTAGGCGTCACCGAAGAGTTTACCGGTGGATAGGCCACATGCTGTAAAGTCATCCCGTGCCACTTTGGCCATTTCGAAACGCCCTGCAATATAAACCTGCTTGTCAGATAAATCCGGATAGTCAGTCATCACAGCTTTGTGAACCCAACCGGTTTTACCCTGCCAGCCTTCTTCAGGAAATTCTACTACCGGAGCGAAGGTGAAATTGTCATGCTTAGCCGCTAATGCTGTCAGTTCATCGAATAGATAGAGATCTGACTGATTGCGTCCGCCCCAGTAAAGGGTCACTGGCGTGGTTGCATGATCTTTCAGTGCCTGCTGCAAAATAGACCAGGTATAAGAAAAACCGGTACCACCGGCGATAAGAATCATGTCTGAACCATCACTTTGTAGTGATGCTTCTCCATGACCGCCACTTAAGGTGACTTCACCTTCATTACGCATTTTGTCGAGGACTTCGGTGGCGTAAGCGTTTTTCTCATCTGCACCAATGTGCAATTCGATTCGACCATTGTCATAAGCCGGATTAGCGATGGAAAACGGACGCTTATCTTTTCCGCCCATATGCACCATGATGTACTGACCGGCTTTAAAATCCACCGGCTGCGCAGGCGTTAACTCAACTTTATAAACGACCTCAGTTAACGGCGTGATGGCCGTAACCTTACACTGAAATTCCGACATAGTTACTCTTTGATTGGTTGAAGTTCTGACGCAGGCTGAGAGGGGAGTGCATGTGCAATTAAAACACGCGGTAAACCCATCCATGGGCGCTCCACCGCAGCATCCCTGCTGCGGAGGGCTTTAATTACACATACATTCCCCGTCTTTCACGCCTGCGTCCGGCTTTATGCTCACAATATGTTTGCGGAGGTTGGGAATAATGCGTGTTTGAATTTCGCACAGACTTCACCAGCCAATGGTTTGCCCACACTCTCCCCGCTAATTAGTCCATAATACCAAGACTGTCCCAGATGTCATCCACGCGCTGTTTCACGTTTTCATCCATGACGATAGGCGTGCCCCACTCGCGGTCCGTTTCACCCGGCATTTTATTAGTGGCATCCATACCCATTTTAGACCCCAGACCGGAAACCGGAGAGGCAAAATCCAGGTAATCAATGGGAGTGTTCTCAATAAGAACAGTGTCTCTTGCAGGGTCCATTCTGGTGGTAATGGCCCATATCACGTCTTCCCAGTTACGGGCGTCCACATCGTCATCACACACAATCACAAATTTGGTATACATGAATTGACGCAGGAACGACCAGACGCCCATCATCACCCGTTTGGCGTGGCCGGGATACTGCTTTTTCATGGTGACGACCGCCATGCGGTAAGAACACCCTTCCGGCGGCAGATAAAAATCGACGATTTCAGGGAATTGCTTTTGCAAAATAGGCACGAACACTTCGTTCAGTGCTACACCCAGAATCGCAGGCTCATCCGGCGGACGGCCGGTATACGTAGAGTGATAAATGGGTTTCTGACGGTGGGTGATGTGGGTGACAGTGAACACCGGGAAAGAATCGACTTCGTTATAGTAGCCGGTGTGGTCACCGTAGGGACCTTCCGGTGCTACTTCGTCCTGAGCGATATAACCTTCCAGCACGATTTCAGCACTGGCCGGCACCTGCAAGTCATTACTGAGAGATTTTACCACTTCTGTTTTGCTGCCACGTAACAAGCCGGCAAAGGCATATTCCGACAGCGTATCCGGCACCGGGGTTACGGCACCTAAAATGGTGGCCGGATCTGCGCCAAGCGCTACAGACACCGGATAAGGTTCGCCGGGATGGGTTTGACACCATTCACGAAAATCCAGGGCACCGCCACGGTGGGATAACCAGCGCATAATGACTTTGTTTTTCCCGATGACCTGCTGACGGTAAATACCCAGATTCTGACGTTTTTTGTGCGGACCTTTTGTTACCGTTAATCCCCAGGTGATCAAAGGCGCTGCATCGCCCGGCCAGCAGCGCTGAACCGGCAGCTTAGATAAGTCGACGTCATCACCGCTGAGCACCACTTCCTGACATGGCGCTTTCTTCACTTCTTTGGCCGGCATGTTCAGAACCTGTTTGAACACCGGTAATTTTTCCCAGAGATCCTTCAAACCCTTAGGCGGCTCGGGCTCTTTTAAGTAGGCAAGTAATTTACCTACTTCCCTGAGCGCCGATACTGATGACTGGCCCATTCCCAGTGCTACACGTTCCGGCGTACCAAACAGGTTTGCCAGTACCGGCATGTCTGACCCTTTCGGGTTCTCAAATAACAGGGCCGGACCTTTGGCCCGCAATGTACGGTCGGCGATTTCCGTCATTTCCAGGTCGGTGTCGATTTCCTGTGTAATGCGTTTCAGCTCGCCTCTGGCTTCAAGTTGCTCAATAAAATCCCGTAGATCTTTGTATTTCATCGTTTCCGTGTTTATTGCATCCTGAGAATGGTAGCCGGAGTATATCACTTAACGGCCGGATCCGTTTCAGGGGATGCCGGTTTGTGTCATAAACTTAATTGAGCAGCAGGTTGTTGATATAAATTAATCTGGACAGCGGCTGCAAATGGTAGTGTTATAGCGGATGTACCCGCAGTATTTGCCTTACAATTAACCCTGCTGTGGTGCACTCAAACAATAACAGTGTCAGGAGAGTGTAATGGTGTTAGTAGATCAGGATATGGTCGACGAGTTAAATCTTCTTCTTAAATTTCCGGCGTCCAGTCTCATGCAGGGACTGAAAATTCATCACGACGCCAGCCAGTCAGTTGTTCATGCCGCAGAACGTCTTTACTCAAAAGGGATCATTACTCAGCCTGACGGCGGCTATCTTACCGACCTGGGCGTAGACCTGGCAGAGCATGCCCGGCACATCCAGTCAGCATTATCGATGAAACTGAACTAAGCTTGCAGCTTAAGCTTTACCGTACCCCGCCGATAAATTAAACATAGCGGTGCGATGCCTGTTACTGACGGCATCGTTCACCGGCACCGGGGTTAATGACAGTTCAGGTTTTCACATGAAAAATCGCGTAATTCTTTTGTTTACATCATTGCTGTGTGTTGCCGGGCTTAATGTGTCTTCTGCTCAGGAGATCAAAGCCGTGCAACTGTACACACAGGATGAACTTATCAACATGATCAACAAAAATGAGCATCTTACACGGGTGGTCACCGATCGTTGTCAGCTGGTACAGGATATTGAAGCCCACGCAGAAGTGCTGAAGGAGCCCGCTTATCAGTTTCTCTGGGGCGATATGCTGGCCTGGGGGGTCTGTGTGGATGCCGAACCTGAGCGCGGGATTGGATTTATCCGTGATGCATCGGAACAGGGATTGCCAGCTGCGCTTGAGCAACTGGGCCGGTACTATGCCAAAGGCACCCTGGTGCAGACAGATAAACAGCGTGCAGTCATTTATCTCCGTGAAGCCTCAGCACTGGGTAACTTAAAAGCACAAATGCAACTTGCGCAACTGTTTCTCGATGGTCACGGCAGCCCTTACGATTATGAAGATACCTATCACTGGCTGTATAACGCAGTGACAGATGACAAAAAAACGCACAGCGACATCGCCGGATACTTGTCGGAACTGGAAAAGCTGATGCACCCGAAAGCGGTAAGAAACGCCAGACGGCCTGCTGATTCCTGACAGTATTTACTTTGGTTGCTCAGGTGCTTTCTCAATCAGGCCCTTGAGGGTTTCCAGCGTATCGGCCTCTGCGGCAGGTTTATCCCAGCGGATACGGTGAATGCGGGGGAAGCGTAAAGCTACCCCTGATTTATGCCGGCTTGAGGGATATACAGCATCAAACGCGACTTCTACCACCAGCTCCTTTTTTACTTCCCTTACCGGACCAAAACGACCCGTTGCATTGCGGCGTACCCAGTTATCCAGCTTCTTGAGTTCTTCATCAGTGAAGCCGGAATAAGCTTTGCCCACCGGGAGCAGTGTATCGCCCTCCCGGGCACCGAAGGTGAAGTCTGAATAAAAGCTGGAACGTTTGCCGTGTCCGCGCTGGGCATACATAACGACTGCATCAATTAACAGGGGATCCCGTTTCCATTTATACCACAGCCCTTTTGGGCGGCCGGGTACATAGGTACTGTCTTTGCGTTTCAGCATCAGTCCTTCAATGGAGGTGTCTTCTGTGACATCCCTGTGCAGTGCCTCCAGTTCAGCCACATCACTCACACTGTAGGTGGGAGATAAATGCAGGCGCTCCCCCGGATATTTTTTAATGTAATCCGCCAGGCGCTGACGACGCTCAGTTAATGGCAAGGCCATCAGTGACTCGCCATTAAGTTCCAGCAGGTCATAGGCCATGATTGCTACCGGCAGTGATTGCATAAGTTTTGCGGAGGGTTTCTTCTTATTTAATCGTTGCTGTAATTGATTGAAGGTATCGACCTTATCGCCGTGCATCACCAGTAATTCACCATCGAGTACCAGGTTATGATCGATGGTGTCCAGCAGATCCGGAAACGAACCACTGATATCGTCACCGGTGCGGCTGAACAGGGCTTTGCCCGCAGGAGCCGATACAAGTTGCACACGGATGCCGTCGAACTTGGGTTCAATCTGCCATTCGCCCGCGGCAAGTTTTTCCCGTGTATCATCATCGATAGGGTGGGAAAGCATCACAGGATGAAAGGTAACCCGGTCAGAAATATCCGGCTTCGGCCCTTTATTTTCCAGCCAGTTCAACAATTCAGTGTAAGGTGGCTCGACGCCATGCCAGAGGGCTTCAATTTCTTCTACAGGCACTTCACCGTAGCTGGCAAGGATTTGCTTAATGCTGCGGGCAGAAACCCCTATGCGCAATCCCCGTGTACCCAGTTTTATCAGCGCCCAGCGCTGAGAGGCTGTCATGTTATCGAGAAGGGCAGTAAGCAACGGTTTTACTTCTGTCCGCTTCGCCTCGCGGAATGATTCGACAATCTCATTCAGACCGGGCAGCACAACATCGCCTGAGGGCTGAGTTTCAGGTTGCCACAGGTGCGCCACCGTTTCGCTCATCTCGCCTACGTAGTCGTAGCTCATGGCAAAAAGATTTTCGTCGATGCGTTCAAGCATCAAGGTTTTTATTGTATTGCGCTTAAAAAAATCGAATCTGAGTTCACCGGCGATGGCCGCGATTGCCCAGCCCCTGTCCGGATCCGGAGTGGTAGCAATGTAATGGGAAATCAGCGCGGCTTTGGCGTTGGTGCCGCTGGTAAAATAAAGCTGTTCAAGTAAATCACTGAATGCTTCCATCAGCCGGTTTCCTCATCGTCATCGTAGCCGACCATAGAAAGCGCTCTGGCTTTAAAACCCATCAGATTTGCCTGATACATCAGTGCATCTTCGCGGCCATGAGTCACCCACACTTCTTTGGGAGAGACTTCTTCGATGGTTTGCAGTAACTCCGGCCAGTCACAGTGATCGGAAATAATCAGGGGCAGTTCAACCTGGCGTTGCCGGGCGCGGGCACGAATCTGCATCCAGCCTGATGCCATCACGGTGCGTACATCTGGCAGGGAACGGGACCAGCGATCAGCCAGTGCTGAGGGCGGGGCCAAGACAATTTCGCCGGCAAGAGAGGTCTTATCCTCCACGTCACTGACCGGAATCAATTCTCCCAGTGCTATACCCTGTTGCTGATAGAGCTCGCATAATTTGAGCAGTGCGCCATGCAGATAAACAGGTTTGTGATAGCCAGCTTCCCGCAAACCAATAAGCACCCGTTGGCATTTTCCCAGCGCATAGGTGCCGACCAGATGGCATCGGTGAGGGAAAACGCTTAGTGATGTAAGTAACTTATCGATTTCATGACTGATTGGCGGGTGAGTGAATACCGGCAGACCGAAGGTGGCTTCAGTAATGAACACATCGCAGGGCACCACTTCGAAGGGCGGACAGGTAGGATCGTGACGACGCTTGTAATCACCGGATATCACCAGGCGGCTTCCGCGATACTCCAGCAGCACCTGGACAGAGCCAAGAATATGACCGGCAGGATAGAGGGTCATAGTGACAGGGTCTGCACTGTCTCCCAATGACACGGGAACGCCCGGCTTAAGCGCAGTGGTGCGTTCTGCCATCTCCTCACCGTAGCGGGTTTTCATGATCGCCAGGGTTTCAGCTGAAGCGAATACATGTTGATGACCTGCGCGGGCATGATCAGCATGACCATGGGTAACCACGGCGTTTTCCGCCGGTTGCATCGGGTCGATGTAAAGCTTCGCAGGATGACAATATAATCCTGCCTCTTCTACCGATATCCAGTCTTGTGGGTGCACCCTGTACTCCGTAAACCTGTTTGGTTTAGTTGTACGTTCCGGGCGCTTAAACAGATGTGCTGTGAGCAAACCAGAACATGACATTGATTTAATACCGGGCGACTGAAACCACCAGGGCTGTTCATGCGTAACTAACTGGTTTATGGCAAAAAGACTTCCACCTCCTTTTTATCAGTGGCTACGAAGTAAAGGCTGGCAACTGCGCGACTATCAACGTCGTATGCTGCCGGCTGTCGCGGACAATAACGCCACACTGCTGATTGCTCCTACCGGGGCAGGAAAAACCCTGTCCGGTTTTCTGCCTTCTCTGGCTGATTTATACCGCCATCCCGTAGCAGGATTGCACACCTTGTATATATCTCCTTTGAAAGCCCTGACAAACGACATTCAGCGCAACCTGATGGCACCGGTGGAGGCCATGGATCTGCCGGTAACCATTGAGACCCGTACCGGAGACACCCCATCCCATAAACGCCAGCGTCAGCGGCGCAAACCGCCGAATATTTTGCTTACCACACCGGAATCACTGATGCTTTTGCTGTCGTATGCCGATGCACCGGCCATATTCAAAAACTTGAAGACGGTGATCATTGATGAGGTTCACAGCCTGGTTGCCAATAAGCGTGGCGATTTCACTTCTCTTGCACTGGCAAGGTTACAAACCCTTGCGCCTGATATGCACCGTGTCGGATTGTCGGCAACGGTTGCACACCCTGAGGTTATTGCCGGCTGGCTTGGCCGGACGGGGGAACCGGCTGAAGTGATTCAGGTACCGCAGGCGGTGAAGCCTGAAATTACCCTTCTGGAATCAGAGCACCGCATGCCGTTCGGCGGCTTTATGGCACGCTACGCCATGGAAGAAGTTTACACCGCGATTAAACTGGCAGGCACCACACTGGTGTTTGTGAATACCCGTGCACAGGCCGAGCTTGTATTTCAGATGCTGTGGGAAGAAAACCGGGAGGGTTTACCTATTGCGTTGTACCACGGTTCTTTGTCGAAAGATCAACGCCGCAAAACCGAAAGCCTGATGGGGCAGGGGAGTTTACGGGCTATTGTCAGTACCTCTGCGCTGGAGTTGGGGATTGACTGGGGTGATATCGACCTGGTCATACAGATTGGCGCCCCCAAAGGCGTCAGCCGGTTGCTACAGCGTATTGGACGGGCAAATCACCGGCTGGATGAACCCAGTAAAGCGTTGCTGGTGCCGGCTAACCGGTTTGAAGCGGTGGAATGCAGGGCGGCGATGAATGCCATTGCTGCAGGCGAGCTGGATGGCGAGCCGCTGCTTCCCGGGGCGATGGATATCCTGCCGCAATTTATACTCAATTGCGCCTGCAGTCAGCCCGCAGACCCGGAGGATATTTACCGGCAGGTACTGGATGCCGCACCGTTTCAAAGTATCGATTACGCCGATTTCATGAAGTTGTGGCAGTTCACCTTTGATGGCGGGTATGCCCTGCGTGCCTACGAGCGTTACCAGCGGATGGAAAAACGGGAGGACGGCACGTACAGCCCCGCATCCAAACGGGTTATTCAGCGTCACCGGCAAAATATCGGCACCATAGTGGAAGCCGGACGGTTGAAAGTAAAGCGCATCCGCCGGGGCAATCAGGGCAAAATTATTGGTGAGGTGGAAGAGTACTTCGCCCAGCAACTGGTGCCCGGCGACACCTTTATGTTTGCCGGAGAAATCCTTAAATTCGAAGCTATCCGGGACATGCAGTTGCACGCCAAGCCCGGCAAAGGCGGTGAGCCGAAAATCCCATCCTACGCCGGCGGGCAAATGCCCATGTCTACTTTTCTGGCTGAGGGCGTAAGGCAGATACTGGATACGCCGGCAGACTGGTCAACGTTACCGGCACAGGTAAGGGAGTGGCTGGAATTGCAGCAGGCATTCTCGGCCCTGCCCGACAACAAGCGGGTGCTGATTGAGCAGTTTCCTTACCGCAAAACAAACTACTTGTTGTTTTATACCTTCGAGGGTCGCAAGGCTAACCAGACACTGGGCATGCTGATGACGCGACGCATGGAAAAAATGCGTTTAAAACCGCTGAGCTTTTCTGTCACGGACTATGGTTTGTCTGTATGTTTGCTGGAGAAGGTGACAGAAGCGCAACTGGAACAATTGTTCCGGCCGGATATTTTGGGTGACGAACTGGAAGACTGGATGCTGCATGCACCGATGCTGAAACGGTCATTCAGGCAGGTTGCCGTGGTCAGCGGCCTGACAGAACAACGCTATCACAGCAGCAACAAAACCATGAAGCAGGTCACCTTTTCCACTGATCTGATTTACGATACCTTGCGGGAACATGAACCCGACCATATTTTACTGACTGTTACCCGTGCGGACGCAGAGAGGGAACTACTGGATTTGAAACGGCTGGCTGACATGCTGATCCGGTTTTATGACAAACTGCACTTTGTGATTTTACCCAAAGTGTCTCCCATGGCCATTCCTATTGTACTGGATGTGCGCAGCGAACAGGTGAAAGGCGCCGGTGCACATGCAGTGATAGAGCAGGCCAGTTTGTATCAGGAAGCAGAAGACATGATGGCAGACATCAGAGCCTTGTTAAGTGGTGGCGCGCCGGGTGAAGCAGGGAGAAACAGATAGAAAGTGCAGGATATTGAGTGGCAATAACAGAAGAACAGCTTAACCGTCTGGTAGCGCACAACAGGGCAGTGCCGGTAAGGTTTGCACAGCAGGTGTTTATTGCCGATGGCAGGGGCGTACTGTATTGCCCGGCCAGGGACGCGCTGGTGGTATCCGATCTGCATTTCGAAAAGGGAAGCTATCTGAGCCGGTTTGCCAACCCGTTGCCACAACTGGACAGTCTGGCGACATTGCAGCGCCTGCAGGAAATACTGTCAGACTATGCGCCGGCACAGGTTATCTGCCTGGGGGACAGTTTCCATGATGCCGGTGGCTTTGATCGCATGGGCATTGCAGAAAGAAAGCTGCTGGCTGGTTTAACGGCACAAATTAAAGACTGGGTATGGATAGCCGGCAACCATGACCCTGAGATCCCGGCCGGTGCCGGTGGCCGTACAATGGCTGTTTTGCACTGGGGCAATATCAGGCTGCAGCACGAACCGGATGAATCCGCAGACACGCCTTCCGGGGCCCAATCTCCGGATGCGCAAATCATCGGCCATTTTCACCCTAAAGCCCGCACCTGCGTTGGCAGAAAACGTTTCTCCGGTAAGTGTTTTATAAGCGATGACAGCCTGTTTATCATGCCTGCCTTCGGGCAGTACACCGGTGGTCTGGATGTCAGCAGCGGGGTACTCACTGCGTTGCTGAAGCCTGGTGAAAGGCAATGTTTTTTACTGTACGAAAATAAAATATACCGCTGTAAACCTGACTGAAAGTACAGTTATCCTGTTGTATCGGGTGTACTACACTGGCACGCAGTTATCTACCGGAACGCTGCCACTATGTACACACATCGTCGCTGTCCCTGCTGCAAAAGCCGCAGTATTTGCATGAAAGCCCTTGTTAACAGCGGTAAGTTTATGTGCCGTGAATGCTGGCAACCTGTCAGAGTCAGCCGGTTATGGCGATACGGTGCAACCTTGTTTATGCTGGTAAGCACATTCCTGCTGTTTCAGTTTACATTCCGCTTCGCTGGGGCAGTATTATTTTTCCCTTCTCTGATGCTGCTTGCAGGGAATGATATCTATGCGGTGAGGTGGTTTCCGCTGACCAGATTTAAAGACAGTGATTTTGTGGGGGATGAGCTGGATAAGCGCACAAGCCACCGTTTGCGCTGAAGGCAAGACGGCAGCCTGCGGGCTGGCGGAAGCTTAATCCCGCCAGCGTTTAGTTAAATCTTCATAGGCGTCAATGCGACGGTCACGGAAGTAAGGCCAGATGCGTTTTACCTTTTCAGTTCTTTCCATATCCAGTTCTACCGCCAGCGTTTCCTCTTTGTCGGCGGAGGCCTGTGCAAGCACTTCACCTTGGGGGCCGGAAATAAAACTCTGTCCCCAGAACTGAATGCCCGGGTCGCCTTCTACCGGAGAGGCTTCAAAACCGGTACGGTTTGCCACAATGACAGGTAACGAGTTGGCAACAGAGTGAGCGCGCTGAATCGTATGCCAGGCACCGTGCTGGCGCTGACGCTCTTCTTCCGTATCGGTCATATCCCATCCGATAGCGGTGGGGTAGAACAATAAATCTGCACCGGCCATCGCCATCAGGCGGGCTGCTTCCGGATACCACTGATCCCAGCAAACCAGCACACCGAGTTTACCCACACTGGTTTCAATTGGCCTAAAGCCCATGTCGCCCGGCGTAAAGTAAAACTTCTCGTAAAAACCGGGATCATCAGGAATATGCATTTTGCGGTATTTACCGGCAATTTCTTTGCTGCGGTCAAACACCACGGCGGTATTGTGATACAGCCCTGAGCCCCGCTTTTCGAACAAAGAGGTTACCAGCACAATATTGTGTTTTTCTGCCAGCTCGCCAAAGAAGTCTGTAGCCGGTCCCGGAATGGGCTCTGCCAGATCAAATGCATTCGTGTCTTCTTCCTGACAGAAATACAGCGTTGAATGAAGCTCCTGTAATAAAATACATTCGCAACCTTCAGCGGCCAGCTTAGCAACCTGCTCTGCACTCTTGTTCCAGTTGGTGGCTTTATCGTTGCCGGCAACGGCCTGCTGAACCAGACCTACTTTAAGGGATTTCTTAGGCATAGAGGGTCACTCCTTTATTCAGTTGAGCCAGTACAGCAGGCTTCAATGTGTTAACCGGAACCTGCATGGAAATACAATGCAGACTGCCGTATTGTCGTACCAGGGTGTCACAATTCACCGGTACGATGGTGTGATCAGGGAAGGCGGCCTGCGTGACAGCAATGGCTTCTGCGTCCTGAGGCTGCTGATACACAGGCAGTAAAACCGCATCATTGCAAATCAGGAAATTCGCATAGGATGCTGGCAGACGATCACCGTCATCGTTATACATTTCCGGTAACGGCAATCTGAATTGCTCATGGGCAGGGAACGCATCCGCGCACTCTTCACACAACGCAGCCAGACCGGCAAAATGACTGTCTTCGGGGCAGTTATCCGCGGCCTGAATAACCAGACCTTGTGACGGTGTAAAACGCACCAATGTATCAATGTGACCGTCGGTATCGTCGCCTTCAAGGTGTCCCTGGTGAAAAATGGTCACTGCAGAGCAATCCAGCATCTTGCGGAATTCATCATCATATTGTGCCAGGGGCATTTTGCCGTTGCGCTCAGGATTTTGCAGGCACTGTGCCGTTGACAGCAGGTGGCCGTTCTCATCAATCTCCAGAGCGCCGCCTTCGGCAACGACATCACTGGTTTTCAGTGGAAGCTGACACATACCCGCCAGATAACGCTGGTTTACCCGGTTATCCAGTGACGCATCGAATTTATTGCCCCAGCCGTTAAACTGAAACTCGACGGGTTGTCCCGGGCTGGTTGTATCGCCCGCGGCTCTGCATGTTAAAAATGCATAGTCCCGTGCCCACGTATCATTGAATTCAGCAGACACAATTAATACCCGTGCACTGGCAGGTAAGCGGCTTTGCACGCCGGCAATATCACTTTCACGGCACAGCAGAATGACACCGGCTTTGGCGACATTCACCTGCTCAATCACCTGCAGATAAGTGGCTCTTGTTTCTTCAAGCCAGGGAGCCCAGTCAGTCTGGTCATGGGGCCAGGCGAGGATCACAGCATCGATGGCTTCCCACTCAGGAATAAGTGGTGAAGGTGTGTTCGTCATTGCGGTTCCGTTGAATCAGTTAGTAGACGGCGCAAGTATACCCCGTCCCAAAATGGCGATAAATAAAAGACGTTGAAATCAGTTGAATTTAAGATGGCGTCCGCCATTGACCTGCAACGTCTCTCCGGTCACATACGATGCATTGAGCAGATAGTTCACTGCATCAACCGCAGCCTGAGCGCCGGGCTCACTCTGCATCAGCGACTTGGCCAGCGCTTTTTGCTTATAGGCTTCATCGTCGCCTTCGTTAAACATCAGCAGTGCCGGCGCAATGGTGTTTACCTTTACATCCGGCGCGAGCATTTGTGCAAATGATAAGGTCAGGTTATGCAGTGCCGCTTTGCTGGCAGCGTAAGCCAGGTGTTTTTCACTGCCAATGTCCTGCACAAAATCGGTTATGTGGATGATATCTGTTTTTTCTTCTGTGGTTGTCAGTAACGATTTCAATCCCATATTCATCAGATAAGGCGCTTTCGCGTGGATTTGCATCATGGCATCAAACAGGGCCGCATAATCTTTGCTGTGTTTTTCTGAGTCCCATGATGATGCATTGTGAATGACCGCCCGCAGGCTGGTTGTGTGACTTTTCACCGCTTCAATACATCGCAGGATGCCGTCATCGGTGCTAAAATCTGCACAAATTGCCACCGCACCGGCTTTTTCAAGGCGCTCAATGGAAGCTTTATGAGTACGGTATGTTACAATTACGGGATAGTTGTTTGTGAGCAGGTTTTCGGCGATGGCAAGGCCAACGCGCTGCGAAGCACCGGTTATCAGCACTGGACTGGGCAAAGCAAACTCCTTGGATGATCAGGTTAACGCCCCTGGTTTCATCATTAAATTTTTATCATCTGACGAAAAAAGTGGTCTGTAAGTATAGCCTTTTTCGTTAAATGAAAATCAGGTTGTTCGGAATTTTTCTAATGTTATCAAATGAAGCAGTAGTTGTACGTGACGCAATCGAACCCGGATTGTCCCCTGCGGCAATTAAGGTAAGAAATGCACTTGAAGCGAAAGGACTGGAAACACCTATGGTGCGCAATGGTCTGTCTGATGATGAGAAGCGCGCACGCATTCAGGCGGCGATGACAGACATCATGGATACGCTCGGGTTAGATCGTACTGATGACAGTCTGGCTGAAACACCGGCGCGCATTGCGAAAATGTACGTTAATGAAATATTTGGCGGTCTGGACTACCGGAATTTTCCTAAGATCACTGTGATTGAGAATAAGATGCAGCTCAATCAACCTGTACAGGTTACAGATATCAGTCTGACAAGTACCTGTGAACACCACTTTGTCACCATCGACGGCACGGCAAGAGTGTCTTATATCCCGAAAGATACAGTGATTGGTTTGTCGAAACTGAATCGTCTGGTGAGCTTCTTTGCCCAGCGACCTCAGGTACAGGAACGGCTCACGCAGCAAGTGCTGGTGGCTATCCAGACGCTGGCGGACACTGAGGATGTGGCGGTATCTATTAATGCGACGCATTACTGCGTAAAAGCCCGCGGGATCAGAGATACCAATTCCTACACGAAAACCTCTGCACTCGGCGGACAATTCACTACCGACCCGTTACTCCGTCAGGAATTCTTCAAAGACTAATTAAGGTTAAGAAAACTGCCTGCGCACACAGGCAGTTTGCATGCTTGAGAAGATTATCGCAGCGCGATATCAGAAGACGCTAAAGAGACAATAAGATTGATTTTCTCGCCGATACCATCGGCGGGTACCACTTCCAGATGAGAGCCGCACTTGTCACAGGTGGTGTACATTTCACGGTACATTTCACGGTGCGTATCCAGTTCAATGGCATTGATATGACTACAATGCGGGCAAAGATATTCTTGCTCCAGGGTAGCATTCATAACGTTTCCTTATTTTAAAGTGAAGTCGCGATTTCTGTTCCGTAGAAATCGATACATCAGTCGCATCTGCAACTAACAGTGTTATTAACAGCTAAATTCTCCACGTCTGTTGCCGGGACTTCTAAAACCGCAAGAGACATAGTAAGGAGGATCAGATGAAAGCACTAACGGGATTATAGTCCAATTACAGAATTGTAAAGAACTTTTCACCACCGGTTTTCAAATAACTACGATGAATAACTTAAAAAGGTTTGAAAATGCGCCGGCATAGGGGAAGCCGGCGCATGAGGGTCAGATAAGCCACCAGCTTAACTGATAGGGACGCAGTGAAATAACCTGTTCGTGACCAGTGAGCTTGCTGTCACTTAACAAGTCACGGGCCGGTTTATGTTCGATAGTATTCAAAATATTGCCGCTTACCTGCTGTGCATGCTCGCTGAAATTGCACAGGCCCAGCATTTTCTGGCCCTGCTGGTTATAGCGGACAAAACCAAAGCAATGATGATTACCGGTATCCAGGATTTCCGTACGGGCATCACCGAAAACAGCATGCTGCCTGCGGATATCCAGCATTGTTTTCAGACCATTAAAGACTTTTCGTTGGCAGGCTTCATTAAGGCCGGCCGGCGCTTTGTCCTGGTTCATCACATTTTCAATATGCGCATCAGTAACCGCTATACGGTTTACCCAGCGGTCATCATGACGCTTCGCCGGGTTGTCGCGGTAGCTGTAGTCGTTCAGTAAACCGAGTTCATCGCTGGAATAAATAAGCGGAATACCGCCGATAGAAAAGGTAATGCCGTAGAGCAACAGCATACGTTCTATGGCTGTGTCGATGGCATTCTGATCCATGCTGACCAGTGCTTTTTCCAGTCCGCAAAGTGAAGCCAGTGAACCACATACACGGCAGTCACCATTAGACGGATTTTCTGCAAAAGGTACCCCTGACGAGAAGGAACCGTCAAAACGACCGGTGAAATACTGGTTCAGGAAGTAACGGTGATCATAAGGGTTAACACCAATCTCATGTGCTACGCCGTCATCGAATGTCCAGCCAATATCATCGTGACAACGCACATAGTTCACCCATGTGGTGTCGTCAGGAATGACAAAGCTCTTCTTCAGAGATTGTGTCAGCAGGCGTGTTTTTCTTGTGGCGAGACTGTTCCACAATAATGCCATTAATAACGGGTTATAAGACAGCTGGCACTCTTTCTTATCGATGTACTTCAGCACCTCGTCAGGATGCACAATCGCTTCTGATTTGAATACAACGGCCGGCGCTACGATTTGAAGGCAGGCGTTGAATGCCTGGATCAGGCGGTGGGCATTGGGCTGATTTTCGCAATTGGTGCCCATGTCTTTCCAGATAAAGGCGAGGGCATCCAGACGCAGTCCTGCACAACCTATGTTTGCCAGAAACAGCATTTCTGAAGTGATGGCGTTAAACACTTCCGGATTACTGTAATTTAAATCCCACTGGAAACTGTTGAACGTCGTCCACACCCATTTTTCCATGGTGTCGTTGTAGGTGAAGCTGCCTCTGCGAACCTGAGGGAAAATTTCCCGTAAATCCCGCTCATATTGATCAGGAATGGTACGGTCATCAAACAGGTAATAATAGTTCTGACAGGTTTTATCCCCCGCCAGCGCAGCCTTCGCCCATGCGTGTTCGTCTGAGGTGTGGTTAAAAACAAAATCCAGCACCAGGTCTATGCCTTCTGCCTGCAACGCATCTGACAGAGCTTCAAGATCTTTCATATTACCCAGTGACGGGTTCACTTTGCGGTAATCGGAAACTGCGTAGCCGCCATCACTGTCACCTTCGGGTGAATCGTACAGTGGCATTAAATGAATGTAGGTGATCCCCAGCGCTTTATAGTAGGGGATTTTATGGTGCAAATCTTTCAGTGTCGGACCCATGAGATCGACGTAACAGGCGAGTCCGGTTTGTTCCTGACCTTTATACCAGCGGGGATCCTTCAGCTTGGCAGCATCCTGCTGTTTTAACTTTGGCTTACGGGCTTTCAGTCCGTCTCGCAGCAGCTCTACCAGTTTTTGCAGATGGTAATAACAGTCATACTGATGACCATACACAAAGGTATAACGTTGGAATAACGTGGGGAAGTGGGCTTCCAGACGACTGACAAAGGTTGCACTGTCGCGCTTACTGAGCATGGACAGATCCACAGAAGCCAGAATACGGCTTAAACACTGTTCGCTGTCTGCGGCATAATTCATTTTATACTCCTGCCTTTCACTGTAAACACCGGAAGATGGCGGTTTGGAATTCACATTTGATTCACAATGATGTTTACAGAGTTTGTACGTTCTGTTACTTTATCTTAAACGATTAAGTGATTTTTGCAAAACATTCTGAATGACTTATTTCTAGTGTCTCAGGAGAAATTGTCTACACTTAATCGAAAAAGTCTCACACGTTTAAATGGTTAAGTTTAGACGAGGTGATGATAAAGAAATGTTAATAGTTGAAATTTAATCCTCAGGTGAGGGGCCACAGGTTGCCTTATCTGCAGTTTATGAGGCAGCCGTATGCAACAGTCGAACAGCCAGTTCATTCGATGGCTTACGTACTTAATGTTTATGATGTTCGCAATGACATCAGATTCTGTGGGCGAAATAATTAAAGAAGTGAAAGTGGCCTTTGATGTCACTAATGCTCAGGCAAGTCTGATGCATTCTCTGCCCATGCTGGGTATTGCAATGTCTGGTTTGTTACTGGGGTTTCTTGCTGACCGCCTTGGTCGTAAAACCACCATCATAATCGGATTAAGTGTATTCGGTCTGGCGTGCTACAGCTTCTTTATCGCCAACAACTTTGTTTTTATTGTCAGCCTGATGACCTTATCCGGCATTGCGGTGGGGATTTTTAAAACAGGTGCGCTGGCGCTTATCGGTGATATTTCCTCATCAACGAAACAGCATACCGCTACCATGAACGGTGCTGAGGCCTTCTTTGGAGTGGGTGCGATAATCGGCCCGCTGATCGTTGCCTGGCTTATTCATAAGGGTGTGCCCTGGCAGTACCTGTACATTATCGCCGGCGGGATCTGCACATTTCTGATAGTGGTTGCGGTGTGGGTGAAGTATCCGGTTTATACCCGCAATCAGGACGACAGCGTTGAAAAAGTCTCAGTCCGTCAAAGTTTGTCTCTGGTTAAAAATCCTTATGCGCTGGGTTTTTCCACCGGTGCCTTTTTATATGTTGCTGCGGAAAGTGCGATTTATGTGTGGATGCCAAGCTATCTGGTGTGCGACGCAGCCTCGTTAAGAGCGACTTATGATTGTTATACCGGCGGCGCGGCCCAAACTCTGGCCATTTATTCTGTTACCGCTTTTTTCATACTTCGTGCTGCCGGACGCTTTGTCGGGATCTGGATGATGAGTCATTTTAACTGGGCACTGGTTCTGATGTTATTCAGCGGTGCCATTGTTGTGTGCTTTGCCGGCGGTCTGATGGGGGGCAAACAGGTGGCACTTTATCTGTTTCCGCTTACCGGTATCTTTATGTCGGTGATTTATCCGACGTTTAATTCCAAAGGCATCAGTTGCTTTCCTAAACATCAGCACGGATCGGTGGCGGGTGTGATACTCTTTTTCACTGCAGCCGGAGCAGCGGCCGGTCCGTTCATTATGGGACTAGTCAGTGACGCAAATGGTGGTGATGCTAAATATGGCTTTATGGTTGCCACCGTGTTTGCCAGTTTGCTGTTTGCCGGTCTGTTATTTAATTATCTGAAGAACCCGACTCAACGTCAGTTAGAAAAAATTGAGGCTAGTGAATATGGCGCTGCTTGATCAGTATTATGCGGTTATTGAAGCCGGCGGAACAAAGTTTAATTGCGCTATTGTGGATGCTGCCAGGCATATCGTTGAAGAAATCCGCATACCCACTACGACGCCGGAAGAAACCCTGGCTGCCTGTGTCAGTTTCTTTGAAGCACAGCGGGCCAGAGGCTACCACTTTTCGAAGATGGGAATTGCCAGTTTTGGTCCGTTGGATTTGGATAAAAGCTCCGATACCTGGGGCTTCATTACCAAAACGCCGAAACCTCACTGGAGCTTCGCGTCTGTTGCGCCTTACTTTGCCAGCGCACTGGATTGTGAGGTTGAAATTGATACAGACGTAAATGCTGCAGCGCTGGCGGAATATCGCTGGGGTGCCGCGCAGGAAGCCAGCGTGGCTGTGTATGTAACGGTTGGTACCGGTGTCGGCGGCGGAGTGGTGATTAACGGAAAGCCCCTGCATGGTCTGGTGCATCCTGAAATGGGCCATTTTAAAGTCATCCCGCCAAAGGGCATAGAAGGTGTGTGCCCTTTCCACGGTAATTGCGTGGAAGGTCTGGCATCAGGTACGGCACTGGGTAAAATCTGGGGACAGCCGTCTGATACGCTGCCGGATGATCACGAAGCCTGGGATAAACTTGCCGACGTGCTGGCGCAATTGTGCCATAACCTGATGGTAGGTTTAAGCGCCCAAAAAATCGTGTTCGGTGGCGGTGTAATGCAGAAAACGGGCATGATGGAGCGTATTGTTTATAAAACGTCAGCCAGCCTGAAGGACTACATTGTCTTCCCTCAGGGCAAGAGTCTGGACGACATTATTTGTCTGCCGGGGCTGGGTACCCGCTCGGGCATTTATGGCGCGCTGGCGCTGCTGGACCATGACGCATAACGTGTCAGTTAATTTCGTACAGTTCCAGTGGTAAACCATCGGGATCCTGAAAGAACGTAAAGCGTTTTTGTGTGTAGGGATCGGTACGGATATCTTCGCAGCTGACATCATGTGCTGTCAGCTGCGCCACAGCCTTATCAATATCACTGACTTTAAAAGCCAGATGCCTTAATCCCTGCGCCTCGGGGCGTGAAGGTCTTGCCGGTGCGCCGGGAAAGGAAAATAACTCTATCTGAGAGCCATCTGGCAGGGCGAGGTCGCACTTCCATGAATCCCGTGCTTCACGGTAATTTTCGTCAATAACACTGAAACCCAGTATGTCTGTGTAAAAGGCTTTTGAAGCCTGGTAGTCGTTGCAGATTATCGCAACATGATGAAAGCCGTTTAGCATGGTGTTCCTTAGCGGGATAAAATCCTTAAAAAAGGAGAAACCGGCGGGCTTCTCCTTGCATAGATGGTGTCAGCTGCTCAGGGCACATCACTGCCGCGGGCTGACTCAAGCAGAGCGTACCAGTGTTCACGGCTTAAGGTGACGTTAGTTGCCTCTGTACACTGCCTGATACGTTGCAGGTTTGTGGTACCGATCACCGGTTGAATGCCGGCAGGATGGCGCATCAGCCAGCCCAGTACAATGGCTTCCGGTGACACACCATACTCTGCTGCCAGTTTGGTAACCAGCGCCGCCGTGGCAACATCTTCTTCAAATTCAGCATTGCCGCCGGTATACCGGCCCTGTGCCAGGCTTCCCCATGCCTGCAGCTGCACCTTATTCAGCATACAATGTTCAATGGTTCCGGGCGCATAGCCCATGTTGCGGTTGTGGACACTGTTAGTGGTAATGCCATCTTCTACCCAGTCGCGGAATGCCAGGCTCATTTCAAGCTGATTGGCGACAATGGGTGTATCCAGTGCGCTTTGCAAAAATGCAATTTGATGACCGTGCATGTTAGACACACCGAGGTGTTTAATTTTGCCTGAAGTCTGCAAATCATGGATGGTTTGTGCAACTTCGCTGAGTTCAATCAGCGGGTCAGGTCTGTGCAGCAGTAAAATATCCAGTTGCTCAATGCCTAAACGGGACAAAATACCGTCTACAGATTCCGTTATCCATTTGGCAGAAAAGTCATAGCGCTTGGGACCTGCTTCATCTTCAAAGCGGATGGCGCATTTTGATTGTAGAATCATCTTCTCTTTCAGCGATGGAGCATCTTTTAGTACTTGCCCGAATACCTGTTCCGCTTTGGTCAGTGTATAAATATCGGCATGATCGAAAACGGTGATGTTATTTTCAAGCGCTGTTTCGATGACGTCTCTGGCCTGCGTGTAATGTCCACGGGTGACCGGGGAGCTGTCCCAGTCACCGCCGAGGCCCATACAGCCGTAGACCAGTTTACTCGCGTTGGGAAAATAGTGAGATAACATGCAAAGTCCTGAATTGGTTTTGTTTATTTTTGCCAGATTAACATGTTTTCAGGTATCCGGATCGGGTTTGCAATCGTATGTAAGCCAAACATGTTTAATTTGATTGTAAGAGTGCCAGCTATGCGTTTATTCACTTTTTTCATTTTCGCTTTGTTTGCGATTTCCGGTTGTACATCGAAACCGGAGGGCATACAGCCGGTAAAAGATTTCCGGCTCGACAGGTATCTTGGTACCTGGTACGAAATTGCAAGATTACCCCATTCCTTTGAAGAGGGTCTTACACAGGTAACGGCGACTTATTCTCTGGCTGAAGACGGCAGTGTGAAAGTTATCAACCGGGGATATGACGGCGAAGATAACAAATTGGACGAGGCTGAAGGTAAAGCCCTGTTTGTAGAAGATGAGCAAACCGCGCACCTTAAAGTGTCATTCTTCGGGCCTTTCTATGCCAGCTATGTGGTGATAGCGCTGGATGAAGACTACCAGTATGCCATGGTGACCGGTCCCGACCGCGATTATTTGTGGATCTTGTCCCGCAATCCGTCGATGCAGGAGGATTTGCTGCGATCTCTGGTAAGTAAAGCAGAGGGAATGGGTTACGACACCGGTGAGTTGATCTACGTTAAACAGGATATGCACCGTGCTGAATGAGCGGCACGGAAAATAAAACCCTGCTACAATTGCGGTTTTTCCTCACCGGAGTAAATTGTGGAAAATCGTGTAATGAGCCGTGCGGGCAGCGCATGTGAGTTGTGTGGCAGTCAGGACCTGGTTGCACTGTACGAAGTGCCTTTTTCACCTGACAGTGAAGCGGATACGCATATCGCTGCGTGTCAGGTTTGCCGTGACCAGTTAAATGGCGAAAGTGAATTAAATGCAGACCACTGGCGCTGCCTGAACGAAGCCGTGTGGTCGCCTGTTGCACCGGTACAGGTGACGGCGTGGCGCATGCTGAATAAGCTGAAATCAGAGACTTGGGCTCAGGATTTGCTGGACATTGCGTATCTTGAAGACAATGTGCGTGCCTGGGGCGAGGCCGGTCTGGTGGATCTGAATCGTGAGCCGACACTGGATTGCAACGGAACCGCGCTGGCTGCCGGTGACACCGTTCATCTGGTCAAAGATCTGAACGTGAAAGGCGCCACATTCACTGCAAAGCGGGGAACGGCTGTACGTAATATTGGCTTAAGTGATAACCCGCTTCACATTGAAGGCCGTGTAAACGGTACCCGCATCGTCATTATTGCCGCCTATACAAAGAAAGCCTGAAACCCGGGTCAGACTGTCGCGCATTTTACCTGAGCAAGGTGCGCGACATTCGTGCACAGTGACGTCTTATCAGGCATAATTAGTCAGAGAAACAGACAACACAGGCAAAATACACCCGATGCAGACGTTAACTATCCGCACCCCCGATGACTGGCATTTACATTTCCGCGACGGCGATATGCTGGGCGAGACCGTACCGGCAACAGCCCGTTGCTTCGCGAGAGCGATTGTCATGCCGAATCTGGTTCCGCCGGTCACCAATGCTGAAATGGCAACTGCGTATAAGCAGCGTATTGAAGCAGCGCGACCTGCGGGTAGTCAGTTTGAGCCGTTAATGACGCTCTATCTGACCAATCAGACGACTGCTGAAGATATTGCAGCGGCAAAAGCAGCCGGGGTGGTTGCCTGCAAATTATATCCGGCGGGTGCAACGACTAACTCTGATGCAGCCGTTTCTGCCATTGAAGCACTTTATCCAGTGTTCGAAGCCATGCAGGCACACGGTCTTTTACTGTTGATCCACGGCGAAGTCACGGAAAATCACATCGATATTTTCGACCGTGAAAAAGTGTTTATCGATACCCACCTGCGTCCTATTGTTGCAGCTTTTCCTGAACTGAAGATTGTATTTGAGCACATCACCACGGCCGATGCCGCTGAGTTCGTGATGCAGGCCAGTGATAATGTGGCTGCGACCATTACGCCCCAACACCTTCTGCTGAACCGTAATGATTTACTGGTTGGCGGTGTACGTCCCCATAACTATTGTTTACCGGTACTGAAACGCAATACTCACCAGAAGGCGTTACAGGAAGCGGTAGCCACCGGCTCGCCTAAATTTTTCCTGGGCACAGATTCTGCGCCTCATGCCCGACACCGTAAAGAAAATGCCTGCGGTTGTGCCGGTTGTTACAGCGCCTGGAGTGCTATTGAGCTTTATGCAGAAATATTTGATGAGCTGAATATTCTGGATAAATTTGAAGGCTTTGCCAGTCTTCACGGTGCAAACTTCTATGGTTTGCCGTTAAATGAAGGCACCATCACGCTGGTTAATTCTCCGTGGCAGGTGCCTGAAGTGGTTACATTACCGGACGGCACTGAAATGGTACCGTTTCATGCAGGGAAGACACTTAAATGGAAGCTGGAGCAGTCTCTTTCTTAAGATGGCTCACCGGCGGTCTGAGTCTTCTGGCCAGCGTTCTCTTTTCTGTTAACGCTGAGCCCTTGTCGGTTATTGTCAGTCCTGTGCCTGTGTTTTCTGAGGAAACGCAGGATGGCGAATTACGCGGGTATACGGTCAATCTTATCCGCGGAGTGTTGTCAGAAGCCGGGCTGGAAGACAGTATCAGACCGGAACCTTTTGCCCGCATGCTGGCGGATTTGAAAAAGAATCCGCATCAGTTGGGGGCCTCGGTAGTACGCACTCCGCAAAGAGAATCCCAATATCACTGGATCATGCCGGTAACGGCAACGCCCAATCAACTGTACATTAAAAAAGAAAGTGTTTTTGCCCGGTCAGGGGTATCGTCGCTGAACCAGCTTTCTTCCATTGCAGTTATGCGCGATGACTACCGTCATAAGTTGCTCAGACAAGCCAATGTGTCCGGCGTACTGGCGGTGAATTCCTGGGAACAGGCTATCGGCACATTGCTAAGAGACCGGGTTGAAGGTGTGCTTTTTTCTTCAGCCGGCGTCCGTCTGGTGTGCGCGCAAGCCCTGATGGATTGCGATGAACTTATCCCGGCTTACACCACCGGCACCCCTGTCAGTTACCTGGTTCTGCCGAAGACAGAGGGCAGTGATGCGCTGGCTTTGACCCTCACGCAGGCGGCAGAACGGTTCAGGCAAACCCCGGCATTTCGCCAGCTCGTCGATGAGGTGCAGGATGAATTAACGGCTTTCGGTCTCATCGCCCGTACCGATGATGGTGTGTTGTATTTGTCAGACTCCCGGAGTATCGACAAAGCAGAGCATATCTGGGTGTTAGGGGAGCTCTCCGGTGATTTCGCGAAACTAAATTCGCGGCAGGAACTGGTGGGATATAATGCTGATTTAGTGCGCGCTTTGTTACTTGAAGCCGATGTCGATGCCCCCTTGCTGCCAGTGCCCTGGCAGCGGTTAATGCGGGAATCACTGCAAAAGCCTAATGTGCTGGCATTTACCGTGGCCAGAACCCCGGAGCGTGAAGAGCTCTTCCACTGGATAACGCCGGTAACCCGAAATAGTTACGGACTATTCGGGCTGGACGACGAAACCTGGGAGAATATAGACGATATTCCGAAAGGTAAGGTCACAGGAACAATCAAACGTGACTTTCGCAGCGATATAGCCCGTAAAGCGGGACTGCCTGTGGTGGAGTTCGATTCATGGGGAGAAGTGGTTGAAGCTCTGCATCAGGGAGATATTGACCTGGCATTTGCATCACCCGGCGCCATGGACCACGGATGCAGGCAAAGTGCAGCCGGTTGTAAGAACATACAATTAGCTACCCGTCACAGTGAAGTGACTACCTGGGTGGTATTGTCGAAATCCGGAACAGATCCGATTCTGGTAGAAAAATTCACAGAAGCTGCCAGCCGGTTAAAACAATCAGAGAAATATTTGCAGTGGGCTGAGCGCTGGGCGAGAGACATTAACCAGCGCAGCAATACCCGCTATTCGGTCAGGGATGGCATCATGTATTTATATAGTATCGATAAAACACAATGACACAATTTTCAGAATTACACGCAATTTCCACCCCGCTTCAGGACGCTCTGGGCCGGCTTGGATTCCCGTCAATGACGCCGGTTCAGGCCGGTACGCTTCCGCAGGCGCTGGAAGGCCGCGATATCATGGCTCAGGGGCAAACCGGCAGCGGCAAGACCGTGGCTTTTGCGGTGGCAACACTTAACCGGGTTGAAGTCACGGAATTTACTACTCAGGTTGTGGTGCTGTGTCCCACACGGGAACTGGCTGCACAGGTGGCTGAGCAATATCGTGCAGTGGGGCAGTGTATGTCGAATCTGAAGGTGCTTACATTGTGCGGCGGTGAGCCCATGGGTCCGCAAATTCAGTCTCTGAAACATGGCGCTCATGTGATAGTGGGTACGCCCGGCCGCATCCTTGATCATTTACAGAAAAACCGGATTGATTTGAGCGGCGTGACATCGCGGGTGCTGGATGAAGCTGACCGCATGCTCGACATGGGTTTTGCAGACGATGTAGATGAAATTTTTTCCTACACCGCTGAGCAGGTGCAGACATTACTCTTTTCTGCTACCTGGACCGACGGTATCAAACGGATGGCGAATAAATATCTCGCTGATCCGCTCACCTTCACTGCTAAGGCTGATGTGGTAGCGAATCCGGATATTGAGCAACAGGCGTATTCAGTAGAAGAGCATACCCGTCTCAATGCCTTAAAAGCCGTGCTGACCACCATTCAGCCAACCAAAGCGATTTTGTTCTGTAATACCCGTAAACGGGTGGCCGAAGTGGTGGATGAGCTGACTGCTGCCGGATTTTCCGTAGCCGGTTTGCAGGGGGAAATGGAACAACGTGAGCGTACCGACGTACTGGCCCGTTTCGCTGCTGAAGCGTTGTCAGTGCTGGTGGGAACGGACGTAGCTGCCCGTGGTCTGGATATCAAGGAAGTCGACTGTGTGATTAACGTGGATGTCAGCGAAGATGCAGATACCCATACACACCGTGTAGGGCGAACCGGCCGGGCCGGAGCGAAAGGTCTGGCGGTCACACTGGTCAGTGAGCGCGAGAAGGATCACTTCGAAAAGATTGAAGCATTCGCGGAAATGAAAATTCCTCTGAAAGGCTCACAGAGCCTCCGTTTTCATGCAAACCGTATCACCAGCCCTGTATATGTTTGTCTGCATGTGAATGCAGGTAAAAAAGAAAAATTACGTCCCGGTGACTTCCTTGGCTCGCTGGTGAAAGACGCAGATATTGCTGCTGATGATATTGGTAAGATTCAGGTGCAGAACTCTCAGAGCTTCGTCTCGGTGAAAGAGCGCAGTGCGAAGCGTGCATTAAAACTGTTCCGGGAAGGGAAGATTAAAGGCAAGCGTGTGCGTGCCCGCAAACTGGGTTAAGAAGACGGTAAACTACACAATGATTCGCTTATGGCGGACATTCACCGCTTTTGGCAGCGGTTATTTTTCAGCCTGATATAGTGGGGAGCGCAACTCACCACTCAGGCTGAAAAGGAGGCTCCATGTACGATGAGTTTTTATCCGTTTCTGTGTGCGATTATGCAGATGCATTGCCGCGTAGTCAGTTCATACATTACGACATCCATTCACTGTGGCAACCCGCGCCACGTATTGCCGGGCCGGCCTTTACGGTTAAGTGTGAACCCGGCGACCATCTTATGCTTCATGCCGCAATATACCGTGCAAACCCGGGCGATATCATCGTCGCGCAGGCCGATGATATGTACGCGCTGGCTGGCGGGAACGTATGTGCCATCGCGCAGCAGCGGGGTGTTGCCGGATTTATTATCGACGGTGTAATTCGTGATGTGCAGGAAGTGCGGGAGATGGAATTTCCTGTTTTTGCCAGAGGCGTATGTCCGAAACCCGGCGCGAAGAAGGTATTGTCTCCCCTTAATCAGCCGGTTGAATGCGGTGGGGTTACTGTGAACCCGGGCGACATCATTGTTGCAGACGAAGAGGGGATCGCGGTTATTCCTCTGGCTGATGCAGCAAGTGTTCTGGATATCGCCAAAAAGAGAAATGAAAAGGATTCATCAGTGTCATTAGCACAATGGCAGGATGATCATCTTGAAAAAGTGGAATCCATCCTCACTAAGCTAGGGTTTAAAGAATAACCCGGACTCTCACATGTTTTCATTTTTTGAACGGCTGACCAGGCCGTTCCCTGACGAAGCCCCGACCCAACCACCAGAGGGGATCGTTGCTTTTTGTCGTCATTATTCACGGGGAATGTGGCGCATTATTGCTGTTGTATCCTTATTGAGTGCAATTATTGCTGCGCTGGAAGTGGCATTGTTCGGCTTTCTGGGTCAGTTGGTAGACTGGTTTTCAGCCCATGACCGTGACACATTCCTGCAGGACGAAATGTGGACCCTGGCGGGAATGGGGTTTGTGGTTCTGGTATTAATCCCGGGCTGTATTTTGTTGCGTTCTCTGTTCAACAGGCAATCGCTGATGGGAAACTATCCCATGCGGATCCGCTGGCAGGCCCACCGTTATCTGCTGGGACAGAGTTTAAGTTTCTTTCATAATGAATTTGCCGGCCGTGTCGCCACAAAGGTGATGCAAACGTCACTGGCTGTCCGCGAAACCGTAATGAAACTGCTGGATCTGATGGTGTACATCTGTGTGTACTTCATATCAATGGTGGTACTGGTTTTCTCAACGGACTGGCGTCTGGCTATGCCACTCATCATCTGGTTCTTCGTTTACATTGGTATTTTGCGCATTCTGGTACCGAAGCTGAAAGCGGTATCGCAAGCTCAGGCAGATGCAAGAGCCGTAATGACGGGGCGTATCGTCGATAGTTATACCAATATCACTACGGTAAAACTGTTCTCTCACAGCCGGAGAGAAGCGGATTACGCGAAAGAAAGTATGGATGGCTTCCTGCAAACGGTTTATCCGCAAAT
Source organism: Alteromonas sp. AWJ4_197 (assembly GCF_056160285.1). Lineage (NCBI taxonomy): Bacteria > Pseudomonadati > Pseudomonadota > Gammaproteobacteria > Alteromonadales > Alteromonadaceae > Alteromonas > Alteromonas sp. AWJ4_197. Next base: position 188,440 of record NZ_JBSWWW010000008.1, on the reverse strand, counting down.
GCGACTGGTCACCATTCTGGAAAACTGTGTGGAACTGGCTAATGCCATACTCATCTTTGCTATCGGCGCACTGTCTGTGTACCTGTGGATGCACGAAATTGTGTCACCGGGAGATATCGCTGTGGCCATCAGTCTGGTACTGCGCTTAAACGGCATGTCTCACTGGGTTATGTGGGAAGTATCATCGCTGTTTGAGAATCTCGGTACGGTACAGGACGGAATGAATACGCTGGCGAAGCCTGTTGAGGTGAAAGATGCCGGCGATGCAGACGCCCTTGCCGTGAAAGGAGGCGCTATCCGTTTTGATAACGTGAACTTCTCCTATACCGGTAGTGATAATCGTGACATCAACGTGTTTAATCAACTGGATATTGCCATCAAGCCGGGTGAAAAGGTTGGTCTGGTAGGGCGTTCAGGGGCCGGAAAATCAACCCTTGTTAATCTGCTGATGCGTTTTTACGATACCAATAGTGGTGAAATTCGCATTGACGGACAACCGGTAAAGTCTGTTTCCCAGGAGACGTTAAGAGAAAAAATCAGCATGGTGACCCAGGATACATCTCTGATGCACCGTTCTGTGCGGGATAACATCATCTACGGGCGTACTGACGCCACAGAAGAAGAAATGATAGAAGCGGCGAAGCAAGCTGAAGCCCATGACTTCATTCTTTCCTTATCCGACAGTGAAGGGCGAACCGGTTATGACGCCCACGTGGGTGAACGGGGCGTGAAACTTTCCGGCGGTCAAAGACAGCGTATCGCCATTGCCCGTGTACTACTAAAAGATGCGCCCATTCTGATCCTGGATGAAGCGACCTCGGCGCTGGATTCTGAAGTTGAAGCAGCGATTCAGGATTGCCTTAATTCAGTGATGGACAATAAAACCGTACTGGCAATTGCCCACCGACTGTCTACCATTGCACAAATGGACCGGCTGCTGGTGCTGGACCGGGGAGAAATTGTGGAGTCGGGTACACACAGTGAGCTTGTTGCCCGTAACGGCATTTATGCGAAACTCTGGGCGCACCAGACCGGCGGCTTTATCGGTGTAGAATAGGGTAAAGAGACGGATTGAAACCATACCGGAGAGGCAGAATAAGGCGCCCCGGTGAAAGAAGATAAGTGGCCTTGTGATTCAAAACTGGCTGCACCAGAGGGATTTTGATGACAGCCAGTGTTGTATCTGTAGCGAGGATGGGTATAATACGCGTCCCTCCCTTGCGAATCCGCGATTTTCCTTAAAGAAACGCCTCAGAATTCACAAGGGAAGTGCAACTGAAATTTGTCCGTACAGACAACAGGGGTGTAGTTCGAATTGGTAGAACAGCGGTCTCCAAAACCGATGGTTGGGGGTTCGAGTCCCTCCACCCCTGCCAGAATTAAAATGCTATAGCGAACGTTGTAGCGACTGACGACGCAGTATTGCTAGGATCGTGAAATGAGCGAAAAAACGGAAAGTACGTCCAATCCGTTGGACATGATGAAATGGTTAGTGATCTTTGCATTACTGGCCGGTTTGATTGCTGCAAACCACATGTTCGGTGAGGTTTCAGTGTTGGTACGTGCGCTTGTCGCCGTTGCAGTCGTTGCTGTAGCCGGCTTTATTGCGGCCACGACTGAAAAGGGCAGTGCGTTTCTGACATTTGCCAAAGAATCCCGCATGGAAGTGCGTAAAGTTATCTGGCCAACCCGTCAGGAAACTAACCAGACAACACTAATCGTAATGGCTGCGACGTTAATCATGGCACTGCTGCTGTGGGGCCTTGACGGCATTATCGTACGTTTAGTTGCCTTCATCACCGGAATTGGAGTGTAAGATGTCTGAAGAGAATCAAACACCAGAAGAAAATCAGGCAGCATCAGAAAGCGCTGCACCAGAAAATAAAAAGCGCTGGTATGTTGTTCAGGCTTATTCGCAGTACGAATCCCGCGTAAAGAAAACGCTGCTTGAATACATCAAAATGCACGAAATGGAAAAGTTCTTTGGTCAGGTACTGGTACCTACTGAAGAAGTAGTTGAAATGCGTGCTGGTCAGAAACGTAAGTCAGAGCGTAAGTTCTATCCTGGCTACGTGCTGGTAGAAATGGAAATGAACGAACAGTCATGGCACTTAGTAAAGAGCGTACCTCGTGTACTGGGCTTCATCGGTGGCACCTCTGACCGTCCTATGCCTATCACTAAGCGTGAAGCAGATGCGATTCTGAACCGTCTGGAAGAAAATACAGACAAGCCAAGACCAAAAACTCTGTTCGAGCCGGGCGAAGTGGTTCGTGTTACCGACGGTCCTTTCGCAGACTTCAACGGCGTTGTCGAAGAAGTGGATTACGAAAAGAGCCGCGTAAAAGTATCGGTTCTGATCTTCGGCCGTTCTACCCCTGTCGACCTGGAATTTGGTCAGGTAGAAAAAGGTTAATCGCACATAGCGTATTTGAAAAAACCTGCTCCGGCAGGTTTTTCTGTTTTATGAGAACCCTGTTTCAGGATTTATCAAACTTAAGGTTGCATAAGTCGACTATTTGTTGTACATTACGCGCCCTTCGAAACCGAACGGGAAGCCGATTGAGTAAATATTCTCGAGTATTTACGAGGCGTTATACCCACTAACGAGAGCATTAAAATGGCTAAGAAAGTAACTGGCTTAATTAAGCTTCAGGTTGCAGCAGGTGCTGCTAACCCTTCTCCACCAGTTGGTCCTGCACTGGGTCAGCATGGTGTGAACATCATGGAATTCTGTAAGGCTTTCAACGCAAAAACTGAAAGTCTTGAGAAAGGCGCTCCGGTACCAGTAGAAATTACTGTATACGAAGACCGTTCTTTCACATTCGAAACCAAAACTCCTCCTGCGTCTTATCTGCTGAAAAAAGCAGCTGGCATCAAGAGTGGTTCTGGCCGTCCTAACACTGAGAAAGTTGGTACAGTTACCCGCGCTCAATTGGAAGAAATTGCCAAGACTAAAGAGCCTGATCTGACTGCTGCTTCTCTGGACGCTGCTGTACGCACTATCGCGGGTTCTGCTCGCGCCATGGGTCTGAACGTAGAGGGTTAATCGAATGGCTAAACTGACTAAACGCGCTCGCCTGATCCGCGAGAAAGTAGACGCGACTAAAGATTACGATATCAACGAAGCTGTTGCTCTGCTGAAAGAACTGGCTACTGCTAAGTTCGCAGAAAGCGTAGACGTTGCTATCAACCTGGGTATCGATGCGAAGAAATCTGATCAGAACGTACGTGGTGCAACTGTACTGCCTAACGGTACTGGTAAAGATGTTCGTGTTGCAGTATTCACTCAGGGTGCAAACGCTGAAGCTGCTAAAGAAGCGGGTGCGGACATCGTAGGTATGGACGACCTGGCTGAGAAAGTTAAAGCGGGTGAGATGGACTTTGACGTAGTGGTTGCCAGCCCTGACGCAATGCGCGTTGTTGGTCAACTGGGTCAAATCTTAGGTCCACGTGGCCTGATGCCTAACCCTAAAACTGGCACTGTAACGCCTGACGTTGCAACTGCAGTTAAGAACGCTAAAGCTGGTCAGGTTCGCTACCGTAATGATAAGAACGGTATCATCCACGCCAGCATCGGCAAAATTGCTTTCGAAGCTAACCAGATTCAAGAGAACCTGGAAGCCCTTCTGGAAGCACTGAAGAAAGCTAAGCCTTCTTCAGCTAAAGGCCTGTACATCAAGAAGGTAAGCCTGAGCACCACTATGGGCGCTGGCGTATCTGTTGATAAAGGTACTGTAGGTCTGTAAGACTTCTTACAGATGGCATAGCCCGTCTGTCTCTTAAAGGTTATGGGTTGGAGTTGTTGTATATCGCCAAAAGCGAATAACGATAGCTCCCGTCCAAGACCGCAGGCGCTAAGCGGCAAAAGAGGTAAGAGAACTTTTGCACCAACGCTTAACTTAATACAACAGCCTGCGCAGACGGTGGTTTCGACTCAGACTCTCTGGGATAACGAACACCGTAGAGCGGTACAGCTACTTTAAGTAGATGTATCAATCTGTGAACACTGATGAACGGGAAGGGTAACCGGAACGGACATCAGATTTTATGAGGTGAACTCAGTGGCACTAGGTTTAGCAGCAAAAAAAGAGATCGTAGCAGAAGTTTCTGAAGTTGCGTCTCGCGCTCTATCCGTAGCCGTTGCTGAATACCGTGGGATGGAAGTTGCAGAACTGACTGACCTGCGTGTTAAAGCCCGTGAGCAAGGCGTATACCTGAAGGTTGTACGTAATACTCTGGCTAAGCGTGCATTGGCAGACAGCAATTTTGCAGACTTAGAAAGCGCCTTAACTGGCCCGCTTATCTATGGTTTCTCTATCGACGCACCAGGCGGTGCGGCACGTCTTTTCAAAGACTTCGGTAAGACTAACGATAAGCTGAAAGTTACTGCACTTTCAATTGGTAGTGGTTTACTTGGTCCAGAGAAACTGGATGCAGTAGCAGCCCTGCCTACCCGCGACGAAGCGCTTGCAAGACTTCTTGCGACCTTCAAAGCACCAGTTGGCAAGTTCGTTCAAACTATCAACGAAGTTCCTGCCAAATTTGTGCGTGTATTGGCGGCGGTCAAAGACACCAAGTAATTGGCGTTTTTGGCATATTGATTTTTTTAACTATTTAATCCCGGGAGTTTAGAGAAATGGCTCTGACTAAAGAAGATATCTTAAACGCGATCGCTGAAATGCCAGTAATGGAACTGGTTGAACTGATCGAAGCAGCTGAAGAAAAATTCAACGTATCTGCGGCTGCTGTTGCAGTTGCTGGTCCTGCTGCAGGCGGCGAAGCTGCTGCTGTTGAAGAAAAGACTGAATTCGACGTTGTAATGACTTCATTCGGTGGCAACAAAGTTGCAGTAATCAAAGCAGTTCGCGGCGCGACTGGCTTAGGTCTGAAAGAAGCTAAAGAACTGGTAGAATCAGCTCCTAAAGCTATCAAAGAAGGCGTAGCTAAAGATGAAGCTGAAGCACTGAAGAAAGAGCTTGAAGAAGCTGGTGCAGAAGTAGAAATCAAGTAATCTAATTTGCTTAGATTACCTGCCTGAAACGGCAAGGCTGGTGGTTAATATTGACCACCAGCCTTTTTGCGCTGTAGGGTGTACAGTTTTTAACCCTTTACTGTATCCACCAAAAGCACATCGGAAATTAAATAAATGAGCAGAAAACCAAAGTCTTAACTAACTATTTGGTTAAATTTTGGTGTATGCTATTTAATTACCCCGAAAAAGGGTCGTGGAAGTTTGTTGTTTGACTAGTTCAGACAGCAGGTTGGGTCAAAAATCAGCAGGCTGAGGAACCCATGGTTTACTCTTATAGCGAAAAGAAACGTATCCGTAAGGATTTTGGCAAACACCCACAGGTATTGGAAATTCCATACCTCCTTTCAATTCAGCTAGATTCATTCAAAAAATTTATTGAAATCGATGCAGATGGTCAGTACGGACTGGAAGCTGCTTTCCGTTCTGTCTTCCCAATTAAGAGCTACTCTGGCAGTTCAGAGCTGCAGTATGTGAGCTATCGTCTGGGCGAACCGGTTTTCGATGTTAAAGAATGTCAAATTCGAGGCGTCACGTATTCAGCCCCATTAAGAGTAAAACTTCGTTTAGTGTTGTTCGATAAAGATGCTGCGCCGGGTACGGTTAAAGACATCAAAGAGCAAGAAGTGTACATGGGCGAAATTCCATTGATGACAGAGAACGGTACGTTCGTCATCAACGGTACTGAGCGTGTAATCGTTTCTCAGTTACACCGTTCACCCGGTGTGTTCTATGATCACGACAAAGGGAAGACTCACTCTTCCGGTAAGGTACTGTATAACGCACGTGTTATCCCTTACCGTGGTTCGTGGTTAGACTTTGAATTCGATCCTAAAGATAACCTGTTCGTTCGTATTGACCGTCGCCGTAAGTTGCCTGCAACGATTATCTTACGCGCGCTGGAAATGACGACAGAAGAAATTCTGGATCTGTTCTTCGATAAAGTACAAATCCGCATTCAGGACAATAAGCTTCTGATGGAAGTTGTGCCTGATCGTCTGCGTGGTGAAACTGCACAGTTTGATATCAAAGACAACGAAGGCGAAGTCATCGTTGAAACCGGTCGTCGTGTATCTGCACGTCACACCCGTGCGCTTGAAAAAGCGGGTATCACTGAGTTAGAAGTACCTGCAGAATACCTCATCGGTCGTGTATTCGCGCGTACTTACGTGAACGAAGAAACTGGCGAAGTACTGGTTAATGCGAACGATGAGGTAACACTGGAATTGATGGCTGAGTTAAGCCAGGCCGGTGTTAAAGAGTTTGAAACTCTGTATATCAACGAACTGGATCACGGTTCATACATCTCAGATACACTGCGTATCGACAGCTCAACAAATCGCCTCGAAGCACTGGTAGAAATCTACCGGATGATGCGTCCTGGTGAACCACCAACTAAAGATGCTGCTGAAACGCTGTTTGACAATCTGTTCTTCTCTGAAGATCGCTATGACTTGTCATCTGTTGGCCGTATGAAGTTCAACCGTCGTTTAGGTCGTGAAGAACTGGTTGGTTCCGGTACGTTGGACAAAGACGATATCGTTTCTGTAATGAAGCAACTTATCCTTATCCGTGACGGTAAGGACGAAGTTGATGATATCGACCACCTGGGTAACCGTCGTATCCGTTCTGTTGGCGAAATGGCCGAGAACCAGTTCCGTGTAGGTCTGGTACGTGTTGAGCGTGCGGTTAAAGAGCGTCTGTCTCTGGGCGACCTCGACAACGTAATGCCACAGGATCTGATCAACGCGAAGCCTATTTCTGCAGCAGTTAAAGAGTTCTTCGGTTCTTCTCAGCTGTCTCAGTTCATGGACCAGAACAACCCGCTGTCAGAAGTAACGCACAAGCGTCGTATTTCTGCATTAGGTCCGGGTGGTCTGACACGTGAACGTGCAGGCTTTGAGGTTCGTGACGTTCACCCGACACACTACGGTCGCCTGTGTCCAATCGAAACCCCTGAAGGTCCCAACATCGGTCTGATCAACTCATTGGCGAGCTTTTCTCGTACCAATGACTTTGGTTTCCTGGAAACACCGTTCCGTCGTATTATTGATGGTGTTATCAGTGACGAAATCGACTATTTGTCGGCCATCGAAGAAGGTCAGTTCAAGATCGCACAGGCAAACGTTGCAGTTGATGAAAACGGCGCACTGATTGATGACCTGATCCCTTCACGTCACCGTGGTGAAACCACGCTGATGCCAAAAGAAGAAATCAAGTACATGGACGTGTCGCCTCAACAGATCGTTTCTGTTGCTGCCAGCATTATCCCGTTCCTGGAACACGATGACGCTAACCGTGCATTGATGGGTGCGAACATGCAACGTCAGGCAGTACCTACACTGCGTGCTGATAAGCCGCTGGTTGGTACTGGTATGGAGAAAACCGTTGCGGTTGACTCTGGTGTAACTGTTGTTGCTAAACGTGGTGGTATGGTTGATTACGTAGATGCGAGCCGCATCGTAATCAAAGTAGATGAAGACGAGATGCTTCCGGGTGAAGCGGGTATCGATATCTACAACCTGACGAAATACACCCGTTCTAACCAGAACACCTGTATCAACCAGAGACCTACCTGTAACGTTGGTGACCCGATTGTTGCCGGTGACGTACTGGCCGACGGTCCGTCTACAGACCTGGGTGAACTGGCGCTTGGTCAGAACATGCGTATCGCGTTCATGCCCTGGAATGGTTACAACTTCGAAGACTCGATTCTGATCTCAGAGCGTGTTGCACAGGAAGACCGTTTCACCACTATCCACATTCAGGAACTGAGCTGTATTGCTCGTGACACCAAGCTGGGTCCGGAAGAGATTTCTTCTGATATTCCTAACGTGGGTGAAGCTGCACTGGGCAAGCTGGATGAATCCGGCGTTGTTTATATCGGTGCGGAAGTGAAAGGCGGCGATATTCTGGTTGGTAAAGTGACGCCTAAAGGCGAAACCCAACTGACGCCAGAAGAGAAACTGCTACGTGCTATCTTCGGTGAAAAAGCATCTGACGTTAAAGACACGTCTCTGCGTGTACCTAACTCTGTTCACGGTACTGTTATCGACGTACAAGTCTTTACCCGTGACGGTGTTGAAAAAGATAAGCGTGCACTGGAAATTGAAGACATGCAGTTACGTCAGGTTAAGAAAGACCTGTCTGACGAATTCAATATCCTGGCTGACGGTATCTTTGCCCGTGCACGTAACTTGCTGATCAACGCTGGCGTTGATGAAGCGAAGTTAGACAGCATGCCTCGTGAAAAATGGTTAGAGATCCCTCTGACTAACGAAGATGCACAGAACGAACTGGATCAAATCGCTGAACAGCACATTGAAATCAAATCTGATTTCGATAAGAAGTTCGAGAACAAGCGTCGCAAGATCACCCAGGGTGATGACCTTGCTCCGGGCGTGCTGAAGATTGTTAAGGTTTACCTTGCGGTTAAACGTCACATCCAGCCTGGTGATAAGATGGCTGGTCGTCACGGTAACAAAGGTGTTATCTCAACAGTAATCCCTGTAGAAGATATGCCTTACGATGTTAACGGTACGCCGGTAGACATCGTACTTAACCCGCTGGGTGTACCATCGCGTATGAACATCGGTCAAATCCTCGAGACACACTTAGGTATGGCGGCTCACGGTCTGGGTGTGAAGATTGATCGCATGATCAAAGAACAGGAAGAACTGGCTAAGCTGCGTGAGTTCCTGAAAGAAGTTTACACCTTAGGTGAGAATCACCAGGAAGTAGACATCGACAGCTTCACCGATGACGAAGTACGTCGCCTGGCAGAAAACCTGCGTAAAGGTGTTCCTGTTGCGACACCAGTATTCTCTGGTGCGAAAGAAGCAGAAATTAAAGCAATGTTGAAACTGGCTGACCTACCAGAAAGCGGACAGATTCAATTGTTCGACGGCCGTACCGGTCGCGAATTCGAACGTCCGGTAACGGTAGGTTACATGTACATGCTGAAACTGAACCACTTAGTAGACGACAAGATGCACGCCCGTTCTACCGGTTCTTACAGCCTGGTTACACAGCAGCCTCTGGGTGGTAAAGCACAGTTCGGTGGTCAGCGCTTCGGTGAGATGGAAGTGTGGGCACTGGAAGCATACGGTGCTGCTTACACACTGCAGGAAATGCTGACTGTTAAGTCGGATGACGTTAACGGCCGTACCAAAATGTACAAGAACATTGTTGATGGCGATCACAGAATGGAGCCTGGCATGCCAGAATCCTTCAACGTATTGCTTAAAGAAATTCGTTCACTCGGTATCAACATCGAGCTGGAAGAAAAGTAATACGGCTAACGCCATTGTATGATTTGATGGCCCGGTTCGCCGGGCTATAGAGACTGACTCCGCCGGGAGAGTAATGTGAAAGACTTATTAAAGTTTCTAAAGCAACAAAACAAGACAGAAGAATTCGATAATATTCGAATTGGTCTGTCATCACCTGACATGATTCGTTCATGGTCATTTGGTGAAGTTAAGAAGCCTGAAACCATCAACTACCGTACGTTCAAGCCTGAGCGTGACGGTCTGTTCTGTGCGCGTATTTTCGGACCTGTAAAAGACTACGAATGTCTTTGCGGTAAGTATAAGCGTCTGAAGCACCGTGGTGTTATCTGTGAGAAGTGTGGCGTTGAAGTTACACTGACCAAAGTACGTCGTGAGCGTATGGGTCACATCGAACTGGCCAGCCCGGTTGCCCACATCTGGTTCCTGAAATCACTGCCGTCACGTATCGGTCTGATGCTGGATATGACTCTGCGTGATATCGAACGTGTACTGTATTTCGAATCTTATGTTGTTACCGAACCTGGTATGACAACGTTAGAGCGCAGCCAGCTTCTGAACGAAGAAGAATATCTGGATGCACTTGAAGAGCACGGTGACGAGTTCGAAGCGAAAATGGGTGCTGAAGCCGTTTTCGATCTGTTGAAAGTCCTCGACGTAGATGCAGATGTTGCTGCAATGCGTGAAGAGCTGCCTTCAATCAACTCTGAAACTAAGCGTAAGAAAATCACTAAGCGTCTGAAGCTGCTTGAGTCATTCCAGCAGTCTGGTAACAAGCCAGAGTGGATGATCATGACTGTACTGCCAGTTCTGCCACCGGACCTGCGTCCTCTGGTACCACTGGACGGCGGTCGTTTTGCGACTTCTGACCTGAACGATCTGTATCGTCGTGTTATCAACCGTAACAACCGTCTGAAGCGTCTGTTGGATCTGGCTGCGCCGGATATCATCGTACGTAACGAAAAGCGTATGCTTCAGGAAGCGGTAGATGCGCTGCTTGATAACGGTCGTCGCGGTCGTGCAATTACCGGTTCTAACAAACGTCCTCTGAAATCTCTTGCCGACATGATTAAAGGTAAGCAGGGGCGTTTCCGTCAGAACCTGCTCGGTAAGCGTGTTGACTACTCAGGCCGTTCTGTAATCACCGTTGGTCCTACACTGCGTTTGCACCAGTGTGGTCTGCCTAAGAAAATGGCACTTGAACTGTTCAAGCCATTCATCTACGGCAAACTCGAAGGTCGTGGTCTGGCGACTACCATCAAAGCTGCTAAGAAGCTGGTAGAGCGTGAAGCACCGGAAGTATGGGACGTTCTGGATGAAGTCATCCGGGAACACCCTGTGTTACTTAACCGTGCACCAACACTGCACAGACTGGGTATCCAGGCTTTCGAACCTACCCTGATCGAAGGTAAAGCGATTCAACTGCACCCACTGGTGTGTGCGGCATATAACGCTGACTTCGACGGTGACCAGATGGCGGTTCACGTACCTCTGACTATTGAAGCACAGTTAGAAGCACGCGCCCTGATGATGTCTACCAACAACATCCTGTCTCCTGCGAACGGTGAGCCAATCATCGTACCTTCACAGGACGTTGTATTGGGTCTGTATTACCTGACCCGTGACAAAGTAAACGGCCGCGGCGAAGGCATGGTATTTACCAGCCCGCACGAAGCTGAAAAAGCGTACCGTACCGATGCTGCTGAACTGCATGCACGCGTAAAAGTACGTATTACTGAGTATGACATTGCTGAAGACGGCACAAAAACTGAAAAAGTAACACTGACTGACACCACTGTTGGCCGTGCGATTTTCTCACTGATCCTGCCTAAGGGGCTGCCGTTTGAAATCATCAACCAGGCAATGGGTAAGAAGCAGATTTCTAAACTGCTTAACGAGTGTTACCGTACGCTGGGTCTGAAAGACACTGTTATTGCAGCTGACCAAATCATGTATACCGGTTTCCACTACGCGATGATCGCGGGTGCGTCTGTAGGTATCGACGATATGGTTATTCCTGATGCGAAGAAAGATATCATCGAAGGCGCTGAAGCCGAGGTTATCGAAATTCAGGAACAGTTCCAGAACGGTCTTGTAACAGCCGGTGAGCGTTACAACAAAGTTATCGATATCTGGTCGAACGCCAACGAAAAAGTTGCCCGTGCGATGATGGATAACCTGAAAACGGACACCGTTATTAACCGTGACGGCGAAGAAGAAGAGCAGGCATCATTTAACTCTGTTTACATGATGGCCGACTCCGGTGCTCGTGGTAGTGCCGCTCAGATTCGTCAGCTTGCAGGTATGCGTGGTCTGATGGCTAAGCCGGATGGCTCAATCATCGAAACACCTATCACGGCTAACTTCCGTGAAGGTCTGAACGTACTACAGTACTTCATCTCAACTCACGGTGCCCGTAAGGGTCTTGCCGATACGGCACTGAAAACTGCGAACTCCGGTTACCTGACTCGTCGTCTGGTAGATGTTGCACAGGATTTGGTTATCACCAATGACGACTGTGGCACGTTTGAAGGCGTGAAGATGACACCACTGATTGAAGGTGGTGACGTTGTAGAGCCGCTGCGTGAGCGTGTGCTGGGTCGTGTGGTAGCAGAAGACGTAATCAAGCCGGGTACTGACGAAGTTCTGGTTGAACGTAACACGCTGCTGGACGAAGCGCTGGTAGACATGCTGGAACAGAATTCTGTTGACCAGATGATGGTTCGCTCGGTTATCACTTGTGACAACGACTTCGGTGTTTGTGCTAAGTGTTACGGTCGCGACCTTGCCCGTGGCCATATGGTGGCTAAAGGTGAATCTGTTGGTGTTATCGCTGCTCAGTCAATCGGTGAGCCGGGTACACAGCTTACCATGCGTACATTCCACATCGGTGGTGCGGCATCAAGAGCGTCAGCAGAAAACAGCGTGCAGGTTAAAACTGCAGGTAGCCTGAAAATGCATAACGCTAAGTTCGTTCGTAATACCGACGACAAAGTGGTTATCGTTTCACGTTCAACCGAGCTGACTGTTATCGACAGCCATGGTCGTGAGAAAGAGCGTTATAAGGTGCCTTACGGTGCAATCCTGTCTGTTGATGATGGTGCTGCTGTTGAAGCCGGCGAAATCGTTGCGAACTGGGATCCGCATAGTCACCCAATCATTGTTGAGCGTCCGTCTAAGATCTCGTTTGCAGATATCGACGACTCCAACACTGAGATGCAGCAGGACGAGCTGACCGGTCTGACCCGTATTGTGGTTAAAGACCTGGCTAAGGTTAACGCCAAAGAGCCTAAGCTTATTCTTGAAAGCGAAGAAACGGGTCTGCAGGAAATTCGTCTGCCAAGCTTCACCACTATCGAAGCGGCAGATGGCAAACTGGCTCATGCCGGTGACGTGTTAGCACGTATCCCGCAGGAAAGCTCGAAGACACGTGATATCACCGGTGGTCTGCCACGGGTTGCTGACCTGTTCGAAGCGCGTAAGCCGAAAGAACCTGCAATCCTGGCTGAAATCTCCGGTACCATTGGTTTCGGTAAAGAAACCAAAGGTAAGAAACGTCTGGTTATCACACCGAAAGACGGTGCCGATGCTTACGAAGAGATGATTCCTAAGTGGCGTCAGCTGAACGTGTTCGAAGGTGAATCTGTAGAGCGCGGTGAAGTTCTGGCCGATGGTCCTGAGTCTCCACACGATATCCTGCGTCTGCGTGGTATCAGTGCGGTTTCTAACTACATCGTGAACGAAGTTCAGGAAGTTTACCGTCTGCAGGGTGTAAAAATTAACGATAAGCACATCGAGGTGGTAATCCGTCAGATGCTGCGTAAGTGTATTATTACTGCTGCCGGCGATACTCAGTTCCTGGAAGGGGAACAGGTTGAAGTGGCTCACGTTAAGATCGCGAACCGTGAAATGGAAAAAGCCGGTAAACTGCCTGCACTGTATGAAACACAGTTGCTGGGTATTACTAAGGCGTCACTGTCTACAGAGTCATTCATCTCTGCAGCATCGTTCCAGGAAACTACACGCGTACTGACAGAAGCCGCGGTACAAGGCAAAGAAGACGATTTACGTGGTCTGAAAGAAAACGTAATTGTTGGTCGTCTGATCCCTGCAGGTACCGGTTTCGCATACCACGAGCGTCGTATGCAGAAACGTGCTGAAGCCATTGAAGAGATGTCTGTATCTGCTGCTGAAGCGGAACAGGCACTGACTGAAGCATTAAATGCTGAAGTGAGTGGTGGAGACGCATCAGACGAGTAAGACTTGTCACTGAACGGTGGATATTTCGCCGTTCAGTGCATTCAGGGTATGCAAACGTGAATAATCGCCTGGTTATCCTTTGTACACCTTGACACTGGCTTATGAGATCATTAGAATTCCGCGACCCAATTTCTGGTAAGTCCGCTTAATTTAGCGAAGACATACTGAAACAGGGCCGCGGTTTTTTTGTTTTCGGGGCGGGTAAATGTAGAGCACGTTTACAACAAGCTTCAGATTTAATAGGCCGTTTAACAGACCCGACCATGGATCGGGTTTTCATTTTTTACTAACAGGAGCTAGTTAATGGCAACAGTTAACCAGTTAGTGCGTAAGCCACGTCGTCAGCCAGTTGCAAAAAGCAACGTAGCTGCACTGCAAGCTTGCCCACAACGTCGTGGTGTATGTACTCGTGTATATACCACTACGCCTAAGAAACCAAACTCTGCACTGCGTAAAGTATGTCGTGTACGTTTAACTAACGGTTTCGAAGTGTCTTCATACATCGGTGGTGAAGGCCACAACCTGCAAGAGCACAGCGTTGTTCTTATCCGTGGTGGTCGTGTTAAAGACTTACCAGGTGTTCGTTATCACACTGTTCGCGGTACTCTGGACTGCGCAGGCGTTAACGATCGTCGTCAAGCCCGTTCTAAGTACGGTGCGAAGCGGCCTAAATCTTAACGGTTCTCCGTTAGTAAGGCCAAACTGAAGTAATCAGAGTTTTGGGATTTCCCTGAATTCATACGGAGAATTGTAAAATGCCAAGAAGAAGAGTCGTAGGTCAACGTAAAATCCTACCAGAACCAAAATTTGGTTCACAACTGCTTGCTAAATTCATGAATGTCGTAATGCTCGACGGCAAGAAATCAGTTGCTGAAAAGATTGTTTACGGTGCGCTTGATATTGTTGCTGAAAAAACCGGCAAAGCACACTTAGACGTGTTCGAAGACGCTCTGGACAACATCCGTCCTACAGTGGAAGTTAAATCACGCCGTGTGGGTGGTTCAACTTACCAGGTTCCTGTAGAAGTTCGTCCTGTTCGTCGTAACGCGCTGGGTATGCGTTGGATGGTAGAAGCGGCACGTAAACGTGGCGAAAAGTCCATGGCACAACGCCTTGCAGCTGAAATGTTAGATGCAGCAGACAACAAAGGTTCTGCGGTTAAGAAACGTGAAGACGTTCACCGTATGGCCGAAGCGAACAAAGCGTTCGCACATTACCGTTGGTAATCAACGTTTAAACTGAGAGAGACGTATGCCTCGTAAGACCCCAATTGAACGTTATCGTAATATTGGTATTGTCGCTCACGTAGATGCGGGTAAAACCACCACTACTGAGCGTGTCCTGTTCTATACAGGGTTATCACACAAAATCGGCGAAGTGCATGATGGCGCAGCCACCATGGACTGGATGGAGCAGGAGCAGGAGCGTGGTATCACGATCACTTCTGCTGCTACCACGTGCTTCTGGTCTGGAATGCAGCAGCAGTACGAACAACACCGTATCAACATCATTGATACGCCGGGACACGTTGACTTCACCATTGAAGTTGAACGTTCTCTGCGTGTTCTTGATGGTGCGGTGGTTGTATTTTGTGGGTCTTCCGGGGTTGAGCCTCAATCAGAAACAGTCTGGCGTCAGGCTGATAAATATCGTGTACCGCGCATGGTTTTCGTCAATAAGATGGACCGTGCCGGTGCCGATTTTGAACGTGTTGTGGGTCAGATCCGCAAACGTTTGGGCGCAACCTGTGTACCGATTCAACTGAATATTGGTGCAGAGGAAGAATTCCGTGGCGTCATCGATTTAATCAAGATGAAAGCCATCAACTGGAATGCTGAAGACATGGGTATGACTTTTACCTATGAAGACATTCCGGCTGAACTGGTTGCTAAAGCAGAAAAATACCGCACAGAGATGATCGAAGCGGCTGCAGAGGCTTCCGAAGAGCTGATGGAAAAGTACCTGGAAGGCGAAGAGCTGACCGAAGAGGAAATCCGTCAGGGTCTGCGTACCCGCGTACTGAACAACGAAATTGTTTTGGCAACCTGTGGTAGCGCATTTAAGAACAAAGGTGTTCAGGCTGTGCTGGATGCCGTTATTGAGTATTTGCCTGCACCAGTCGACATTCCTTCTATTAAAGGTGTGTTAGACGACGGCGAAGAAACTGAAGCAGAGCGCCATGCTGACGACAGCGAACCGTTTTCTGCTCTGGCATTCAAAATTGCCACAGACCCGTTCGTGGGTACCCTCACGTTCTTCCGTTGCTATTCCGGCGTGGTTAATACAGGCGATACCGTCTATAACCCTGTGAAGCAAAAACGTGAGCGTTTTGGTCGTATCGTGCAGATGCACGCTAAAGACCGTGAAGAATTAAAAGAAGTTCGTGCCGGCGACATTGCCGCAGCTATCGGACTGAAAGACGTGACCACCGGTGACACCTTGTGTGATCCGAATCATGTTATTACACTTGAGCGTATGGAATTCCCTGATCCGGTAATCTCCATCGCCGTAGAGCCAAAATCTCAGGCAGACCAGGAAAAAATGGGTCTTGCTCTGGGTAAACTGGCTGCAGAAGACCCGTCGTTTAAAGTACATACTGATGACGAAACCGGACAAACAATCATTTCCGGTATGGGTGAACTGCACCTCGATATTATTGTCGACCGTATGAAGCGCGAATTTAAGGTTGAATGTAACGTAGGTAAACCACAGGTTGCTTATCGTGAGACTATTCGCAGCAAGGTCGAAGCGGAAGGAAAGTTTGTCCGTCAGTCAGGCGGACGTGGACAATTTGGTCACGTCTGGCTACGTATCGAGCCACAGGAAGAAGGTGCAGGCTACGAATTCGTGAACGAAATCGTGGGCGGTGTTGTACCAAAAGAATTCATTCCTGCGGTAGACAAAGGAATTCAGGAGCAGCTGCAAAATGGTGTGCTGGCAGGGTATCCTGTACTTGATGTAAAGGTTACACTGTTCGACGGTTCATATCATGATGTTGACTCTTCTGAAATGGCGTTTAAGATCGCCGGCTCTATGGGTTTCAAGAAAGGTTGTGCTGAGGCAAATCCAGTATTGCTCGAACCCACTATGAAAGTTGAAGTAACAACTCCAGAAGATTGGATGGGTGATGTTGTAGGCGATCTGAATCGTCGTCGCGGCATGATCGAAGGTATGGAAGACGGTGTAGGCGGGATCAAGATTGTTCGCGCGAAAGTACCGCTTTCAGAAATGTTTGGGTATGCGACTGACTTGCGTTCACAAACGCAGGGTCGTGCGTCATACTCTATGGAGTTCTTCAATTACTCTGAAGCGCCTAGCAATGTTGCAAAAGCGATTATCGAATCAAGAAACTAAATCTTAATGAAGGTTCGGTCCGGTCTGTATTGGGTCGGACTTTTAACTTAGGAAACGAGAAAAATGGCAAAAGAAAAGTTTGAACGTACGAAACCCCACGTAAACGTGGGTACAATCGGCCACGTTGACCACGGTAAAACCACTCTGACCGCAGCAATCACTACTGTACTGTCTAAGACTTACGGCGGTTCTGCTCAGGCTTTCGATCAAATCGATAACGCGCCTGAAGAAAAAGCTCGTGGTATCACCATCTCTACTTCACACGTAGAATATGACACGCCTACCCGCCACTACGCGCACGTAGACTGTCCTGGACACGCCGATTACGTTAAAAACATGATTACTGGTGCTGCTCAGATGGACGGCGGTATCCTGGTAGTTGCTGCGACTGATGGTCCTATGCCACAGACTCGTGAGCACATCCTACTGGGTCGTCAGGTTGGTATCCCTTACATCATCGTATTCATGAACAAATGTGACATGGTTGACGATGAAGAGCTGCTGGAACTGGTTGAGATGGAAGTTCGTGAACTTCTGACTGAATACGAATTCCCGGGCGACGATCTGCCAGTAATCAAAGGTTCTGCTCTGAAAGCCCTTGAAGGCGACGCAGAGTGGGAAAAGAAAATCATCGAACTGGGTGAAGCACTGGATTCTTACATTCCAGAGCCAGAGCGTGCTATCGACAAGCCGTTCATCCTGCCAATCGAAGACGTATTCTCAATCTCAGGCCGTGGTACTGTTGTAACTGGTCGTGTTGAGCAAGGTATCATCAAAGTTGGTGAAGAAGTAGAAATCGTTGGTATCAGAGATACAACCAAAACTACTTGTACCGGTGTTGAAATGTTCCGTAAACTGCTTGACGAAGGTCGTGCAGGTGAGAACGTTGGTGTTCTGCTGCGTGGTACTAAGCGTGATGACGTTGAGCGTGGTCAGGTACTGGCAAAGCCTGGTTCAATCACTCCTCACACTCAGTTTGAAGCGGAAGTATACGTACTGTCTAAAGATGAAGGCGGTCGTCACACTCCATTCTTCAAAGGTTACCGTCCACAGTTCTACTTCCGTACAACTGACGTAACTGGTGCCGTTGAGCTGCCAGAAGGCGTAGAAATGGTAATGCCTGGTGACAACCTGAAATTCGTCGTTGACCTGATCGCTCCAATCGCGATGGAAGAAGGTCTGCGCTTCGCAATCCGTGAAGGTGGTCGTACAGTAGGTGCTGGTGTTGTAGCTAAAATCATCAAGTAATTGATGACTACACACTAGTCCAAAAAAAGGTCGCGCAAGCGGCCTTTTTTGTTTTTAGTGACCCGTTAAACCTGATGATCTGCCAATAATGTTTCCTTTGCAAGTATCAGCAGGTGCATCTTTTACCGGAAGTGTTATCATCGCCGGCGCTTTTCGAGCTGTGGATGATAATGCCTGATGCAACAATCCCTTCACATAGCTGCGTTACCCTGAGATGTTTCCACAAAAATGGTGTTCGCCATGAAATTTGATTCCATTAAGTCCCGCCTGATGTTGATGACCCTGATCTGCGTGTCAGGAATGAGTTTGCTGGTGGTAAATCAGCATTTATTCACTAAGCGCCTCTTTCATTTGCATGAGCAACACAATTTATTGCTGCATCTGGAGCAGGAGTTGTTGCAATTAAGACGTCACGAAAAGGACTTCCTGCTGCGACATCAGATGGACTACTATCACCGGTTCACGGCGCGCTCCGAGCGGTTTAATAATGATCTTGCCGGGTTGTCGCCGTTGCTGGCCGACTATGCGTTGCCGGTAGAGCAAACCGGCGAACTTGCGCAAAGCATGCATGATTACCAGCGCCTGTTCCGTGAAGTGGTTACTCTGCAAAGTCAGTTGGGATTAACCCGCCAGTCCGGTTTTCAGGGCAAACTCACCGGCATAGAGGATGACATGTCTCGGGTGCCATTCTTTGCCTATGGTAGTGAGGCTTATCAGCTGAAAGTTGCCCTGCAACTGGCTACCCGCAATTATCTACTGACCCGTGAAAGCTTTCACCGTCAGGCTGTACGTCAGGCCCTTGAAAAGTTGCAGCATGCGGCGGTGATCAGTAATGACGGGCAGGCACAAACCCTGACGGCAGAGTACACCCTGGTGTTTAATCAACTGGCTGACGCGGTTACGACAATGGGCGTCACCCATAATGATGGCCTGCAGGGAGCCTTCAGGCGTCAGGCCCATGATGTGGAAGACAAGCTGCGAAGTGTGGAAACCGCATTGCAGCCGTTGATCACCGATCAGCAAAATAAAGTCAGGGTGTACAGTTTGTCGATTGCGGCAGTGACATCCATCGCATTGATTTTACTGCTGGTCAAAAGCTTCGCCACATTTCACCGTGCTTTTGCTAATTTCGTCATGTTCTTTTACCGTTGTAAAAGGCAATATCAGAAAATTGATACCCGGCAGCTCGGGTTTGCTGAATTTAAGTCG
This sequence comes from Alteromonas sp. AWJ4_197, assembly GCF_056160285.1. NCBI lineage: Bacteria > Pseudomonadati > Pseudomonadota > Gammaproteobacteria > Alteromonadales > Alteromonadaceae > Alteromonas > Alteromonas sp. AWJ4_197. The sequence goes on along the minus strand of NZ_JBSWWW010000008.1, from coordinate 169,050 downwards.
CTTGCTGAGCTGGCAAACGAGATGGTGGAATCCCGCAGGGATATCGAGAAAAAGCTGGCGAAAGCCGAAGCCCGGCTTCAGGAACAGAATTCTGTAGCGAAATGAGGCTAAGCGGCAGACAGCCACACCAAAAATGAATGAGAAACAGGTTAACTGCAATATGAAATATACAACGTTGGGCAGCAGCGGGCTGTCAGTCTCTGAAGTGTGCCTGGGTACGATGACCTGGGGCATTCAGAATACCCAGCAGGATACTGACGGGCAAATGGCTCTGGCACTGTCCAGGGGCGTAAACTTCATTGATACCGCTGAGATGTACCCGATACCGCCGAACGAGCCGACATCCGGTGATACGGAGCGTCAACTGGGCGACTGGCTGAGTCGCAACCAGAGCCAGCGTGAAGAGCTCATCATCATGACCAAGATCGCAGGCAGCGGTATCAGCTGGATCCGCAACGGCGATATTATCAACGCTGAGAATATTGGTATTGCCATTGAAGGTTCGCTGAAGCGTTTGCAGACCAGCTACATTGATGTGTACCAGTTGCACTGGCCGAACCGTACCTCTCCGCATTTCGGTAAACACTGGCCAGGCAAAGTGGATCCCACCACCTTCGATAAAGAAAAAGAAACGGAAGGAATGCGCAATATCCTCAGCGGTCTGAAAACCGCCATCGATGCCGGTAAAATCCGTCACTGGGGACTGTCTGACGACACGCCCTGGGGCATTCATACTTTCCTGCGTTTATGTGATGAAATGGGTATACCGAAACCGGTATCCATTCAGAACGAGTTCAGCCTGCTGCACGGAAAGGATCTACCCTACGTGATTGAAATGTGCCACCTGGAAGATATTGCTTATTTGCCATGGTCACCATTAGCAACGGGAATGCTGGCCGGTAAATATCTGGACGATGCGAGACCGAAAGGATCCCGCTGGACGTATGTTCAGCGTCAGGGTCTGTTCCGTGATAAGCAGCCGGCCCACGATGCAACACGGCGTTATGTGGAAATTGCTTCCCGTGCAGGGATTACACCTTCGCAACTGGCGCTGGCCTGGTGTCAGCAGGTACCGGGAGTCACTGCAACTATCATCGGTGCCACTACTGAAGCGCAACTGGCAGAGAACATTGATGCGTTTAATTTAACGCTGGATTCTGCCGTACTGCGCCAAATCGAAGACGTTTACAGAGCGTATCCTGTTCCTTTCTGAGGCATGACTGCCGCGTTCATTTCGCTGTCATAAATCCGCCATACACTTGCTTATCTGAACATAAGTGAGTGTATGCTTTATTATGACGCTATCCCATACCAACATGGAACCGACGGTTGCGGCAGGAACGCCACGTCATTCAATAAAAAACTGGTTTGTACTCCTTGCCCTGGTTTATCTGATGCTGCTGGCAGTATCGATGATTGGCAGTGGCTTCAAATTCGCCACCGCTGACCATGCGCGGGGTTTATTCGAATTTGCCTCAAATCCGGTGATGGGCCTGATCATTGGCATGGTCAGTACCGCCCTCATTCAGTCATCCAGCACGGTGACCTCCATCATAGTTGCCATGGTTGCAGGCGGGTTGCCCGTACCTATTGCTGTGCCGATGATAATGGGAGCGAATATCGGTACCAGTATTACCAACACCATAGTGAGCCTGGGGCATGTAGCCCGCAAAGATGAGTTCAGACGGGCTTTCCATGCCGCGACAATTCATGATTTCTTTAATGTTATGTCGGTGATGATTTTCCTGCCGCTGGAAATGGCGACAGGGATATTAGAAAAAAGCAGTCAGTATCTTGTCTCGCTGCTGCAGATGGACAACAGTGTGGCAATGTCCGGCGTGAATCCGGTAAAGGCGGTCACTGAACCGGTTGTACACTGGGTCACAGAGGGCCTGATGTTCCTGCCGTCTGTGTATCCCGGGGTCGTTAAAATCCTGCTGGGTGTTTTGCTGATTGTGGCATCAATCACACTGATGGGAAAAGTCATGAAAGTGCTTATGGTAGGCAGGGCGAAAGATATTCTGCACACCAGTATCGGCAAAGGGCCGGTATCAGGCATTACCTCCGGGGCTGTAATGACAGTGCTGGTCCAGTCATCGTCTACCACCACGTCACTGATGGTTCCGCTGGTGGGTAGTGGCATTCTGAAAGCCCGTGATATTTATCCGTTTACACTGGGTGCAAATATCGGTACCTGTATTACCGCGCTTATCGCTGCGCTGGCGGTGACTGGCCCGATGGGTGGTGTTGCCATGCAGATTGCGCTGGTGCATCTGTTATTTAATATCTTTTCAGTGCTGCTGATATTTGGTCTGCCCTTTCTGCGTAACATTCCACTCAGTCTGTCATCATCACTGGCCGGTCTGGCAGCAGAGCGTAAAATTTACGGTGCTGCTTATATTGCCGGATTGTTCTTTGTTATGCCGCTGTCTGTGATTTTTATTTCACAGTGATTTACATTCCGCCGCTTCACATCAATCTGAAGCGGCCCTGTCATCCCCGCCGGAAAATGCAGATTACACCGCAAAAAGCTCGCAGAATCCGGGTTCATCAACAATAATTAAGTGACTGATTTTATTAAGTCACAGCAAAAACAATAAATGAGCCGGAAAAGGTTCGTATCCTCCCTGAATCGTAAGACTTTGGTCGCAACATTCATGATTTATAGGGTAATCCGCTGTAATTTGTCTCACAATGAAATTGTTTTGTTAATGTTAATTTTTCGTTAGAAGATTGAGGGTGACGTACCTGTTCGTCCCTTCGCTTTATCCTCAATAAGAAAAAAGAACACCATTTAAAAACCAAATCTGATTTTAAAAATGAATCGGGAGAAAACACATGTATACACGCATTGCAGCCTCGTGCGCACTTATCCTGGCGGGTAGCCCTGTCTACGCTTATGATTTCAGCTTCAAAGGCATGATCAAAACGGAAGTCGTGACATCCAGTCAGGGTGTCGGCAGTTATGGAAGTACTTACAGTCATGTTGCACCAACACATGCACTGAGAACGGATATTTTCGGCGGTGCCCCTGCAACTGCGCAAGAAACGAATTATCTGGAATCCCAGTCTACTTCTTTCCAGGCTTCTCAGTCCCGTTTCTCCCTCAATATGAAGCACGATAAAATTCGCGGAGTACTTGAGCTGGATTTCATTGATGGTGAAGACGGCTTTACTAACCAAACCGCATTGCAGGCGCAGGAGCCAAGACTTCGTCTGGCAACGCTTTATTACGATTACAGCGATAATCTGACGCTGTTTGCCGGCCAGAAATGGTCTACTGCATCAGGGATCAAATCCAGCGGCAGCTACAACTGGGTTGGTAATGGTTACCGTGCAGGTAATTCCGGCTTCCTCGCCATGGAAGCGGGTGCAACTTATAAAGTTGATAACTTAACCCTGACCGGCGCAATCACCGGTAAGGGCCGTAACCTGAGTAGCAGCGGTGTGAATAATAATGAGCTGGGTGGTATGCCGGGCTTCGCTGTAGATGCTAACTACAAAATATCCGGCCACGTCATCGGTTTTGCGGCACACGTAGCCGAACTGCAGTTTGAAGATGAGCCGGGCTATGTTGAAGGCAGTAACCAGGATGCCAACCTCTTTAAAGTGTACACAACACTTAACTTCGGAGCGGTTAGCCTGAATGGTGAATACTACACCGGTGAAGCACTGAACAACCAGAATGCGTTGGGTGTAGCGCCGGCAGTGACATTAAGTGGCGGTGTGGTTAGCGAAAGCTTCTCAGAGAGTGGCTATATGATGTACGCAAGCTGGACGCCGGCAGCAGGGCATAACGTGAAAGTAGGTTACGGTAGTGCGTCGGTAGACTCCGGTGACCGTGATCGCCTGTCTGCAACCAGCCTGAACGAAAACACGACTGCCTATATTAACTATGGCTATCAGGCTACCGAAGGCTTAACCACTTTTGCTCAGTTAACTCACTTCGATACTGAGTATGGTTCTGACTTTGAAAGCTTCACAACCGTGGTTGCACGTGCCGGTGTGATCTTTAAGTTCTGAGGCAAATTTAGCGGCATCCTGCCACCCCGCCTGCTGTCTGCGTGATATTCACTATCAGTTGCGCAAATAGCCGGTGAGGGTGGCACGGTTTATCTGAATACTTTCAGCTTTTGTTCATCGGGTCTGTTGAGCAATTTGTCCGGATTATCTTCTTTTACGCAGTCAGGTTAAAGGTAAGATAATTGTGATTTTTTCGTTATTTTTTCAAAAGAGGATGTATTCCTCTGAATTAAAAAACTGGCTGTTGGTCTATGAGACTAAGGTTGTATCTTTTTGTCTTAAAAGAGCAAAATCGCTAAGACCAAAGTCTCATTTTGCTTTACCTTAGAATGGCTACCCTGTTTAACAGACAATTATTACTGGATTAACATGACATCGGAGGCATTATCCATGACTGCCAGCAAGACGTATCCTGTACCGGACAACATTCTGGAAAACACGCATTTGACGCAAGAGCAGTATGATCAGATGTATAAGCGCTCTGTAGAAGACCCGGAAGGCTTCTGGGCAGAGTACGCTTCAACGTTAGAATGGTACAAGAAACCAACTAAAACCAAGAATACGGTATTTGGCGCAGATAACGTTTCAATCAAATGGTTCGAAGACGGCGAAATCAACGCCAGCTACAACTGCATCGACCGCCACCTGGCGAAGAATGCAAAGAAAACGGCGTTGTTCTGGGAAGGTGATTCCCCTGAAGACAGCCAGGAAATCACTTATCAGGAACTGCATTACGAAGTATGTAAACTGGCAAACGGCCTGAAAAAGCTGGGTGTCGGTAAAGGCGACCGCGTTGCGGTATACATGCCTATGGTACCGCAGGCTGCTTATGCCATGCTGGCATGTGCCCGTATCGGTGCGGTGCATTCTGTTATCTTCGGCGGATTCTCGCCTAATGCAATCGCTGACCGTATTAACGACAGTAAAGCTAAAGTTGTTATTACTTGTGATGAAGGCCGCCGTGCAGGCCGTTCTGTCCCTCTTAAAGTGAATGTAGATAAAGCGCTGGCTAACGGTGCGTGCCCGTCTATCACTAATGTCATTGTACACAAGCTGACCGGCGGCGATGTTAACTACAACAGCGACGTTGATGTGGTGTGGGACGAGCTTACTGAAGACTGTTCAGCCCAGTGCGAACCGGAAGTCATGAACGCGGAAGACCCGCTGTTTATTCTGTATACATCAGGCTCAACCGGCACGCCAAAAGGTGTGGTGCATACTACCGGTGGTTTCCTGCTGTATTCATCTATGACCTTTAAGTACGCCTTTGATTATCGTGAAGATGACATTTACTGGTGTACAGCGGATGTGGGCTGGATCACAGGTCACAGCTATATGGTTTACGGACCGATGATCAATGGTGCTTCTCAGGTATTCTTTGAAGGTGTGCCTACTTACCCTGACGTACGCCGTATTGCTCAGGTAGTAGAAAAGTACAAGGTGAACAGCCTGTACACAGCACCTACTGCAATCCGCGCCCTGATGGCCCATGGTGAAGCGCCGGTGGAAGGTTGCGATTTGTCTTCTCTGCGTCTGTTAGGGTCTGTGGGTGAGCCAATTAACCCGGAAGCATGGGAATGGTATTACCGCGTGATTGGTCAGAGCCGTTGTCCCATTATGGATACCTGGTGGCAAACAGAAACCGGCGGCATGATGATTACTCCGCTGCCGGGTGCGACGCCACTTAAGCCTGGTTCGGCTTCCCGTCCGTTCTTTGGCATCCAGCCTGCGCTGTTTGATGCAGACGGTAATGATCTGGAAGGTGCCGCTGAAGGGAACCTGGTGATTAAAGACAGCTGGCCAAGCCAGGCCCGTACTGTTTACGGTGACCACGAGCGCTTTATCCAGACTTACTTCAGTGCCTACAAAGGCGTGTATTTTACCGGTGACGGTGCCCGTCGTGATGAAGACGGATACTACTGGATCACAGGTCGCGTGGACGATGTACTGAACGTTTCCGGTCACCGCTTAGGTACTGCTGAAATTGAAAGTGCGCTGGTGGCTCACCCTAAAGTGGCTGAAGCTGCGGTGGTGGGATATCCCCACGATATCAAAGGGCAGGGTATCTATGTGTACGTTACCCCTAACGAAGGTATTGAGCCGGACGAGGCGCTGACGAAAGAACTTCGTGCGTGGGTACGTCAGGAACTGAGCCCGATTGCCACACCGGATATGATTCAGTGGTCCCGCGGACTGCCTAAAACTCGCTCAGGTAAGATTATGCGCCGCATTCTGCGTAAGATTGCCGCTAACGAGCATGAGCAACTTGGTGATACCTCAACGTTGGCGGATCCTTCCGTTGTTGATACACTCATCGAGGAGCGCTTAAACAAATAAGGGAAAAGAATGATAACGCTGCTGATTGCTGATGACCATCCGCTGTACCGGGATGCACTGCGGGGAGCGTTATCGTTAACCCTGCCGGATCTCATTCTACGGGAAGCCGGCGATCTGACTACCACGGTCGATATCCTCGAAAAAGAAGATATCGACCTGCTTCTTCTCGATTTACATATGCCCGGCAGCCATGACATGTTTGGTCTGGTGCACATCCGTAAACTTTATCCCGAGCTTCCTGTAGCCGTTGTCTCCGGTACAGAGGACGCTGCCATTATCTCTAAAATTGTCGGTGTAGGCGCGCTGGGATTTATTCCGAAAACAGCCAGTTCCGGTGATATCGCTAATGCTGTGCAGTCTATTCTTGACGGTGATATCTGGTTACCGGAATCGGTGAGTGAAAAGATTGAAGAGGTCGACGAAGCGTTTTCCGAACTGGCAGATAAAGTGGCGTCGTTAACACCTTCTCAGTACAAAGTGCTGTGTTACATGCGGGATGGTTTGCTGAATAAGCAAATTGGCTATAACCTGGATATCGCAGAGGCAACGGTGAAAGCACATGTCACCGCTATCTTTAAGAAGCTGGGTATTAACAACCGTACACAGGCGGTACTGATTGCCTCCCAGCTTGAGCTCGAGCCGCCGAAATAATTATCCGGCGGGACGTTTTTCCGTCAGAATAAACTCATGTTCCGGGTCTACAATAAAGCGCCCGTTCATGGCTTCTCTGCCAAACAACATAAGATAAGTCATTTCACGCCGGTCGGTGAGTGTTAACTGGATCCGCCAGGCTTCACCGGACATCACCACTTCCGTGTCGATAACATATCTGCGCTCCAGGGTTGCCGTGGAGCTTTTCACCTTCTTGCGGGCGACGACTTTCGCCTCACGGCGCACAATGCTGTCTACATTGTGAATGTCAGGATGAATATCGAAACTCACCCATAAATCGCCGTCACGGTCGAACTCGTCGATATTATCGACATGTAATGACGACGTTGCCGCCCCCGTATCGACCCGGATTGTCAGGTCGTTAATGGTCAGCTCGGGTAAATCACAATATTCCAGTGCACCTATCAAGCGTTTTTGTTGCTCTTGCATCAGTGTTCCTCTAACAAAGGTAGTCAACCTATGGTTGGGATTGTTCGGTTGTTACCAGGTTATCCTGTAGTAATTCTACGTGTTCAGCCACCGTGTCCGGTTGTTTGAAGTAGCCGATGTGATAAATCGCTTCGCCTTCCTGCGCCAGCGGAATATTCTGCTTACCTACAATTACACCATCCATAGGACTGTACATAATTTCCAGTACCTCACCGAAAGGATTGGAAATCGTCGCCAGCTTGTCACCTTTAACAATATGGTCACCTAACTGGGCGATATGATTCACCAGACCACTTTCCGGTGCCCGCACCCAGCCACTTTCTCTGGCAATAAAGCGCTTAATGTCGTGACCTTTACTGCGACTCTTGTTCAGCATGCCCACGTGGCGCATGGTGTTAATAATGCCTCTTACGCCGGCGCGGATAGAAAACTCGTCATAACGCAGTGCCTGGCCAGCCTCGTACAACAGAATTTTTACGCCATCTTCGCTGGCGGCCTGACGCAGACTGCCATCTCTCAAATCTGCGTTCAGTAATACCGGTACACCAAATGCTTTCGCCATTCCCAGCACTTCCGGATCGTCCAGATTCGCGCGGATCTGCGGCAGATTACTGCGGTGTATGGCACCGGTATGCAGGTCGATGCCGATATCACACTTACTCACCACTTCTTTAAAAAAGAGGTTCGCCAGACGGCCTGCCAGAGAGCCTTTTTTGCTGCCTGGAAAGCTGCGGTTCAGATCTCTGCGGTCAGGCAGGTAACGTGACTGGTTCAGTACACCGTACACATTCACCATAGGAACAGCGATAAGTGTTCCGCGAAGCCTTTCAATAGCTTTGGAATGAATAAGACGGCCTACAATTTCAATGCCATTCAGTTCATCACCGTGGATAGCCGCCGACACGAACATAGTCGGGCCGGGTCGTTTACCACGTTTTACATAGACCGGAATACTCATGTTGGTAGCGGTATAAAGCGGCGGCATTTCAAGCTCAATCTTTTTGCTTTCGCCGGGCAGAATACGCTGACCACCAATTTCCAGTGCTTTTTCTGCCATTAACCTTTACCTCGTGTACGGGTGTTGCCCGGTTTTGCTGATTTGGCAATAAAGTCGATAATCATGCCCGCCACATCTTTTTTGGTGGCTGCTTCAATACCTTCCAGACCCGGTGACGAGTTTACTTCCATCACCACCGGTCCATGGTTAGAGCGGAGAATATCTACACCACAGCAATTCAGACCCATGGTCTTTGCCGCTGCAATAGCCGTTTTTCTTTCTTCCGGTGACAAGCGCACCAGACTGGCTGAGCCGCCCCGGTGCAGGTTAGAGCGGAATTCACCGGGCGCCGCCTGGCGTTTCATGGCCGCAACCACTTTATCACCGACAACGAAACAACGGATATCAGAGCCACCGGCTTCTTTGATGTATTCCTGGATCAGAATGCTGGCATTCAAACCCATAAAGGCCTCAATGATTGACTCTGCGGCTTTCTGGGTTTCCCCCAGTACCACGCCAATACCCTGAGTACCTTCCAGTAGTTTAATTACCACCGGTGCGCCACCCACGTTTTTAATCAGATCTTCAATGTTATCCGGATGATGGGCGAAGCCTGTACGTGGCAAACCAATGCCTTTACGGGATAACAGCTGCAATGAACGTAATTTGTCCCGCGAACGGCTGATAGCAACCGATTCGTTAATACTGTAAGTCCCCATCATTTCGAACTGACGGACAACAGAGGTGCCGTAGAAACTGACTGATGCACCGATACGGGGGATAACCGCGTCATAGAACGGCAACCGCTTACCTTTGTACCTTACTGAAGGCCTGGCACTGGTAATATCCATGTAGCAGTGCATGGTGTCGATAATATCGACTTCATGGCCTTTCTCTCTGCCTGCTTCAAGTAGCCGGCGGGTGGAGTAAAGTTTAGGATTGCGGGACAGAATTGCGATACGCATAATTTTTATTACACCTGTAATGGTAGAATAAGGGCTGCTGCATCCGGCGAACAGGTGCGGATGAAAACACAGACAGACCAAAGCTTTAGTTGATAATATAATACGAACCGGACATAAGAGGTGATATAATTTTGCCTCTTTGTCATTTTCATTTTTTGTCGTGTCGATAACTCAGTATAGGGAACCCGGTCAGGGGTTGTCCGGTTTACTTTTTTTCCGGTTTTTGTGCCCCCGCAAACGCGACAATTAACATCTGTTCAGGAACTTACCATGCAGTGGTTGGAACAAGTGACGCGCTGGCTGGAAACTTACCAGACCAACGTGATTTGGACAGCGGTCATGCTGTTGCTTTATTTGCTGATGACCCGTTTTGCCATCCCCCGTCTCGAAAAGAATGTAGAAAAGAGTAAACTCAAATCTTCCAGTGCGCTGAAAGGGTTGTTTACTGCCAGAATTTTAAGTGCCACTGTCACCCTGGCGTTAATACTGATTGCCTGGGGTGTGGATATTTCCGGCCTGCTGGTGCTGTCTACGTCAATTCTTACCTTACTGGGTGTTGCCCTGTTCGCGAACTGGTCGCTGATCAGTAACGTTACCGCATACTTTATTCTGCTGACGAATGTGACATACCGGCGGGGGAACTATGTGCGTATTCTCGATGGCGACAACTTCATTGAAGGTTACATAGCCGACATCAATTTGTTCAACACCCGTCTGGTCACGCAGGATCGCGAAACGGTGCTGTATCCGAATAACCTTATTCTTACCCGGCCTGTTCTGGTTAATCCCAAGGGGCGCTGGGGAACATTAGGCAAGGTCACTGCCGCTAACGGTACGAACGTGCAATCAGCAGACAGCCAGACGCCGGTACAGCCTGTTCCGGCCACTTCACCCGTTCAGGGCGAGGGGCAAAGCCCGCCCAAAGCGTAAATTTCTTCTCCGGAGCCAGCCGGCAATCTACTGCTGCCGTGGCTCCCTGCGGCTATCTTTTATATGCCGGGTCAAACTTTGTAATAACGCTCTCAGTTTGGCTGGTTTTAAAGGCTTGGTGAGGTAGTTCACGCCCTGTTCTTTACACTGTGCAATCAGACTTTCTTCATGATTGGCCGTGACAAGAGATGCCGGCACGACGATATTCAGATGCCGGCGGATAGCCTCAATCAGGTCCAGCCCGTTCTGGCCCGGTCCTAACTGATAATCCATTAACAGAATTTGCGGCGAGAATATATCTGCCTGACGTATCGCGTCGTCCCAGTTATTCGCCAGCACGACTGTGACTCCCCATTTTTCCAGTAAGGTTTGAAGTGCATCCAGGTTCTCCTGCTGATCATCTACGCACAATACACGGACCCCTCTGAAGGTTGAAGAACGGCTCAGTTTGGTTGGATCAGTCTGACGGCGGGGCGACGCCTGGCCCATGGTCAGGGTGAAACAACTGCCTTTGCCCGGCACTGAGGTCACCTGTATTTTACTTTGCATCTGCTGACTGAGTCTGCGTACCACTCCCAGACCCAGGCCAACACCGTGTTCAGCGGATTCGTGGGTACGGTAAAAGTCACTGAAAATCATGCCCTGTTGCTCAGACGAGATACCGATACCCGTGTCCCTGACTTCAATCAGCACACGATCGCCCCTGGGACGTACGGTGAGCAGTACCTTACCGGATTCTGTATACTTCACTGCATTTGACAGCAAGTTTTGCACAATACGGTACAAGAAGGTTTTGTCGCCGAGTACCCAGCAGTCCCGGATCCTGGCCCGTAACTGAAGACCTTTCTCCCTGGCCCGCATACCCATTTCGTCGGTTAACTGAGACAACAGGGCGGGAAGGTGTACGGCTTCCACAGAAGGTTTCAGTTCGCCCTGATCCAGACGGGATATGTCGAGCAGGGTGCCGATAAGCGCTTCACTGGAGGTGACTGAATGATTCAGCTTCGTAACGATATCTTTAACCGGTGCAGAAAGTTCAGCTTCTTCGAGCGCGGTCACATAAAGCTTCGCCGCATTAAGTGGCTGCAAAACATCATGACTGGCCAGCGCCAGAAAACGGGTTTTGCTGGCGTTAGCATCTTCTGCCGCTTTTCTTGCGCGGATAAGTTCTTTTTCAGCTTCAGAGCGACGCTCTATTTCCAGTCTCAATTCGGCATTGATGGAGTGTACTTCTTCCGTGCGCTTTTTAATTCTGGCTTCCAGGTTGATGTTCGATTCTTCCAGCGCCTGCTGAATTTCGATGTGACCGGTGATGTCATTGAAACTGGTTACAAAGCCGCCGCCGGGTAACGGGTTGCCGACCATTTCAATCACACGGCCATCACTGCGCTGGCGGGTAAACCGGTGAGGCGTACCGGAGCGTAAATGTTCCAGCCGTTTTTCTATCTGGATTTCCACATCACCGGCACCGAACTCACCTTTCTCTGCGTTATACCGCACCAGCTTTTCAATCGGTGTACCCACTGCCAGCATGCCGTCAGGATAGTTATATAAAGCGGTATAGCGTTTATTCCAGGCAACCAGATTCAGGTGCTTGTCTATCACACTGATCCCCTGATCCATATTCTCCAGCGAAGTGAGCAGGGCAGTCATGTTGAACTGCATAGCCTGAGTCGTATCGTCGAAGAAGTTAATGATTTCGGTAAAATCCAGCTTCTTTCCTTTCAGGATGGAGTCGATTAACGCTTTAGCACTGGATGCACCGATTACACCGCCTAGTGCCCGTTCGGAAAAGGCCATAAAAGATTCATCGGGCGTTTCGTCACGGTTAATTTTGCAGTGATTCAGTTGCTGATATTCTTCCACCAGTTGCTCACACCGGCCGCTGCCCATAAACGTGGACAGCAGAGTAATGAGGTCAGCAATGGTCACATGGGTGTTGTGCCGGCGGTTCGATGCCGTTCTGTTATCTGCCGGAGAAACGAAGGCTTCCGCCTGGATCCGGTCAACTAATCTTGCAGGAGCAAAAAGCGAGAAGCCGATGTAGGCAGCAAAATTTGCAGCAAGGCTGATTAGTGCTCCCTGGCTGATTTGTTCGTTTTGCTGCAATGTGGTCGCGCTGTCATTCACCAGCGGCAGCACCAGCCAGAGTACCCAGGTAACCAGTCCGGCAACCAGACCGGCATACACACCATGAGCATGAGCACGTTTCCAGTAAAGCCCGCCAACAATGGCAGGAATGAGCTGGATCACCAGTGAAAAGGCAATCAGACCGATGGAGTGTAGCGAACGGCTATTGGTCATTTGCTGGTGGTACAGAAAAGCCAGCAACAGAATAAGGCCAATGACAATACGCCGGATCAGCCGGATACGCCGGCCATAATCTTTATTGCCCGGGTTACTGTGTTTGGTTAGCAGAACCCGCGGCAGGATCACGTCGTTTGTCAGCATGGTACTTAAGGTCAGTGTGGCGACGATGATCATGGCGGTGGCGGCCGACAGCCCGCCAATAAAGACAATGATCTGCAACAGCGCTGACTCCGAGTAAATTGCCATGCTCAGTACATAGGTATCGGGCTCCACATTCTGCCCTGCAAATATGGCATTACCGGCAATGGCGATGACCGGAATGACTGCGGCGGTGATCCCCAGATACAGGGGAAAAAGCCAGCGTGCTGTTTTCAGGTGCCCCAGGCTCAGGTTATCTATAATTGCCACGTGGAACTGTCTTGGCAGGCACACTACCGCCGCGGCGGCCATGATTGTCTGGGATATAAAGGAGTAAGAGCCGAACTGCGACAGGGCTTCGTCGCTGAAAAAAGTATTGAACTGCTCAGGATTATCAGTGGCTTGCCAGGCGCTGTAACCCACAATGGCCACCAGCACCAGCGCGGTCAGTTTGATACTGGATTCGAACGAAATGGCCAGCATCAACCCCCGGCGGTACTCTGTGACATCGGTTTGTTTTGTGCCGAAATAAATCGCAAAAATAGCGATGAACAGGGTCGCCACAATAATGATGAAGTGGCTGTTCGGTTGCTGCGTCAGTAGCTGAAATGTTGAACCGATGGCCTTAAGTTGCAGTGCGATATAAGGAATGGTCGCCAGCAGTGCAATAAGTGTTACCAACAGCGCCACACCCTGACGTTTGCCGTAGCGCGAGGCAATAAAGTCGGCAATGGTATTGATGTGCTGCTTTTTACTGACCAGCGTCATTTTATAAATAAACTTATAGCCCAGCACGTAAACCAGTACCGGCCCTAAAAGAATAGGCAGATATATCCAGGTGTCACGACTGGCAGATCCGACCGCACCAAAGAATGTCCAGGCGGTGCAGTAAATGGCCAGTGCAAGGGAATAGATAGCGGGATGGGACGTCAGCCAGCGTGCGGTGGGGGAGTTTTTGTCTCCCCAACTGGCAATATAAAAGAGAAAAAACAGATAAACCAGTGCAAGTGAAACCCAGGCGAATGTCATAGTTTTATATACATCCTTTTAACATGTCTGTATGTATTATACTCACTCTATAATCCTCCTACCTACGACCATGGTCTCATTCCTCGAAAGCCAAGCCGCGACTAGAGTATAGAAAAAGCGAGACCCGACAGGGTTTTTGCGTGGTTTTTGACAAAAGTAAACAGAAAAAAGATTACTGAGGCCACACAAAAATCCGGTCGTTAGATAAATGTAAAAATAAAACATCCACTTAACCTGACATGAGGACGGAAAGATGGCATTTAGAAATGAAGACGACAAGCAGGCGTACTGGAAGGAGAACCTCTCCCTCCTCGCTAAATTGTTGGTGATTTGGTTTGTTGTGTCATTTGGCGCAGGCATCATTTTTGCCGATGCACTTAACCAGATCCAATTCTTTGGATTCAAACTAGGCTTCTGGTTTGCACAACAAGGTTCCATTTATGTATTCGTAGTACTTATTTTTGTTTATATGGCAAAGATGAATGCACTGGATAAAAAATACGGCGTAGACGAGGAGTAGGCCCATGGATGTTCAATTACTGACCTTTATCATCGTCGGCGCATCTTTCGCCCTGTATATCGCTATTGCGATTTGGGCCCGTGCCGGTTCAACTAACGACTTTTACGTAGCAGGTGGTGGTGTACCCCCTGTCATGAATGGTATGGCGACAGCCGCTGACTGGATGTCTGCTGCCTCATTCATTTCCATGGCCGGTTTGATTTCCTTTATGGGATACGACGGTGCCGTTTACCTGATGGGCTGGACCGGTGGATACGTACTGCTGGCACTTTGTTTAGCACCTTACCTGCGTAAATTCGGTAAGTTCACTGTACCGGATTTCATCGGTGACCGCTACTACTCGCAGACTGCCCGTACCGTGGCGGTATTCTGTGCCATCTTCGTTTGCTTTACTTATGTAGCAGGCCAGATGCGCGGCGTGGGTGTGGTATTCAGCCGCTTCCTCGAAGTAGATATCGTAACTGGCGTGGTTATTGGTATGGCAATCGTATTCTTCTACACGGTACTGGGTGGAATGAAAGGCATTACCTATACACAGGTTGCTCAGTACTGCGTTCTGATTTTCGCTTACCTTGTACCTTGTGTGTTCATCTCCATGATGGTTACCGGTCATATCCTGCCACAAACTGCATTTGGCGCCACACTGGCCGACGGGTCGGGGATATATATGCTGGAGAAACTCGATAGTCTCTCGGTGGAGCTGGGCTTTAATGAGTATACCAGCGGCACTAAGAGTACCATTGATGTGTTCTTTATCACCTTCGCCCTGATGGTGGGTACAGCCGGTCTGCCACACGTTATTGTTCGCTTCTTTACCGTACCTAAAGTACGTGATGCCCGTAAATCCGCTGGCTGGGCGCTGTTGTTCATCGCCATCCTGTATACCACTGCGCCGGCACTGGCTTCCTTCGGTCGTGTAAACATGATTGAAACCATAAACGGTCCTGATATGGCGGGTACTGATTATGCTGAGGCTCCGGCGTGGATTAAGAACTGGGAAAAAACCGGCCTGATCACCTTTAAAGATAAAAACGGTGACGGCAAAATGTTCTATGCAGCGGGTAGCATTGATGATCCGGCGAGCAAGAACGAAGTGAATGTTGACCGTGACATCATGGTACTGGCTAACCCTGAAATTGCGAATCTGCCGGCATGGGTTATCGCCCTGGTTGCTGCGGGTGGGGTAGCTGCGGCGCTGTCTACCTCTGCGGGTCTGTTGCTGGTAATTTCCACTTCAGTGTCTCACGACCTGTTGAAACGTAACTTTGCACCGAATATTACCGATAAGGCTGAGCTTTTCTATGCCCGTCTGGCTGCCGGTGTGGCGATTGCAATTGCCGGTTACTTCGGTATTAATCCGCCGGGCTTCGTAGCACAGGTGGTCGCCTTTGCCTTCGGCCTTGCTGCCTCCAGTTTCTTCCCTGCTATTATCATGGGTATCTTCAGCAAGCGCATGAATGGTGCAGGGGCAATCTCTGGTATGGTGGCGGGTATTGCGTTCACTGCGGCCTATATCATTTACTTCAAGTTTGTGAATCCGGCAGCGAATACGGCTGATAACTGGTGGTTCGGTATTTCACCTGAAGGTATCGGTACGCTGGGTATGATTGTTAACTTCGTGGTTGCCTTCGTTGTCTTCAAGATGACCGGTGAAGCACCTGCAGAAATCCAGCAAATGGTAGAGGATATCCGTTATCCGAAAGGTGCAGGTGAAGCGTCAGCGCACTAAAACCTGTTGCACTTAACTACTGACGACAGAAACTGTAAAGCTCACCCTCAGCGGTGAGCTTTATTCTTTTTGAGGATTAAACAATGAGCGTTGTGCCACAACAAGTCACAGACTTTCTGAAAACCTCTGCACCTTTTGATCAGTTGAATGAAGAAGAGATGATTCATCTGGCGAAACAAGCCAGCCTGATTTACCTCACTGCTGACAACACAGAGACGTTGCTGAAAGAAAATAAAGGGCGGTTGTTTCTGATCCAGAATGGTCAGTTTTCGGTGAAAGACGCAGAGCAGAGTGAACGTCACCTCAGCGAGGGAGACTATTTCGGTTATCCCAAGTTGCTGGATAACATAGATTACCCCTTGTCGGTAAAAGTCGATAAACCCGGGCTGGTGTATTGTTTCACCGCCGCTGCGTTTCACCGTGCCCTGAGTTTCCCTGCGATTGCTGATTTCTTTCACGGTACCCGTACCGGTGCATTGCAAAATCAGGCTGTCGTGGAATCTAACTCCATGTGGCTATACAAGGCACTGCATGAGGTCATTGAACATGAGCCAGTTCAGGCGGCAGAATCTGTCAGTATTCAGCAGGCCGCGCAAATCATGTCGGAAAACAAGGTGTCTTCTTTGCTGATCACCCGTGACGAAAAGCTGGTGGGTATTGTAACCGACAGAGATCTGCGCAACCGTGTAGTGGCAAAAGGCGCTGATATTTCTCTGTCTGTCGCTGACATTATGACGGCTACGCCGGCCATGATTCATCAGTACCGGACCATGTTCGACGCTATGGCACTGATGAGTGAACGTAATATCCATCACCTGCCGGTGGTGGACAGGAACAGTCGTAAACCGCTGGGAATGATCACCGCATCAGATATTGTCCGTCACCAGCGGGGTAACGTGCTTTACATCATCGGTGAATTGTCGAAAGCCGATAACCTCTATGAACTCACCCGCCTGTCCTGGCAAATGCCACACTACTTTGCCACCCATGCAAAACGGCCCGGTGACTTCGATATTGCCGGTAAAGTATTGTCTCAGGCCACGGATATTATGACCCGCAAACTGATACATTATTACCAGCGGGAACACGGACCGGCACCGTTGCGGTACAGTTGGGTGGTGTATGGTTCCCAGGCCCGTGAAGATCAAACAATGGGCTCAGACCAGGATAATGGTCTGTTACTGGAAACCACGCCGTCTGACAGCCAGGCAGACTACTTTGCCGGCATGGCGGACTATGTATGCAATGGTCTGGCGAAGTGCGGTATCAAGTTATGTGACGGCAATATCATGGCATCGAATCCGGAATTGCGTTTGTCACTGGCACAGGCTGAGAAGGAAGCCGGTGAATGGGTCAGGCAACCTACGCCTAAAGCGATTATGCATTTCAATATTTTTCTGGATGCCCGCTGTGCTGCGGGAGACGCAGAGCTGTTCAGAAAGATGCAACTTGTCAGAGTGCCGCTTTTGAAGCAAAAGATGTTTCTGGCCGCGCTGGCGCGTCACAATAATGATATTCCCGTCCCTCTCTCGATGTTTCAAAAATTTGTTTACGAGAAAGGTTACGAAGAAAAGGATGTGATTGATTTGAAGGTTAAGGCCATCGCAATCATCAATAATCTTGCCCGCATTTATGCGCTGGCAAACGGCTTAACCATGCCCTCTACACTGGCACGGCTGGCGGCATTGCCGTCAGGTTCCGGATTGTCGACTAAAGATGCGCAAAATCTCCGGGATATCTGGCTGTTTCTGAACCGTCTGCGCTGGCGTCATCAGTTGTCCGGCAATGTCACAGACAACCGGGTATCAGTATCTTCATTGTCATCCATAGAAAAGCATCAGCTTAAAGCCGCGTTTAAGGCTATCGACAGAGCGCAGCAGGGTGCGGTGATGAATTTCTCCGGAGGCATGAGCTGAGCATGCTGAGTATGTTAAAGCGCTGGTTGGCAGGAGCCCCGCCACTGCCGGAAGGCTGGGCGGAGAAGTCGCTGGCAACACTGCCGTTGCTGGCCGTTGATCTGGAACTGACATCACTGGATGTCCGTGAAGCGCAAATTACCTCTGCCGGCTGGGTAGAAGGACGGGGAAGTCACATAGATATCAGCCGTTGCTTTTATTCAGTTGTCAGAACCCGTGCGGATCTTGCCCAAAGCCCGGTCATCCACGGTCTTACCGGTGCCGAAATAGCGCAGGGGGCGCATATTAAAGAGGTACTGGAGCAACTGGTCGGTTATGCCGGAACGCATCTGTGGGTATGTCACAACGCTAATCTGGATTTAAGCGTGTTACAGGCGGCATTGTCGGCTCAGCAAATATCCTGTCCGCCGGTGGTGGTACTGGATACGTTAAAGCTGGCAGTCTATCAACTTAAAAAGCACCATGAAGTACTGCCGCCAAACAGTGCAACGTTAACGGTTTGCCGGCAGCGCCTGGGGTTACCTGCTGCACCAGCTCACAATGCGCTGGATGATGCTATGGCAACCTTGCAACTCTGGTTTGCGCAAAATCAGGTGCTGAATGGCGGGAAAGTAGTCAGTATTGGCGATTTACTGCACACTCAGGCCATTTCTTGCAAAAAAATGGAAAAAAACTGAATTTGTTGATTGACAAAGACACCGAACATCCGTAAATTGCGCATCCACAACGAGACGGGGCAAACGCCCGATACACAAAGTCTCTTATGCCCAGGTGGTGAAATTGGTAGACACGCTAGCTTCAGGTGCTAGTGCTCTAACGGGCGTGGCGGTTCAAGTCCGCCCCTGGGCACCATTCTTTTATACTTTTCTTTAGTA
Organism: Alteromonas sp. AWJ4_197; assembly: GCF_056160285.1. Taxonomy (NCBI): domain Bacteria; kingdom Pseudomonadati; phylum Pseudomonadota; class Gammaproteobacteria; order Alteromonadales; family Alteromonadaceae; genus Alteromonas; species Alteromonas sp. AWJ4_197. The sequence continues at coordinate 150,180 of NZ_JBSWWW010000008.1, read as the reverse complement.
AATTTCAAAACAGTACAATTAATATTCTCAGCAACCTGCTGATATTCTGCAAAAAATTCATTATTTCTCTGTTTTAGTTATTCTTTTAGCTGTTTCAGCGCAAATTACTTATAAACTTATTATTTTGTTCCTTTTTTTTTGATAGCGGAAACGCTTGATTCCCCGCCGTATTATTAGACGAAAGTTCAGTGATTCGTCATGTTGGTCATAACAGCTTATCGAAAACTATACTTTATAAAACTGTCATATCGGTAATATCATTGACATTAACCAATGGGTTATTGGATTTATAAATACTTAACAATTTTACCGGAAATGGTCAGCAGAACTCCTTCTTCACTACATTCAGCACTCTTTTCACTGCATCTGTATAAGTATGCCTTTTCCGGCCTTGCTTTTATCAGTCTGATGCTGGTGACGTTCAGCTATTCGCCGTTTAACCTGGTCACTGAAGATGTGCTTGCCAGTGGAAGCGTGGTGGATGTAGCCGGCTACCGGGAAGAAAGTCAGTTTGAAAAAACAAAATCAGGCTACGTTCTCGACTGTTCTGTGTCTGAGCCAAGGTTATTTGAATTATGTGGTTTAACATTCAAATACATTGCCGCGGATAACACTTCATCACTGCCTTCATATGCGAATCTGGACGAAGTTGAAATAGATGCATTCATTGAGACAGATAACCCGGGGGCTCAGCACCGCGCCGGTGTGACATTTATTTCGCTGAGGGATGACGTTGAGTACGACGAAGACGATCTCAGTACCAAGCGCTTTCAGTCCGTCTATTTTTTACCTGATGACGGCGTACAGCTTATTAACCGTGATCGCATCGTGGTGGATGCCTGGTGGGAAAAGCACTATCAGGTACCCTACGACATCGCGGCAAGTGATTTGTCTGCGGTAGCCAGTATTTTGGTGTCGGTTGAAACGTTGAATCAACTGGATCCCGGACGCTATAAACTGTATCTCAATAGTTTCTTGTTAAAACATCACATCATTACACCTGCATCGGTGAATTTGTTTCTCGCACTGATTTGGCCGGCGGTAATGCTGGTTTTTCTGTGTCACTTTGTTGTCATCAAGCGGGTAGAAATGCAAAAGCTCCAACTGCTCGCAGACAGAGACCCCGACTCGGGATTTATTAACCTGAATGGTCTTAAGCGACTTTATCCGGGTAAGCTGAATAGCCCGCTGACGATTGTGAATATCAGAGTGAGGAATTACCTTGCCCTGCAACGGGAATTCTCAAAGGAAACGGTCACATCACTGATTAAAGCCACATTTGGTCCTTTCACTCAGGACAAACACCGTGAAGCATTTCTGGTCCGGAAGCAGGATGAGAATATCCTGCTGGTGCTGAAAGACTTCGACGAGGCTTTCTTCGGTAATTTAATCTCGGCTTCCCGGAAAGGGGTGAATATTCCTTCTCTGGGGCATTTAAGACTGGATGTAAAGCTGGGGATTGCCCGTGGTGAGAGAGGGATGACTGTTGATGAGTTACTCGCTCAGACGACTATTGCCATCGACGCGATCATGGACAACGAGCTTGGCTATAAAATTTATCAGCCTGAACTTAAGAAAGAGTATCGTCAGGCGAGATTCGTTGAGCAGGAACTGCGGATCGCACTGGCGAACAAAGCCTTTCATCTGGTCTTTATGCCTGTTTACGACAGTGAGGAAAACCGGATTGCCGGTGCAGAAGTGTTGTTGAGAACGTCCCATTTGCCCCTTAAGAGCTTTTCTCCCGAAGTTTATATCAGAGTGGCAGAAAAGGCCGGACTCATTCGTGAAATAGACTTCTGGGTGCTTGAGCAGGCTATTCTGGCATTACAGAAGATCCAGCAGCCGGATTTTGTCTTATCGGTAAACATTTCTTCAAAAGAGTTGATGGATACCCGGTTTGCGGAAGAGCTCAGCAGGCTGATTGACCAGTATCATTTCAGGCCGGGCAGTCTGTGTCTTGAAGTCACAGAAACCTTTTTTATTGATGTAAATACCATCTGTTTTGAGTCTATTCAGGCCATCCGCAATCTTGGTGTTAAGTTATCGCTGGATGACTTCGGTACTGGTCATGCTTCTCTTCAACATTTGCTGAATATGCCGGTTAATGAAATTAAAATCGACCGCAGCTTTGTGTGGACGCTGGAGAGTGAGAAAAGTGCGGTGATTGTGGATGCTATCGTGTCGATTGCCCGCATATGTCAGTATGACGTAGTTGCAGAAGGGGTGGAGACCGCAGAGCAGCTGGATAAACTTATTGCATTGGGTTGCCGTTATTTCCAGGGTTACCTGATTGCAAAACCGGACTCACTGGATGCACTGTTGCGCTTTTGTCATGAAGTACGGCATAGCCCTGCGATGATTCAGAAAATAAGGGCTACCGGTTAGCGGTATCCTGATGCCGGAATTCAGGCGGCGGGGTTACCGGGAGCCGTTATGTTCAGTATGCGCCGGATTTCCGCAATCACATCTTCAATTTGATCTGCAGTGACATGCTCCGGCGCTGTTTTCAGGGTCTGATCAATTTGCTGCAGGGTGTAAAACAGTCTGGTGGCACCCACTTCTCCGGAAGATCCTTTCAGTGAATGCAGTGCAAGGTGCTGATCTGCTATCTGGTCTTGCGGCAGTGCTTCCAGCATGGTCAGCATCTCCCCGGCCTGCTCAGTAAACATGACCAGCACTTTGTTATACAGGCTGTGATTATTTGCAAGCCGCGATAATGCGGTTTCTTTATCTAATACCGGAAAGTCATTCATCCTGCACCTACCCGTGATTCTCCGTCCGGACCGACAAACGCATAGGAGTTACGGCCGTTTTCTTTTGCCAGATATAAACACTTATCGGCCGCAAGCATGGTTTCATCAACCATGTCTGCAGAGTTCGGGTGATAAGTTGCAGCACCGGCACTGACGGTTAAAAAACCGGAAGGAGACAGGGCGTGAGCTATATGCTCAGTACTCACTGTCTGAAGTATGCGCTCACATACTGTTTGCGCGCCTTCTTCATGGGTGCCCGGCAGGATAATCAGAAATTCCTCACCACCTACCCGAACTAACCTGTCCATCGGTCTTAGCAGTGAGCCTTTCAAAGCCTTGGCAATTTTCCACAAGCAGGTGTCACCTTCAATGTGGCCATACTTGTCGTTGTACTGCTTGAATAAATCAATATCGAAAATCGCAATCGAGAGCGGTGTTCCTGTGCGATCAGCCTCTCTGACAATATCCGGTAAGCTTTCTTCAAGATAATGCCTGTTAAAGCAGCCTGTTAGCCTGTCGGTATAAATAAGCTGCTCAAGCAGGTCAGTTTTTAGTTTATGGGCCAGGTGAGACTTTACGCGATTTATCAGTGTGGTGGCATTAACCGGCTTTTGCACAAAATCCACGCCACCGGCATTCCAGCACTTTTCCTGCTCTTCATCGGACACTGAAGCAGTAACGAAGACGACGGGAATATGCTGGGTTTTAGGGTTGTTAGCCAGTTGACGACACGCTTCGTGGCCATCCATATCGGGCATAAAAACATCCATAAGGATTAAATCAGGCAGGGTTCTGCTGCAAAACTCCAGGGCTTCTTCTGCACTGGCAACAGAATCACAACGGGCCACGTTCTCCAGCAACGTCGACATGACCAGACGACTTGACGCCTGGTCATCAACGATAAGAACATGACAATCTGCCAGTGAGCGGGAAGTCGACCGGATTACCACCTGATTACTCCTTTGGTTGTACTCATTCGACTACTATAAATGCCACATTAACGGCAAGCCAAATTTAAGTACAACTTTTTATTTTCTATGAACGGATTATTTAGCCAAAACTGTGTACAACTTTATATCTGTAAGCTCTGCCACCGCAGCAACATATTGTGCCAGTTCATCGGGCATCGCCAAATCTTTAACCATTGTCAGGTTTCTTAAAACCGGGAAAACAAAGATATCATTCCATCCCAACTGGTTCATTTGCTGAGCCGGCAAAGGGGGGGCAGGCATATCTGCCAGTGCAACTTCTACTGCCTTTTTATACTTCTCTGTATTATCAAAAGCCTCTTCAAATGACATACCTAGGGATTTCTCTTTCTTCTTCCTGAAATACTCGCGGGCTTCTTCTGTTGCAAACTCCGGCTGCTCAATCATGACATTACGGGGAAACAGCAACGCATTTATTTCAAACGAGACGGATTCCAGGTATTTGGTATACTTTTCCGGTTCTGTCTTCGGTAACAACTTCTTCCCCGCAGGGGCCATTTCAATCAGCTTTTCGACAATATCCAGGCTTTCACCTATGGCTGTGCCGTCGTCAAATTCCAGAATAGGAACCATTTTTGCGCCGATGAGTTTGTGACAGGTCGCTTCATCATCATTAAGCAAATACGACTTTTTATGCTCTATGCCCAGATAGTTAGCTGTCATGTCTGCGCGGACACAATAGGGGCAGTGCAGGTACTGATGTAATGTAGGCATTGTTACTCCGTAATCCGGTAGTTAATTGTAGACTATATTGAGAATGATACTTCTTTAAGTTTGATTTTTCTGTCAATACGCGGCAAACACACGTTTGTTCGACGTGATACCGTATATTATTTGATACTACTACCGGTGTTTACGGGCAGAACTGAAAAAAGTTCGCCGTCCCGGAAGGGCTGACGATATGCAGGAACTAGTAGTGTGGGTCAGCCGGAAAATAAGATCAGAGAGGGGCAGGGGGCAACCCGGTCAGCGTTGCCCTTCCAGTTCCTGCCACAATGCAGCCAGTTGTTGACTGACCTTGTGTGAAGGCGCGAGATACGGAAGCGGAATACGTTTCGAATGGGACTCTTTCACTTTTACTGTACTGTTAATTTTGCTGTCCAGCACAGGTAAGGATTTCTCTTTGAGTGAAGCAATCAGTTCTCCCGGTAACTTTGCCTGCGGGTTAAACTGATTAATGATGATGCCCTCCAGTTCCAGCTCCGGATTATGATCGGTACGCAATTCCAGAACGTTGTCGAGCAGACGGCCGATAGCCTGAACAGAGAAGTCATCGCAGTCAAAAGGGATAATGAAGCTGTCTGCAGCAATTAATGCAGCTTTGGAATAGAAGTTGAAATTGGGCGGCGTATCAATGTACACGCGGTCAAAATCTTCCTCCAGCGTTGCCAGTGTTTCCTTCAGCTTAAACATCTTATAACGGGTTTCCAGTTCCCGCTCCAGCTCGGTAAGGCTGGGATGGGCGGGTAAAACAGACAAGTTTTCAAATGCTGTTGGTCTGACAAAAGCCGATGGCGGCTGAGGTTTGGAAAACCAGCCAACAACCTGTTTAAACATATCTGCAACAGTGAGGCTGTCATCGTTTATATCCACCCCGCAGTAATGCGTACTGTTTCCCTGGGCATCTAAATCGACCAGCAGCGTTCTGAGCCCGTTTCTGGCACTTTCCGCGGCTAAATTAGCACTGATAGTCGACTTTCCCACGCCCCCTTTCTGATTGAACACGACACGTTTCATTGGATCTCCGGTGAGAGTTCGACGGTAAGGTTAAAATATGTCCGATTTTGGTCACTGTTGTAAAGGGATCAGCGGTTCACATTGAAAATAATCAGGGTTACCGGTGAGATTTCCGGCTCTGCGATGAACGGTTGAATATACAGTGTGAATTAAATGTAAAATAATTGTTATGAGTTATACTTGAGTCACGCCAATTGAGTAGGGGTGACGATATGAAGCAGATTCGACTTTTAACTGGTATGCTGTTTGTTGTCCTCATGTCCGGCTGTGCATCATTACCGGAATCCTTTACCGCCAGCGAATTGCCCCTCAACGATGACGTATTTACTCAGTACCATGAGTATACGCCGGAATCCGCAGACGAAATATTTAAGCTTGATGCTGCTGCCAGAGAATTTGTCGATAATTCACAGTCACCTTTATCCGGCGACGGAGACAATCTTAAGAATTTGATCCGACAAATCTTCGATGGCGGAGAACTGGGGATCCGCTATATCACCAATGCGAACACTATCGCTTCTGAGACATTTGCGAACCGTGCCGCGAATTGCCTGTCGCTGACTATCATGGCGAAAGCCATGGCGGATTATGCCGGGTTTAATGCCGTATTCTACGAAGTGGATATTCCCGAATACTGGACCCGCCGCAGCGGAGTGAATTTACTCAATGGTCATATTAATTTGCGGGTATCCGTTGCGGACACGCTGAGAAAGAACCAGATTTCATCGCATTTCATCGATGTGGACTTTGATCCGCAGACCATCCGCTCCCATTTCCCCCGTAATGCCATCAGCAAAGAGAAAATCACGGCTATGTTCTATAACAACAAAGGTGCTGATGCGTTGCTCAACAATGACGACATAAAAGCCTATGCGTATTTACGTGCAGCCGCTTTGCTCTATCCTGAGTTTGGTTCCACATGGGTGAACCTCGGGGTGTTGTACCGGCGTCACGGATTACTGGACAGCGCCCGTGAAAGCTATGAGCTGGCACTGAAGCTCGACAGTGAAAACTTAACCGCATGGGAAAATCTGGCGTTACTGCATGAACTCGAAGGTCGTACAGCGCAAGCCAGAGACATTGCCAGAAGTGTGCGTAATAAACGGGAAAGTAACCCCTTCTATCACTTCATTCTGGGTGAAGAGGCGCTGGATTTCGGTGACGCGGAGCAGGCGCTTATCCATTACAACCGTGCCCGCAGGCTGGATAACAGCCGCCATGAAATTTTTTTCGGAATGGGGAAGGCGCACTATGAGCTGGGCAATATAGACCGCGCCGCTGACTTCATGATGCTGGCGGCTAAGCATGCGCAAAACCGCCAGGATGAATATCGTTACATGAGTAAGCTGTCTGACTTACAAAGCGCCCGTTAGATAACGCCAAGCTCTCTGAGACGTTCCTGCAAATAAGAATGTGCAGTATGTCTTTCTGACAACACTACATCAGGGCGCGGGTGAAGGAACAGGGGTAATGAAATCCGTGACTTAGTCATGTCCGTTCCGGCAGGATTAATCACCCTGTGAGTGGTTGACGGGAAATAATGCCCTGATGCTTCCTGCAACATATCGCCAATGTTGACGATAAGGTTACCAAAGTCACAAGGCACATCAATCCAGCTGCCATCTTTACCTTTAACCTGTAAACCCGGCTCGTTCGCGGCGGGCAAAATGGTGATAAGGTTAATGTCTTCATGGGCTGCCGCACGGATAGCATCCGGTTCTTCATCACCCTGGAACGGCGGATAGTGCAGAACCCGTAGCAGGGTCTGATCACTGTCTTTGATCATATTCGACAAAGGCTGACTGTACAGCTTACTGACTTCAGCCGGCGAATGCTTCTCAATCCAGCCCAGTAACTCTTCTGCCAGCGTGTTAGCTTTTGCGTAGTATTCCGCCAGTTGAGGACGCAACGCTTGCGGGCACTGACCCCAGGGATAGAAGTGGAAGTACTCTTTAATATCTTTTTTGGTAAATCCTTTTGCCACTTCAGATACGCTTTGCGGGAAGAATCCGTCCTGAGTCCCTTTGTTGTAGACGTAGTTATTCTTTTCTTCGCTGTCGAAGAAAGTTTGCCAGGACTGATAAATGCCGGTCACCATTGCCTGGCTGATTGGGTGATTTTTCAGTACGCCAAACCCTGTCTCACGGAGGGATTCTACGAATGCTTCCTGTGCACCGGGAGCCTGATAGTCAACAGCTTCTAATTGCATAACGATACCTTAATTAAATGACCGCAGAATTATAGGGAATCCCGCGTCTTCGTAAAAGTAACGGCCTTTGATATACGTCAATTACCGTTAGGTTAAGTGGTCAGTTTTCGTTACAAAGCTGACCATTTAGTCTGGTTTGTCTGGTTAAAAAAGTGAGCCACGCTCACTTTTTTACGGTGCCGGGTGTATCCGGCTCAGCCAAGCGAGAGATAAAAGCCGGCAAGTGATGCACTCATCAGGTTCGACAGTGTTGCGGCGAAAACCGCTTTCAGACCCAGTTGTGCAATTTCTTTACGGCGGGTTGGCGCCATTGCACCAATGCCTCCCATGAGAATAGCAATGGAGGAGAAATTCGCGAATCCGCACAGGGCAAAGGTAATGATTGCCTGAGACACTTCGGATAATTCACTTTGATGCTTAAGGAAGTCGAGGTATGCCACGAATTCGTTCACCACAAACTTCTGACCGATGAAACTGCCTGCCAGACGAGCTTCTTCCCAGGGTACACCGATGATCCAGGCCAGCGGCTGTAGTAAGTAGCCTAAAATGCCCTGGAAGGTTACATCCTCATAGCCAAACAAGGTGCCTGTCCAGCCGATAAGACCATTCAGCATGGCGATAAGTGCCACGAATGCCAGCAACATAGCACCTACGTTCAGTGCCAGTTGCAAGCCTGATGCAGCACCGCTGGCAGCCGCGTCGAACACGTTAGCATAGCCGGTTTCAGACGCATCAATCTCTTCCAGTCCGTCCTTCGCTTTCTCAGTTTCCGGCAACATGATTTTTGCCATCAACAGGCCGCCGGGAGCCGCCATGAAGCTGGCCGCCAACAGGTATTTAAGCTCCACACCCATGCCGGCATAACCCGCCATGACCGAGCCGGCAATAGACGCCAGGCCGCCGACCATAACAGCGAATAACTCAGATTTTGTCATGTGGGGGATAAACGGGCGGACTACCAGGGGGGCTTCGGTCTGGCCAACAAAAATGTTGGCCGCGGCGGACATAGACTCAGGACGACTGGTACCCAGGACCTTTTGTAAGAAGCCGCCAATGAGTTTGATGACCCAGCTCATCACACCGAGGTAATACAAGACGGCAATTAATGATGAGAAGAAGATGATGACCGGCAGCACGTTGAAGGCGAAAATGAAGCCGAGGGATTTGTCACCGACCACGCCGAAAACAAAATTAATGCCTTCCTGACTGTAGCCGATGATGTTGCCCACGAAGTCAGTCATACTGAGCAGTAATTGAATGCCCGGCTCAAAATAAAGAATAAATGCGCCGATCAATGCCTGAATCGCGAATGCTCCGCCCACTGTGCGCCAGTTAATATTCCGGCGTGCAGAGGACAATAAGAATGCAATTCCGGGCAATAGCAGTATGCCCAGTAAACTCACCATAATGACGTTCCTTTGTTATTGTAATGCCTGTTGTATATGTGACTTAATCACATCCAGGGCGATTTGGTTTTTGCCACCTTGTGTAACGACGACATCTGCTGTGAACCTGCTTGGTTCGATAAACTGATGGTACATCGGTTTTACCGTTGATTCGTATTGCTTGGCAATGGATTCAAGGGTACGGCCACGCTCTTTAACATCACGCATCATGCGGCGCATAAGGCAAATGTCGAGCGGTGTGTCGATGAAGATTTTTACATCGTAGTGAGGTAATAACTCTGGTCTTGCCAGCAGCATAATACCTTCAAGAATGATCACCGGAGCCGGGTTCAGACGCTCTGTTTCCGGTAAACGTGTATGGGTTTTAAAGCAATAGTGCGGGTAATCAATGGGTTCGCCATTGCGCAACGCCTGCAGGTGCGCTTTCAGCAATTCGTGTTCGAATGCATTAGGGTGATCATAGTTATTCTTCTCCCGCGCTTCCATTGGCAGGTGGTCCTGCGCACGGTAGTAGTGATCTTCCCGTAATATTTGTACAGGGCGACCTTGCGCGCTGAAGGCATTTAACAGATTTTTAGTAAAAAGTGATTTCCCGGAGCCCGAAGCTCCGGATATAGCGATAATTAATGGCGACTGCATAACTCTGGACGGCTGATATTCCTCCTGCAAAGATACGCATTTGGCCCTCGCGAATCAACGTATAATTCACGATCAGTCAAAAAGTGGTTCAGTCTTTGCAGACCGGACACAACTGGTTGAGCTAATACCTGCCGTACCTGGTACGGCGTTTTCTCTGGGCTGGTGGAGCAATCAGGCTTATTTTCCGAGTATAACAATGTCCTCATCAGTAATCGGGGGAAGTGCATAAGAATGCTGTTTGGATCTGGAGCCTTCACCCTGTGCTCTGGGCGGGTAATATTTTTCTTTTTCCACCGGGAAGGGCTCAAAAGTTTCATCCAGCGTCGCACGGATCTCACTTAAAGTTTTATCCAGGTTGGCATTAAAGTCCGGTCTTTTACGTTTGGTATGGCCCAGTTCGATCAGACGCAGGAAAACCCGGTTAGCAATCGTTATGAGTTCCTGGGGCACATCTTTATTTTGTGGCAAGGTCGCATCAGGATTCTCAATGCAGTATCTGACCAGCGCTGCGTAAAAGCAGAACGGTTTGTTTTGCATCAGGATAGCCCGGCCGTCTGCGCCGTTGCCGATACATTTCGTGTTCAGATCGATAACCAGTTTAGGTTGGGGTGGTGGCGGTGCTTCTTCTTTCGCAGATTTACGCTTACTTCTGGCCCGCGGTTTGTAGCCAATTAACACCGGAGCAGCAATCAAAGCCGCCAGAATGGCCAGCGGATGGATATGCACCGAAAAGTATAGCGGGGTAAGACTCAAACCAATGTCGATATTTTGTTCTGCGGTGGATAATGTGAATGTGGCGGTTTCAACCGTTTCTTCCACCGGTTCTGCAGTGGCAGTAACGTGCTGGATTTCACTGATTGTAAGGGGGTAAGACTGCTCCGCCAGAGTTGCATTAATGCGGCGCATATAATGACGGACCGCGGCATCATTCACCGGTGTTTTCAGTGTTTCATTGCCCACATCCAGATAGGCGAGATCAAGACTTATCCGTCGTTCCACATTATCAATAGCCTGGTGACGGTTAAGCCAGGCACCGGCAAACTGACCCGCGAAAATACAGCTTTGAAAGAGAGCAAATAGTCCCAGCGCGGCTGCCGCTGTTCGTCCCCACTGAGAGGCTGTCATTTCACTGAGCGTTTGCATTTACACAAGGCTCCTTCAGTTCTACCTGCTGATAGTATTTTTTATTTTGTGCGGCAGAAATGGCCTGAATCACGTTTTGCACGGCGCATTTTAAATCTGTGTTGCGGGTCTGCATTTTCAGGTACCAGCGCATGCCTTTTACACTGTTCTCAAGCGGTGTGATATAAGTGCGCGACAGGATTTCGCCGTCATTTTTATCCCAGTAGGATGAAATAATATCGACGTCACCGGAAAGCAACGCTCTGCGCATCTCTTTGTGAGAGCTGTAATAATGCAGCTCTACATTATTCGGATTCAAATCTAGAGTTTTCAGTACCTTCTTAGGCACAATATGGCCTGAGCGGCTGCTCGGATAATCCAGTATGCCAATACGCTTGCCCAGTAAATACTCTTTAGATAGCACCGGTTTTTCCTTTAAAGCGATAAAGTAGGCTGCATAGTCCTGATGGGAGGCAACTTCTTCGTAGCCATAAATCTCACTGGCACCAAAGGCACTGACAACATTGTTCTTTACGAGGGCAAGATCACTTACGCCGTGGTTGATGTAGCGGTAGGTATCGTAGTCATTTTGTCCCACCGTTATTCTCACATTACCAAACTGACGCTTAATCACAGGGTTCTGACAGAAAGCTTTCAGCGCACTTTCTGAGAAGGTTTGCTCTGTCAGATAGATGTCGAAATCGTCTGCATTAGACGAAAATCGGTCCTCGCAGCTCAAAACCTGACCAGTTTGCGGCGCAACTAAGGGCAGATTTCTAAATTTTTGAAAAAAACCTGTGGCAAGGCAGCATGCAGCAATAAGCACGACGATGATGACCCTGTACTGTTTCAAAAATGAAAAACTGACCACTTGAATAAATTTACGTAGGTTTATTTGTTGGCGCAATTTCACCAGTTAAGCTTATTTAATGCAATAGGTAAGATTATTTTAATCGTGTAAATGTTTGTAATTAAATAACTTTAAATCAATGAAGCTGAATTCAAATAAGCGGTGTTTATCTGAAAAAAATCTGCGTTGAATAGTCGGGCTGGCGATAAGCTGCACGTTCTGAAGTTTTTGCGTAAATTTTCCGGACCATTTGTTCCGGATAATAATAAAAAAATCAGCATGGTCAGTGTGTTAGAAGTTCCTTCGTTTACATTGCTGTCATAAAGCTGACATAAAACTCGCGAAGAATTGCAGCCGTTTCCAGTTAATGCCGGTAGCGCCATTTTCTCTGTTTTGATGTTGCTACCGTTTGTCGATTATGACCAGGGGAAAAGCCAAATCTCCAAAGTGCATGGCTTTTCCCCGGTCAGAATCACAAAAACATACCTGTAAGAAGAATAAGAAGGCAGGTTGTTGCAGCCACAGTGGTCAAATTTGCGGTCACCTGGCGTCAGAAAACTTACCAGCCAACAAGCAATTGTTGGCTGGTTCCTTTCCGTTGTATCAGAGGGAAGTGGCGGTTTATCTGTGAAAAATAAGACTGGATAGTATTTCTTTAGAGTGAATGTTTCTTCCGGGTTAAGTCACCGGATAGTTCGCTCTGAATCGTGATGTGCGTGAAGTTGAAAACGAAAGTGTCATGAACTGTCACATTTCTGAGGTCATGGCCAGTCAGCATCACGGGAAAGTAGTTATCTTGATCCGTTGGACAAAAATAAAAACCCAACGTTCAGAGAGTTTTTAAAAAACGATAGGGAAACACACATGTTCACTAAAAGTAAGTTCAATCGCATTGCGATGGCTGTTGCGCTTTCAGTAGGCGTAGCATCTGCTGCAGTTGCAGCCGAAGGCCAGTCTTCTGCTATGCGTGGTGTAATTTCGGGTCCTCAGGGTAATCCTGCAGCGGGCAGTGTTATTACTATTCTTCACCAGCCTTCCGGTACGGTAAAGGAAGTGACTGTAAATGCTGACGGTCAGTTTTCTGCCCGTGGTCTGCGTGTTGGCGGTCCTTACACAATTATTATCGAGTCTGATAAGTTTCAAAGTGCCGTTATTGAAGATGTCTATCTGGACATCAACGATGCATTCGTTCTTGACCAGGCTCTGGAAGCCCAGGGCGACGTAGAACGTATCACTGTTACCGGTGCACGTGATTTCTTCGCTAATAAAGGTTCAAGCTCAGTGTTCGGTCAGGAACAGCTGAACAAAATGCCTACCTTTAATCGTGATATCAAAGACGTACTGCGTGCTAACCCGCTGGCAGTCGTAGACGGTGACGAACTGTCAGTAGCCGGTTCAAACCCGAAGTACAATGGACTGACAATCGATGGTGTGGGCGTAAACGATACTTTTGGTCTGCAAGGCAATGGTTACCCTACTAACCGTCCGCCAATTTCTCTGGATGCAGTATCTCAGGTCTCTATCGATTACTCTCCGTTCAGTGCCCGTGCCGGTAAATTCGGTGGCGGTAACATCAGCGTAGTCACTAAATCAGGTACTAACGAATTCCACGGTACAGCTTTCATTGAGAATGTTCCATGGACTGGTGATGCGAAAGACAATCGCCTGAATCCGGGCAACGAAATTGAAGTGAGCAACGACGAAGAGTCATACGGCTTTACTGTTGGTGGTCCGATCCTGAAAGACAAATTGTTCTTCTTTGGTGCTTATGAGCATTGGGAAGAAGATGTAGCCTTCGATTATAACCTCAGCAATCTTGAAGCTTCTGGTCATGATGTGACTAATGCCGAAGTGGATCAGGTAGTTAGTATTCTGCAAAATACCTATGGTCTGCCTGATTCAATCGGTGGTGCACCAGCGCCAAATGAAGATGAGAAAATCCTGATCAAACTGGACTGGAACATCAACAGCGATCATCGTGCTGATTTCACCTACAGCGACCAGGATACCTCTGAACTGAATGGCTATACCCAATATTCGGACACAGTAAGTCTGTTATCTAATCAATGGACTATGGCACAGACTAACCGCTTCTACACCGGTCACCTGTATTCAGACTGGTCTGCGGATTTCCAGACTGAAGCTTCCTTGTCTTACAAAGAATACAAGCAAGCATCTAACACCAACTCCAACTGGGGTGAAATTAACATTCGTACTGCAGACGGCACCATCGTTGCAGGTCAGGACGAAAACCGTCAGGCCAACGAACTGGCTAACGAAGTCTGGAACTTCGGTCTGCACGCTACCTATCTGGCTGGCGACGTAGAGTACAAGTTCGGTGTTGAAATTGAAGATACCTGGAACTACAACCTGTACGGTCGTGATTCTGCCGGTACCTGGACCTTCGACAGTATTGAAGACTTTGAGAACAAAGCACCTTCTTATGTTGAATACTCCAATGCCTACACCAACAACGTGCAGGATATTGCCTACGACGTAAGCAGCACTCAGTACTCATTGTACGGTGATGCGACCTTCGAACTGTTTGATGATTTTGAAGTGACTGCCGGTCTGCGTTATGAGTATCTGACAATTGACGATACGCCACAGGAAAACGCTAACTTCGTAAATACTTACGGCTTCTCTAACACGGAGAACATGGACGGCTTCAACATCTTCCTGCCGCGTGTAAGCTTTAACTACGACGTCACTGAAAATCTGACTATCCGTGGTGGTATTGGGCGCTTTACCGGTGGTATGCCTCTGGTTTGGGTATCCAATGCTTATACCAACGATGGTGTGACTAAAGACGGCGCGACATCTTCTTCCATCGATGCATCAGAAGTTGATTTCACTACTGTACCGGCATCTCTGCAGGCTGAGCTTGCGCAAGGCGCTGGTAGCACTAACCAGATCGATCCTGATTTCGAACTGCCTTCAGACTGGCGTTATAACATCGCCGCTGATTACACCTTTGATATTCCGGGTGTAGGCGAAGACTTCGCGTGGACTACTGAGTTTACCTATACTGATAAGCAAAACGCAGCATACTGGGTTGACCTGTCCCGCGTAGACAACGGCAGACGTACTGCTGATGGCGGTCGTATTATCTGGGACAGCGTGTATGACGGTACTGAGTACGAAGGTAACTATGATCTGCAGCTGACTAACTCAGACGATGGCGGTCGTAATATTCTGCTGACTACCATGCTGAACAAATCATGGGATAACGGTATCAAGTGGAGCGCAGCTTACACTTACACTGATATCACTGAAGCAAACCCGGGTACCAGCTCTACCGCTGAGTCTAACTACCAGTACGAAGTGGGTGTTAACCGTAACGTTCCTATGGTTGGAACTGCTTACTACGAGATTAAGCATCGTCTGGTTATGACTTTAGGCTACGATCACGAGTTCTTCAGTGGTTACAACACTAACGTAACTATGTTCTTTGAACGTCGTTCAGGCCGTCCTTTCTCCTGGACTCTGGGCGCGTACAACGATGTTGGTCTGGGTGATCAGTATACCTTCGCTGGTTCAGATACCTATCTGCCTTATGTACCAACAGGTGCAGATGATCCTGCTGTAGATTGGGCGAACAGTTCTCTGACTTACGAAGAAGTAATGGCATTTGCTGAAGCTGCCGGTATTGCCGGTGCTGCGGGTGGTTATCCTGATAAGTATACTTCTACTCAGCCTTGGGTAACGACAATGGACCTGTCTATTTCTCAGGAAATCCCGGGCTTTGTTGAAGGTCATAAAGGTAAGTTTTACCTGAACATCGACAACTTTGCTAACCTGCTGAACGATGAGTGGGGTCAAACTTATGACCTGTCATATCCGCAGAACCTGCTGTATGACTACGACATCAACGAAAATGGTCAGTACGTTTACGATGAAGCGTATGGCGGTACTAACCTGAGCAACTTCGACTCGTTTGATTCTATTGAGTCAACCTGGCGAATCAAGGTAGGCGTGAAGTACATCTTCTGATAAGAGATGACTAACGGATTATAATAATAATAACCTGACGACAGTCCATTCAGAGCCAGCTTTCTTCCGGATAGCTGGCTTTTTTCTTTATGTTTTTTTCCTCCGCAATATACCTCTTCGATACAAAATCTCTCTTGTAATAAATATGACACAAAATATTGCTTCACTAGGACCGTTTTATGTCAGTAAACCGTAAATTTCTGCTGGATAGCGCAAATAATGTCCAGTAATATTAAACGGGGTCGGCGCATGAAATGCCAAAATTTTCCGGCAAACTGGCTACGTATTTTTTCATTTGTACGGAACCGGCTGGGAAGAGCCATAGATTTGCGTCGAAAACGACAGAAAAAGCATTTTAGTAAAAAAGGATTTTAATCGTTGTCTTGGCAGTTTCAGACCAGTTGGTCTGATTGGCCTATACGCTGTACAGGAACCAACACGGCAAGCTGTTTTTGTCATAAAAGTGTCATCCTGTGTGGGTACTCAGGTCTTAACCGCTCAGCACGATATGCCTGCAGGCATCCTGAATGCGGATAAATTAAAATACTCAAGGGAAAACACACATGAACACACCCGTTAAACTCACGCGCATTGCGCTTGCAGTGGCATTGTCCGTTGGTCTTACCGCTGCAGCCGTTGCACAAGAGACATCGTCATCGATTAAAGGTAGCATTGTTGGTCCTATGGGGAACCCTGCACCTGACACAGTTATCACCCTGAAGCACATCCCAACAGGTGCTGTGAAAACCATCTCTACTAACTCTGCAGGTCAGTTCTCACTGAGTGGTCTGCGTGTTGGTGGTCCATATGAAATCACTGTGGATTCTGACACCTTCAATGACACTAAAGTGTCTGACATCTACCTGACTCTGGGTGAACCACTTAACTTTAATTACCAGCTCGAAGAATCCAGTAACATTGAAGTTATTCAAATCACAGCTTCTCAGCTGGGTGCTGCTGCATTCGGTAAAATGGGACCGTCAGCGAGCTTCGATCTTGAGTCGATGAAAAGTGCGCCGGCTATTAACCGTAACATCACGGATATCATTCGTATTGACCCGCGGGTTTACGTTGACGAAACCCGTGGTGACTCGAACCCTGTTCAGTGTGTGGGTAAATCTAACCGCTTCAACAGCCTGACTGTTGACGGTGTAAAAATGAATGACTCCTTTGGTTTAGGCTCAAACGGTTATCCGACTATCCGTATGCCTTTCTCTTATGACGCATTAAGTCAGGTTACCGTAGAAATTGCACCTTTTGATGTAATCTACTCTGGCTTTACAGGTTGTAATATCAATGCCGTTACGAAGACCGGTACCAACGAAATCCACGGTGGCGCTTTCTACGATTACGGTTCTGATTCTCTGCAAGGTGACTCACTGGAAGGTGATTCTATTGCTTCTCCAAGCTACAGCGATAAGCGTTACGGCTTTAATGTAGGCTTTCCGCTGCTTAAAGATACTGTGTTCGGTTTCGTTTCATATGAAAAGTATGAAGGTTCAAGCATCTTTACCCGTGGCGCAATTGGTTCCGGTGCCATTAATGAAGTTGGCCTGCGTCAGGAAGATCTGGATGAAATCGTCCGTATTTCTAACGAGCTGTACCAGTATGACCCGGGCCCGGTGCCTACCAGCATTCCTGAAGAAGATGAAAAGCTGCTTGTTCGTCTTGACTGGAACATCAATGATGCACACCGTTTAAGCTATACCTACAACTATAACGACGGTAACTTCTTTGCTGAGTCCGATGGTGATCTGGATGAATTTGAACTGCAAAACCACCTGTACGAAGTAGGGACTGAATTACAATCTCACGTACTGTCATTGTACTCTGACTGGAACGACAAATTCTCTACCGAAATCCGTTACTCTTACCTTGATGTTGATAACCGTCAGAACTCTCTGGAAAACCAGACCGGTGCTGTTGGTGGTATGAACTTCGGTGAAATGCAGATTTACGTTGAGAACCCGGATACCGGTGAAGACGTTGTTGTGTATATCGGTGGTGACGACAGCCGTCAGGCTAACGATTTGAACTACGATGTGACGGGTCTTATTCTTCGTGGTTATTACGCTCTGGATAATGGTCATGACCTGACATTCGGTTACGAGCGCGAAGCCCTCGATGTATTTAACGTGTTCGTTCAGCACACTGAAACAGAAATGCGTTTCTACGGTGGTATTGAAGCATTTGAAGCGGGTTTACCGGGTGCGATTTACTACAACAACGCACCATCCGGCGATCCTAACGATGCAGCTGCGGTTTGGAGCTATGAAATTAACGCACTGTATCTGGAAGACGAGTTTGCCTTTAACGATGACCTGACTCTGACAGTCGGTTTACGTTATGACTGGTACACCACAGATTCAGCGCCGGAAGAAAATGCAGAATTCGTAGAAAGCTACGGTTTCTCTAACAGCGGAACGCTGGATGGCGAAGGTCTGCTGCAGCCACGTATCGGCTTTAATTATTACCTGAACGACAGCACTGAATTACGCGGTGGTTTGGGTCTGTTCTCTGGTGGTAACCCTAACGTTTGGTTATCTAATAACTTCTCAAACAACAACGTATTGCAGTTTGGTGCCCGTGGCCGTGACTACGGTTACACAGACGGCTCACGCTCACTGTTTGACGCAGATGTTGTTTACCTTGGCGTAGAAGACGGTGTACCAGCCGGTCCCGGTTATGGTATTCCATCTGAAATGTACAATGCCGTTGCTGCAGGCACCGGAGCGAATAACGAAATCAACTATCTTGACCCTGATTTCGAAATTCCGTCAGAGCTTAAAATGGCACTGGGCGTGACTCACCAGACCGAAGACAACTATATCCTTCAGGCCGACCTGTTAGTGTCCCGCACACAAAACCAGGCAATTGTTTTGCGTGGCGACCTGGACCAGGTGGGTACTACAGATGATGGTTATGCCATTTACGAAAGCAACCGTGTTGGTTCTTTTGTACTGACTAACTCTGATGTTGAGTCTACCTCTTACACAGTATCTTTCGGTGTAATGAAGCAGTATGAAAACGGCATCAACCTGGCCGGTGGTTATGCGTATAACCATGCTGAAGACGTTCAGCCTATGACCAGCTCTGTGGCGTTCTCTAACTATCAGTACCGTGCATTTACCTCGCCGAATGAGCAGGTTTCTTCGCTGTCTGATTACAACATTGAACACCGTTTCACACTGAATGTGAGCTATGACATCGAACTGATTGATGGTTACCCTACAACTCTGGGCGCCTTCGGTCTTATTCAGTCTGGCAAGCCATACAGCTACACGCTGTCCCGAGACGACTCCAACGGCGTATTCGGCTTTACACCATACCTGGATAGTAACAACGTGCTGCCAGTTGGCGGAGAGCGTAACGGCGAAGACGGTTCATGGTGGAACAAGATTGACCTGCGTTTAACTCAGCAACTGCCTGGTTTCACAGATGGTCACAGTGCCAGTGCATTTATCGTATTTGATAACTTCACTAACTTCCTGAATGACGACTGGGGTGTCGCTGAGCGTGTGCTTTTCAACACTGTTGAAGTCGGTGCCTCAGAACCTGAAGCCCGTATGGGTGATGCGTCTCTGTGGGAAGTACGTGTAGGTGTTAACTACAACTTCTAATCTGACAACAGGAAGCTCAGCTTCTTAACTCAGAAAAAAGCATATAAACCGCCGTTTTTTACGGCGGTTTTTTTAGCTTAAAGAAAAACTACCTCAGCATTTACCCTCCGGCAGTTTCAGCATTGCCTTCATCAAGATTACCCAAACCACCACCCATCACCCGGTAAAGGGTAATGCGGTTACTTAAATCAATTAGCTGCGTGGAAATCAGCGACTGCTGTGCACTATAAAGAGTGCGTTGTGAGGTGAGGGCATCCTGGAAACTGTTCACGCCATTTTCATAGCGGGCCAGTGACAGGCGGTAACTGTCTGATGCGACATCTACCAGATCCTGTTGCGCACCAAGCTGACGGGCAATGGTGCCTCGTCTTGCCAGTGCATCTGCCACGTCAGAAAATGCGGTTTGGATGCTGTATTCATAAGCGGCAACCATTTTGTCCCGATTGGCCTTCGCGTAATCAAGTTGCGCATCGTTGGCGCCACCAGTGAATATTGGCACCGATACTGAAGGGATAAGACTCCAGATTGTGGACGCGCCACCGCTAAAAATGTCTGCCAGCACATTACTGGCCAGGCCGCCGGTCGCGGTTAGCGTAACAGACGGGAAGTAGTTTGCCCTGGCGGCACCAATATCTGCATTGGCGGATTTAAGGTTATGCTCAGCGGCAAGTATATCCGGTCTGTTGAGTAAAATGTCGGACGTCAGCCCTGCCGGGATCACGCTAATGAAATCATCGCTCTCCGGCAGACCATCAGGTAACCATTGCTTATCTATGCCACTGCCTGCGAGTAACATGAGCGCATTAATATCCTGTGCGACCTGCGTGGTGTAGCTGGCAATATCTGCCATTGCAGTGTGGTAGGTGGTTTGCGCATCCAGCACATCCACTTTTGAGTCGACGCCCAGCTCATTACGGCGGCGGGTGATCTCCATGGCTTTCTGTGCGTTTTGTGCGGTTTCTTCCGCCAGTTTCAGCAAGCTCTGATCCGACGCCAGCGTCAGCCAGGCATTGGCGGTTTCGGCAATAAGCGTGATCTTTGCCGCTCTGGCTGTTTCCACAGAATAAAGCAAGCTTTGCTTATCAGCTTCGGTTGCGCTCTGATTCTTGCCGAACAAATCAATTTCGTATCCGCTTAGGCCGGCATCAGCTTCATAGCTGGTGCTAACGGAGCCGTCTGACGATTTCGCCCGCGTACCGGTTACACTCGCATTCAACGTAGGAAACAATTCAGCCCGCTGAATGCGGTAGGTGGCTCTTGCTGCCTCTACATCTGCAAGGGTTTGTCGTAAATCGCGGTTGTTATCCAGTGCCGTCTGAATCACTTTCTGCATTCTGCTGTCGGTAATAAACGACTGCCAGGGAAGCTGCAAAATGGCGTCAGCATTCTGCAGCGACGTTTGTTCAACATTCGTTGAATCAGTGTAAGCCTCGCCTGCCGGCCACTCAGAGGGCACCGGTGATGCAGGGCGCTCATAATCCGGCGCCAGGGTTGCGCAGCCGCTCAGCGACAGGGCGACAACGACGGCGCACAGAGATATCTTGCTAAAATGACGTGTAGGTTGCATTGATTACTCCTTATCCGCAGCAGTGTCATAAACGGGCTTTCTGGCCGGAAACGCAGTTCTTACCAGTACGAAAAACATGGGAATGAAGAATATGGCCAGCAAAGTCGCGGTTAGCGTACCGCCCAAGATACCTGTTCCGATGGATATCCGGCTGTTTGCTCCTGCACCCGATGCGATAACAAGGGGGAAAATACCAAAGACAAAGGTAAGCGAGGTCATAATGATCGGGCGCAGACGTTGTGCTGCTGCCTGAATGGCGGCATCCACGGCGCTTTGCCCTTTTTCATAAGCGGCTTCGGCAAACTCAACAATCAGGATGGCATTTTTAGCGGATAACCCGATGGTGGTCAGCAGCGCAACCTGAAAGTAAACATCGTTTTCAAGGCCACGGAAAGTGGCTGCCAGTGCTGCACCAATTAATCCTAGCGGAATAACCAGCATTACCGAGAATGGAATAGACCAGCTTTCGTAAAGTGCTGCCAGTGCCAGAAAGACTACCAGAATAGAAATGGCGTACAGGTAGACAGATTGCCCGCCGGACAGATTTTCCTGATAGGACAATCCGGACCAGGCATAGGTCACCTTGCCGTTACCCACTTCATCTGCAAGGCGCTCCATTTCCGCCATCGCTTCGCCGGAACTGACGCCCGACGCTGCGTTGCCTTGAATCTCATAGGAAGCCAGGCCGTTAAAGCGGCTTAAGGTTTGCGGCATCTGCGACCAGGAAACACTGGAAAAGGCACTGAATGGTGTCATGGTGGTGTTGCCGTCACTGTCAGTACCACGCACGTGCCACTGGCGCAAATCTTCCGGTTTGGCGCTGTAGTTACTGTCGCCCTCAATGTAGACTTTTTTCACCCGGCCGCGGTCAAGAAAATCGTTCACATAAGAACCGGCCCAGGCCGAAGATAAGGTGTCGGCCACATCTGACAAACTTAACCCCATGGCAACCGCTTTCTCGTTATCAATATCGATATCCAGTTGCGGGGTTTCACTTAGCGTACCTTCACGCACACCACTCAGCAGCGGATTGGTGCGGGCTTGTTGTAAAAAAGCATTCTTTATTTCTGTCAGTTCGTCACGGGTTGTGCCCGCTGCTGCCTGCAACTCAAAGGTAAAGCCGTTACTTTGACCGAGACCCTGAATCACCGGCGGCAGCATAGCTATAACACTGCCATCGCGGAGCTCGCTCATCTTCATCATCAGGCGACCGGCAATGTCTGATGCCGATTCACCGTCGCCGGTTCTTTCGTCCCAGTCTTTCAGTGACAGGAAGCCCATACCTGCGTTCTGGCCGCTACCGGAAAAGCTGAAGCCTGAAACTGTAAAGAAGTGATCAACCAGATCCGATTCCTCTTCCTGAATATAAGTCTGAATTTCATCGGCAATGGCGGTGGTACGGGTAATCGATGCACCGGCAGGTAAGTTAAACATCACCATTACATCACCCTGATCTTCTTCTGGCAAAAAGCTGGAAGGGAGTTTCACCATCATCAGGCCCATCACCGCAATAATTACCACATAACCGGCCAGCCAGAATTTAGGGCGCTTAATCGCCGATACCGCACGCAGGTTATATTTGTCGGCAAACTTATCGAACATACGGTTAAACCAGCCGAAAAAGCCCCCTGTCTGACGGCTTGCGCCGGTATCTTTTAGCAGTGATGCACACAGCATTGGGGTTAGCGTTAACGCTACAAATACCGATAACAGCATGGACGAAATCACGGTTACCGAAAACTGACGGTAGATAACGCCGGTTGAACCACTGAAAAAAGCCATAGGCAGGAACACGGCGCAGATCACAATGGATGTACCGATAAGGGCAGAGGTGATCTCTTTCATAGATTGGATCGTGGCATCCCGGGGCGACATCTTTTCCTCTGACATCAACCGTTCCACGTTTTCAATTACTACGATGGAGTCATCTACCAGTAAGCCGATGGACAGCACCAGGCCAAACATAGTCAGGGTATTAATGGAGTAGCCCATTGCGGCCATGATGCCGAATGTACCCAAAAGCACCACGGGCACGGAAATGGTCGGGATAATTGTTGCCCGCCAGTTTTGCAGGAACAACCACATGATCAATACCACCAGAACAATGGCAATAATCAGGGTTTCCACGACTTCCAGAATCGATAACTTGATAAACGGGGTAGCGTCTTTCGGAAACGCCATTTTGTAGTTGTCCGGGAAATTCTTTTCCAGATCACTCAATACCGCTTTAACCCGTTCTGATGTATCCAGCGCATTGGCACCGGGAGCCAGCATAATGGCAATACCGGATGCAGGATGACCGTCGAGACGGGGAACAGCTGTGTACGATTCACTGCCCATTTCAACACGGGCAACCTGAGATAACCGTACATCGGTGCCCTGGCGGTCAGACTTCACAATGATGTTTTTAAAATCGGAAACACTCTGCAGCATGGACTGAGCCGTTACGGTAGCATTCAGCTCCTGCGTATCGGGAGAGGGCATGTCACCGATTTTACCGGCGGGTACCTGCACGTTCTGGGCGCTCAGGGCAGAGGTAATATCTGAGGGCATCAGTTCGTATGCCGCCAGCTTTGCCGGGTCGAGCCATATGCGCATGGCATACTGGGAACCGAATACGTTGATATCACCCACACCTTCAGTACGGGCAATGGTGTCCTGCATATTTGAGGCGATATAATCCGAGATATCGAACTCAGAGTCCTCGTCGGTTTCGTCGTAAACAGCAGCAATAAGCAGCATATCGCTTTGCGATTTGGTTACCGTCACCCCTTCAGATTGCACGGCAGAAGGCAAGCGGGAGTTCACCTGTTGCACTTTATTCTGAACCTGTACCTGCGCGTAATCGGCATCCGTTCCCTGCTCAAATGTCAGCGAGATACTGGCACTGCCGCTGGATGAGCTGGAGGAAGAAAAATATAATAGTCCGTCAAGACCAGTAAGCTGCTGTTCCAGTACCTGCGTGACGCTGTTCTCCACGGTTTGGGCGTCTGCACCGGAATAGTTGGCACTGATGCTCACAGTAGGCGGCGCAATATCAGGGTATTGGGCAATGGGTAAAGAGAGTATGGAAGCGGTTCCCGCCAGCATAATAATAATGGCGACAACCCAGGAGAATACGGGCTTATCTATGAAGAATCGGGCGAACATTACTCATTTCCTTCCTGATTTTTTGCTTTCGGCGCTGCCACTCTGCCATCTTCGTTCAGCGTGACTTCAGTAACGGTGATGTCTGCGCCGTCCTGTAAACCGTCGATGCCTTCCACTATCACTTTTTCACCGGCCTTGATGCCGGACTCAGTCAGCCATTTATTACCGGTGGCTTCCTGTAAGGTCAGCGACCTTTTCACTGCTTTACTCCCTGAAGCTACCCAGGCGAAAGCATTGCCTTTATTGTCAAACTGCACGGCTTGCTGGGGTACAAGAATCGCGTTTTCGTCTACCGCTATGGTGACTTTGGTGCGGATAAACATGCCAGGCATGAGAATGCCGTCCGGATTGGGAAAAGTCGCCCGTAGGGTAATAGAGCCGGTTGCTTCATCAACAGCTACTTCATGCATAGTGAAGGAGCCGGTTTCATCATATTCAGTATTGTTTTCCAGCATGGCGATAACATCACTTGAGCCGGATGTTACGCCCTCACGCTGCATCATGGCACGGCGCTCAAGCACACCTTCGCTGGTTTCTGTCATATCTATATAAATCGGGTCGAGTTTGCGAATGGTGGTTAACGCCGTGTCCTGGCCCTGAGTAAGCAATGCGCCTTCGGTCACATTAGAAATACCGGTACGGCCACTGATGGGTGCAGTAATGCGGGTAAAAGCAAGATTCACATTGGCAGAGTCCAGTGCCGCCTGCGCTTTCGCCAGTGAGGCCTGAGCAACCAGATAGTCTGCATGGGCGTTATCGGCATCTTGTTGGGAAATGCCTTCTATCTTTAATAAGTTCTGGTAGCGCTCATCAATAAGCCGGGTTG
The DNA here is from genome assembly GCF_056160285.1 of Alteromonas sp. AWJ4_197. Lineage (NCBI taxonomy): Bacteria > Pseudomonadati > Pseudomonadota > Gammaproteobacteria > Alteromonadales > Alteromonadaceae > Alteromonas > Alteromonas sp. AWJ4_197. The sequence continues at coordinate 125,319 of NZ_JBSWWW010000008.1, read as the reverse complement.
ACTCCACAGACGCTTTGGCGCTCACCAAGTCTGCTTTGGCTTCGTTTACGCTGGCGCGATAGGTTGAATCGTCAATCTGATAGAGTAGTTGCCCTTTTTCTACAAAACTGCCTTCTTCAAACAAACGCTGTTCGAGCACGCCGCCGACCTGTGGCCTAATCTGAGCGGTTTGTTGTGCAACAACACGGCCTTGCAGCGTGCGGGTAATCGGGAACGTTTGTGTGGCTATGGTAATTGCACTAACGGCGGTGGCGCGGGGCGCAGAGCTTTGATTTTGTGTTGTGTCACTGCAGGCTGAAAGGGTAAGCAGGCTGGTGAGAACACAGAGGGTGGTGGCGATCTTCATGGCGATTCCTTGTTTAATCCGGAGCTGACGGCACTAAGCGCTTTCCCGTCAGTTTGCTGAAGCAGAGTGTATCGACAAGGAGGGTTAAGGCAGGGTTAACGCGGTTTTATGAGAAGGCAAATTAGCGAAAAAGCGGGACGAATTTACTCATTCACCGGCGTTTTTGCCGTGAATGAACGCGCCATTTACAAAGGGGGTACAATGCTGAAGGAATAAAAAAAGCACCTGAAAAGGTGCTTTGTGCAATAGCAACTGTGTCAGACGTTTTCGAACAGGTTCTCTACGCGCTGACGAATTTCTTCGATACGGGTGACGTCAGCCGGGGCGATAAAAATCGTATCATCACCGGCAATGGTACCCAGCACGCCGTCTTTCTGACTCAGAGAGTCAAGCAATCTTGCGATAAGCTGTGCGGCACCGGGGCTGGTTCTTATGATTACCATCACATTATTGTGTACAATGTCGAGCACGAGCTGTTTAAGCGGACTTTTCGCCGTAGGCATGCCAAGTTCAGGTGGTAAACAGTAAACCATATCACCGCGGGCATTTCGCGTTCTTACCGCGCCGAATTTACTCAGCATACGGGACACTTTTGATTGGCTGATGTTATCAAAACCCTGTGATTTCAGTGCTTCAACGATTTCACCCTGAGACCCGAAGCTTTCTGCTTTCAGGATCTCTTTGAAGGCTTTGATCATCTTTTCTTGTTTTACGTTAGCCATATTTTCCTGTCGTATTTGGTGTTTAAGGGTACAAACCGCTATTATTGTGCCGTAGTCATCACATTTAAGCAATATTTATGCATATCCATTCAAATTATTGCATAATCTTGCGGCTTATACCCATTATGCATGCATAAGACCATTGGGTGATTGAGTTTTTTTACGCGTTGATTTACTGTGACGCTCCGTTTTTTTGACGAGTAACTATTCCATAGGAGAAATGGTATGAAAGTAGCCGTGTTAGGTGCTGCCGGTGGTATTGGTCAAGCGCTGTCATTGTTGTTGAAAACACAATTGCCAGCAGGTTCTGAATTAGCGTTATATGACGTTGCGCCAGTTGTTCCTGGTGTTGCTGTTGACCTGAGCCACATCCCCACCGCGGTGAAAGTTACCGGTCATGGTAAAGATGATCTGGCTGATGCGCTTACCGGTTGTGACGTTGTTCTTATTCCGGCCGGCGTTCCGCGTAAGCCTGGTATGGACCGTTCTGACCTGTTCAACATCAATGCCGGTATCGTTAAGAACCTGATTGAAGGTGTTGCTGATAACTGTCCTTCTGCTTGTGTTGGTATTATCACTAACCCTGTAAACACTACTGTTGCTATCGCTGCTGAAACGCTGAAAGCAAAAGGCGTTTACGACAAGAACAAGCTGTTCGGTGTTACTACTCTGGATGTGATCCGTGCTGAGACTTTCGTGTCTGAACTGAAAGGTCTGGACGTATCAAGCGTACATGTTCCTGTAATCGGTGGTCACTCCGGTACGACTATCCTGCCTCTGCTGAGCCAGGTTGAAGGTGTTTCTTTCACTGACGAAGAAGTAGCAAGCCTGACTACACGCATCCAGAATGCAGGTACTGAGGTTGTTGAAGCGAAAGCTGGCGGCGGTTCTGCGACGCTTTCTATGGGTCAGGCTGCAGCACGTTTCTGTCTGTCTCTGGTTGCTGCAATGCAAGGTGAAAACGTTGTTGAGTACACCTATGTACAAACTGACGACAGCGATGACGCGGCATTCTTCGCACACCCTGTACGTTTAGGTCCTAACGGCGTTGAAGAGATTCTGCCATACGGCGAGCTGAGCGCTTTCGAACAAAAAGCGAAAGACGACATGCTGGAAGGCCTGCGTGGCGACATCAAAATTGGTGTTGAATTCGTAAACGGCTAATCCCGTTTCGACAATGTATTGAAAAACCGGCTCTCAAAAGCCGGTTTTTTTATGCCCTGATTTCAGGCACAGAATGAATTGTTTGAAAGTACAGGATGATTTAACGATAACAGCGCTCCTGAACGATATCAGAGCGACTTAATACACATCCCTGTGATAACGGTGGCTGTCGGTTAACTGTTGCACCTGTTCCTCTCCGAGCATCCTGATTAATGTTTGGTGTACGCCTTCACCCATACCATCGTAGCTGCCGCAAACGTATATCTGGCCGTTATTGTTTACCACATCACGAAGCGCTTCTTCGCTTTGCTGCAGCGCTTGTTGCACATACATGGGATGGTCCGGACAACGTGAGAATACCCGTTTCACGTTAACATTGGCTGCGTTCAGCGCCTGTGCAGGAATAACTTCTGACAGGATGTCATCATGTTCCCGTGTGCGTTCACCGAATAACACGTAAACCGGTGCTGTATGTTGCTGTTCTGCTGCCTGCATCCACTGAGCACGGATACCTGCCAGTCCACTGCCGGCAGCTATCAGAAGTAGTGGTTTGTTGTTAAGTGTAAGGTGGCAGGCGGGGTTTACATGCAACTTAGCTTTAACTGTGTCGTTTAACTTCAACTGCTGTGTCAGCCACCCTGAGGCCAGGCCCTGACTGCCGTCCTCTTTTATCGCCAGCCTTACAATCAATTTAATGATGTTACTTTCGCTGCTTACAGAGGCGATAGTATAGCTGCGGGCGATTTCCTCTGATGTATTCATGGGCAGTACATCAAGAATATCACCGGCTTGCCAGTGCTGAGCATTGTGCCCGGCGTAAAGATCGATTTCAAAAAGCGGGTGACGGGGACCACTGTTGAGTTGTCGCCGGCGGATAAGCGTGAAATCCTCATACGCGGGTGCAGCCACACTTGCAGATGAGTATTGTGCCAGTGCGGTAGTCTCTTCACCTTTACTGTGATCAAGCTTAACCAGTGGTGCAACGGGGCTGGCACCCAATGCATTCAACCGTTTATCAATATGTTCGCCGAAAGCACAAAAATGCGGATATTTACTGTCTCCCAGCGCGACGACTTCATACTCGAGATGAGATAAATCAATTTCGTTCCTGCGGGTGCGGTTCAGGGCTTTGAAAAATGAACGTCCGTTATCGGGCGGCTCACCATGACCGTAAGTACTTACTACAAATAAAGCCCTTTCGAATTCTTTCAGACGCTCCGGTGTGATGGCTGATAATGGCATCAGCACACCGTGTTTAAAGTCTCTGTGGTTTGCAGCATAAGCTTCTGACAGTGCCTGTGCGGTGCCTGTCTGGCTGGCCCAGGCAATAAGAATATTGCTTTCCTGAGAGTGCTGCCTCAGCAAATGCTTCCCTTTGTGTTTCCAGAACAGATAGCCAACCCAGAGGGAGTAGGCCGCTACCATAAAAAGACCCGTCAGTAGTCGTTCAAACTCGGTCACAACCAGAATACCTTAATGAATAAAAACCAGCATAATGAAAACAGGGATGAGGAAACCCAGAGCCGTTACCGGCCAGGTTGACGCTTTGTGCGGCGCCTGTTTTATCAGTAATTGCAGTCCGGTGACGGTGAAAATAATCACTACCACAGAAAAAATATCAATAAACCATTGCCATGCTGTGCCGGTATTCCGGCCTTTATGTAAATCGTTAAAGTAAGCTATCCAGCCGCGATCTGAGCCTTCGTACACTAATTCACCCATTTCGGTATCCACCGACAACCAGTGATCCTGACCGGGACCGGGCCACGAAACATACAGCTCAACACCATCCCATTCTCCTTCCTTATCTGACGGCGGCGTGATGCGCTGAGCGTCAGCCAGCCAATTTCTTAATGAAGCGGGCAGAGCGACAGAGCCTTCAGGCAACTCACTGATATCAGACAGCACATTATCCGGTAATTCCGCCTCAACATTTCTTACCTGCGGGACTACTTCAATATCCGCCGCGTGATTAAGCGTGATACCGGTTATGGCGAACATGAACATGCCAATCATGCAGATGGCGGCTGAAATCCAGTGCCATTGCCGGGCACTGCCAAGGGAAAATCGCATAGTGTTACTCTAATTCGGGAATACAGGCTTTGTAACATAATTCAAAGCAGGATAGGGATATGATAATGGGAATTATTATTTTTTGAAGTGAAGCCGGCCCGCATAGCAGGCCGGTTATCGTCATATCAGAGTAATTTGCTTATCAGAAAGTGTAAGTGATATAGGCACTTGCGCTTCGTCCCGGTTCAGAGAACCGCTGGTAACCGGTACCGCTGACACCTGAGAAGAAACCACCATTACCTGAGCGAAGATTGTCCACAACACCCCAGTTGTAGAACTCCTTATCTGTCAGGTTGTAGATAGCCGCTGTGAGTGTCAGGTTTTCTGTGATCGCATAGAAACCTGTGAGGTCAAACACGGTATAGCTTTGCGGGTAGAAGAAAGGGCCACTGCCGTTGTTCAGCGAGGTGAAACTCTTCTGATCAGACTCATCCATTCCGGCTGAATAAACCATGTGGGCTTTAATACCCCAGTTGCGCTCGTCTGAAAGGTAACCAACGCTCACCGTCGCAGAGTCAGGTGCCAGAGTCTCAAGATCATCTCCTTTATCGTAGAAGTCGAAATCATCTTCGCTGGCCGGCGTGTATTCAGACAGGTATTCACCGTCTAGGGCAGAATACGTCAGGCGACCGGTAATGTTGTCTGTGAATAAATAAAAGGCACTGAATTCAATCCCTTCAACTTTTATTTCACCGGAGTTCTGTGCCTGGGTATAGACGTCTTCTGTCAGTACTTCACTTGTACAGGTACCGGTGTAGTAACTGCAGGTCTCAATATTTACTTCAGCATCGTAAGGGGTAGAAAAGGTTTCGCTTTGGATGCGGTTTGTATAGTTTGTTCTGAACGCGCTCAGGCTGATAAAGCCTCGTTCGAACTGAGCCAGGTAGCTGATTTCATAGTTAACAGACTTTTCCGCATCCAGGTTCGGATTCGATATTTCGTCAATGTCCTGATAAACCGTGCCGGTAACTGTATCCGTAATTTCTTCGCCGGAGTTAGTACCAAAATAGAGTTCCTGCAGCGTCGGTGCTTTATAGCCCTGACTGATTTTTGCCTGAATTTCCTGACCGGGTATGAATTCATAGCTTAATCCTACTTCACCGATTAGAGCGTTAAATTGTGCATCGGAAACGCTCTGGCCCAGCGGATCGGAAAAACTGTCATTTAATTCCGGCTCATAGTCTGTTTTGTCGTAGCGTGCACCTACATACAGTTTTACTACTTCGTTCAGTGCCATGGTGTCGGCAGCATACACAGACAGGACATGTTTATCTGATGCAGGAACAAAGCCCTGATCCAGAATAGGGTAACCATCCAGTACCGGGTCGCTGGTGGTTTCACCATCGTAGCGGCGGTCATACATGATGTTTTCTACAGACACAGATTGATAATTCACACCATAAGCAAAGTCATGGTTGATATCTCCCTCAACCGACTTTTTAAGGTCGATATTCAGACTGGTGGAATCCTGTTCAAAGCTGCGATCTTCCTGACGAAGGATCACGGCACCCTGGCTTGAGTAAAGAAAAGAGGTCAGGCCGGATGTGTACAGTTGTTGATAATCTGCTTTCACTTCAATGCTGTCGAAGAAAAGGTTACCGGCATTGTCCTGTTTATAGAAAATACCCGCGCGCTCACGGTTATTTTCGTCATTACTGCTGAAATTGTAATAGCTGGCAGTTTCACCTTCAGCCGGTTCACGGGATAACGGCGTGCCATCTGAAGAGCGGTCAGTTTTTTCGTAAACCACACCAATTTGTGCATCTTCAGATAAGTTATAGGCCAGCTTCAGCAGCACGGCATCTGAAGTGTTATCCATCGGATCGGCCTGTCCACGTGCAGGTCCGGAAATATCTGCACCGTTGCTGTGGGCTTCCGTTTCATTGCCGTCACGACGGGTGTATTGCAACAGGCTTTCAAAATTGCCGGTACGGTTTGCAACAGAGCCGTTGATCAACCATTCGTTTGAACGTGAATCGAAACCGGTTTTGACTCTGCCGCCGGTTGCATCGCCGGACACAGGCAGAAAATCTGCGGCATCATTAGTGACATAGGTTACTGCCCCGGCCAGTGCGCCTGAGCCGTTTGCGACAGCACTTGCACCTTTCGAAATTGTTACGGTTTTAACGTGTTCAAGTTCTACCTGACCACGACTCGAACCGAACATGCCGTAAGCCGCAAAGCTTGACGGGTTAAGAGTTTCGCCCTGAGAGATACCGTCTACGGTTACGGCAACAGCATCGCCTTCCAGACCGCGGATATTGAATCCGTCATCACCGAAGCGGTTTCCCGAATCATTAATTTGAACGCCGGCTTCATAGCGGGCGGTATCTTCGATGTTGGTAATTGATTGTTCTGCCAGCGTTTTAGCATCCAGAGTAACCGCAGTGGATGTCATTTCTTTACTGTCTTCGCTCTGTACTTTGGTTGTGGCGAGTTGTTCTTTTTCTTGTGCGAAAACATTACCAGACAAGATCGCCGTGACTGCAAAAAACAGGGCTGACCGTTTGAAGTTCATGAGTGGCTCCGTGCAATATTAATAAAAGTGCAAATAATTAGTATTTAGATCTAAGTGGCGAAAAAGGGAGAGTTATGCGATGCGCAGAAAAGGTGTTTAACACTATCGCCGCTCAGATTTGATTGAGGATGATATTGATAACTATTCCTATTTGCAATAAGATCGGGAAACTTTTTACAACCTAAGTACTAAAAAATGAAAATAAAATCCTTAGCACTGGCAAGTACAATGATGTTGCTTGCACCCATAGCGAACGCCCACACTCCTTACCTGAAACCGCTTAGTTTTGAGCCGGTTAGCCGTGACTCGATGACGCTGGATGCGTCATTCGCAGAGCAGTTTTTTGTGCCCGAAGTGGCCATCAGTAATGCACCTTTCGAGGTTGAGCAACCCGATGGCAGTATCGTACCGGTAGAGACGGTGGTGAATCTGAAAACCCGTAATGTCCTTGAACAGACACTGGAACAGGAAGGGACCTATAAGTTTTCCACCGGTAAGCGGTTGGGGGCGATTTTTCGCGTTTACGATTTGAATGGTGAGCGCGGTTCGGTGAGAGGAAATGAAGAACCTTTACCGGAAGGGGCTGTGTTGACAGAGCACTTTCAGTCGGTGACCAGCGCGGTTGCCTATGTGACGAAGAAAGGCCCTACTGAAAAAGTATTAGCCGGCACGGGTAAAGGACTGGAGATTGTGCCAGCGACCCATCCTAATGGTTTGTTTGCGGGAGACCGGTTTGAATTCACCCTGCAGTACGAAGGCAAACCACTGGCTGAGCAGACGGTAACGGTGTATTTCGCCAATGATCAGTTCAGCGAAGAAGCAGATTTTCAAAAGTTAACGACCAACTCAAAAGGTGTTGCATCGGCCACCCTGGATAAACAGGGATTGTACTTGCTGCAGGTCCGCGTGAAAGAAGCTGCGCCGGAAGGCGAAGCGGTACCGCTGTACAGCTACACAACCACGTTAACGTTAGAAGCTTTTTAAGGAGCCCATCATGAAAACACGAATTTCTTTTATTGCTACAGCTTTAACCCTGCTTACCAGTACCTGCTCACTGGCCGCCCCTCACAGTGCCAGCGGTATTATTTTAACCTACGACCTGGATGGCAACGAAAGGCTGTCTCTGGAAGAATTTGTTGATGCCCGCAGACAGCGTTTTGCCGCAACGGATACCAACCACAACGGTACCATCGAAGAAGATGAGTATGTTTACGAGTGGGAAGGTCATATGAAAACACGCATGGCGGCTGACAGAAAAGCATCGGTGAAACAAACACATATTCGCTTCAACGCCATAGACAAAGATGACGATAAACAAATCACCAAAGCTGAAATGGATGCAGTGGGGGGGCGGGGCTTTGACTTCATGGATCAGAATAAAGACGGACTGATCCTGGCCTCTGATCCTGACCCGGTACGCGAAGGCCGCAGTGCAGACAGTGATGACAAGCCAAAGCTGGAGCAGCGCCCCATGTTGCGGATGCCGACCACACATAATATCAAAGGCTTCATGGATTTATATGACACCAACGGTGACGGCAAAGTCGATAAGGCTGAATTTCAGGCTGTCAGAGATGAGCAATTTGCCCGCACTGACGAGAATGGCGATAAGGTACTGACTGAGCAGGAATATGTGCTGGAGTTTGAAGACCGTCTGGACGCGCAGTATGAAAAAACCTATGAGGGACAGGTAAAACAAACTTACGTGCGTTTTGGTGTACTGGACAAAGACGAAAGCGGGCATATGACATTTAACGAATACATGCAGTCCGGCTTCCGTTCTTTCAGCCGTTACGATACCACCGGTGATGGTTTCATCACCATCGACGATCCGGCTCCGGTATTTGAACGTGAAAGCAATGATAATGACGACAAGGCAACGCAAACTGCGAGTGTCAGTAATCCATGAAACGTCGCTTCATTATCTGCCTTCTGAGTGCCTGGACAGCGGCAACTGTTCAGGCCGCCGGTTCAGCTCAACCTGAGCCGGCAAAGCAATCTTTCCACATTCAGCAGCCCGGTTACGACGTCACGGTTATCATGGAAAGTGGCCATGCAAGTGTTGAGCAGGAAGCGCTGAATGCACTGGTGCACGACACAGCAGAGGCTACAAACCCGCAAGGCAGCTTACTGACTAAACTCTCCCGCGGGGGAACGCATGAATTGCCATCCTGGTTGTATGAGGGCATCGCGAAATGTGAAGCCTGGTTTCAACTGACTGAAGGGAAAGTCAGTTGCCGTAATGGTGCGCTGTACCGTTACTGGGTGCAGTATGTTGCCGGGAACGAGTCTTTGGAACGGCGGGATGCACGGAAACTGGCGAGAGCATCCAGAGTTACGGCAGTGTCATTAACTGCGCCGGCACAACTTACCATGCCGCAGGCTATGCCTGACGGACCATTCTGGAACACAGGCATTATTGGTGATGCGCTGATGGTTAACCGGATTTCCGGTTATCTCACTGAGAAAGCCGGTGCCGGGGCTGCGTTTTCCGTTCAGGTGAACGATACAGTGTCCTTTTACGGGGCGTCGCCGCAGGACCGTATGCTATTTGGTGAACCTGTGGCTGATCATAACGAACCCTTTTCCGGCACGGTCATAAATACTGTCACGAGAAAGGTTGTTGCCGGAGCAAAGGAAGCCGGCGTGCTGGACAGCAGTGATGGCTGGCCTTCCTCCGGTTTAACGTCTCATGTGGTGGCGAAAAATGTGTTTGATGCGGCTCTGGCCGCTCAACTGGCGGTGATAACCACAACGACACAGATGCAGGATTTACTCAGCGACAAACAGGATGTGCTGGTAAAAACCACTGATAAGAAAGGCAGGGTGAATACGTCAGACGGTTACTTTGCCTTCTGGCGGGGGAAGGATGATGCCGGTGTGACTGCGCTGGATATCGATGTGACGCTGCCCCGTTTTAATGTCAGTAATTATCATGGTCCCTATGCGTCGGTATGGCTTACCGGTGAAGATGCTCAGCTGGTGAAAAGCTTATTAATTCGCGGAGACAGCCAGCGCTGGCTGACAGAATTAAGAGTGTGGTGGCGTAAAATTGGACGTACACATGAAGATTTCATTGACGGTTTTGCCGGTGCGACCCGCAAGAACAAGCCTCTGCACGTACACTGGGACGGATTTGACGAACAGGGAAGGCCGGTAACGGATAAGAAGCTTGTGCTGAATGTGGAAGTTGCAAGAGAAGATGGCGGTCGTAACTATCAGAAAATCCCGCTGGACCTGGATGCCCTGATCAAGCAGCCCCTCCATACAGCCGGTAAAGGGGAGATTGGTGACATAACCGTATCGTTGTAAGTGTGTGTGGCGGACAAGCCGCAACAGAAGCAAAAAAGCCGTCGTAATGACGGCTTTTGCATTTGGCACCGCCGACGGCGGATTAACCGGTGTTCCGCATACCGATTGCGATACCTGCGATGGTTACCATCATGGCACGTTCCAGCACAGGGTTTTGCGCGTCGTCACCGGCGGCACGGATACGTTCCAGCAACTCAATTTGCAGATAGTGCAGAGGCTGTAAGTAACCGGCGCGGATGTTCATGGACTCTTTACCCATAGGATCTTTGTCCATGATGCTTTCCTGGCCCGTGAGACTCAGCAGCGAGTCAATACTTTCCTGCAGCTCATCACGCAGTGCTTTACCGAAGTGTTTCAGTTCCGCAGGGACCAGACGCTCATCATAGGCTTCACTGATTCGCGGATCGGCTTTGTTGAATACCATGTCCAGCATAGACAGACGGGAACGGTAGAATGGCCATTCAGCGAACATTTCCTCAACCACTTTCGGGTCGCTATCCGCTTTAACGGCATCTATGGCGCGCATTACGCCAAGCCATGACGGCAGAACCAGACGGGTTTGCGCCCAGGCGAAAATCCACGGGATCGCACGCAAACTTTCAATCCCGCCCTGCGGCTTACGCTTGGAAGGACGACTACCTAAAGGTAACTTACCCAGTTCCTGTTCGGGTGTAGCAACACGGAAATACGGCACAAAGTCTTTGTCCTGACGAACGGTACCGCGATAGTTATCGCGACCATTTGCTGCCATCTTGGTGATCAGCTCTCGCCATTCCGGTTTTGGCTCCGGTGGCGGGAACAGCATCGCTTCAATAATGGCTGATGCGTAAATGCCCAGACTCTGCTTCGCCAGTTTAGGCATACCGAACTTATAACGGATGGTTTCACCCTGTTCAGTCACACGGAAGCCACCGTCTAACGAGCCCGGAGGCTGAGAGTGAATAGCTGCGTGTGCAGGCAGACCACCACGACCAATCGTACCGCCACGTCCGTGGAACAGGGTCAGTGTGGTTTCAAATTCGTCCGCCACTTTTACCAGCGCTTCCTGAGACTCGTACTGTGCCCAGCCTGCTGCCAGTGCGCCGGCATCTTTGGCTGAGTCAGAGTAGCCAATCATGACAAACTGTTTGCCTTTGATATAGCCACGGTACCAGTCGATAGACAGCAGCTTACGCATGACGGCAGGAGAGTTGTTCAGATCGTCCAGCGTTTCGAACAACGGAGCCACCGGCATTGGCCAGTCTACACCGGCTTCCTGAAGCAGCAACTGCACAGCCATAACGTCAGACGGTTCACTGGCCATGGAAATGATATAAATGCCGAAACCTTCCTTGCCGTGCTGGGAAATAACCTTACAGGTATCCAGTACTTCTTTAACGTCGGCAGAGGCATCCCACTCGGCAGGAAACAGCGGACGCTTCGAGCTCAGTTCGCGTAACAGGAATGCCTGTTTGTCAGCTTCGCTCCACTGCGCGTAGTCACCCAGACCCAGATAGCGGGTGATTTCACTGAATACATCAGCATGACGCTCAGAGTCCTGGCGCACATCCAGTTGCAGCAGGTGAATACCGAAACATTTCACCCGGCGGATGGTATCAAGCAATAAACCGTTGGCGGTTACACTCATGCCACACTCAACCAGTGAGTCGTAGCACAGTAACAGAGGCTTCAGCAGTTCATCGTTATGTTGTACCCAGTCAGACTGGTCGACTTTTTTGCCGGACAGATAATCTGCAATACCGTCGCGGGTAGCACCACAGCGGCGAACCAGCGGACGCAACAGAGCGCGGTATGGTTCGTTAGCTTCTTCGCCCACTTCTTCACGAAGGGCAGCGCTGCAATCGAACATGGACAGTTCGACCTGTAAGCGGTCGAGGTCAGAGGCAAACAGTTTTGCGGCGCGTTTACGGGCCAGCAGCAGAACCTGCTCAGTCACTTTTGCGGTAACAAACGGGTTACCGTCACGGTCACCACCCATCCAGGAACTGAAGTGCACAGGTGCTGCATCCAGCGGCAGACTAACGTTGTAATCGGCTTTTAAGCGCTCATCCAGGTCACGGAGGAAATCCGGTACGGCTTCCCACAAAGAGTTTTCAATGACGGAGAAACCCCAGCGTGCTTCATCAACAGGTGTCGGACGAACTGAACGGATTTCTTCGGTATGCCATGCCTGACTAATCAGATCAGCGATACGGGTTTCAATACGCGTACGCTCGTGATCATCCAGAGATTCCTGGTGAATGCTTTGCAGGCATTGGGCAAGTTCTTTCTGTTTATGGATTAACGTACGGCGGGTCACTTCGGTAGGGTGAGCCGTGAGTACCAGGTCAATGTTCAGCTTCGACACTGCTTTTTGTACGTTTTCAACTGACAGATCAGCTTTATCGAGGTGTTTGAACAATGCATCCATAGATGCATCAACACTCATTGCACTGTTGTATTCCTGCTCGGCAATATTGCCCAGTGTCAGGAACTGTGCGAAAGCTCGTCCGACCGTCAAAAGATCAGAATCCGTCAGATTTTTGAAAATTTCTTTCAGATTTTCGCTACGGGTTGCATCGCCCTGAAATGAAGAACGACCATCTTTTCTGATGGTCTCAATGCGGTCTAACCATTCCTGACCTAGTTCAGCTTTAATGGTTTCGCCAAGGACCTTTCCCAAGTACCGGACTGTGTCTTTCAGTTCGGCATCATAGTGTGATTGCATAGCATCCTCCTACTGTATATGCCCATAACCTTACTTCAAAATTGTTAAACTTGTCTAACCACTTTGAGTTATAAATTAAACCTTAATGAAAAGTTCATTTAACAAATCCCAAGCCCCAAGCATGTTGCAGCCCGATATGATAAACTTGCCGGCAGGTTATTTCTTGGCCTTCAATGTAGTCATAATTAGCCCAAAAAATAAACAAATCTTGTAATTTAATTTCAGGAGTCAATGTGACCGATAAATATACCAGCGTAGAAACGCAAGCAAGTTACGGTGTTGGTTTCCAAATGGGAGAGCAACTTAAATCTAACCCATTCGAAGGCCTTGCGCTAGAAGCAGTTGTAGAAGGGTTAAGCGATGCGTTTAACGGCCAGGCTGCACAGGTTGACACCGATACCCTGCGTAATGCGTTCGGTGAAATCCATCAGCGTATGCAGGCTGCTAAAGCTGAGCAGAGCAAAGCGGTAATCGAAGAAGGTGAAGCCTATCTGGCAAAGAACGCCGAGCGTGAAGAAGTCACTGTGACTGAAAGCGGCCTGCAGTATGAAGTCATCGAAGCCGGTGAAGGCGACAAGCCTGCTGCTGACAGCAACGTGCGTGTTCACTACCACGGTACACTGATTGACGGTTCTGTTTTCGACAGTTCTTACAAGCGCGGTCAGCCTGCTGAGTTCCCGGTGAACGGTGTTATCCGTGGCTGGACTGAAGCACTGCAGCTGATGCCTGTTGGCTCTAAGTGGAAACTGTATATTCCTTACGAGCTGGCCTACGGCGAGCAAGGTGCAGGTGGCGCAATTGCACCGTACTCTACATTAGTATTTGATGTAGAACTGCTTGATATTCTGGGCTAACTGCCTGCTGCGGCAGTCACCGGACTGCCGCTCTTTGCATCTTTGACGACTTTTCTCTTTAATAATTCAGAGCTGGATCTGCTCAGAGTTGTTATCCCGACAGACGCTATTACAATACGCGCACAATTAATAAAGGAAAAACTACTATGGTTATCAAGCCTAAAGTCAGAGGCTTCATCTGTACAAATGCGCACCCGGCAGGCTGTGCAGCTTCCGTAGCTGAGCAAATTGAATACGTTCGCCAGCAGGGCGTTGCGGGTGAAGGCCCGAAAAATGTTTTAGTGATCGGTTGTTCAACAGGGTACGGTCTGGCATCGCGGATCACTTCCGCTTTTGGCTATGGTGCTAAAACCTTAGGTGTTTGTTTCGAAAAAGAGCCGTCTGAGCGTAAAACAGCTACTGCTGGCTGGTATAACACTGCGGCTTTTCATCAGCAGGCAGAGAGTAACGGACTGTACGCGAAAACCTTAAACGGCGATGCGTTCTCTGACGAGATGAAGGCGCAGGTGATTGAGCAAATTAAGGCAGACCTGGGTTCTGTGGATCTTGTTATTTACTCACTGGCATCTCCCCGCCGTACTGATCCCGTTTCAGGCGAAACCTATAAGTCTACGCTGAAGCCTGTTGGTCAGGCGTATACCACTAAAACCTACGACACAGATAAAGACAAAGTTCATGATGTGACGTTAGAGCCTGCCAACGATGAAGAAATTCACAACACCATCAAAGTGATGGGGGGCGAAGACTGGGAACGCTGGATGGATTTCCTGGGCGAAGCCGGTGTTCTGGCTGAAGGCTGTAAGACCACTGCCTATACGTATATCGGTAAAGAACTTACCTGGCCGATATATGGTCAGGCGACTATCGGTAAAGCCAAAGAAGACCTTGATCGCGCAGCCGCTGCGATTATTGGCAAGCACACAGAAAAACTGGTTGAAGCAAATGTATCTTCACTGAAAGCGCTGGTCACCCAGGCCAGTTCTGCTATTCCTGTGATGCCTCTGTATATCTCTCTGATCTACAAAGTGATGAAAGAAGAAGGTACCCACGAAGGCTGTATCGAACAAATCGCCGGCTTGTTCAGCGAGTGCTTGTACAGCGACAGCCCGACACTGGACGAAGCGAACCGTTACCGCATGGACGGGAAAGAAACCAATGATGCAACACAGGCGAAAATTAAAGCGCTGTGGGATCAGGTAACGCAGGAAAACTTCCATGAGTTAAGCGATTATGCCGGTTATCATCATGAGTTCCTGAAACTGTTCGGCTTTGACATTGACGGTGTTGATTACGACGCCGATGTGGATCCGCTGGTGAAGTGGTAATTCATTAATATTTTGCAGAAGCCGTCGTGACAGACGGCTTTTTTGTACATTTTTTAATGTATCTGCAAAGTGTGTTTTGACAATGTGGATGAAATTTGTGCAATAAGGGTTAACACGCAGTAATTAGGCGTTAAGTCTTAGTCAGTTTCGAAAAACTTTGTGGTAAACTTTCGCCGCCAATCCCAACCAGTGACTTATGTCATGGCATTACAATGTGTGACCCCGTTAAGCGTCAGACCAAAGATAGACTACACTTGAAGAGTTTTGGCTGAGGCGGATGTAACGATTACATAGCGAAAAACACACAGTGGTTATATTAAAAATTAACAAAAATTGTGGATAATCCATTATTTGCATAGCCTAAAGTGCTGCGATAATGCTAAAATCCCGTAGTTAAGTAGAGGGTATTTATATCCCTGCTTCCGGCTCACGCTTCAGTACCGCACCGGCAATAGCATGTGTGCAGGTTTCAGCTGATGTCCGGCCCTATAAAAATATAACGATAATATCCCGGCACGTATCGAGGTTTGCAACGCCGCAAGGTGAGTGCATGAACGCTGCAACGGAAAATCAATAAATAGTTTAGGTGACGGATACCTAATTTAGTAAGTGCGCTTCTGCATGCAGGCAGCGGATGCTGCAGTCATGCATAAGGGTTCTTCTATTAGAGTAGTGCGATTACGTATGATAAAAATCAAGAAAGGTCTCGACCTCCCTATTAAGGGAGCGCCGCAACAGCAAATCTCCGATGGATCTGCTGTCACGCGCGTTGCCGTTCTGGGAGAAGAATATGTTGGCATGCGTCCTACCATGCATGTCCAGGTTGGTGACAAAGTGGCTAAAGGCCAGATTCTTTTTGAAGACAAAAAGAATCCGGGCGTTAAGTTTACTGCACCAGCTGCGGGCGAAGTGGTAGAGGTAAACCGTGGTGCTAAACGTGTTCTTCAATCTGTAGTAGTGAAAATCGAAGGTAACGAAGCTGTTACTTTTGAGAAAATTGCTGCAGACCAGATCGCAAACGCTTCTCAGGAACAACTGCAAACCTTACTGGTAGACTCCGGTCTGTGGACTTCGTTACGCACGCGTCCGTTCAGTAAAGTACCTGCTTTAGGTTCTGTACCATCCTCCATTTTTGTGAATGCAATGGATACCAACCCCCTTGCTGCAGATCCTGCGGCAATCATCGCTGAGCGCAGTGATGATTTTGTTGCCGGCCTGAAAGTGCTGAAGCAACTGAGTGGTGGCAAGGTTTACGTTTGTAAAGCCGCAGGCGCGTCAGTGTCTACCGGTGATGCGACTGTAGACGTTGCTGAGTTTGGTGGTCCGCATCCTGCAGGTCTTGCGGGAACGCACATTCATAACCTTGATCCGGTTGGCGCTAAGAAAACAGTCTGGTCTGTTAATTACCAGGATGTTCTTGCGTTTGGTGCTACCGTGACTACCGGTGAACTGGATAACCGTCGTGTTGTTTCGCTGGCAGGTCCTGCTGCGAAAAATCCTCGCCTGGTCAGAACACTTCTGGGTGCTGACATTGCAGAGCTGACAGCCGGTGAACTGGTTGACGGTGAAGTACGTACAGTGTCAGGTTCTGTCCTGAACGGTACTACAGCGCAAGGTGTTCACGGTTTCTTAGGCCGTTATCACTTACAGGTTTCTGCGTTAAAAGAAGGTCGTGAGAAGAAATTCCTCGGCTGGATCACGCCGGGTTCTGATAAGCACTCTGTAACCCGTGCTTATTTGGGTCACCTGTCGTCGAAAGATTACGACATGACAACCACCACTAATGGTTCAGAGCGTTCAATGGTACCAATCGGTAACTATGAGCGTGTTATGCCATTAGATATTCTTCCTACACTGTTGTTACGTGATTTGATTGCGGGCGATACGGACAGTGCTCAGGCAATGGGTTGCCTTGAATTGGACGAAGAAGATTTAGCTCTGTGTACTTACGTGTGCCCGGGCAAATACAGCTACGGTCCAATCCTGCGCAGTTGTTTAACCACCATTGAGAAAGAGGGTTAAGTCATGGGTTTGAAAGCGTATCTGGAAAAAATCGAGCCGGATTTTGAACCGGGTGGTAAGTATGAAAAGTGGTATGCGCTGTATGAAGCAGCGGCAACGATTTTTTATACTCCCGGTAAAGTAAACAAAGCCGGTACTCATGTTCGTGACAGCATCGACCTGAAACGTATTATGATCATGGTATGGATGGCAACATTCCCGGCCATGTTCTTCGGTATGTACAACATCGGTTTGCAAGCGCAAGACGCGCTGGGTGCCGGTGCAACTGTACCAGACAGCTGGCAGGCAGCTATTTTCACTGCATTAGGTGGTGATTTGGCCAGTGCCGGCGGGTTAGGCCTGTTCTTCTACGGTGCCTGCTTCTGGTTACCAATCTACGCAGTAACGTTCGCAGTAGGTGGTTTCTGGGAAGTCCTTTTTGCATCAGTTCGTAAGCACGAAGTTAACGAAGGTTTCTTTGTTACTTCTGTTCTGTTCGCACTGACACTGCCCGCAACGATTCCATTATGGCAAGTTGCTCTGGGTATTACTTTTGGTGTTGTTATCGCTAAAGAAGTCTTTGGTGGTACTGGCCGTAACTTCCTTAACCCTGCACTGTCTGGCCGTGCTTTCTTATACTTTGCGTACCCTGCACAAATTTCAGGTGACCAGGTATGGGTAGCAGCCGATGGTTTCTCAGGTGCTACATCTTTAAGCCAGGCGGCTTCCGGTAACTTAGATTACAGCAACATGGATCAGTGGATGAACAGCTTCATCGGAACCATTTCAGGTTCTGCGGGTGAAGTATCTGCACTGGCTATCATGATTGGTGGTCTGTTCATCATGTATATGCGAATTGCAAGCTGGCGTATTGTTGCCGGTGTTGCAGTAGGTGTAGCCTTCTTTGCTACTCTGCTTAACATGATTGGCAGCGACACGAACCCGATGTTTGCAATGCCTGCTCACTGGCACTTCGTTGTAGGTGGTCTCGCCTTTGGTATGTTCTTCATGGCAACTGACCCTGTATCAGCGTCGTTTACCAATAAAGGTAAGTGGGCATACGGTATCTTCATTGGTTTCATGACGGTACTGATCCGCGTCCTCAACCCTGCCTTCCCTGAAGGTGTAATGTTGGCCATTCTGTTTGCCAACCTGTGGGCGCCACTGTTCGACTATTTCGTCGCGCAAAGCAATATCAAGCGGAGGGTAGCTCGTGTCGGCTAAGAAAGAATCTTTAGGAAAAACAGTTGGCGTAGTAGTTGCCGTCTGTCTGGTTTGTTCAATTGTTGTGTCGGGTGCGGCTGTTGGCCTGCGTTCACTGCAACAAACAAACGCCCAATTGGATAAGCAAACAAACATTCTTACTGCTGCAGGTCTGTACGAGACTGGCATGAGCAACGACACCATCAATGCAAAATTTGATGAGTTTGTTGAGCGCCGTTTTGTCGACTTAGACTCTGGTGAATTCACTGAAATGCCTTCACCTGATTTCGACATGTACAAAGCTGCAAAAGTAACTGAGACAAGCACGAAAGTGGTAAACAGCAATGTTGGCTTCCAACGTCGTCCTAATGTTGCCAGTGTCTATCTGGTTCACAATAACGCCGGTGAAGTTACCCGCGTGATCCTGCCGGTACACGGTAGCGGTCTGTGGGATCTGATGTATGGTTTCCTGGCAGTTGATGCCGACGGTGAAACTGTGAAAGAACTGATTTACTACCAGCAGAAAGAAACGCCGGGACTTGGCGGTGAAGTGCAAAACCCTGCATGGCAGGCAAAGTGGGATGGCAAGAAGCTATATGAAAACGGCGATGTTGCTATCGAGGTTAAGAAAAATGCTAACCCTGATAATCCTTACTCTGTAGATGCACTTTCCGGCGCAACCCTGACCAGTAATGGTGTTGAAAACACAATTCAGTACTGGGTAGGCGAGCAGGGCTTCGGTCCGTTCCTTAAGAAACAAGCATGGCGTTCATAAAGGGGTCTTATCGTGGCTGACACTAAAGAAATGAAAAAGGTCCTCTTTGGACCGATTTTAGACAACAACCCGATCGCCCTGCAGGTACTGGGTATCTGTTCTGCACTGGCGATTACAACTAAGCTGGAAACAGCTTTGGTTATGTCGCTGGCGCTGACAAGCGTTGTGGCGTTCTCTAACCTGTTTATCTCGGCAATCCGTAACCAGATTCCGTCAAGCGTACGTATCATCATTCAGATGACCATCATCGCTTCTCTGGTAATCGTGGTAGACCAAATCCTGAAGGCTTACTCTTACGAGGTATCCAAACAGCTCTCAGTATTCGTTGGTCTGATCATCACCAACTGTATCGTAATGGGTCGTGCAGAAGCGTATGCGATGAAGAGTCCTCCGCTGATGAGCTTCCTGGACGGTATTGGTAATGGTCTGGGTTACTCTTTCATTCTGATTTGTATCGGTACAGTTAAAGAGCTGTTCGGCTTCGGCACCATCCTTGGTTTCGAAATTCTGCCGCTGGTACAAAACGGTGGCTGGTATCAGGGCAATGGCCTGTTGATCCTGCCATTCAGCTCATTCTTCCTGATCGGTGGCATGGTATGGATTATTCGTACTTTCCGTCCGGAACAAGTCGAGCCTAAGGAGTAATTCGTGGAACATTATCTGTCTTTATTCGTTCGCTCGATTTTTATCGAGAACATGGCGCTGTCGTTGTTCCTGGGTATGTGTACGTTTCTGGCCGTATCTAAGAAAGTAAAAACAGCGATGGGTCTGGGTGTAGCCGTTATTGTGGTACTGGGTATCTCTGTACCGGTAAACCAGGTTATCTATGTAAACATTCTTGCTCCGGGTGCGCTGGCATGGGCCGGTTTCCCTGATGCAGACTTAAGCTTCCTGAACTTCCTGACGTTTATCGGCGTTATCGCTGCGTTAGTACAGATTCTGGAAATGGCGTTAGATAAGTTTTTCCCTGCGTTATATAACGCTCTGGGTATCTTCCTTCCGCTAATCACAGTTAACTGTGCAATCTTCGGTGGTGTGGCATTCGCGGTTCAACGTGAATATAACTTCACTGAAAGTATTGTCTACGGTGTAGGTAGTGGTATGGGCTGGGCGTTAGCTATCGTTCTGCTGGCCGCTGTTCGTGAAAAACTGAAATATGCTGATATGCCAGATGGTGTACGTGGTCTGGGCTCTGTGTTCATGATCGCAGGTCTGATGGCGTTAGGCTTCCAGTCTTTCACTGGTATCGCACTGTAATAACGCAGAGGAGCATATAAATGAGTATAGAAATGTTACTTGGCGTTGGCATGTTCATTGTCATCGTTCTGGCGCTGGTATTTATTATCATGTTTGCCAAATCTAAGTTAGTACCAAGCGGTGACGTGACCATCATGATCAACGATGATCCTGAAAAAGCGATTACCACGCAGCCTGGCGGTAAACTGCTTGGCGCACTTGCTGAAGCGGGTATTTTCGTATCATCTGCATGTGGTGGTGGTGGTTCTTGTGGTCAGTGTCGTGTAGACATCAAAGAAGGTGGTGGTGAAATTCTGCCAACCGAACTTGACCACATCACTAAGCGTGAAGCCCGTGAAGGTTGCCGTTTATCATGTCAGGTTGCTATTAAGCAGGACATGAAGATCGAACTGGAAGAAGAAATCTTTGGTGTTAAGAAGTGGGATTGTGAAGTTATTTCTAACGACAACAAAGCCACGTTCATCAAAGAGCTTAAGCTTAAAATTCCTAACGGTGAAAGCGTACCTTTCCGTGCTGGTGGTTACATTCAGATTGAAGCACCTGCTCACCACGTGAAGTACAAAGATTACGACATTCCTGAGAAGTTCCGCGGTGACTGGGAGCGCTTTGGTTTCTTCGACATCGAGTCTAAAGTCGACGAAGAAACTATCCGTGCTTACTCCATGGCGAACTACCCGGAAGAAGAAGGTATTATTATGCTGAACGTGCGTATTGCTACGCCGCCGCCTAATAACCTGACTCTGCCTGCCGGTAAAATGTCTTCGTACATCTGGAGCCTGAAAGAAGGTGATAAAGCAACGATTTCTGGTCCGTTCGGTGAGTTCTTCGCGAAAGAAACTGACGCAGAAATGGTGTTTGTTGGCGGTGGTGCAGGTATGGCACCTATGCGTTCACACATCTTCGACCAGCTTCGTCGTCTGAAAACCGATCGTAAGATCACATTCTGGTATGGTGCCCGTTCACTGCGCGAAATGTTCTACGTAGAAGATTTCGATGAGCTGGCTGCCGAGAATGAAAACTTCGAATGGCATGTTGCACTTTCTGACCCTCAACCTGAAGATAACTGGGATGGCTATACCGGCTTCATCCACAATGTCTTGCTTGAGAACTACCTGAAAGATCACCCTGCTCCTGAAGATTGTGAATTCTATATGTGTGGTCCTCCCATGATGAACGCAGCTGTTATCAACATGCTGAAAGATCTTGGGGTAGAAGACGAAAATATCCTGCTTGATGACTTTGGTGGTTAATCAGCAAACGGTATAATTGAAAAAGGGGGCATCGCCCCCTTTTTTAATAGATAAGGATAAGAAGTGATTAATCAGTATCTGCGTTTTAGTGTACTTGCTTTCGTTGTACTCTTTCTTAGTGCCTGTGGTGAGGAAGCCAAACAGGTTGTGCATTTACACGGAAATACCATGGGCACCACATACAATGTTAAGTATGTAGTGGATGAGCGTGGTCAGGTTGATGGTCTGCAAGAGGCCATTGATGCCCGGTTAGTAGAAATTAATAAACTGATGTCGACCTATGACCCTACATCAGAATTATCCCGTTTTAACCAGAATCGTTACACCACGCCCTTTCCGTTAAGTGACGAAACGTCATTGGTGGTGACTGAAGCTATCAGGCTCGGCAAGCTAAGTCATAACGTACTGGACGTAACTGTGGGGCCGCTGGTGAATTTGTGGGGATTTGGTCCGAACAAACGTCCTGAAAAGGTGCCATCTGAAGAGCAGATTTCTGAAGTCCGAGAGTATGTCGGGCTGGATAAAATCAGTATTTCAGAACAGGGTCTGAAGAAAACGCATCCAATGGTTTATGTCGACCTGTCGACTATTGCCAAAGGCTACGGTGTAGACCAGGTTGCTGCGATTATGGAAAAGCATGATCTGCACAACTACCTGGTGGAAATCGGCGGTGAAATGCGTGTTAAAGGCGAGCGGGGGAATGGTGAGGAATGGTTAATAGCCATTGAGAAGCCGGTCTCAACGGAACGCTCGGTGCAGAAAATTGTCTCTATTGGTACGAATGCCATTGCCACCTCAGGGGATTACCGCAATTACTATGAAATGGACGGTAAGCGTTATTCTCATCTGATTGATCCCCGAACCGGTAAACCCATTACTCATAATCTGGTATCGGTAACGGTGGTGGACCCGTCATCTATGACTGCTGATGGCCTTGCCACTGCGTTCAATGTGATGGGGTGGGATGAAGCTAAAGCGCTGGCGGAGAAAGAACATCTTGCCGTTTTCTTAATTCGTCGCACAGCAGATGGCTTTGAGGAGTATGCATCTCCTGAGTTTGATACTATGGTTGAAGTTAAGAATTAGGAGACGATGATGTCTACATTTATCCTCGCGTTTGTGTTTTTTCTTGCCATGGTACTGGCAATGGCCGTGGGTTATCTGATCCAGAAGAAGTCCATTTCCGGTAGTTGCGGCGGTTTAGGCGCACTGGGTATTGAGAAAGCCTGTGATTGTCCTGAGCCGTGTGACCGTAAGAAGATGCGCCTGGAGCGTGAAGAAGCCAGACAGAAAAAAATTGCTGAGTGGAAGGATAACCAGATCCTGTAAATTTTCAGGTTTATCAGTACACATCAAGTGATGATAAAAATGGCCGGACGAATGTCCGGCCTTTTTTTTGTTTCTACTCGTAGCTGTAACTTAACGTTACGTTACTGTAAGTGCTGTAAGCTCTCAGGCCGATATGCCAGGTGCCGTCAGCCGGTGCAGTAAACGTGCATACCTCACTGTTGCCGTTCTTGTAAGGACGGCAATCATAGGCCGATGTGGAAGGCTGGCTGCCGTATCTCACATACAGATCGGCATCACCACTGCCGCCGGAGATTTGAATTGTCATCGTGGAAACGCCAGCCGGGATATCCCAGGTGTAGCGATCCCAGGATGACCGTGAACCTGATAATCCTGTTAATTGTCCTGATACCGGTTCCACACCCGGATCGGTCGGGTCTCCACCGCCGTTACTGCTGCCATCACAACCGTTGTTATTCAGGTAGCTGTTCGCCTCCGCTACCCGCACAATGCCGTAACCGTACTGATTATCTCTGCCTGAACTGCCACGATCTTCTGCGGTGGCATTTAACGCGTTTCTAATCTGCGTGGCGCTGCACTGGGGATGAAAGCTCCACACCAGGGCCGCCGCACCGGCAACGTGTGGCGTGGCCATAGATGTGCCGCTCAGGGTGGCGTAGGAGCTGTCCGGATAGGTGGAGTAGACTGAACTGCCGGGGCCGGCAATTTCCACCTGTGAGTTGTACTGTGAATAGCTGGCGCGGTTTTTACCGGAATCAACTGCTGCAACAGACACTACGGCATCGTAGGAGGCAGGGTAAGACAGTGAACTGTTGCCGGCATTACCGGCTGCGGCGACCAGCAGCATGTTATCGTCTGTGAAACCCTGCATGGCAGACGCTTCTGCCGAAGACGAGCCTGAACCCCCTAAACTCATGTTAACCACATCAGCGCCGGCATCCTGACACTGGTCGATAGCAGTGATGATGTCAGAGGCGTAAGTCCAGTCACCGTTGTCGTTGAATATTTTCACAATATGCAGGCTGGCACCGGGATAGACACCGATCACACCCTCTGAATTGTCATAGGCGGCAATCGTACCGGCAACATGTGTTCCGTGGCCGTTACCATCGTTATACCAGTTACCCACTGCACTGTTATTGCCAATTCCGGTTACCCCGTCATTGGTGCCCGGTAAATCCGGATGACCCAGATTATAACCGGTATCAATAATACAGACTTTGCGGGCGCTGGTATCAGACTGGATTAGCTGATTCGCCTGTATCATGGTGTAGCCATATGGCGTGGACTGGGCCATTAACTCCCGCACCAGATCAGGGGCGATATCAACATCTTTATTCTTGCGCAGGGCGTTAAGTGCTTTCTTGTTTAATGTGACGACAGCCATGCCATGGCGTTCCATCACTTTAAGAGTCTTGCCACCTGCCTGTTGTATGGCAGATTTCACTGATGCTACATCCAGCGCCTTATCACTGGCATTAATGCTGCCTTTGCCCGCCACTGCGCCTTTACCATTTTTAAAGGTGACAATGTAGCGTTCATTGCTTTCCTGTAAACGCAGATCCTGGCGCAGGTTCTTTAACTGCTCAAAGGTAAGTGGTTCAGGGGAAACACTGACCGGCCCGTTGCCGGCAGACGCTGCAGTAGCGGTTAATGTGATTAAACTTAACGATGTAGCGAGTACCGATTTGGATGGTAATGTGCGTAATATGGACATTATTTTTTTCCTGTCTTGTTGTTATCCCCTCCCGCTCTGTGGCGTGTTACTACGGGGTATTTTTACCGGGTCTGTACACATCGGTTTATCTGCTTTAGTGATGACAAAAACTGTTCCGTCAGCTTGTCATTCAGGAGAAATAAACCGGCTATGCACAAACGTTGTAAACGCTGCTTTTTTCTGCAGCTCGAAATCCATACTACTTAAGTCTATCGGGAGTTACGCATATAGCCGTATAACTATGAATGGCATTTAATACGTATAAAAAACGGGGGTATTGGTATGCCGGCCAGACATTACGGGCAGCGGAGAAACAAAAACTGACTAAAATTTAAGTTAAGAAAAAGATAAATAAAAACAGATTTATCCCGAAATCCAACTTAAATTTTGTGTAAATATGTAATCAGGAAAAAGGGACGATAGCGTATCTGGGGGCGGAGCCGGAAAGGTTTGCTATGCAATACCTTTCAGTGTCCGGTTTATCCAGCCAAGAAGGAACTTTGCCTGTGAGGGATTATGATTAACAATTTCCGCATAACGGGCGACTTTCTTGAGTGCATAGCCATGCAGAAATACTTCCGGTGGCATGTTGTTGATGGCCTTTAAGGATTTCGTACCGATGATCCCGTCAACGTACACATCAGCAACTTCCTGAGCCAGTTTCGACGCTGCAGACAGGCCGGCATTAACGGCGAAATCAAAGAGGGTTTCAGCTACACGTTGAGAATCAATAAAGTCTCCGCGGATCCGTTCCCAAAAGTGCTGCTGGTAGAACGCTGCGACATGAGGCATCAGTTGACTGTCGGGGACGCCGGCATCAAGTAGTGGCCAGCCTTCCCAGTCAGGATGAAAATTGCGGGCTATACCGGCGTAGGTAGCACCACCGCGGTCACCCTCCACACGATGAAGTGTATAGCCCCCTTCGTTATCAATCATTTTTTCAAAGGCGGGTAAAAAAGCAGCCATGACATCCTCCCTGATGAATGGTTAAATTTTACGCTTATTACCAGTTTATCTTTTCAATAAGGTTTTACAATCCTGTTGTATTAACTTTTTGCAATATTTTGACCTTTTATTCGGTGTTGAACTTTGCACTGGCATAGTTGACATAATCCGCTAAAATGCTGTTCATATATACAGTGTGGTGGCAGAGTGCGAAAGATTATTCACGTTGATATGGATTGCTTTTACGCTGCAGTTGAAATGCGCGACAATCCGTCATTGATCAATAAGCCCATAGCGATTGGCGGCAGCGCCGATCGCCGTGGCGTGATATCAACGTGTAACTATCCGGCAAGAAAATTTGGTGTGCGCTCTGCCATGGCAACAGCCTATGCAAAGCGTTTGTGCCCTGAGCTCATTCTTGTACCCGGCAGAATGGATATGTACGTCCGCGAGAGTCAGCGTATCCGTGAAATTTTCAATGACTATACCGACCTCATCGAGCCTTTGTCTCTGGATGAGGCCTATCTGGATGTCACTCACACCACTTTGTTTAACGGCAGCGCCACACTCATAGCACAGGATATCCGCCGGCGAATTAAAGAAGAACTGAATCTGACTGCCTCGGCTGGTGTGGCATCATGCAAATTCGTGGCTAAGGTAGCCAGTGACGAAAATAAACCGGACGGGTTATGTGTGATCACACCGGATAAGCTGGATGCATTTGTCAGAAATATGTCGCTGTCAAAAATTCCCGGCGTGGGCAAAGTCACACAGCAGAAGTTGCAGCGTCTGGGCCTGACTACCTGTAATGATGTCCGGCAATATCCCTTTGAACGTCTGCAGAAAGAGCTGGGGAAATTCGGTTCAGTGCTGTGGAACCGTGCTCACGGTGTGGATGAGCGGGATGTCAATGTCAGCCGGGTAAGAAAATCAATCGGAGTGGAACGTACCTTCAGCAGCGATTTGCATACACTTGATGAATGCAAGGCGGTACTGCCTGTGTTGTGGGAGAAGATGCAGCAACGCATTGAAGGGCATTTAAAAAAGACCGGTGAGCGGAAATGTCTGATAAAATCTCAGGGCGTGAAGCTCAAGTTTCAGGACTTCCAGCAAACCACCGTTGAGCACCGTCATCACGATATCGAAGAAGCATTTTTTTATGAATTGCTGGATGAAGCGTGGCAGCGGGCCAGAGGCCGGGGTGTCAGGCTGGTGGGCATTCACATTGGATTAGCCGGCGGTTTGCCGGCAGAGCAACTGCTATTGCCACTGGAGGATGAATAATATGTCAAAGCCGGTTGTGCCCGGAACGTATCAACATTACAAAGGCAACTTTTATACTGTCATCGGTGTGGCTAAGCACTCAGAAGATGAATCGGAACTGGTGGTGTACCGGCCGGAATATGGTGAAAAAGGGCTTTGGGTCCGTCCGCTGACCATGTTCACTGAGCAGGTGGAAGTGAACGGAGAAACGGTTCCCCGCTTCAGACATATTGAAGAGCAGGACCGGGATTAATCATCCGGTAGAATAAAATCACAAAAGGGGCGCAAAGCGCCCCTTTTGAATTACTTGTATCCGCTGTTTTGGCCGTTACTGGTTGCGTTCAGCATCAAATACCTTAATTCCGGCTGTCCAGGTTTGCAGCACCCGGGTGCGCCAGATATCTTTCGGATCCACATCGAAGATATCCTGATCCACAAGAATAAAGTCAGCCCATTTCCCCGGGGTCAGCGTACCCAGACTGTCTTCCATATGTGCGGCGTAGGCAGCATCCAGCGTAAAACCTCTGAAAGCCTGCTGAACGGTCATCGCTTCGTGAGCATACCAGCCCTTTACCGGCTGGTTGTTTCTGTCCTGACGGGTAACGGCAGCATGAATACCGTAAAACGGATTGGCCAGCTCTACAGGAAAGTCTGAACCCAGCGGAATGGGGATCCCTGAATCCAGCAACGTCTTCCACGCATATGCACCGGCCATGCGATCCTTTCCGAGGCGGTCTTCTGCCATATTCTTATCGCTGGTAGCGTGGGTGGGCTGCATGGAAGGCAGTACACCCAGCTCCGCAAACCGGGGCAGATCGTCGGGATGAATCACCTGAGCATGTTCAATACGGTTTCTGAAGTCAGCATCAGGATGTTTTTTCATTTCCTTTTCAAATTGATCCAGCGCCATACGGTTTGCTCGGTCGCCGATAGCGTGAAAGTTGAGCTGAAATCCGGCGTTCATGACTTTACTGAACAGGGGAGCCATTTCTTCAGGCTGGGTAAGCAGTAAACCTGTCTGATGGGGATCGTCGGTATAGGGAGCCAGCAAAGCCGCACCACGGCTTCCAAGTGCGCCGTCACCATAAGCTTTTACGCTGCGGATAAACAGAAAATCGTCACTGCTGCGTACCGGTCCGTTATCCAGCATGGCGTCCAGGTCCTTGTCTGTAGCACTGACCATGGCGTAAATACGTACCGGCAACGATTGTTCTGCCGCACGGGCCAGATAAAAATCGTAAACCTGATGAGGTACACCGGCGTCATGCATGGCGGTAACACCCACAGACAGTAAATGCTGACAGGCGGCATTTAACTGCTGATGGTAAAGTTCTGCGCCCGGGGCAGGCATCACCTTTTCCATCAATCCCATGGCATTATCAATCAGCACGCCAGAAGGATTACCACCGGCATCACGCATAATTTTTCCGCCCACCGGGTCTGGCGTATCACGGGTAATACCGGCCAGTTTTAATGCGGCTGAATTGGCCCAGCCTGCATGGGCATCAACTCTGGTCAGCCACACCGGGCGACGCGGGATCGCTTTATCCAGAATGCCTGCGTCCGGGAAGCTGCGGTCCGGCCACATTTCCTGATTCCAGCCACTGCCAGTGATCCAGCGCTGTTCCGGATTGGCAAATGCGTAGGCAGCAGCCAGCTTAGCCGCATCCTGCGCACTTTTACTCTCACGGACATCCACTTCCAGTAAACTGCTGCCAAGGCCAAGCAGGTGACCGTGGGCATCAATAAGACCGGGCAGTAAGACATTGTTATAGCCATCTACAACTGCATCGGCGCGGGGAGACTCCGGATCCAGTTTTTTCACTTTGCCGTTTTCTATCAGCATTGAAGAAAAGGCGATCAGCTCGCCTTTTTTATTCAGGGTATAGCCGCTGATATTATTGATTAATGTCGTGCCGGCAAGGGAGTTAAATGAGGCAGTAAGCAATACGGCGGCACTCCACCGTAATGAACGTTTAAACAATGACATGGCTTAGTCCTGCTCCTGTTCAGTTAAGTTAGGTGGCTGAAGTAAATAGTCTGTCGCCCAGATTTTTTGCATGCTCTGCTGGCTGATATTACCGCCGGTAAGTATTACCAGGGCGGTCTGGCCTTTTGGTGCTTCCAGTGCCCATGAGGTTACCGCTGCCATGCTCATGGCACTGGTGGGTTCTACATGCAGTTTCAGCAAATGTTGTAACCATTGGGTCCAGTAGGCAATCTGGATTTCATCAACTTCGTAAAAGTCATTCAGTTGCTGTAAAAGCGGGAAGGTATGCAAGCCAACTGCAGGTGTGGCCGCACCGTCTGCGAGCGTGTTTGCGGGCCCCGGTAGTGATTCAATAATACCGCTTTGCAGAGAACGCGATGCATCGTTGGCTACCTGAGGTTCTGCGCCGATGACTTTGGCATCCGGTTGCAGGGCTCTGGCAGCAAGTAAGGTGCCACTGATAAGGCCACCGCCGCCGCAAGGCGCAAATACGGCATCCACTTTACCGGCATCTTCCAGCGCTTCCATACATGCTGTGCCCTGACCGGCGATAATATCCGGATGATCAAAGGGCGGGATCCATACAGTTCCTTCTTCTTTTGCTGCTTCGGCCACCGCTGCATCGGCTTCGGGCCGCGTAGGGTACAACGCCAGTGTCGCGCCATAGCTTTTAGTCGCAGCGGCTTTTACCGCAGAGATATTTTCAGTGGAGTAAATCGTTGCTGGAATATTCTGTTGTGCAGCAGCATAAGCCACGGCCTGGGCATGGTTACCTGAACTGTTTGCCACAATGCGTGAAGGGAGAGCATTTTGCTCTGCCAGCTTGCTGATAAAGTTTGTTGCACCGCGCATTTTAAATGCGCCGGTAGTTTGCAGGCATTCTGCTTTAAACAAAATACGCTGACCCAGCCAGCGGTTTAATAATGAGGATTCCAGCAGAGGTGTGCGGCTTACTTTTCCCTTAAGCCGTAATGACGCCGCATGCACGTCATCGAAGGTGGGAAGGCGGATATCTGTCACTTTTGTTCCTTGATAGTCTTCGCTATTTCAACCTTCTACACTATCACTGTTTCTGTGATGCTGCGACTTAATAAAAGCTTCATACTTTTGTAGTATTTTCCCCGGTTTCAACATAGCCGGGTAGTGATGTGATGCCAGAACGAAAGAAAAGCAGGGTTTACCTGCTCCCGTTCATGCTGTTTTTGTTATTGAGTTTCCTGTTCGTCGCGGCAGGCTTTTACCTCATTAACGATGAACGCCAGTCACGTATATCCAAGGCCACCTCACTGGCCAGTCAGCTGAAAAACAGCCTTGAACTGTTTTCTGCAGAGCGTCGTCAGGCAATGATCAGTCTGATGCAGACCTGGCCTGCTTTCTCTCCCAATGAAATTGACTGGTTCAACGTTCAGGCTGTGTCGCTGATGAATATTCAGCACGGCTATACGTCATTGTCTGTGACAGACAGAAGCGGGAAGATCCGCTGGATGACTATTCCGGAAGGGCAGGGGGCAGAAGCTGCCGGCTTTGCAAAGCCTGAAAGGAAAGAGTTGCCGCTAAGGCTCCCTTCACTTCGCCTGTCTGATGATTTTCAGAGTATGCTGGTGCAGTCACGGACAAGTGGCCATTATTTCTTAGTATACGCCCGCGCCATCAGTACGCAGGAGCCTGAACTGGGTTTCCTGGTAGCCACTTTCGATGTCAGTGAAATTCTTAACGCCATGGTCGGGGAGCTGGTTGGGCCTCAGTTTAATTTCATGATCCGCGATATTGATGCACATTTACTGGAAGCCGGTGATTTTGCTGATGACGGTTCAATTGTCGAAACCGGCAAAATTGCTTTTCTGGGGCGCGACTGGTCACTGCAAATACAGAGCCGGCCCGCCAGGTTCGACGCCGGATGGTTGCTGGGCGCGGCGGGTGTGCTGATGTCGTTGCTGGTAAGCTGGATTTTCCATAAACAGTTAAAAGGTGCAGTCAGGTTATCTGTCAGCCAGAAGCGCTATCAGATAGCCAGCGAAGCCGGTCTGGATGCACTGATGATTTACCAGCCCGCGTCCGGTGGCTTTGTACTGCTTGAAGCCAATACCGTTAGCTATGAACTGTTTCCCTCTCTGAAAAACCGGCAATTGCCACACACACTGCACTACCTGATGGCATTTCTTGGTCATCCTGAGCTGACAACCGCAGCAAAGGAAGTGTCAGACTCGGGAGTGCCTTACGAGACCTATGTAAAAGTCGATACAGATGCTACGGCGGCAGGATGGCTGAAAATTCAGATGGTGAAGGCAGGAGAAACCCTGGCGCTGACCATGCGGGATGTATCAGAGCGGTTCCGTGCACAAATTGATTTAAAGAAAAGCGAGGAGCGTTACCGGCGTCTACTGGACAACATGCAGCGCCACTTCGTGTACACCAGAACACCTGATCACCGGTTTGTTTTTGTCAGTGCCGGACTCAGCGCCATTACCGGATTGAGTGCTGACGAATTTTGTGAACAGTCTGCCAGTCTGACTTACCGCGTACCGGATAATATTCACTCTGTTACAGATGCAATCGCAAAGGGAGTTAAGCCTGAACCGTATCTTGTTCATTATCAGGGAAAAGACGGAGAGATTTTTGTCATTGAATTCACCGACACACCGGTGTGTGACGACAACGGCAAACTCATTGCCGTGGAAGGGATTGCCAGGGACGTGACAAAAGAGCAGGCTCTGCAGGAAGAGGTGGTGTTTCAGGCCAGTCATGATCAGCTCACAGGACTGGTGAACCGGTATGCTTTTGATAACGAACTGCACGTGTTGCTTGAAAGCGTTAAACGGGGAGAGCAAACCGGTGTGATGTGTTTTATCGACATGGACAGATTTAAACTGGTGAACGACAGCTGCGGTCATCCCGCCGGCGACCGTTTACTGAAAGAAGTCGCCGGTATTTTTGCCCGCCATCTTACTGAAAATGAATTGCTGGCGCGCATTGGCGGTGATGAGTTCTGCATTATTTTTTCCAATCAAACGCTGAAAGCAGTTACGGCAAAGCTTGATGAAATTATCAGAGCCGTGTCTGAATACCGTTTTGTCTATGAAGACCGGCTTTTCTACGTAGGCGCCAGTATCGGCGTCATTTCTATTGATCAAAACAGCGGTTCAGCGGCAGAACTGATCCAGGCGGCTGACAACGCCTGCTATCAGGCAAAATATCAGGGCCGCAACCGCTATGTGGTGCATCAGCCTGATGGCTGCGGAAGCGGGCTGAATAAAGAAAGCAGTGTGTTACATGCACTGCAGCGGGCAATCCAGCACGGGCTGTTTGAATTGCACAGTCAGTCCATAGTGCCAATGCATAAAGAAGAGCAGGCGCTGGAACACTACGAAATATTGCTCAGGCTGCCGGATGGCAATGGCGGGCTGATTAGTCCCGCATTGTTCATTCCGCTGGCTGAAAGACATGGCCTGATGAATCAGGTTGACGGCTGGGTGGTTGACCGCACCTTGTCGGTACTGGAAGCACATCCTGCTCATCTGGAAAGACTGGGTAAAGTGGCAATTAATCTGTCCGGTCTGACTTTAGGCGACCCGTCGGGGCTCGCAGGTATCGTCGACAGGGTAATGCGCTCAACAGTGCCTGCACACAAAATCTGCTTTGAAATTACGGAAACTGCCGCAGTAACCAATATTAATGCAGCCAGACATTTCATTGAAACTCTACGTAGTAAAGGATGCCTGTTTGCACTGGATGATTTCGGCGCAGGGATGTCATCGTTTACCTATCTGAAAAATCTGGAAGTCGATTTTGTGAAAATTGACGGCTCTTTCGTGAAAAATATGGCCAGAGACAGTATCGACCATGAAACGGTGAAAGCGATCAGTGCTATCGCGCAAAGTATGGGCAAGAAAACCATCGCTGAGTTCGTTACTGACCAGGCTACCTGTGATGCATTGCGGGAACTGAACGTAGATTACGGTCAGGGTTTTGCTCTGGGTAAACCACTACCATTGATGAATCGTCTGCATACCCGTGATAATGTTAATCTGCTTCGGGCATAAACGTCATTTTAAGGAGAACCCATGGGATTGTTTGATGCGTTGTTAGGTAATGCCAGTGAAACTGATGCGCAGGCTGTGGCTGAAGAATTAGCACCGGTACTGGGCGCAGGTGAGTCCGTTGTAAGTGCTTACAAACTTGTCAGGGACTTAATAGTCTTTACTTCCGGGCGAATGATCCTCATTGATAAGCAGGGGCTGACAGGTCGCAAAGTGAATTACCATTCAATTCCCTACAAATCCATTACCCAGTTTGTAGTGGAAACGGCGGGACACTTCGATACGGATTCTGAACTGAAAATCTGGGTGTCGGGTCAGGATGGACCAGTTGAAATTGAGCTGAGCAAAAATGCCGCGCAGGGCGTACAGAACGCACTGGCTAATCAGATGTTCGGTTAAATCCGGACTGCATGGAAATCAAAACGGGCTGCAATTGCAGCCCGTTTTTTGTTTAATCCGCTTTCGAAGGATGCAGATTACGGTTAAAGAAGTTGGTGATGGTCTTGTACAGGTGAATACCGGTTTCTTTGCCGCGGATACTGTGTTTCTTACCCGGGTAATCCATGGTTTCAAATGGGATCGCCATATCCTGAAGATGCTTGTACAGTTTAGTGCTGTGGGTAAACAGTACGTTGTCGTCTGCCATACCGTGGTAAATCAGCAAATCGCCTTTTAAGTCTTTCGCGTAAGGAAAGACGCTGGAGGCTGTGTAAGCATCATCATCAGTTTTCGGGTTACCCATGTAGCGTTCAGTGTAATGCGTGTCGTACAAACGCCAGTCGGTGACAGGCGCACCGGAGACACCGGCAGCAAAGTAGTCACCGGCTTTGAACATCGACATCAGTGTCATGTAGCCGCCATAGCTGTGACCATGAACACCGATGCGGTCTGCATCCACATACGGCAGTGTACGCAGGAATTTCACACCCGCCACCTGGTCGTCCACTTCTACCGTTCCCATTTTCTTGAAAATAGGATCTTCAAACGCTTTGCCGCGATAGTTTGAACCACGGTTGTCGATGCTGAACACCACATAACCCTGATCTACCCAATATTGCATCAGCAGGCCGCGGTTTCCGCCCCAGCTGTTAGTCACAACCTGTGCATGAGGGCCGCCGTAAAGATAAACAATTACGGGGTGTTTCTTTTCCAGATTTTCCGGCTTGTACAGACGATAGTAAAGCTCTGCGCCATCGTCAGTGGTAATGGTGCCGAATTCAGGTTTTGTCCAGCTGTCCATGTAGGCACTGAGAGGATGATTGTCGTCTACAGCATTCTCTTCAAGCCAGGTAATTTGTTCGCCACCGGCTTTGTGCAGACTCACCTGAGCAGGGTGATTCACCGTTGACATGCTGTCTACATAAATCGAGGCGTCGGAAGAGAAAGTGATGCTGTGGTAGCCGTCTTTCTCTGAGATACGCTGAATGTCACCATCATCAATTGAAACACTGTATAAGTGACGCTCAAGAGGCGTGTCTTTCCTGCCGGTAAAGTAAATGTTGCCCGTTTCAGGATCGATGGCTTCAAGCTCATCCACGACCCATTTGCCTTTTGTTAGCTGCTTTACCAGAGAACCATCATTGTTATACAGGTAAAGATGTTTGTAGCCGTCGCGCTCTGATGCCCAGATGAACTGATTGCGCTCTGGCAGGAAGGTCAAATCATCGTTCAGATTAACCCAGGTATTACTGTTTTCTTTAATCAGTACGGTCTGTTTTTTACTATTCAGATCATAAGCGCGTAACTCCAGCGCCTGCTGGGTACGGTTTTGCCATTGATAAGTGAAAACGCCGGAGGATGGCATCCAGGCTCCGCGGGCCAGATAAATATCTTTATCTTTGCCCAAATCCACCCATTGACGGGCGCCGCTGCCAATTTCCTGAATTGCCAGCGTCACTTCCACATTCGGGGTGCCAGCGGCGGGATACTTCTGCTCAATCATTTTTATGCTGTCCGCATAAATTTCAGAGCGGGTAATAATGTCTACCGGCTTTTCATCTACACGGGTAAAAGCAATGTATTTTTCATCGGGTGACCACCAGTAACCGGTCATACGACCCATTTCTTCCTGTGCAACAAACTCGGCCATACCATATTTGATGTTGCCGCCACCGCCCTGGGTAATCGCCGTTTCTTTGCCACTGGCGATGTTTTTCACATACAGGTTCTGATCACGGATGTAAGCAATGAAATTGCCTTTCGGAGACAAACTGATATCTGTTTCAAATGCGTCCGTATCAAGCAGTTGTCTGGCGCCTGCTTTTCCCAGTTCGTGATAAAACACGTCACCACCTAAAGGAAACAGCAGGGCTTTGCCGTCGGCTGACCACTGGTAGCTGACAATACCGCTGCCGGATAAGCGCATACGTTCACGGCGGGCCTTTTCTTCGTCAGACAGTTCACCGTCGCCTTGTGCAAGGGTGGCTGAGTCGAATAACATGCGGGTTTCACCGGACTGGATGTGGTATTCCCACAAATCCAGCTGATCATAATCTTCCTGCTTTCCGCGCAGGAAGGTTACCCGTTGTCCGTCAGGGGAGACCTGTAAATTCCGCGGGGCATTTCCGTCCAGTGACGGTGATTCAAATATACGTTCGATGGATAAATCTTTGGCGTGAACGAGTGAACTGAGCATAAGGGCTCCGAGTAGTAACGTTTTTTTCATTATTATCTTTGGCAATCGTTAGTTATAAAAGTCTGTCGGATATTTAAAGGATGACACAAGGTGAATAGCAATAAAACCGCTTTAGTGCTGGGTGCGACAGGATTGGTGGGAAAGGCGTTAGTTCGCCAGCTATTGCTCGATCCCAGATATGATTCTATTACTATCCTGGTCCGGCGACCTGTGCCGGCTAGCTTGTTCAGCGATCCGCTGGGTAAGCTGACACCGCTGGTTATCGATTTTGAGCAGCTACAGGATTATCAGGGCTATTTCAGCGTTAACCATGTTTATTGTTGTTTAGGTACAACCCTTAAACAGGCCGGTTCAAAGGCGGCTTTCCGTAAAGTCGATTTCGAGTATATCCACGTTGCCGCGCAGCTCACCAGGGCGCAGCGCGCCGACAGTTTTGTGTGGATATCCTCAGTGGGAGCAGATGCGAAAAGCAGCAACTTTTACCTGCGCGTAAAAGGAGAACTGGAAGATGCATTAATGCGGATGCCTCAACTACCAAACGCATCCGCGGTCAGACCTTCATTACTGCTGGGTGAGCGAAATGAAAGCCGTCCGCTGGAAGCTTTCGGGCAAATGATAGCACCTGCTCTGGGTGTGTTTATGGCCGGTCCACTGAATAAATACCGCCCCGTGTCTGCCACGGAAGTGGCCCATAAAATGATTACTTTGCAGGAGTTTGACAGCCAGTAATGGGAAAGGGGTTTCGTTGTAAGCAGTTCGCGGTGGTCCAGGATAACTGCGCCATGAAAGTAAATACTGACAGCATGTTGCTGGGAAGCTGGGCGCAGCCCGGCAATGCAAAGCGGGTGCTGGATATTGGTACAGGCAGCGGCATACTTGCTCTGATGATGGCGCAAAAGGCCAGTTCTGCTGCACAAATAACGGCGGTGGATATTGACGAGCCGGCAGCCGCACAGGCTGCACAGAATTTTGCTGCATCCCCCTGGTCAACTCAGTTACAGGCGTTAACCGGTGACATCACTTCCCTTGCATTCTCTGGCCGTTTTGATGTGATTATAACGAACCCGCCTTACTTTGAATCAGTGTCCGGGGGCTCCCGGGCATACACAACGCTGACCACAGAACGGGCAACCGCCAGAATTGACGACAGCTTGTCGCCCGCTACACTTTTTGATGTTGTTTCCCGTCAATTGACTGACGATGGGATCTTCTACTGCGTATATCCTGCCTCCCGGGAAACATTGATTACTGAAACTGCAGAAAAGGCCGGACTGTACGCCAGTCAAAGGCTGTACGTCAGTGCAGAGGTTGATAAGCAGCCTTATCTGATCGCCTGGCGTTTTAAACGGCAAAGAAATTGCTTAGATAGTAAGCAACTGGCGATTCGGGACGGTAACGGAGAGTACACGTCAGAATTTCGCCGCTTATGTCGTGAATTCTACTTAAAATTTTAGCGCATCATTGAATCCATTTTTCTGGTGTTATAACTTCATATAAGTATCAGCCATAAGTTGAATTTATCCTGCCAGGGCACGGCTTTAAACTATGATCTAAGAAATCAGCACGTTTTCCGGTTATCCGGAAAGGCGCTACATTTCCGGGAGCCTTGTGTAATGTCGTTTGATAATTTTCCGCTGCAGGTCAGTGAAGGCGAAGCTTTTAGCAGTGAGTCTGAGAGTTTCTCCGGCACAGAACACTTCGGTGATAACACGGTTTATCAACTGGAGAACTTATGGCAGAACCGTTTACGGCAGTTCTGTGCAGCAGAGAAAGCCTTGCAACGGGCAAAACGTATGATGGCAATCTGGCTGGTCGTCGTGGTGATCAGCTTTTGTATGCTGTGTTTTTCGCTATTTGTCTCGCCCGTATCACCGGTATGGCTGTTTTCGCTGGAGTTCATTGCTTTCTTCAGTGGTTGTGTGGTGCAGCCGGTATGCTATCTGCTGGTTAAAGAGCAGCGTCGTCACAGAGATGCTTTATCAAAACGTTTTTACCAGAGTAATCATGAAGTTGAAGTCACTGACAGTCACCTTGTACTGATTAACCGCGGGAATTATTCAGCAGTTACCCGCGTTCCCATTTTGGAGCGCTGATTTGTTTTCAAATTCTGTTTCCGGTTCCCGTTCCGGGGGGCTGGTGATTGTTTTTATTGCCGGTTTAAGCCTGCTGGGTTTGCTGTTACTGGTGCCTATGGATGCCTGGTCCCAGTTACTGGTTTCCGCTGTCCTCCTTATTGCCGTGCATCTCTGTTCTCAGGAGTCGCGGGCCTATCACAGCTATCAGCAGTTTTTTCGCATGGTGGCTATTTTCCTTGGCCTGGCGCTCACTGTCCGGTACCTGATCTGGCGCGGGCTGTATACCCTTACGGCAACAGACGTTTTGTCGCTGGTGGCTGTATGGTTGCTTTATCTGGCTGAAATTTACGCCGGCATTACCCATGTAATGGGATGTATTGTGAATTCATTGCCATTGAGCCGGCCTCTCAAAACCATCCGTAATATTCCTGAAGAAAAGTTACCCACCGTCGATGTGCTTATTCCCACTTACAATGAGCCTGCGGAACTGCTGGAAGTGACCCTGCGCGCGGCGCTGATGTTGAAGTATCCGCAGGAAAAACTGGCTGTGCATCTGCTTGACGATGGCAGTACAGAGCAGAAAATCACGCAGCAGGATGTCGCGGCGGCAAACCGCGCCAGGGCACGTAAAGCTGAACTGTCGGCCATGTGTGAGCGGCTTGGCGTACATTATCATGCCCGCAAACTGAATCATCATGCGAAAGCGGGAAACATCAACGATGCGTTGCTGGAAACCAATGGTGAACTCATCGTTGTGCTGGATGCTGACCATGTGCCGACCATGGATTTTCTTGATCATACCGTGCCCTGGCTGGTGGAAAACGAAAAAGTTTTTCTGGTACAAACACCGCACTTTATGGCGAACCCCGACCCGGTGGAGCGGAACTATTTCTCTGCATTCAGCAGGATGCCTTCAGAAAACGACATGTTTTACGGCACCATTCAGCGGGGGCTGGATTTCTG
The DNA here is from genome assembly GCF_056160285.1 of Alteromonas sp. AWJ4_197. Classification (NCBI taxonomy): domain Bacteria; kingdom Pseudomonadati; phylum Pseudomonadota; class Gammaproteobacteria; order Alteromonadales; family Alteromonadaceae; genus Alteromonas; species Alteromonas sp. AWJ4_197. The sequence goes on along the minus strand of NZ_JBSWWW010000008.1, from coordinate 86,879 downwards.
GTCAGCCTCCTTCTTCTGCGGCTCTGCGGCGGTACTCCGGCGTAGTCACCTTGAAATGGTCGGAGGGTTGTCCGGAGAGTCGATCACAGAGGATGCTGAGACCGCTTTCGATTTGCACGCCATGGGTTACGAGTCCGTTTATGTAGACCGCCCGATGGTCAGCGGTCTGGCGCCGGAAACTTTCGACGCTTTCGTGACGCAGCGTATGCGCTGGGCGCAGGGCATGACACAGATCCTGTTGCTGAAAAAGCCGTTTATGGAAAAGAAGCTGAGCTGGCATCAGCGTATGGGCTATATGAGTTCAATTCTGTTCTGGCTGTTTCCCTTCGCACGTATTATTTTTCTTTTAATGCCGCTGGCCTATCTGGTTTTCGGCATGCAGGTTTATCACGCCTCCATGACTGAGATCATGGCTTACACCATGCCCCACGTCATTGCGACTTACATGCTTTCCACCATGCTATTCGGTAAAACCCGATGGCCGCTGGTATCAGAGCTTTACGAGATCCTGCAGTGTATTTTTACTCTCAGGGCGCTTACCAAAGTGTTCAGGAATCCCCGTGCGCCATCGTTTGTAGTGACCCCGAAAGGGGAGAACCTGACTCAAACCTTTATTTCACCTCTTTCCGGTGTATTTTATGCATTGCTGTTGCTGGTGGGCATTGCCATGGTAGCCGGAGTGGTGAAAATGGTGAATGAACCCCTTACCCGTGAGCTCACCGCCGTGGTGTTGGGTTGGAACGCATTTAATCTGTTGCTGCTTGTCAGTGTGATGGGGGTGCTGGTAGAGCGTAAACAGGTGCGGGAACAGGCCCGCTTGCCGGCCAATGATTACATCAGTCTTATCGGCTCTGATGGTAATGCCTGGACCGGTCACCTGATAGATTTGTCACTGGGGGGCGCAAAGCTCAGGCTGAGCGGCGACACTGCGGGATTGCCGGAAAAAGTGACGCTGATCACAGACAGAGAAGGGGACTTAGGCAAGGTCCGCCTGCCGTGTCAGGTGCTGTCTGTATCTCCTGACAATAAATTTGTACGATTTCAGTTTGTTCAGGACGAAGGTAATATTGACCAGATCGTCCGTTTTGTTCTGGGCGACAGCCGGCGCTGGCAGAGTTTTCAGCGTCGCAGAACCCGCCCGGTGTCCTACTGGTTCGGTGTTAAACATGTACTGAGGGTAAGTGTCAGACCGGCATTTCAGCATTTGTATCTGAACAGCCGCCGCTACTGGCAAAAGATGCGCACAGCTAAAGGAAGCACATAATGAAAAAAATGGTTTTCGTCCTGTTATTTGGCCTGAGTCTGCTAAGTCAGGCAATAGCAGCAGAAACCCACAAAGTGCGACTGTCTGATTTGTATGCAGGTGACAGTACATTGAGAATGGAAGGGGCAGTGGCAGAATTTGAATTATCTGTGCCATTGTCCGGTGGTCTGAAGGTGGAAAAAGCCACACTGGACATGCGGGCGGTAAATTCTATCGCTCTCATCCGGCAGCGTTCGGTTCTGGCGGTCCGGTTTAACAATGCCACCATCAGTCAGATTGCACTGGATCCTAATGCGCCGAATTTCCGTCCGGAAATTGATATTCCTGCTGAACTCTGGCGTGAAGGATTCAATACCCTGACGTTTGCTGTGAGTCAGCATTATGCCAACCAGTGTGTTGATAACGCCGCGCCGGAACTGTGGAGTGAAATCGATTTATACCGTTCGGTGCTGTCTGTAGAAACATCAGCAGTTAATGGCCCGGCCGTGCTGGCTGATTTAAAGAACCGGTTTAATCCCGGTATCGGCCGGCAACAGGGCGTCACATTGTTTACTGCGTCCGGAGCTGAACAATCTACTCTCACCACTGCATTGCCATTGGTTGCTCAGGCGCTGGCTCTACGTGCAGATTACCAGAATCTGGCAATCCGCCATGGCGTGCTGGACAATACCCGTGCGCTGCCGGCCAGAGATGATCTGACGCCGTGGAGCGATGAACAGGCGGAACGCTATCGCATCAGCAGTTTTTATCTTGATAACAGGTCGAAGGAAGCCTTACATGTGGTAGTGGGAACGGCGTCTTCTTTGCGTCCGTTTTTATCTGAGCAAACCTTCAATCAAATCGGAGATGCATATTTAGGTATCGAGTCCACTCCAGCCATTGTGGTGGATGACAAGGTGCTGGTGCCGGCGCGGCAGCGCCTGATTGTTTCCGGTACTAATGAGGGGCAGGTACAGCGTGCTGCAACTACACTGGCTCTGATGGATGATGCACTGAATCCGGATCCCTTCATTCTGATTGACGGCTTCCAGACTGCCAGCAATCAGGTACCGCTGGTGGCCGACACCCTGACGCCCGGGGAAAGCTATTCGTTTCAGGATATGGGCGACGGTGGTGCGGAATACCGCGGAGAAACTGCCACTACCAAGCGAGTTGAATTCAATTTACCGGCGGATTTCTATGTGCCTGAAAATGCCACGGTAACCTTGTTGCTGGATTTTGCCTACGGTGCTGAGTTTGGTCAGGGTTCAATGATGAATGTGCTGATAAACGGCAAACTGGTGCATGGATTGCCGTTGTCAAATCCCAATGGTGATTCCTTCCGCAAGTATCAGTTAAATGTGCCTGCAAGGCACCTGAAAGGAGGCCGCAACCGTCTCGATTTCGACGTGGCGATGCGTGCACCTATTACTGATGTGGTTTGTGATGATGTGGCAGGGCGTCATCTTTACTTCCAGTTGTTACCTGAAAGTCGTATAGAGTTGCCGGAAGCGGGACATGTGGCCAGGCAGCCTGATCTGCGCTTGTTTGGGGAAACCGCTTACCCCATGGCATCTGTTGTGAGCAAGTCTGCTGATATTTACGTGACCCGGCCGGACATGACCGGTGGTGCACTGACACTGGCCGGTAAACTAGCGCAGACAGCGGGTACGCTGCTTCCCGATATTCACGTTATTGAAGGCGTGCCCGGCACGACAACCGATACCGCATTTTTGATGACCACACCGGACTCTGTACCGCAGGGGTATGCCACTGCGTTCGGCGCGTCGCTGGAGAGTGCCAAAAAGTGGCCCTACCGCCTGCAAAACATGCTGCACAACCGTCTGCGGGAAGCGGCAGAAGACAAACAGCATAAAAATCTGATCATGCACGGCGTGACAGTGCAGCAAAGCGGGCTGGGCGACCTGGCAGTCCTGATTGCTCAAAAGAACCCGCAGAGTGACGGTACCGGCACAATATTTATGATGGCCGCTGATACCCCCTCACAACTCAATGACCGTGTGCAGGATCTGATTTCACCGTCCATCTGGGGGCAACTGGGGGGAGACTTCTTTGCCTGGGAAAACCCTGAGCAGCCGGCGCTGGTGATGCAGGTTGCCGATGTTTACGTGGTCGGAGAATTTGAAGATAGCTGGCTGCAAACCCGCATGTGGCTGTCGAACCATCCCTGGTACTGGCTAATTGCGTTTATTGTGCTGGTCCTGTTCTGTTCATTCATTGCTTACTGGTTGTTACGCCGCCGGAATAACAAGATGCAGGACCAATGGTGATGAGACGGTTTAGCTTTGTTTTACTTTCTGTGGCGGTGCTGGTGACTGCTTGCTCTCCTGCCCGCAAAAGTGAGTTCGCCCTCGCCTGGGACACCTACGCGGCCAGATTTTACGACCAGGGTCGTATTATCGACACCGGTAACAATAATGTGTCCCACAGTGAAGGGCAGGGGTACGGTATGTTGTTCGCTGTGGCGGCTGACGACAAGGCACGGTTTGACGAATTATGGCAGTGGACAGCCACTACCTTACAGCGGGCCGATAAGCTGTTCAGCTGGCGGTACACGCCGTGTCCTCAACAGGACAGAACCTGTGTGGATGATCCCAATAACGCCTCGGACGGGGATATACTTATCGCCTGGGCGTTAATTAAAGCGGCAGATAAATGGCAGGAACCTGTGTACCGTAAATCAGCCATGGCGATTCTGGAGGCTGTAAGGGCCACTATGGTCGTGGCTAAACACCCGTACGTACTGTTGCTGCCGGGGGAAAATGGTTTTATTTACCCCAACGGCGATGTGCAGGTGAATTTATCCTACTGGGTATTTCCGGCGCTGAATGCTGCCGCTGATGCTACCGGCGATGAAACCTGGGACGATCTGGCCGTATCCGGCATTTCACTGATACAGCAGAGTAATAACCAATGGTCATTAACCCCGGACTGGTTAAGAGTGACAGACGATGGCATCAGTCTTGAAGGTGTAGTAACCCCTGAGTTCGGGTTCAATGCCTGTCGTATTCCGTTGCAACTTGGCTGGCAAAATATCGATAAGCAGGTAGCGAAGCCTTTTCTGGATTACTGGGCAGATACCGCTGCACCGGCAACTAAAAACTTACTTACCGGTGCGGTGGCAGAATATCCCCTGACGCCGGGCATGAAAGCGGCAAGTGCCGCGACGGCACAGCTTTATGGTAAGCCGGTGAAGGGGGATAACGCCGCCGGTGTATTTACCCTTAACGGTGAGCTTGATTACTATTCAGCAAGTCTCATTATGCTTAGCCGTCTGGCAATTCAAGAAGGAAACCGGCATGGCAGTTAAGCGGTTGTCACTTTTAACCGTAGCAGTACTGACGACTCTGGGCCTGAATGCGCCCCTTCAAGCGGCTGAAGCACCGGATCTCACCGGCGTGTGGTATCACATTAAACATAAGCAGGTGGCGCTGGCGAACGCCGAATATCAGCGTTTACAAAGCCGTTATCCTGACTGGCAGCCGGAAGAATCTCTTAAGCAGGCTATCAGCTTGCTGAATAAACCGTTAAAGCCGGTGGTCCCTGTCGAAAGGAAAAAAGAGACCGTTAAAGAAGACCCCGATGCGGCATTTATGGGCCGGCTGGCAGCGATGAAAGAAAAGCAGTGGCAGAGGCTTTCTGTCGTTGCAGTGTCCCGTGCTGCAACCATTGCTAACAGCAAACGTAATGACGCGGACTTGTTACTGACCGGTTGGATTTACATGGCCAGGCAGCAATATAACGAAGCCATGACTCTGTTCTCTCTGGTCAGTGAAGGCAGTGCCGGACAGAAAAAAGATGCCATTGGTGCGGCTGTGGATGCACTCAGCTTTCAGGCCATGGCTGCAGACGATCTTAACGGGTTGCAAGCGCTTTATGATGCATGGCCGCAGCAAGTTGCCGCACTGATAAACGGTGCTGCCTGGCAGGCTTTTGATGCCGGTGAGTTTACCCGCTCGGGATCTTTATTCAGGATAACCGGTAACCGTTACGGTGAGGTATTGAGCCTGGACGGGCAGGGACACAGTAAAGACGCACTTGTACTGGCTTGTACTACTCCTGCCACGACTGAATTAACAACATGGTGCCGTGACGGATTGTCTTCACAGCAAACAGCTGCATGGGAAGCGAAAGATTATGCAGCCAGCATCCGTGCTGCAGAATCCCTCAAAGATCGTAACCTTCTCAGCCGTGACCAGGAAATGCTGTACGGCTGGGCACTGGATGAAAGCGGTAATAAAGCGGCCGCTTCGAAGGTGTTTCTGTCTGTGCTGGCAGACTCCCCGGCTGACGAAGAGGTTCAGTCTGCCGTTATTCACAGTTTTGATTACAATGCTGAAGCGCTGATGCCGCTGTCAGCAAAGTATCCCTTTATTGCCACGTTTATCAGCAGTCAGGAAGGCGGACAGGCATTCGGGAGAAAACAGTTCGACCTGGCTGATCGTTACAATGCTAATCCGGCAAAAGAATCAACCGCCGGCGATGTGCAGGTTTATGCCGGCTTATCAGCCCGTCACCGTAGCGGTGAAAGGGGGCTTGGCCATCTTGATGAGCATGCCGGTTATACCGGCTTCACTGATGTCTTTAAAGATACCCGTGTCGATGTCAGTGTGCGTCACGAGCAGGTGTTCAGCGGGACACCGGATGCCGGTAGCTGGTTTGGTACAGGCTTGTCTGATGCTGACTTTGCCGGTGAGGCAAAGCAGGCCGGGCAGGGCATCGATGTTTCCTTAACCCGTCAGGAACAGGACTGGACCTGGTACGGTCAGGCCGGGTACTTGCTGCTTGATCAACCTGTCTCTACCCGTCTGACCGGTGCCTTAGGGGCTACCTGGTATCAGGCTGATTTCTTAGTATCAGGTCTGGCTTACAGAGAACGCAGAAAAGACAGTGTTCTCAGTCAGACCGGCACCTGGTTTGATACCTCATCACGTGACAGTAGCGCAGCGTGGGGCGGTGTTATGCAAACAGGTCTGCGTGGATTGGGTGTAGTGGCCCTGAACGATGTGTGGTCAGCATCTTTGTCAGCAGAAACCGCCATGCTTGACGGAGAGCAGGTGAAAGATAACTCCATGCACAGCCTGCGGGTTGAAGTTAGCAGAGAATTATCCGGCGATAAGAAAGACTGGCTGGACTATTTTCGCGTGGCACCGTATCTCGGCTGGCAGCAGTATGATCACGATTTAAGTGGTTTTACGGCCGGACATGGCGGCTATTTCAGTCCGCAGAGATTCTTCAGTACTGGGGTCAGCACTGACCTTCTTACCGCCGAAGGTAGACTGTGGCAGTTGAGAGGCCGTTTCAGTCTCGGCTGGTCTTCAATCAAACAGGATGGCGGGCCGCGCTTTCCGTTAACTGAGGATTCAGTCACGGTGTTACCGTCAACCAATGTGTCAGGCGTCAACGGTGAGTTGCTGATTGAAGGTCAGTATTTGTTTGGGAATCACTGGTCGCTGGCGGGTTATGTCAGCCGCTCACATGCTGTGGCGTATCAGGCAACGTATGCTGGTATTGAGCTTCGCTGGTATGCCGCCCCACGTAAGGGCGTAACCAGCGAAACACTGATAGGGTCGTCTGTGGAATTAAAAGGCTTTGCTTTTTAATAAATACTGACGGAGACCAAATGCCATCAGGATGACGAAAAACAACGCGCCGCCGGGCTCGCTGACAGTAAAGTTACCGAACTGATAGTTATTAATCTGGCCTGTCAGTGTACCCACAGGCGATGTCAGGCTTTTCACAATAAAGTTGCCATCAATATGCCCGTCATAGAATACCGTGTCTGCCAACGGAGCCAGAATACTGCCTTTAAAACCAATGGCGTTCAGGGTCAGTGATGTGGCATCAACAAAGTTAAATAACACATTATTCGCATACGTACCGTCGTGACGGTAAACCCCCGGCTGATTATCTGCAATCTTATTGCCGTCTGCGCCATAAAAACCGGTATTAAACAGAGATACATCCGTACCGGTCACATTGATAATGTTGTAGCTGTCTGTATCAACGTTCAGATAAATGCTTTTGTTTGCTGCAGACAGGGTCGAGGCATCAATAGAGAACACGTTAAAATCGCTGTTGCCATCAAAGCTGATACTCCACACGTCTGTGCCGTTACCGGTTACCGTGGTGGTAGCATTGTCTGACAAAACGCCCCACAACGAAGACGTGGTCAGCAGATCCTGATTGATACTGGTGAAATCAAAGGAGCTGTCATTATAAAAACTGTGTGTATTATTCGTTGCATTAACGCCATACAGGCCAACAGAACTGTCGATATCAATGGTGCCACCGGCAACAGCGTCACCATTGTAAATACGGGCATCCCGCATGGTGACGTTGCCGCCCACTGTAAGGGTGTTTTGTTGACCATTTTCCGGCAGTTCGAGACCAATACCATAGTGCTGCAGGTTTAAGTCGCCACCCACGGCCAGCGTACCCTCTACATCAGACTGAGTGCCTGTCATGTTTTCCATGATGTACGCGTTGAAATCAAAAGCTTCATTCAGATACACAGGCGCGGCACTGGCCAGCTGGCTGCCGAATAACAATCCGATGAAAAGATGTTTTAAACGTAAATGACGCATAAACGCTCCGCTAAGCTTGCCCGAATGCTTCCCTTTTGTGATTTCAGGCATGAATAAAGATAACGTAAAGATTGTATGTTAATTGGCCGGTCAACACCAGCAAAGGAAGGTATGTTGAACAATACTGATGCAAAAAACGCGGCATAAGCCGCGTTTTTAATTTGATAGAAAAGAAATACTGATGGTCAGGATTCTTTCACCAGAACAGATACCTTTTCAATACCTGCAATTTTAACCTGGTTCATTACTTCAACAACGATACCGTGTTCGGTATTTTCTTCTGCCTGAATTGCTGCAGAGTCAGTGTTGTTTTCTGCAAGGAACGTTTGCGCGTTCGCAACAACACGACGGATATCAACTTCACGACCACCCATTGTAATCACGCCATTCGCGTCAATACGGATAGACAGTGATTTGGAAGGCTTGTTGTTGTTTGCCTGGCTGTCATCAGGACGGTTTACGTCCAGACCTTTCTCTTTCACGAAAGAGGTGGTAACAATGAAGAAGATCAACATGATGAACACGATGTCCAACATGGGGGTCATGTCAATCTGAGCCTCGTCATCGGCACTGGTATGCTTTTTTCTTTTCATCTCGTAGTCATTCTTCTCTTTAAGTTCGAGCACCCTAGTATACTGTTTGTTATCAAAACTGGTAGCATTTTGTAATAAACAGACACCATTCTTAACACTTGTTGCTGGCTTTTTAGCCAAAATCACCGGTGAGTTATATTATTACGATGATTTTTTAGTCAGGGCCTTACCCAACTGGTAAAAATACAACATTAATGCATCATTAAGCTGTTTACGCAAATTACCATGAGGATAAATACCAAGTCTAGCCTCAGCAGACTTTTTTGTTCCCTGCACAAGAAACGCATTCTTCACGGGATGATCCTGGATACAAGCTTCGAATGCCCGCGCCGCCATCTCTTGTGGCATAGCATAGTAATACATTTTTAACGTGCGATCAGCCTCTATTGATCGCAAAAGATAATCATTCGGTGCTTTTTGATCGTTCAGGAACATAACCTGAAAACACTCGCAGAGCTTATCATTCAGGGGGTGAGCACGCATTGGCGCACTGTCCAGCCAGGCTTTGGAAGCAAATGATCCCGGCGGCAGATCGCTAAAAACGCGGGATGCAATGTAGTGATCGAAGGCATGAAACCATTCGTGCGCAAGTGCGCCGCCACCGGCGTTCTTTGCCAGAGCCAGTTGCCGCTTAGCACTGTTATAGTGGGCGCTGGCGTGTTTCTGGCCGCCACTGCCAAACGCCAGCGATAATGTGCCGTTCAGCGAGATCACCTGTTCGTTTATTTGTAATATTTCGATCAGATCGTACAGGGCATCGAAGAACAAATTGGCAGCAAGCTGCTGTTCTTCAGCCGTGACCCATTTGCCAATGGTAATTGCAGAGAAATTAAATAACTTGCGGATGTCATTAAAGCTGACGTCCGCACCGTCGCGGTGGGATGGACCGTTGCGGTAGAACTCGCGGTGGAGTCTGCCTGAAGAGGCGTTAGCCGGCGAGTTCATCTAACAGCTGAAGGCACCAGGTGTTGATGCGCTCATCGGTTTGATCAAATTGATTTTCATCGTCGAGGCTAAGGCCGACGAATTGAGACTTATCTTCCGTCAGTCCCTTTGATTCGGCAAACTCATAGCCCTGATTGGGCCAGAAGCCGATAAAGCGGCAACCTGACGGCTCAAGGGCTTCATGCAGCATGCCCAGCGCATCCTGGAACCAGTCGGCATAGCCGAACTGATCACCCAATCCGAACAGGGCAACAGTTTTTCCGGCAAGGTTCAGCTTGTGCACGTCTTCCCAACTGGATTCCCAGTCTTCCTGCAGCTCACCAAAGTCCCAGGTGGAGATGCCGAATATAAGAATGTCGAAAGCTTCTGCCTGTTGCAGCGCAGTATCTTTGATATTAAAAACGCTGACGACCTGCGCATCAAAAATACTGTTCAGCTGAGCCTGAATTTTTTCGGCTGCCATCTCGGTATAACAGGTGGTGGAACCATAAAACAAACCGATGGACAGGGCTTCATCGCTCATTCTTTTACCTCTATTCTTCTTTCCTGGGCGGGATTTCTACCGTATCCCCGTTACTGCACAACGCTTTGCAAATTACAGTGGTGTCATTCTTGTGTAAAACAAGCTGGCCGATTGCAGAGCGGTTCAACAAGGTTTTACCGTCGATGCCATCGGGAGAGCGCGATCTCACCGACATATTCCGGCGCCGTGTAAACACGTTTAGCGGCGATTTATGACCATAAAACCAACGGTTTAATCTTTCCAGCCAGCGCAATAGTCCTTCAGGAAAAGCATTTTTAATACCGCTGCAGGTAAACTGAGTGATATGGGGGCTGTTCCGGCGGAAGCGCAGGCGCACATCATACACGAAAGAGTAGTGCACATCGCCGGACAAAATAATAAATTCCGGCGGCGTTTTATAATGGCGGAAAATATTCAGAATGACGTTTGCCGTGCCACGGTGGGCCATCCAGTTTTCTGCATCTACGGTGAGTGCTTTGCCAAAAAACGTAAATACTTTCTGGATGGCTTCAATCATCTTTACGCCGTAAATGGGGGCGGCAGACACCACAATCACCGCTTCCTTTCCAATTAATGCCTGCTGGAATTCACAAAGTGCTTCCCAGTCCATCAAACCGGATGGCTTATTCAGACTGGATTCTGAACGCCACCGGCGGGTTCGGGTATCCATCACATACACCGGCGGTGACGTCTCCAGTGTGTAGTGCCATTCTTCGAAATCCAGCAGCGTATCAATAAAGGCATCATGTTCCTTCAGGCCGGCGGGAGTGAAAACGCCGGCAGCAGTTTCCAGAATGTCCGTAAACTTATCCGGTTGGTTACCCCAGCCCTGGCAAAGCCAGTAACCCATCAGTGCGTTACCCACCATACGTTTTGACAGGGGATGACCATACACTTCCTGCTCCCACCCTCGGGTCAGATTCCAGTCATCGGTCACGTCGTGATCATCGAATATCATGTAGACCGGCAGGTGTGCCAGAGAACGGCGCACTTCCGGCAAGGTGGCTGCGAAAGCCTGAATAACTGTCAGTTCCTGATTAAATTGAGCTTTGTAGGGTTCAGGGATGTGACTGTCTGAAAATTTGATGTCGCGCCACATCGCCGGCGACCACACCAGGATATACATGGCCATGATTTCTGAAAATGAAATCAAATGGTTTTTTGCATTTACTGAAGTAAACACCGGCTTTTTCTTGGCGCCGAAAAATAGCTTCGACAGTGCCGTGTTCATGGCTATTTTGGGGAGGATTTCGTCCCGCTGATAGTAATTCAATGAGTGAGAGGTCAGTGCATCACTGTGGTCCACCACTGCGCCTTCAAGGGGCTCACCGAAAAGCCCCAGCGCAGTAATGACTTGCTGTATCGCCTGAAGCATTGGACCGGCGACATCGTCGCTGTATACCTGATCGCCGGTCAACAGCAGCATGTCCGGCCGGCAGACACCGCCTTTGAATTCCTCTTCAATTAATCCGTGAACACGGGTAAGCGCATCTTTTTCATCATGATGAGGTTTCCGGCAGGAGCCGTGTAACACGTTTGTCAGTGCCGGTTGCCAGTAAAAAGAAAGGGCTGATTGCCCTTCAAACAACACGGTCTGCTTTTCATTATCCCACTGACTTTGCTGTGATTGCGACGCAAAAAGCAGTTCGTATTCGTTTAATCTGCCGGCGGTGAGTGGTGAAGCCAGGTGGGCTTCCAGCAAAGTAACGAAGGCCCGTTCACCGGCCTGTACGGTATGCTGAGCGCATTCTGTTTGCTGCTGATTACATATCAGTTGTGCATCAACCCGTTCACTGGTAACAAGCCAAAGTGTGAAGCCCTGTGAGTGGGTGTGCCTGAGAACCGGCCCCGCCACTACCAGTGGTAAAGATGACATGACGATGTAAAGCTCCTGTGTTTTGATGAGATTCGCAGGTGAGTTTCTTACAGTGATATACTCTTAAACGTTTTAAATTATTTCGCAATTCTTCAACGGGTTAAAGGAAAAGAATGAAACAAATTATTGGCCTGGCCGGTGTGGCGGTATTTGCACTGGGTGCATGCAGCGAAGCGCCGGAGCAAGTTGAAGTAGCCACGGCTTCCAAAGTCACGTCGCTGGAGGCTAAGGGCACGTGGATAAAAGATGAAAGCGGGAATGTAATGGCCGATCCGCAAACATCTGCCCTTACCGTGTGGGAAGGGAAACTGGTGTCCTTGTCTGATGCCAGTGCCGGCGCGGACATGCAGCGCCGGTTGCATTTTATTGACCCTCAAACTGCAACGGTAACCAGTGATGAAGAAAAAATGCGTATTGGCACCACTGTCAGACGCAGTTGTTTTTCAGGTTATCTGGCAGATGCGCCTGATCTTGAGGCGCTGGTCGCTGATCCCGCTCAGCCCGGCGTTTTCTATACCGTAACCGAAGATGCCACCCGTACCGGCGCATTGTCGGTAAGATGCCAGCAGCGTTATCAGAATACCGGTTCGACAGATTATCCGTCATTGCTGATACGGCTTGAGCGCCATGAGTTCGGCACTACAATGACAGGTGTCAGGCCACTGCAATTCCCGCTGTCTCTGAATGTGGGGGACTACCCCAACGACGGCATTGAGGGACTGGCAATAAGCGCAGATAACACCCTGTATCTCGGACTGGAAAAAGACGCAGCGGGACAGCCCCGTATCTTTTCATTAACCCTGGATGACGACTTCTGGGATACCACGGATTTTGTTCCGGTTGAGGATCCCGGACTTGCTGTGCCTGTTTTTGACAGCGGAAATCATCCTCTGAATGGTCTGGCATGGTATGACGGGGAAGGCGAACAGGGTTACTTGCTGGCTTCTGCGCGTAATGATAATGAATTGTGGGTGATCAGTACTGATCCTGAAAAAGAAACGAAACGCATCCCGTTACATTTCACCGCTCCGGCATCAGGTGATAACTGCAGTACGGAAGAGCGGATGGATAATGCATCCATAGAAGGTTTAACGGTTCTGGGAAACACACTTTATCTGGTAAACGATCCCTGGAAGGAAAACTATTTGAAAAATATAATTTGTGATTCAAATTCGGTAGCCTATCAAGCTATGGCTCCGCTACTTTTTTCTGTTCCCCTCGATCCAGCATGGTTCTAATAAGTTGATTGATTGCGCCCGGTTTTTCAGCTTGCGGTGTGTGGCCACAAGCTGAAAAGACATGAAGGGTTGCTGAAGGTGTATTTGACGATTGAAGCCTGCTGTGCAATTCGGGTATCACCATGTCTTCCCTGCCATGTACAAACCAGGTAACAGGCGGTGGACTGTTTAAAATCGATTGCGTGGTGCGGATCAGATGATTGCGTTGACCAAACACCGAGTTTATGACAGATACGAAGTGACGCAAGCCTTGCTGGGCTGGTTTGTGGTAGCTGTTTCGCCGAACAGCTTCGAGTATCAGCTTGTCAACCTTTTCCGCTTGATAGAAAATAGCTTTGCACTGATTTGTAAAAGCGACTCTGCCGGGTTGCGATAATAGTGCGCCGATTCCCGGCAATCCCATCAGGCGAAAAGGAAATGGTGTCGCATGTCCTAGTGTCGCACTATTCAGTAAGCCCAGTGAAAGCACTTTTTCCGGCATCATTTCGTATATCCTTGTAGCGACAGCCGCACCCAGAGAGTTACCCGCTAAGTGCACTGGCCCATCAGCAATTTGTTTCAGTAGCTGGCAGCCGAGTATAGCCAATACGTTTAAGTCTTCGTGACCATTGACTGGAGAAGAAAGGCCGTGTCCAGGATAGTCCCAGGCTATAATTCTGTAGTCTTGCGAGAGACTACAGAATTGGTTAGCCCAAATCTCAACGCTACTTCCTACACCACCACAGAGCAGGAGCAGAGGTTTGTTTTGAGTTTGTGTGTCCCAGTATCGGATGACGTATTGATCAAGCCGGATTGAGTGCTCTGGTGCAGAGAAATTAAATTCTGTCAGTGTCATTTACCGGCCCCGTTCCATAATATGACAGGCTTAATAGCAGCGCCGTTCTCTATATCTGCAATGGCCTTATTAATGTTTGTGTAGGAGTAAAAGGTAATGAGTTTGTCAAAGGGAAACGTGCCGTTTTCGTAGAGTTCGATTAGAGCTGGTATGAATGTTTCAGGCTGTGATTCCCCTTCCACGATGCCAATCAGATGACGGCCACCACTCATAAAGTGGGTTTCGTTCAACACAATTTCAGCATCCGGACCGGATGCCCCCAATATGCCGCAGGTGCCACGAGGGGCCAAACATTCTACGGCGGTTCGGATAACAGCGGGTATTCCAGTTGTATCCAGCGAAAAATCGGCACCGTGCCCGGTTATCGCTATCAACGAGTTAACGGTGTCGCCTTCAGACAATAATGTGTGTGTAGCCCCTAACTCTTTTGCTATGGCGAGCCTGGACGGGTTTTTATCGACCGCAATAATTGGATAAGCGCCTTGTATCTTTGCCGCCATTATTGCGGCAAGGCCTACTGAGCCGGTGCCAAAGACTATAAAGGATTTACCTTGAGCTACCTTCAACGCATTTATAACGGCACCGGCACCTGTCTGAAGTCCGCAAGCCAGCGGGCCCAGCATTTTCAGATCCGCAGTTTTACTGACTTTCACTACGTTGGTTTGCCTGCAAATGGCAGTGGAGGCAAACGAAGACTGACCAAAGAAATGACTGTGCACAGGGCCGTTTGCGTCTTTAAGAGCGGTGGTGCCGTCTTTCCGTGTAGCAAAGAAATTTTTCGGAAAAAATTCATGACAGTAACTTGGCATCTGTTCCTTGCAACTGGGACATGTTTCGCAGTGATCAAACGTCATTACCACGTGATCACCTACTTTTACTTTCGTTACTTTTTCCCCCACCTGCCTGACAATTCCAGCCCCTTCGTGGCCTAAGACAACTGGAAGGGGGGTAGGGAGCATTCCTGCACGTACTACCAGATCTGTATGGCATATTCCGGTTGCTACTAAGTCGACCATTACCTCGTCTGCGGCAGGCTGGGATAACGTTAAGGTTTCAAGCGTCAGAGGCTTATTATGTTCTCTGGCTACGGCTGCGGTTATTTTCATTATTTGAATCTCACTTTACTTAGAAAGGTTTTAATTGAGCTTTGGGAGAGATGGTCTGCCACTGCCAGTGAGTATATAAATCCCAGTCGGCCGGGCCACAAACTGCAGAACCGTTTCCTGATGATTTGAATCCGCCAAACGGGTTGCAACAATTGTCGTTTACAGTTTGATCATTGATATGGAGCAGTCCTACTTCGAGTTGAGCGCCGATTTGCATAGCTCTTGTGAGGTCGTTGGAGATAACGGCGCCTGCAAGTCCGTAGTCACCACTGTTAGCCAGTTCAATAGCTTCCTCGTCAGTATCGTATGTGACGATATTTACAACCGGCCCGAAGATTTCTTCCTCAAAACAGCGCATACCGGGCGAGACATCAGTGAGAACTGTCGGGGCGTAGAATAGACCTTCGTGATACCCCCCGCATTGCACAATCGCGCCGGCTTCGACAGAATCTTCGACAATTTTGCTGACTTTCTCTAGTTGTTGCGCGCTAATCAGAGAGCCGATGGGGCATTGGCTGTCCAGGTCGCCGTAAGACAGTGTTTTCGCCCGTCCTACAATCTTAGCGATGACTTCTTTAGCAATTGAACGGTGAACTAATATTCGTCCTGAGGCCATACAAATTTGACCCTGATGTAAAAATGCCCCCCATGCGATGTTACTGGCAGCAATATCAATATCTGCGTCATCTAAAATAATAAGCGCGCTTTTTCCACCTAATTCCAATGACACTTTTTTCAGGTGTCTTCCACAAGTTTCTCCTACTAACCTGCCGGCATGCGTTGATCCGGTAAAGGCGATCATACCTACTTCATCTGATGTACAAAGTGCATTTCCAGCGTCTCCGTAACCTGGCAATACTTGATATGTTCCGGCTGGTAATCCAGCGTGCTCAAGTGCCAATGCAAGTAAAAAACCACCTGAGAGCGGCGTGCGGGGATCTGGTTTCGATATTACGGCGTTTCCGGTGGCTAAAGCGGGAGCCACACTTCTTGTACTAAGTACCATCGGGAAATTAAATGGTGATATTACCCCTACAACGCCAATTGGTTTCCTCTTTGCGAAAGACAGCTTTCCTTCATCGTCAGGCAAGGTGATCCCGTGAGGTTGTAGAGCCATTCCTGCAGCAAGTTTTAAAAGTGTGATGCACTCCCGTACCTCGTGTTCGCCTTTGAATCTGGCACCACCTGTTTCTCTGGCCACAATCTCGCTAAATGATGTGAAATGTGTTTGCAGAAAATTTGCGGCTTTCAAAAAAACATCTGCTTTTTCTCTGGCAGCTATCATTGCCCACGCCATGCCTGCGCGGGATGCGTCTTTTGCTGCTCTACGGATATCCTCTTCGCCGGCGCTACCGACTTCTGTTAGCCACATCTGTTTGGCCGGTTCATCGACAGCGATAGTTTCTCGTCCATTTTTTGTCCATTTGCCAGTATATATACAGCTTTTCCAGGGTTGTTCTTTTAGCCATTGATTGACCACGGTTTCTTCCTCAATTTTCATAAATATCGCCATGGGTATTTCAAGTCATGTGCCAAAATACACATGTGGATAACATTTTATTTACGTTGGCGGTGATGGTAAGGGCTCGGTGGATAGTCTGGTCGGCTGGAAGACACGAATATATGACGGTTACTATCTGATAATTGCTCAAATGATCAATTTTGTCCTAAGTGATTGCTCATTTGATCAATCAGGACGACTCATGCCCACGATACCTGAGCTGAATGTAAGGTGATAGTGTAGAAAAGTACTATTTTTTTTAACATTTAAGTTCGATTAGGTACTCATTTTTGATGATGATAAAATCATACTTAATTATCTTTTTCTTTTAAAATAGCATTAAATATCAATGATATGTTTTTATCTTTCTTGGTTGGCTTTGTTTTTGCTTTGTTAGTTTTTTGAGTGATAAATGTAAATTAAATGAAGACCCTGAGGAAAATAAAATGAAATTAAAAACCACCCCGCTCGTGCCGTTAAGATTAACTGCGCTCGCATCTACTTTGTGTATTGCAGTGACTAATCAAGCGAGTGCACAGGAGGATAATAAAGGCACTTTGGAAGTCATCAGTGTCACAGCCCAGAAAAGGGTAGAAAATGCACAAGAAGTTCCTATAGCAATTAGTGCTATTTCTGCAAATGGTATCCGCGATAATGATATTGGTAATGTAACTGAAGTGTCTGCTTTTATCCCCAACGTAGAGATGGACGCGACTTCGCCTTTTGCTGGTTCGTCGTCTGTTCTGAGTGCTTTTATTCGCGGGATCGGACAAAACGATTTTGCCTTTAATCTCGAACCGGGAGTGGGTCTCTATGTTGATGGTGTGTACTACGCCCGTACTCTTGGTGCCGTAGTTGATACTTTGAATCTTGAGCGAATTGAAGTATTGAAAGGCCCTCAGGGGACTTTATTTGGCAGGAACACTATTGGTGGTGCGCTTAACATAATATCAAGTCGTCCATCAGACGAATTTGCATTTAAATCGGAAGTGACTGTAGGCAGTTTTAACCGGCAAGATCTACGTGTGGCTGCCGATATTCCGCTTTCTGATGATTTACTGACTCAGGTCTCGTTTTCATCAAAACGAAGGGACGGTTACCAAAAGCGATTGAGATTTCCGGGCAGTGAAGCATTTGTAAACGACATCGGGCATTTCAACACTACTAAAAATCAGTTGACGTACGGAGATGCGGCGGGAGCTGAAAATGCAGTTAATGGTCGTATAAAAGCGGAATACATTGTATCAGACGATCTGACTTTAACATTATCAGCTGATTATACCGATACCGATGAAAGCGCTGCCCCTTCGACACTGATTTCAGTCGACAATACAGCCAGCCTTGCTTCATTATATAATACATGTATAAGTCTGGATACAGCTACACTTGATGGTATTGGCTTAGGCGCGGTATGTGGAACACGGGCAACTATCGGAACGGCACTGGCAGGAGCAAATGCAGATGACGACCCGTCAAATAATCGTCTGCCCATCGATGATCGATATATCACGGGTGATCCGGATATTACCTATGCCGCGGGCAGTAATTTCTCAGAGCTTGAAGCTTGGGGAACTGCTCTTACCGCAGAATGGGATCTCAACGGTGATCTGGGATTGAAATCGATTACTGCGTACCGTTCATTGGCGTCCAGCTTCGGCGTTGACAATTCAGGTGGGCCGTTCACGATGGTCGACACATCATTTTACATGGAGCAGAGCCAGTTTTCCGAAGAACTGCAACTGACCGGTACCGCATTTAACGACAAAATGAAATGGGTGACAGGTCTATATTATTTTACAGAAGAAGGCACACTCGTTGACACGCCTGTATTTGCTGCTGGTTTGGTTCAGGTTTACGGACCGAATGACTTGCAGAACGAAGCAGTAGCCGGGTTTGCGCACATTAATTATGAAATTAATGACAGATGGGGAGCGACCTTCGGGATCCGTTACACCCGTGAAGATAAAGAATTTGAAGGGAAGCAACTCGAGCTTAACCAGTTTGGCATAAAGGTGGGTTTTCCGTCTAGCCTCTATCCTGATCAAGATGACCTGACGAGAGTTTATCCATTAGGGAAAAATACGTTGTCGTTTGATGATACCTCTATACATCTCGGTTTTGAATATCATATTACTAAAGACATAATGAGCTACGCGTCATATTCTCAAGGCTTTAAATCCGGCGGGTGGACAACACGACTAACAGTACCCGAGCCCGGGAATGTGCCACCTACCTTTGAACCTGAAGAAGCCGACAGCTATGAATTGGGCATCAAGTCACGATTTTGGGACGGAGCGGCACAGGTCAATGCTGCTGCGTTTTACACTGATTATGACAATATTCAAATCACAGTAAATCGCGGACTATCTCCTTTCTTTGAGAACGCAGCGAAAGGCGAAATCGGCGGTCTTGAAGTGGAGGGTCAGTTTATCGTCACGGAAAATTTGTATGTGGATGCATCACTAGGCTATATAGATGCAAAATACACCGAATTGGAAGAGGGAGCTGTAATAGACGGAGATGCCAAATTCGTGAATACACCAGAATTCTCCAGCAGCCTGGGAGTTCGCTACCATTATATGCTTGAATCAGGTGCTGAATGGGTATGGATGGCGGACTGGGCATTCAGAACGGAGACAGCGAATGTCACTGAGAACTCGCCGGGGACGAATCAGCCTGCATATCATCTTGCAAATGCATCTGTGAAGTATATTTCCGCCGAAGGAAACTGGGATGTGTCACTCCGTGGCGAAAATATTACGGATAATCGCGTTATCGTCACAGGTTTCAGAAACAACGATGTGGGCACTACGCAAGTTGTGTACAACGCGCCGCGTATGTGGTCTTTGAATTTCAGTTTCCGTTACTGAAATAAGCATCCAGCGGACCGTAAGTGATATGCGGTCCGCTTTTAGTGTAAATCCCCACTAATCCCGCTACTCTTAGTTTATCCAGTTGTATAAGAATTTCCGGTCATGAAAAGGTACGAAAAACAAATTCACAACAAAGTCTCTCTTGCGGGACTCGTTTCGAAGGATGGATCTGGGGCACTGCACGGTTCATCATCAAAACTGGATGAATCTACCAGCCCGACTATTGATGAGCTGACCGAATGTTTATTTTTTTCACCCGGAGACGGGCGAATTTGGATGAATGACCAGCGCATGATATTGCTCCACGGAAAGTCTTTCGGAGCTTTAAGACAACAAATAATTGATACGCTTGGTCTGGATGAAGCAAGGAAGCTGTTTATGCGGGTAGGGTATTTGTCAGGTGCGAGGGATGGTGAACTGGTTAAATCTCAGTGGCCTGAAGCCGATCCTGCTTCAATATTTGCCGCAGGTACTAACTTGCACTCGCTTGAAGGCGCCGTGAAAGTGGAGACAGTACATTTTGAATTTGACAAATCGGAAGGTCTTTATGATGGCGAGTTTGTTTGGCACAACAGCCTTGAGGCAGAGCAGCATCTCACTTCCTATGGAGTTAGTAGCCAGCCTGTTTGCTGGATGGAAATCGGCTATGCTATCGGCTATGTCAGTTGTCTTCTTGGTACATTGGTTATTTTCCGCGAGTCCGGATGCCTCGGTATGGGGCATACCCATTGCAAGTTAGTAGGGAAGAATGCCAATAAATGGCCAGAGGGGCAGCAAGATGTAGATTTTCTTGTGAAACACCGAAAGAAAAAGAAAGGTGAACCATATTCCGAAAAAAACAGTTTTCCAGTTGCTCATGATGAGAGTGAGGAGCAGGAAAGTATGGTCGGTGTTTCCCCTGCCTTTCTGACAGTCAGTCATGCGCTTAGCAAAGTGGCGCGAACAAACGCTACGGTTTTGTTAACTGGTGAATCTGGAGTGGGTAAAGAGCTCTTTGCGCAACAATTGCATTATTCCAGTAAAAGGCACCGGTCCCCGTTTGTTGCTTTTAACTGTGCAGCTATTCCGGATAATCTTCTCGAAGCTGAATTGTTCGGTGTCGAAAAAGGTGCTTTTACAGGAGCAACACACAGCCGTGAAGGCCGCTTTGAACGGGCTGAAGGTGGGACTTTATTTCTCGATGAGCTGGGCACATTAAGCCTGTCCGGACAGAGCAAGTTACTCCGTGCTTTACAGGAGAAGGAGATCGAAAGAGTGGGCGGTACTAAACCTGTTTCTGTCGATGTCAGAGTTGTAGCTGCGACAAATTTGAATTTGTTAGATGCCGTTGAAAAGGGAGAATTTCGCGAAGATTTATATTACCGGTTAAATGTGTTTCCCATTGCTCTACCTCCTCTCAGGGAGAGGCGCGATGATATCCCACTGCTGGTCAATCATTTTTTCAAAAAATACTGCATCCTTCATGAAAAAAAACTATCCGGAATAACTCTCAGGGCCTCTCAAGCCTTACTAAACTATGATTTTCCGGGCAATATCAGAGAGCTGCAAAACATTGTTGAGCGCGGTGTCATATGGGCGGAAGACCACGATAGTGTCGATATACATCATATGTTTCACAAAGAGCCTTTACCTGAAAAATTTTTACTCTCAGTGAATGCACAGGGGCAGTTGGGTCAGCAATCAAATTATTCGTCAGAAAACATTTTAGAAAAAGTAGAAACTTTGCAATCCGGTGGCTTTTCCCTCGACTCTCTGGAGCGAACTTTGCTAAAAGAAGCGGTTTTACTGAACGATAATAATTTGTCCGCTGCGGCCCGAAAATTAGGTATCAGTCGTGCTCAGCTGGCCTACCGTATGAAAAAATACAATTTGGGTTAACGGAAAATTGCGCTCCTGAACGGAGCGCAAATTTAAGTCAGACAGATCTCTGTTTAGTTTTTCAATTCGCCACTGGCAGATTCGATGTGCGCTCTTACGAACCACTGGAACTGTTCCAGATCAGCCAGCTGACCGGTGATCATATCTTCTGATACAGGGTCCAGCTCTTCCAGTTCTTCAATAGCGTTACGGTGGTCGCCATTCACACCGTTGTACACGGCATCCAGCGCTACCAGGTGATCAGTGACCAGTGCCTTGCCAATCTTGTAGTCTTCCCATGAACGACCTTCAACAATCGCTTTAGGCGTACCGTGAGGTACTCCGCCAAGGGTAGCAATTCGTTCTGCAATGGTATCTGTCATATCGCGCACGGCATCGACCTGCGGGTCCAGCATTTCATGTACACCGATAAAATTCGGGCCAACCACGTTCCAGTGAATATGCTTCAGCGTAAGCTGTAAATCCAGCAGTGCCACCAGACGTTGTTCAAGCACAGCAACAGCTTTTTTAGCAGCGTCTTTTTTCATACCCGGTGCAGTAAATGCAGCAACATTACTCTTACTCATGATTTCTCCTGCTTTAGTCGTTTACGGCTGCAGACTCTCTGAGCGGGCAGCCTCTAAGTTAGTGAATTAGTAGCTGCAAACCACGTACCGGCTGTAACATTTTTCTCTTTTCACCTTTTAGAAAGCGGGCTGCAGAGGATTTTTAACGGATTGCGACAGAGGCAAAATGGCTGGCGGGTAAGAAAAACATGCAGACATCTGTAAATTGTGCAAAAAAAAGCAGCCCTGAAGGCTGCCTGATAAATGAATGTGCCGGGATGCAGACTTAACGCAATCTGGCAGCAAACGTCTTTTTAAACTTAGCCAGCTTAGGTGCCACTACCATGGCGCAGTATTGATTCTGCGGATTATTTTTGAAGTAATTCTGGTGGTAGTCTTCTGCCGGATAGTAATTATTAACTTCTGTTACCTCAGTAACGACGGGGTCAGGCCAAATCTCATCGTCATTAATTTCCTGAATAATTTTCTGTGCCTCATCCCGCTGGCTTTCGGAATGATAAAAGATTGCGCTGCGATACTGCGGGCCAGTGTCGTTCCCCTGGCGGTCAACCTGCGTGGGATTATGCAAAGCAAAGAAAATTTCGAGGATTTCACGGTAAGAAATGCTGGCCGGATCAAATTCAACCCGCACGACTTCAGCATGCCCGGTATCTTTTTTACAGACGGCCTCATAGGAAGGATTTTCAACGTGTCCGCCGGCATATCCGGAAATAGCGCTTATTACGCCTTCCACACTGTTGAATGCCGATTCAATACACCAGAAGCATCCTCCGCCGAGTGTCGCAGTTTCTGTCGTTGCCATTATTAAAGCTCCTGTTATCAGATTTCCTGTAATGTGGTTACGTTAGTCGCTGACTTCAACCTCAAGTTACGCTTTTTTAATCTCTGAATGATGTGCAACCGCGTACTATTATACAGGTAAAGTGGTACGTCGGGCCGGCGGTGATTCAGGCCCCGGTAAACGGAGAAATCATGAAAATCTTCTATGACAGTTACTGCCCCTTATGTTGTGCTGAAATGTCTCATATCAAAAAGCGTGATCAGCATGACAGGATCCAACTGGTAGATATTCAGGATCCTGCCTTCAGTGAGCATTATCCCGGGCTGGACAGAGCGCAACTGGATGCCAGAATTCACGTAGAGCTGGATAACGGTGAAATGGTTACCGGACTGGACGCTACCCACGCAGCCTGGCAGGCTGTAGGGCGGGGCTGGCTTTACGCGCCTCTTCGCTGGCCGGTGATCCGCATTGTTGCCGACATGGCCTACAACCTTTTTGCCAGAAACCGTTATACCATTTCCTATTTGCTCACCGGCCGCCGCCGGACCTGTGATGATGGCCAGTGCGGTTACAGGACGGACAAATAATATGGCGCATACTCACCTCATTATTGGCGCCGGCGGTGCTATCGGGCGGGCAGTGACAGAAGCACTGGCCGCCAGAGAGCCTCAAAGCCGTGTCTTTGCCGTCGCAAGGCAACACCAGCAGAGTTTTGAAGCCGGCAACGTGACTGCAATCACGCTGGAATCTGCAAATGAAGAAGCAGTAAACCAATGGACGGCTGAACAGAAAGCACGTGGCATCGTATTTTCGACAGTCATTTGTACCGCCGGGGTCCTGCATGGCGACGCAGGCGGCACGGAGGTGAGTCCTGAAAAGAAAATCGAAGACATCAGTGCGGATAAACTGCTGGCATACTTTTCGGTGAATACTGTGGTACCGGCAATCTGGCTGAAAGCACTTGTGAATGTGCTGGATAAAGAGAGAAGTACCATTGCATGCTTAAGTGCCCGGGTGGGCAGTATCAGTGATAACAGGCTGGGCGGCTGGTATGGCTACCGGGCCTCAAAGGCGGCACTGAATATGATGCTGAAAACCGCGGCTGCAGAATTTTCCCGCCGGAGTAAAAATACGGTGCTTATCAGCTACCATCCGGGCACAGTGGACAGTGCGTTGTCAGAACCATTTCAGGGCAACGTACCTGAGGGAAAACTCTTTACGCCTGCCTTTACTGCTTCACAGTTACTTGATTTCATTGACAAAGCGACGCCGGAAAATAATCCGCATTTCATCGACTGGGCGCATAAACCTGTTCCCTGGTAAGAGATCACTACACTGAGCCGGGCCGGAACAGGCCATTCCAGCGCTCAAATACGGGACATTCGGCAGGGACGCTGATACTATTCGCCCTTATATCCGCGTGAAAATGACAACGATATAACTGCCCAGGCACAGCTAAAAGTGCAGGTAGTGTGGGGAAGGTGACAGCCGGAATGACTTAGGGTAATCCGGTTGTCGCACGTGTGAACGACAATAATCTTCGTTGGAAGAATATAAAATCATCACCACCCGATTATAACAATAAGTGAAGAGGAAAGATGATATGAGCGGGGCGAGAGAACAGTTCGGATCGCGCATCGGATTCATTTTAGCCGCAGCCGGGTCTGCGGTAGGTATCGGTAACCTGGTCGGGTTTCCGGTGGGCGCTGCAAAAAATGGCGGTGGCGCTTTCTTGCTGATGTATGCCATTTTCGTTGTGGCTATCTGTTTGCCGGTAATGCTGGCAGAAATGTCAGTGGGCCGTCATGCCAGGAAAGATCCCTTAGGCGCATACCGGGATTTGAGTAATAACGACACGCACTGGAAGCTGGCCGGCTGGTTATCGATTATTACGCCGTTTATGATTGCCGTGTTTTATCTGGTGATCACGGTGTGGATATTCGGCTATCTGTACGAAATCATCACCGGTGATTTAGATATTCTGGCTAACCCGGATACCTTCGGCACCTTTATAAACAGCGAAAAAATCTTTGTCTACATGGCCGGTGTTGTGGCTGTGGTCTATCTGATCTTGCAGGGTGGTGTCAAAGAAGGTATCGAGAAAGCGGCCAAGCTGCTGATGCCAACATTGTTTATCATGCTGCTGTTGCTGGTGGGCTTCGTACTTATGCAGGACAACGCCATGAAAGGCGTAGAGTTCTACCTGGTACCTGATTTTTCTAAAATCAACGCATCGGTGATCAACGGGGCACTGTCTCAGGCATTTTTCTCTTTGTCACTGGGTATGGGGATCATGATCACCTACGGCAGCTATATCGATAAGCGTGCTGATGTGCCCGGGTCTGCCAAGCTGGTGGCTCTGACTGATACGGCTGTGGCGTTTACGGCGGGCCTGATGATTTTGCCGGCGATCTTCTCATTCGACCCGAATACCAATCCGGACGAACTCAGTGAGTCGTCAATCGGTATGATTTTCACGTTTTTGCCTAAGATATTCCTCGCTTTGCAGGACTCCATTGGCTATACCGGCGCTAGCATTGTGGCAGCGATTTTCTTCCTGCAGGTGTTTTTTGCGGCTATCACCTCACTGGTTTCGATTTTCGAAGTACCTGTGGCAGCGCTGATGGACGAGAAAGACATGGGGCGGAAGCCTGCACTGTTTGTACTGGGTGTTTTGATGGTTGTGCTTGCGGTGCTGTGTGCACTGTCGTTCGGTTACAACGCGTTTCTGACTGAGTTCGTCAGCTATGCCGGTGCGAAGAAATCGTTCTTTGATGTGGTGTATGACGTGTTTTACGACACCATTCTGCCGCTGAACGGCTTCTTAATTTGTATCTTCGTTATCTATCGCTGGAAGAAACATAACTTCAACAAGGCGCTGGATGAAGGTGCAGAGAACTACAAAGGCAGCTTCTTCGAGAAGTATGTTGATGTGTCAGTGGGCACTTTCATTCCGGTCATCCTGTTGCTGGTATTTATCAATACCGTGGCTGTAAAGTATTTCGGTCACAGCCTGTTCGGCTAATGATTCAAAGCATATCAAAGGGGCTGGCGTATTCCGGCGTCAGTCCCAGTGCTTCCCAGCAGTCTTTGCTGAGGATTTTCTTCCCGTCAGCAGCATTATTATGTTCAGCACTGAATTGCGGTGCAGGTAACGTCAGAGCCTCTGCTGCCCAACGGTAGTAGTCATCCCTGCGGGGATGCTCCAGACTGCAGAGTTGCATCAATGGGGGAAACGCTGAAGTACCGTCAACTTCCTTCAGAATACAAATCAGTGCGTTGACCACATCGGACACATGCACCAGGTTTACCGCCTGCTCGCCTTTATCCAGCGTTTTACCGGCCAGGAATTTTGCCGGATGACGGGAACCTCCCACCAGTCCGGCCAGACGAACCACATGAACGCGGGGATCCTGCCCGGCCAGTAAGAACCTTTCGATGTCGCAATGCACTTTGCCTGAATCTGTAGCCGGCGCTACAGGGGCGTTGACTGTCAGCTCTCCTTCAGCATTCCCGAACACAGAAGTGGTGCTGATGAAAATAAGCTTCTTTGTCCCTGCGTTCAGGAAGTCAGTCGCCAGAGCCGTCATTGCGCGGGTAAAGTCATCACCCACCGCTTTTTTTCGTCCCGGCGGAATATTCAGTATTACTGCGTTGTCAGCACTCTGTTTTATCAGTGATGTGGCATCATCACCCAGCGCGAACAACACCGGGGTCACGCCTTTTTCGCGCAGCGCGTCTGCCTTTTCCTGTGAACGGGTTGTACCGGTAATGGTTGCTTCAGGCAATGCATCAACCAGGAACTGACCCAGCCACCCACAGCCACACAGTGTGAGGTTAAGGGAGTGAATTGAGTTTGCAGATATATCAGACATAAAAAAGCCGGAAAACAAGTTTCCGGCAGTGTAGCACGATACGTATTTTTACATCTTTAAATCAGAGTCACTGTTGATGGTCAGCACATTCAGGTTTTCGAGGCCCGGAATGTGTTTTTGCATTTTAAGCTCGGCGTAATCGGCTTTTTTCAGCACTTCACACAGGGCGTCAGCGCGTTTTTCGATAGCCGCAGATTTTGCCTCAACACGCTGTTCGAAATCTTCTTCCCAGTTTTCCATGTGTTGTTCAAAGTTAGCAAAGTCTTCGTCACCGCTTAGCATGGCCTTGCCGATAGCAATCAGCAGGCGACCGGTGGAATTGGCAATGATGTTTTCTACCTGGTCTTCAAATTTGTTTTCCCAGCGTTCTGAAATCCAGCCATCTTCTTCGAAATCCTCACTGTTCATACGCACTTCACCGTCAACATCATAAAAATGGCTGTCCATTTCAGTACGCAAACCGGCAAACATTTCATTTAAATCCGTCACGATGCCGTTGTCCTCTCCCAGCAGTTCACCGAAGGCTTCATTGATGGAGTTGCCGGCAAGTTCCAGTGCGTCGTAGGTAATTTCCAGTGTCATTGGAATTGCCGTTTCAATGTTGTGGTAATAGTCATTCACCCATTGTTGCTGCTCGCTGGTCAGTGACACTGAGCGGTTGTTTACAGTCATCTGGCCTGAACCATTAATCACCACATGCTCGTCGTTGGCCGTAAAGAGCGTCAGTACGCCTTTTTGCCAGTTAACATCGCCCTGCAGGTTCATATCGCAGTGCTCAGAGTCCATGCCTGCGAAGGCGGGTGAAGCACAGAGGGCAGCGGTCATTGTCAGGGCAGCTAAAGTTTTCATGTCTCTTCCTTTTTAAATCTGTCGGTTGCGGCAGCTTGTCCGGCGGGTGGTGTTCCGGTAAACAGCCTGAATGATTCAGTAACGTTTGTGCTGATATAGCAACCCTGAGGCCAACTTTAAAAATTATTATTTATCAATGGTTTGCTTATGTTTTAAATAGAGTGAGATCGCATTTTTACTCTGTGGATTAGTGTAAATTCCGATAAAGTGGCGCAATTGACCAGGATCAAACAGACCTTGCACAGAGTGATGATTAATTACGCATTTTCAGGATTTTGTTGCATAATACAAGCAGACTGAAAACCTGCACTTTGTCTTCTGTATGACAGGCAGGTTTAAAAATGAAAAGAACAGTGAAGGGTAATGTGATGAGTGAGTGGATAAGTGCTGTTGGTTTTGGCGCCGGCCTGATTGCTTTTGTACTGGGTATGTCCAGTATTATCATGGGATTCATGAGTGCTAAAGCCGGGGCGGAAGGTATGCAGGAGAAAATTGAATATGGTTTCTTCGGCGTGTCAGGCCTGGTAGTTTGCGTACTGATGGCATACGCCCTTTCCTGATGTTTCCGGCAGATTTACTCTGCGCCGGAAAATCCTTTCAGATATTCCCATTGATTAAGGCTTGCCGGTGACGGCAAGCCTTAACTGTCTCTGCTATTGCGGACGGTCTCCCGCTGAACTTTCTTCTCCGTCCGCGTTATCCTTTGATTCCCTTTTGCCTTCATACACGGCTTCCGGGGCATCGTCATAGTGACTGGCCAGCATTAAATGGCTGTCCCGCTGATAAGCCCGTAAATCGAACATGGGCAGCATTGCCATAATATGATCGAAGATATCTGCCTGTACTTTCTCATAGGCAACCCACTCTTTCTTCGCACTGAAGCAGTAAACTTCCAGTGGTAACCCTAACTCGTTAGGGGGCATTTGTCTTACCATCAGAGTCAGTGACTGATTAATATTGGGGTGTTTCTGTAAATAGGCTTCCAGATATGCGCGGAAAGTGCCAATGTTGGTAAGTCGGCGGCTGTTCAGCAGGTCCGACTCATCAATGGAATAGTCTTTGTGGTACGCCTGCAGTTCTTTTACTTTCTTATCGATATACTCTGAGATGTAGCGGATCTTACTGAAGCGGGCCATCATATTGCTGTCGCAAAGTTTGATGGAATGAATATCGATGTAAACCGAGCGCTTGATCCTGCGTCCTCCCGATTCCTGCATACCCCGCCAGTTCTTGACCGCTTCTGTTGTCAGTGAATAGCTTGGCAGCGTAGAAATGGTCTTGTCCCAGTTCTGCACTTTCACATTTGTCAGACCGATTTCCAGTATTTCTCCGTCCACCTCAAATTTGGTGATTTGGATCCAGTCTCCGGTGTTAAACATCCGGTTCGCTGCAATCTGAATACCTGCCACAAAGCCTAAAATGGTGTCACGGAAAATGAGTAACAGTACCGCGGCCAGTGCAGTCAGGCCTGACATGATCAGCAGCGGGTTCTTGTCGACAATCAGTGAAACACACAGCAACAATACGATGACTGAGAAGAATAGTTTGGCGACCTGAATGAAGCCGGTTATTGATGCCCGTTTGGCCAGATAAGATGCGTTATACACATCCTGAACCGTGTTCAGCAGGGCAAATAAGCCGATAAGCGCTGTAATCATCATGTACAGCATGGAGGTTTTTATCATGAACCCGTGTAACAGGTTTTCTTCATTGATAAGTACCGGCGTCAGCAGAAAAATCACAATGGCCGGAACAAGGTGCGTTAACCGCCGGAAGAAACCGTGATTCAGTAATGCGTCGTCCCAGCTGTTTTTACTGCGTTTCACCAGCATGGCGATCTGCACTTTCAGCAGTATACGACTGACAATATAAAACACCGCTGCGACCAGCAGAATGCCGGAGATCGCAAGGGTGTTGTATAAAAGGGTATCTGTGGTGAGGTCCGGAAATATGTCTTTTACAGTGTGTACAAAGGTATCTCTGATTGAAGATGCAATCTGCACGTTCAGGGCTCCAGTAACTGATTAATCCTGCTGTCTTTATTTGTCCACAACTCATTCAGCCAGTGCTGAAACCGGATCCGGAATGAATCGTCGGCAAAGTAATCTCCCTGCGCTTCCACCGGTACAGTCAGTACGTTGACGTCTATAATGATGCGGGTCATCTGGCCGCTCAGCATGGACATCATCGGATGGGCTTCGTTATCAGGGTACAATAACGATATATCCAGCAGATTGGTAAAAAGATCGCCCATGGTAGCAAGTGTAAAGGCAATTCCCCCGGCTTTTGGTGGCAGCAAATGGGCAAACTGGCTTTTTCTGAGCTGGTGTTTCGCGCGGGTGAAGCGTGTGCCCTCGACGAAATTGATGACCGTTGTGGGCGAGGTTTTATACTTCTCACAGGAGCGGCGGGTGGTTTCAATATCCTGCCCTTTTTTGTGAGGATATTTCTCCAGATAAGACCGCGAATACCGTTTCATAAACGGCATATCCAGCGCCCATGCGCCCAGACCGACGAAAGGCAGCCAAATCAGTTCCTGTTTAAGAAAGAACTTGGGCGGCGGAATACGTTTACGGGAAAAGTCGATAAGCAGAATGATATCGAGGTAACTTAAGTGATTAGCAATCAGCAGATACCAGTTCTCCACTGATAATGTGCCGTCGATGCGGTAAATCACTTTTACCGGATTAAACAATTTGATCAGTAACACACTGATGTAACCAAAACACTGCATAGCAAAATGCATAAAGCCCATCAGCAAATGACGTATGGCCGGTACCGGAAGCACCAGCTTGAGCAGTCCGCAACTGATAATGATCGACGCCCAGAACCCCAGATTGATAATTTGCAACGGCGTGTGAATAACAAATATCAGGGGCGCCAGTAACTTTCTCATAGCGGAGCCTGTGTTGAGTTTAATGCAGCCAGGTGCTGGTCTTTCTGTTGCCAGCGTTCATTCAGCCATTGCTGAAAACGAGCTTTTTGCGCGGGATCAGTGAAGTAGGTGTCGTTGAAAAATCCGCCCTGCACAATATCTTTGATAGGCATTACCGACACATTTACGCGAATTTCTTTTACTTTACCGCACACGAAATCCCAGTAACTTGGTACGCCTGCAGGGTAGTCGATAGTGACATCGATCAGCTTGTGCAGTTGTTCGCCCATGGCGCTGAGTACGAAGGCAACACCACCGGCTTTTGGCTTGAGCAGGTGGGTAAAAGGCGAGGCTTGTCTGTCATGCTTACTTTTTGTAAAACGGGTGCCTTCTACAAAATTCATGATGCTTACCGGCTTCGACTTAAACTTCTCGCAGGCTTTACGGGTGGTTTCCATATCTTTGCCTTTAAGGTGCGGGTTTTTCGCCAGAAACGATTTGCTGTAGCGGCGCATAAACGGAAAATCCAGCGCCCACCAGGCCAGACCCAGTACCGGAACCCAGATAAGTTCCTGTTTCAGAAAGAATTTGAGAAACGGTATTTTACGGTTAAAAATACGCTGTAATACCAGAATGTCGACCCAGGACTGATGATTGGCGATCACCAGATACCAGTCGTCAGGGGCCAGGCTGTTGATCCCGTTAACAGACCAGCGGGTGCGGCTGAGCAGACGCTGGTTGAGATTGTTAACGGTTATCCATGCTGTCGCACAGGCATCCAGAGGATAAGATACAATTCGCCGCCACCACTGCACCGGTGGCAGTTTTAACAGGGATAGTATAAAAATAGGGATAAACCAGAAAACCGTATTGAAAAAATAGCCCAGCACTGACACAGTGCCACGCAAATGATAGCCAACAGCTTTAAGCATCGTCATTCACCTCTGAATTTTGGTGCTTAGTGTAAACGATGTTGATCTAAAATCCGATACACCCTATACCGGGAAATAAGGATTTACACGTAATTTGGCAGCACAATAGAGAAAAATATGGAATTAATCAGTGAAAATCGCGCATTTGGTGGACGTCATTGCCGTTACCGCCATGCTGCAAAAACAACAAATTGTGAAATGACCTTTGCGGTTTATCTGCCGCCTTTTGCCAGCGCAGAAAATCCCGTTCCGGTTTTATACTGGCTGTCAGGGTTAACCTGTACTGATGAAAACTTCATGCAGAAAGCCGGTGCAATGAAGATGGCTGCTGAGCTGGGTATGGCGATTGTGGCACCGGACACCAGCCCCAGGGGAGATGATGTGCCTGACGATGCAGACAAAGCCTATGACATGGGTAAAGGGGCCGGCTTTTATGTAAATGCGACACAGGCACCCTGGAATGAACATTATCAGATGTATGACTATGTCACGCAGGAGTTACCCGCTCTGATTGAAGCAAACCTGCCGGTGACACGTGAGAAGGCCATCAGCGGGCATTCCATGGGCGGACATGGCGCACTGGTTATCGGCTTGCGTAATCCGCAGCAGTATGTGTCTGTATCAGCGTTCAGTCCGATTGCGAATCCGTCAGATTGCCCATGGGGTGAAAAGGCGCTGGGCGGCTATCTGGGTGACGATAAATCAGCATGGCAAGCTTATGATGCAGCCATTCTGCTTGCTGAGAAGCAACACTACATTCCGTTACTGGTGGAGCAGGGACGTGCCGATCAGTTTCTTGAAGAACAATTAAAGCCTCAGGCGCTAATTAATGCAGCTCAGAAGAGTGATACGCAACTGACGCTGAATATGCATGAAGGCTATGACCACAGCTATTTCTTCATCGCGTCTTTTATCGAAGAACACCTGCAATTTCATGCCAGCCATTTGGGCATAGGCGGGTTATAAAGAGGTATAATCAGTTCTTCGCAGCAGGCGGATCAGCCGGCTGCGAAGCGCTTTTCAATCTCTTCTACCGGTAAGGGATGGTCGAATAAATAGCCCTGACCGGACACGCACTGTTCATCAAGCAGGAAGTGTTGTTGTTCGCCGGTTTCCACACCTTCAGCCACCACCTGCAAATTCAGATTACCGGCAAGCCCTAAAATGGCTTTGATTATCGCCCTGTCGCCTTCACTGGTCATGGCATCCTGGATAAATGAGCGGTCAATTTTCAGCTCATCCAGAGGCAACTGTTTTAAGTAAACTAGCGAACTGAATCCTGTACCAAAATCGTCAATCGATATGGTAACACCCATATTCCGCAACGTTTTCAGCACCGCTGCAACAGTATTTAAATTGTTGATGAACGAGGTTTCAGTAATCTCGATGGCCAGGTTAGATGCTGAAATACCGTGTCTTTTAATCGCTGCCTGAATGTTGCCGGTGAAATCCTGCGATATGATCTGGCGGCCGGAAATATTCATGGCAATACGCACATCAGGCACATAGCGAATCATTCGTCTGGCCGTGCTGCACACTTTATCCAGCAACCATTCACCAAAAGGGAAAATAAGCTCAGAACGTTCCGCCAGCGAAATGAATACATCCGGCGGCACATATTCATCGTTTCTCTTCCAGCGGGCGAGGGCTTCATACTTGAGCAGCTTGCCGGAAGATAAGTCGACAATAGGCTGAAGGTAAATATCCAGCGTATCTTCTGCAATCGC
Organism: Alteromonas sp. AWJ4_197; assembly: GCF_056160285.1. Classification (NCBI taxonomy): domain Bacteria; kingdom Pseudomonadati; phylum Pseudomonadota; class Gammaproteobacteria; order Alteromonadales; family Alteromonadaceae; genus Alteromonas; species Alteromonas sp. AWJ4_197. Next base: position 54,055 of record NZ_JBSWWW010000008.1, on the reverse strand, counting down.
TCTGGCAAACGCGGCTTCCATTTCGGCCAGTTCAACCTGTTTTTGCTTGTGCATGGGGTGGAACAGTGTGACTTTATTTTTACCTGCGTATTTGGCAAATTGCAGAGCGTAGCCGGCGTTCTGCATCAAACCTTCGGGCGATTTGGCATGTTCAGGGAACGTCGCCATGCCAATGTTGGTGGATAAGGTGGTTTGAATACTGCCTAAAGACAGGTAGGTGTGTTCGAGAACACCGGTTATGCCTCTGGCGATATCGTACAACGCAGTCTCATTACCTGCGCTCACCGGTGTCATCACCGCAAATTCGTTGCCGCCAATTCTGGCCAGACGGCCTTCTTCACCAACAAAGCCGTGTAAACGCTTTGCCACACTCTTTAAAATATCGTCGCCGGAGCGGTAGCCCAGGCTTTCATTGACCTTTCTGAATTCACAGATATCAATGACAAACAGGCCAAAGTTTTCGTCCTTTTCGACCCAGGCTGTCATTTCTTTTTTCAATGCCTGACGGGAAAGGGTTTGAGTGAGTGAATCTTTGTCCAGCTGCACCGGACTGTACTGACTGGTGTGCTGGATATGTGACATGTCGGTCAGCAAAAATACCCAGTGAGAAACATGAATATGCTGCATCACAGGGGCGATGGTAAGTTGCAGCCACCGGCCACCATCAGGAGAGTTCATCCAGAATACTTCGCCGCGCCAGGCGGTTTGTCTTTCTTCCAGCGTCGATAAAAACATCTCATCCAGCTGAACATCTTTTATCAGTTGCAACAAACGGTGAACACAGACATCTGCATTTTGTGCACGGAAAAACTGCCGTGCCACACCATTATCCAGAAACAGTTGTTTGTTAGCGTCCAGTATCACCACGCCTGTACTGAGATGGTGAATTGTCTGGCGTATGGCCTGCTGCTGGCCCTTACATTCCCGCGCTTCTTTCAGCGCTTTCTGTAATTTTTCAGTAAGGTAATCCTGCTGGCTGATCACCGCATGGTGGGTCAGCAGTAATTCTCTGGCAGATTGCAGGGATTGCTGGCGGTAGGCAAATTCTTTATTGACGTTCTTGATGGCCAGGAATCGTCCGCCTTTTCCATCGTTGATAGCGATAGCCTCAAGGCGCAGGGATTCATGTTCTGTGGTTTCGGTCCAGAAGCCTGAAGTCAGATTTGCAGGAAGGGAAGTTGACCAGCAATCGCCGGCATCAATAAGAAAATCTTCGAGAAACAGACTGCGAACGGATTCAATATCCAGTGACAGTTCATTGACCTTCACAAGGTCGGTTACCCAATGCACCGTTGGTGTGAGGCAATTCAGCTCATCACGCTCATTCAGCTCAAATATTGCACAGTCCGTGATGCCAAGTGCATTGAGGTGGAAAATGTCCATATCTACACCGTAAGTTCCGCTAACTCCTGAAAGAGTCGCTCAACATTTTCGCCGGTTTTGGCGCTGGTTTTAATGGCGGCACTGAACAAATTCTCCCGTTCAGCGACTTCGTCTTCACTCCAGTACCATTCACTGGGAAGGTCTGCTTTATTGACGACAAAAAAGGCCGGCGTATCAGGAAATTCTGCCCGCGCCGACTCATAAATATCCATACCTTCAAGCAACGACTGGGAGCGGGTCTGGTCAACCACAATGACAAAGGCTGCGGCACCACGCAGGTAGCGTGGATTAAAACCACAATAGCGGTCAACGCCTTCAATATCCCAGATAAGAAGCTGGGCCGTTTTATCGCCCGCGGAGACTTCTTTTTTGTCGATTTTTACGCCGATAGTTGTGAGATATTTCTCTGAAAAAATGCCATCGACGAACTGTCTTACCAGGCTGGTTTTACCCACTCCGGTCGGGCCTAGCAGACAGATCTTTTTTTGTATCACTGACGGTTACCTTCTTCTGATCCTGTTTTCTTCCCTTTACCAGCCTCTGCAGGTGTTAACAGAGCATGAAAGAATACCATCCGGCTATTACTGCCGCGGGCTAAATCCAGTTGTCCCAAACCTTTGGTGTGCAGCACAGAGTGTTCCACGCCCGCTTCAGTCAGAGCTTGCTTCACTGACTGGGCACGTGATTCACTCAATAGCATATTTTTGACTGATGTACCCGAATTATCGCTGCCACCGAGAATAAATACACTGAGGGTTTGCCCTGATTGTTCAGCGATATTTTGCAGGTTAATGATGGTTTGGGCAATATCGCCAATAGTCGCATCATTTTCTTTCGACCACCGGGACTGGTTCATGTCAAAGAACAGCGTGTAACCTGACAGTGTGGTTGCCAGAGACCCGGCCAGAGCATTCAGTGCTAACGCGTCATTAACGGGAGTACTTTCTTCCAGAACTACTTTGGTGGTATCGGGGAATACGGTTTCAATGCCCGCAATGCTGTGCAGAGCGCGGAGGAATTGTTGCCAGTCACTGCTGCTGATCGTGCCGGACAGTGCCGGCTGTTCATTGTTGGTGAACGTCAGTGCAGGAAAACGCGAGGCCAGCTGTTGTATTTTCGCCGGGATAAGACGGTCATCTTTTGACTCAAACGGCGTTTCTTTAATATCGACAACGGAAGAGTCAATGTCGAGCCCTGCAAGCCATTGCGCGACCCCGGTGGCAGCCGGATCTCTTAATACTGAGAGAATAATCTGATTTCCGTCTGTTTGTGTGTTCAGCATCACAATGCCGGCCGGAGGCTCACTCTTAGCGATGGTGGATGACGTGATGGCAAGGTCGATGCGTAAAAATGCCAGATAGCCGGCAACAACCAATAGTCCGGCGAGAATAAATGCACCGGCACCGGCCTGTTTTTTCTTTTCCTGCGTCGTTTTTTGCTCACTGATCAGGCATTCCTGCAGCATGGCATCGCTGGTGGCGAACGGACCGTTGTCGCCCTGGTATTTTTGCAGTGGTGACTGATAAAAGCGATGAAACTCTTCCAGAGTGTCCTGCAGTTTATGTCGCATGCGTGGCGACACATGGCCGCTGACAGCAGCGACAAGAATCACCTGGGGACCGACCTTAATAAGCAGGGTAAAATCGTCGGTTTTAATTTCTCCCAGTTCGGTTTCTTCTGCCTGATTATCCTGACTGAATGCATCAGCGACAAAATCGCTGATAGCAACCAGCATGGAAGAAATCAGGTCACCGTCTTTCGCATTTCCCGGATGACTGGTGACACTATTTAACAGGGTGCCGGTTTCACGGTGAATAGCCAGAACCTGATGCACCTGATATTGATAAATTTGCGAAGCAACATAATCAGAATAGGGGACACCTGAGCGCCACGCTTTAAAGCGCCACTTCACACTTTTAGCTGAAAAGCTGTGTTCAATAAGGGTGTTTGTACGCTCAATGAATTCGATGAGAAACGCTGATACGGCTTTTCTGATCAGCGAGCCGACAAGAGGGTAGAGTGCGCCGACAATTTTATCACTGTTAGCCTCCACTGAGCGGTGCAGTGATTTTTCGATCAGGGGGACCAGCACTTTGTTCACTGAGCCATCCTGACTCTCACGCTCATTCAGTGCTTCAGATACCACATCAGACACCATGCCTTTTGCATTGCGTCTGACAATATTTTCTACGAATTTTTCATCCCCACCAATGATTAACGACCTGACGTCGTCCATTGTGTGCGCATCCTCATCCGTTGGCGGCACAAAATTGCTCATGGGCGTCAGGGTTGATCAGTGGCAAGATTCGAGGCCATGGTAGACAGCAGGCTTGCCAGGGTTTTGCGGTCGGTTTTGCTGGAAGACAATTCTTCGGTCACTTGCTGCAAACGCTCTAACAGCGCTTCGTGACGTTTGTTGAACAAGGTTTCCATGGCATCCATTTCTTTGGATAGCTTGCTTTCCAGTTTACTGGTGTCGTCCTGCGCGGCGGCTTCAGCCATCTCAAGCTCAGATTTCAGCGTATCGTGAAGGCCTTTCAGGTTTTCCTGGGCTTGCTGGTGTTGCGAATTGTCGGCTGAGAGTTGTTCAGACAGTGCAGTAAACTGTGTTTCAATGGTTTTATTCAGCGAAGCCACATGATTTTCCAGTTTTTGATTCAATGCTGAAAAACTACTTTCCAGTTTTTCATCCAGAGATGCGAGTTGCTGCTGAAAATCCCGGCTGGACTGGCCGAACAAAATTTCACGGAGCTGACCTAATTCTGATTTGTCAGCTGTTGATGCCTGAGGTGCATCATTATTCTTATCTTTTGCCATTTGTCCGCTCCTCCTGACAGTGCGGCGTCCTTACCTGGTACAAATGTACCCTGAAAGAAAAACCTGATCCAGCAGCATCGCCCACCGGTAGCAATATATTGGTCTAATGGATAAGTTTGAGACGGTCAGACGACGTCAATATTGGCGGCTGAGTGCAATCCAGGCGGCTTTGTGTTCGCTGACCGCCTTATTGATAGCGCCGGACATCGTCATAAAATGCCGCATTTTCATTTTCTTAAGCAGAACAAATGAATAGTCTGCTGGAAGTCCTGCGGCGGCAAGAAAAGCATTCAGCCAGTCTGGATGCGACGATTGTTGCGGTTCATCCATTTTATTGAGTAAAACATAAGCGCTGATCGCCAGTTGCTCACGGGCATGGCGGATTTGATAGACAGCAAATCCGTTTACCGCAACCAGCAGGGTGATTATTACCATGTTAAGAGGTGAAAAAAGCGTGCTGAGATTGGGGTAGGCGCTACGGTAAGGCACATACAAATCATCAAAATTCAGCCAGGTATAACCGAACACTACCGCCAGAGTCAGTAACGTAAATAGCTGAACCCATATCAGCCGGTACTGACAGCGGGACTTACGGCTTAATGCATTTTCCAGTTCCGAAGGTTGTTGTCTGATTGTGCTCACTCCAGCAACGGCCCGGTTGAATTGCGGACGACGAGTTCGGAAGGTGAAAGGGGTAATTCCCGTTTCGCCTGGTGACGGATGATCTGTTCAATCAGTATAGTCGCCGCATTGTAGCCAAGTTCGGCAACAGGTTGCTTAATGGTGGTAAGCGGCGGCCAAAGGTTGAGGGCTGCAGGGTCGTCATCGAAACCCACCACACTCAGATCATACGGGATACGCAATTTCAGCTGGGAGGCAATCCGGTACACCACGGCCGCAGAAGCGTCGTTGGCGGTAAAAATAGCGGTGGGGCGGTTTTCCTGACACAGTAATTTCCGGCAGGCCTGTTCCAACGTGTTCTCACCATATACAAACTGTGCAACCCAGTCCGGATTTTCTTCGATGCCGTATTTTGTCAGCGCCTGTTGATAGCCCTCGTAACGCCATTTACCGGCTGCGTGGCCTACCAGGTAGTTGAGAAAGCCGATTTTGCTGTGGCCCAGGTTAATCAGGTGTTCCACAGCCAGTTGCGCTCCTTCTACCTCATCACTGTGCAGGCAATACGAGGATATATCGTCCAGAGAAGCGATTTTTACAATAGGCGTGCCTGTTTCTTCCAGTGCTGCGATAACAGCCTGATCTTCACACAAAGGTGGTACGACAATAAATCCGTCAACATTGGAACGTTCAACCATGTGCCGCAAGGTAGTGGTAATTTCACCTGCGGGATTTTCTGATGCAAAAGGGCGTATCAATAAATCGTAGCCCAGTTTATCGCAGGCTTTTATCGCGCCGTTCAGGATGAGGCTGCCGTAAAAGTTGGTAGGATAATCGATATAAAGTACACCAATCAGATAAGATTGATTGGTTCTTAACCTGCGGGCATTCAGGTTAGGAATGTAATCTAATTTTTTGATCGCGGTGGTAACGGCATCACGGGTTTCTTTGCGCACACCGGGTTCGTTATTTAACACCCTGGAGACCGTTTTCTTTGAAACACCGGCGGCTTTTGCCACATCACCAATTGTCGCTTTACTCATCTTTTGCACTTCCGCGTGTAGGGTACGGGATGCCCCGGAAAACAATGCGCCCGACCACTTTTCTTATTGTTCTGAGCAATTGTAAGCGCATTCAGGGCAAAATTTAACGCTTTTCTTCATCAGACGATAGTAGGGCATGTACTCATCGTAATATGCTACCCCGTACCAGATAGCATCCTGCTTAAGGGTTTCAGGTACATCAGCCTGTGCGGCAGGAATGACCAGCAAACATGCCAGCAGTAAGATGCGGTTTAACATGAACTCTCCCTATTTCTTGCTTCCGGTATTAGCCGGGAGTTGAATGTCTATCGATGTCATAATTCTTTAAAAAAATTTACAATCGTATTTTTTAAAGAATGAATGTGAATGTAAAATACTGCATAATCTGCGATGTATAAGCGTCGTGGCGCGATATGTTGTTATTTATTGCACACAAATAATGTTTAATTCAATCGTTTTTGGTTAAAAAAATGTTATTTTCAATGTTGACATCGATGTCTGTTTTGGTGGTATTTTATTCAGGGCAACGACTCGGGAAATGCTCACTGGCTGCGGATATCGGGCGCAGAACAGCAGTGATTTCAACCGGCAAAGTGTTATGGGTAGTCAAACTGCCGGTCAGCGTTCCTGCCGTTGCTCAATCAAACAACCGTTACAGGATTGAGGGACACACAATGAAACCACAACAATTAAACAAAATAACACTTGGCTTAGTTATCGCCGGCGGCTTATTCCATTCCCAGGTGTTTGCACAGCAAGCGCCGGCAGCCGCAGAGGAAGAGCCTGAATACGAACAAATCATGGTTACAGCGAACCGTACCGCTACTGCCGCAGAAAAAACGCCGGTAGCGTTGTCGGTATTAGGCACGCAACAACTGCGTGATCAGGGGATAACCAACCCTACACAGCTCGCAGAAACGGTTCCGAACGTTTCTATTGACCGGACCAACGGACTTCAAATTACTATCCGTGGTGTTACCAGTACGGATAACACCGAGAAGGGAGATCCTTCTGCAGCATTTATGCTTGACGGCATTTACATTGCCAGACCTCAGGCGCAGGAAGTGTCGTTCTTCGATATAGATCGCGTAGAAGTACTGCGTGGTCCGCAGGGCACGCTTTACGGACGAAACACCACTGCCGGTCTCGTAAATGTTATTTCGGCCAAACCCCATGAGTTTTTTGAAGCCTCTGCAGATATGACGCTGGGTAATTATAATACCCGCCAGTTCACCGGCATTGTGAATATGCCGGTAAACGACAGCGTGTCTTTCCGTGCTGCAGTGAATATCGATCAACGCGACAACTATGTCGAATACGAAGCATTTGATGGTACTGAGGCTGTCGATATCTCCGATTTCAAAGATAACCGGTCAATCCGTCTGTCAGGGTTGTTCAACTTCACCGAAGATATGACCTTGCTGGTTCGCGGTGATTACTCGCAGATGAAAGGCAACAATATGGCATCTGTACCGGTACACAATTTTTTTGAAACACCCTTCACCGACCCGTCGACGACAGAAACCGGCGAGGGAGTATCGCCTGTCTATGTAAACCGCGGCTCAGATAATCAGCAAACACTGGCTGCCGGATACTTCCCTGATGTGTATGCAGATAACTCTACCTGGGGTGTGATGGGGGATTTCACCTGGCTGTTAAACGATGCGCTGACCTTCAACTATCTTGGCAGCTACCGCGAGTTTGACCGTGACGAAATGTTACCTCTATTGCTGGGTGGCGATTCGGCAAGCAAAACCGATTACTGGGTTGACGGGCCTTTCTCAGGTACTTATGAGCAGCAGTCTCACGAATTCCGTATAGCGTATAACAGCGACAAGTGGCTGGCGCAGGCGGGTTTGTATTATTTTGAAGAACAGTCCGGGATCCGTCTCGACATTATCGGTTTGATCAACCCGACACCGGGTGAAGACGGCTATATTTTCGGCTTTCCGCAAAACCCTACCAAAGCCGATTCGCTGGGCTTTTTCAGTCAGGCGACTTACAACGTGTCTGATGACTTACGCCTGACTGCCGGTATCCGCACAACGAAGGATCAAAAGTCCCGTGCCGGTGCCACGATTTTCCACAAAAACCTTGGCGAAGAGCTGAACTTCCAGGCCAGCGACGACAATCCGCTACCTGATTCGCTTAATTACGCAGACCGTGAGTATTCAAAAACTACCTGGAAGCTTGGCGTAGATTACGACATCAGTGATGCCACCATGCTCTACGGCAGTATTGCCACAGGCTACAAAGCCGGCGGATTTAATGACGGCTGTGTGGAAGGCGCAACAGGTTGTAACAGTCCGCTGCCTGAAGCCGCAGTCTACTATGACCCGGAAACGCTGACGTCTACAGAGCTGGGTATCAAAACCCGCGTGCTGAACAACAAGATGACTATTAATGCCAACGTGTTTAGTTACGACTATCAGGATCTGCAGCTTTCGCAGTTAAGTTATGTATGTGGCGGCCCTTGTCAGGTAACCACTAATGCGGCAGAAGCCACCATCAACGGTGCCGAACTGGATACTTTCTATCGTCCGGATGTAAATCACCGTTTTAATGCAGCAGTGACATTACTTGATGCTTCTTATGATGAGTGGATTTTAGATGAGGAAGCCGGTGTGAGCTTCGCCGGCGAACGTTTGTCGCGCTCTCCTGAATGGACCGTTACTGCCGGTTATCAGTACACCATGGAAATGCAAAGCGGTGGTGAGCTGAGTTTCGCTCTGAACACCCGCTGGAGTGCAGAGTATGAAATATTAAGCAGTGCACTGCGCGCGAATTTCCGCCAGCCCGGCTTTACCAAAACAGACCTGACCATGACATACAACAGTCCTGACAGAGACTGGTATGCACAGGCTTTTGTCAAGAATCTTGAAAACAACATTACTTTGTCAAACGTTGGCCCGAGCGGCGATTTCAACACAGGAACAGCAACCTTTGCTGATCCCCGTCTTGTTGGGGTCCGCTTCGGGTACAAGTTTCAGTAATGGCTAACCGGGGGCTGTTCCGCAGCTCCCTTTTTTAACCATGAGTGAGTGAAATGAAGATAAATCTGAAGAAAACTGTGCTGGCATGTGCAATTGCGGCTTTAGCAGGTTGTGCAAATGAGCAACCTGCAGACTCTACGTCAACAACGGCAGCATTCCGTGATTTAAATGGTAACGGTCAGAAGGACATCTATGAAAATGCCAGTCTGCCCGTTGAACAGCGTGTGGCTGATTTGATCAGCAGGCTGACGCTGGATCAGAAAATCAGGCTGGTTACCGGCACGGGCTTCAGAGTAGACAATATTGGCGGATCGGAAAAAGTGCCCGGCGCTGCCGGTTCAACGTTCGCCATCGATGAATTAGGTATTCCCGCACTGGTACTGGCTGACGGGCCTGCCGGTGTGCGTATTTCTCCCGAGCGTGAAGGGGATGAAAATAAGTACTACGCCACTGCATTTCCTATTGCAACTCTGCTGGCTTCCAGCTGGGACAAAGAGCTGCTGAACGCCGTTGGCACGGCCATGGGTGAGGAAGTTAAAGAATATGGCATTGACCTGTTTCTCGCACCGGGAATGAACATTCACTATAACCCGCTGGGTGGCCGGAATTTTGAATATTATTCTGAAGATCCGTATCTGAGCGGCAATATGGCTGCCTCGATTGTGAATGGTATTGAGTCGAATGGTGTAGGTGCAACCATCAAGCACTTTGTGGCGAACAGTGGAGAAACCAGCCGGATGTGGATGGATTCCCACGTCAATGAACGTGCATTACGCGAAATTTATCTGCGTGGATTTGAGATCGCTGTTGAGCAGGCGCAGCCATGGGCAATCATGACGTCCTACAACAAATTGAATGGCGTCTATACCTCTCAGGACGAAAAGCTGCTGACAGATATTTTGCGCGGAGAGTGGGGCTTCGAAGGCCTGGTTATGACTGACTGGTTCGCCGGTGATAACGCTGCAGCGCAAATGCAGGCGGGCAATGATTTGATTATGCCCGGCATGCCGGATCAGCGTGAAAACATTAAACAGGCGGTGGAAAGTGGCAAGCTTGAAGAAGCCGTGCTTGATCGCAATCTCAGCAAAATCTTTACTGTAATGCTGTCGTCTCCCACCTTTAATGAATATGAGTACAGCAATAAGCCTGATCTGAAAGCGCATGCTGAAGTGGCCCGCCGTGCTGCTGCAGAAGGGGTTATTCTGCTTAAAAATGAGCAGGCAACCTTACCGCTTACCGGTGCTCAGAATGTAGCCGCATTCGGTAACACGTCTTATGCCTTTATCGCCGGCGGCACGGGCAGCGGCGATGTGAACGAAGCGTATACCGTATCGCTGGTGGAAGGGCTGGCAAACAGCTCTCTGAAAGTAGATGCAGTATTACAGGCAGACTACGAAGCCTTCATGAAAGCGGAAGACGCCAAACGTCCGCCGAAGAAAAATTTCTTCGAGTTGCAACCTCCGTTACCGGAATACACGCCGTCTGATGCACAGATTGCCAGCATGGCAGAGTCAAACGACGTGGCGCTTATCACCATTGGCCGGAATTCCGGTGAGTTCCAGGACCGTATCGTTGATAACGATTTTGACCTGAATGCGACTGAACAGGATTTGATAAACCGTGTTTCCGCTGCGTTTCATGCTAAAGGCAAGAAAGTGGTTGTCGCGCTGAATATCGGAAACGTTATTGAAACGGCCAGCTGGCGTGACAAGGCCGACGCGATTGTGTTGCCCTGGCAGGGCGGTCAGGAAGCCGGTAATGCACTGGCTGATGTGCTCACCGGTAAAGTCAATCCGTCAGGTAAACTGGCAACGACCTTTCCGGTTAAATATGCCGACCTGGCATCAGCCAGCACATTTCCGGGCTCCCCCACATCTGAAGACGACGTGAAAGACCCTTACATTGGTCTGTTCGTGGGTAAAGAGTCACAACTCGACTATAACGAAGGCATTTATGTCGGCTACCGCTATTACGATGCATTCAATGTGAAACCGGCTTATGCCTTCGGTTACGGCTTATCTTACACCGGTTTTGACTATGGCGATGCCGTTGTGAAGGCCGGAAAGAACGCTGGTGATTTCACCGTTTCGGTGACCATCACTAATTCAGGAAAAGTAGCAGGGAAGGAAGCGGTTCAGCTTTATATCTCTGCGCCGGGCAGTGAAAAACCGGTCAAAGAGCTCAAGGGATTTGAGAAAACAAACGAGCTTGCACCGGGACAGTCGCAAACCCTTGAGTTTGCAATAACACCTAAGCTGTTGGCTTCATTTAATGAAGCACAACGGGCATGGGTGGCCGATGCGGGTGAATACAATATCCACGTTGGCGCTGCCTCTGACAATATTCAGTCTGGTGCCAGTTATTCCCTTGACTCGCCTGTAGTGGCTGAAAAAGTGAGTGTAGCGATGAATCCTGCACCACGGTTGAGGGAGCTGTCTGTACAGTAACCTCTTGCAGGAAGTGATGCCCTTCTTCCTGCAACCTCAAAGCCACCCTGCGGGGTGGCTTTTCTTTTTTACAGCGATGTATCAGGCGTTTGGGCGAGCAAACCGGTCTGGTAGTAGATTCCCAGTACAATCCGCTTAATTTCTATTTCTGCTTTCACCGCGTTAAGACGTGCTGATATTGCCTGTGATTCACGGCTGTTTAGTAAGAACAGGTCACTGTCCCCCATCTCAAACCGTTTCTGTTCCTGACTGAACAGCTTTTCCGTTAATACCGCCTGCTGCTGTTGCAGTTCAGCCATGGTTTTGCCGTACTGCAGTGCCTGTAAACCCACTGCCATATCCCGTTCAAGTGCATCCTGTGTGGTCTGAACCACGGCTTCAATTTCACGCAACTTTAACGAAGCCTTTGCCTCATCAGCCTTCGCCTGGCGACGGCCCAGCGGCATGGAAAATTGCAGGCCGACTTTTGTTTCTGTACCGGTCAGGTTCTCCGGCCCGCTGCCGATATCCCGCGCCAGCTTTGCTTCAATATCCAGCGTGGGTAAGAGCGCGTTCTTTGCCAGTCGCAGCTTGTTTTTCGCCAATTGCATTTCTGCCTGCAAACTGGTGAGAGCAGGGTGCTGTGCAATCAGGCTCTGCAGCAACGCGGGCTTAACCGCAGCACTCATCCAGGGCCATTGAATATCACCGGGGACAGTATTCAGAGTTGCCGTGCTGACCGGACGGAATTGCGCATCGCGGTAATAATAAGCCAGCTTCTCTCTCGCCTGTGCGGCCTTCCTTCTGGCATCTTGTAAAGCCAGATTACGCTGCATCACCGTGACCTCAAATTCTGTCTGGGTGATGCGCGCAAGATCTCCTTCTTCAACCCGGGTATTAATAGCGTTTCCACGGGTCTCGGTGGTCTTCACCAGGGCTGCGTATATCTGCTCATTCAGATGACTTTCGTACCAGTCCAGATAAGCCGATAAGCCGTTGTAAACCAGTTCATTCAGGGCCAGGGCGGCTTCTGCATCCCATTGAGACATACTCACTCTGGCATCTTCGATGGCCATCCGTTTTTTATCCGTCTCCCGGTTTTGCAACAATGACATGGCAAAACCGATACTGGCCTCACCACCGGTCAGCGTTTCATAGTAACGCTCGTAATAGGGGAAGGTACCGTTACCGATACGGTATTCGGCTTTCACCTTAGCATTGGCGGTTCCCAGCGGATTGACAACCCGCTGAGACAGATAGTCACCGCTGTAGTAACCACTGGTGCGGAGGGCTGTATCCTGCTCGAGTTGCACATCAAATGCCGCTTCAGCGTAAGCCAGCTCCTGCCGGCGCTGACCACCTTTGGCTTCAAGCTCAAGCAGCTTAGGATGATTGTGCAGAATAGACTGCAGAACTGTTTCTGCAGTCGGTGGTGGTTGTTGCGCCTGAGCGTTCAGGCACAGCAGCAGAAAACTGGCAGTAAAAAAAGAAAAATACCTCAACATGCATACTTACCGTGGTGTTTGTTCTGTATCTGACCTGACATTTTCAGGCGGGAAGTTATTCAGCTGTCGCCAGAGTTCGTAGCCAATACTGACTTCTTCCAGCAAGATCCAGGCATTGACCCTGCTGTCCAGACGGGCAAAGGTTTCTTCCGGCCAGGGCTTTTCCTGCGGATCCTGTTCAATCCATACATTAAACAGTCCGTTGCGGTCTGCCACCGGTTCAACAATCGCCACTCTGCCACCGAATGTACCTATTGATGTGCCCGGCCAGCCGCTGAACTGGAAGATTGGCCAGCCTTCAAATTGCAGACGCACCTTCCGGCCTTTTGTGACCAGCGGTGCATTCAGTCCATTTACTTTCACTCTTACCATGCGCTCGACACCATCAGGAATAAAATACCCGAGTACTGCGCCCGCACTGACCAGCGTGGATAAACCACCGGAGTGCAACTGGGTCACAGTACCATCCTGAGGTGCGTACTTGGTCTGAGTAGATTGCCTTGCCAGCGACGAGTTCAGCGAGTTCCGGCTTTGCTCAGACTGAGCGGCTGTCGCCAGTCTTTCCTGTAACGTATTTTCCGCCACTTCAATGTCGCGGACCGAAACCAGACCTTCTTTGTTTAACCGTTTCTGACGATCCAGGTTTATGCGGGCATTTTCCACAGCCATCAGGTCTGCATCCAGTTTCAGCTCCGCGGCTTTTACCTGGGCCTGAAGGCGTTCAACCAGCGCTTTATCTGTGTCGACCAGGGTTACAATGGGATCGCCTTCTTTTACTTTTTGTCCTTCCCTTACGTGCCAGGTTTTTATTTGCCCGGGGACCAGTGCGGATATGGGTTGAGCGCGGTCAGCCGGATTAAGCGTGCTTACAGTTCCCGTACCGTAAGCCGTTTGTTGCCAGGGCGCAAAGTACAATATTGCGGCGGTGACTGCGATAAGAAGAAAGAGCATATACGCCACTTTTCTGTACCAGGTCGGCACAGTCTGTTGCGAAAGCGTCTTCATTTTACTCATGAATTCCTGCTGATCAGAGTAATTCATCACAATTCCTCCTTGTCAGCGAGCACATCATGGGAAAGCAACTGTGAATCACCATTTAACACAATGGTGGCATCAAAGACTTCCTGAATCGGACTGCTGGTAAAGTACATCACCGTGACCGGCTGGGTATCGAGGTATTTCAGAATTTTATATCTGTATGCTTCAGGAATGGCATCAAAGTGCTGGTTCAGCACAATTACCCCCGGTTTCGACAACAGGGCGGCAGCCAGTTTCAATAACAAAAACTCCATGGGCTGAAGGGGATGGCCCAACTGCGACAGACTGGTTTGCAAGTCGTCTTCCAGTCTCGCCAGTGTCGGCTCCAGTTGCAGTTCGCGAAAGATTTCCCGAATCGCTTTTTCGGAAGCATCCGGCGCATCCATGCGCAAATATTCAAGAATTGAACACTCAATAATGAGAGAGCGGTCAACAATGGCAATGGCCTGACGCAGCTCGCTGGTCTGGTAATCCGTTAATGCAAGGCCTCCCAGTTCTACCCAGCCAGACTCCGGCGTTTCATAACGTTTAAGTACCGTCATCAGTTTTCGTTGTTGCCATGCCTGCCCGGTGACGACGTAGTATTTTCCGTTTTCCCGCAAGGCCATATCAATTTCCACAGACTCGTTTTGCTGAACCAGCACAGTCTGACGGAAGTGGAGATCGTTACGGGTAAAGGTTTCGTTATCGGAAGACTGTACATCTTCCTGAGGAATATTCAGTGCGGCATTGAGCTTCTCTGCCGCACCATACAATTCATAATACAGGTTCAGGTATACACTGAACCGTGAAATACCAAGAAACACCGCAGACATGATCAGTTCGGCTGCAACAAGCTGACCGACAGATAATTGCTCCTGCACAACCAGTACACCACCCAGTCCCAGAAGGGCGGAGCTGGCCAGCGCATAGACAATCAGGAAGAGTACGGTCTGGGAAAAGGTAAAAGTGAAATGTCCGGCGTGACAATTCACATAACGACTGATGATTGCCTCCGTTTTCTCAGCAGCATGGTCAAGATGCCGGCTGGATTTGAAAAATACGTGAGCAGAGGAAATTTCGCTGAGCCATTTTGCGGTGGCATATTTAGAATCAGACAAATCGATGGCTGTATTTTTCGCTGGCGTACTCAACATCCGCCAGATAAAGTACATAGAAATGATAATCACCACATTAAAGACAAACAAAAACGGGTGATAGAAAGAAACCAGTGTGATACCTACCAGCATCTGAAGCAGAAGTGCGAAACCGTCTACCATCAGTGATGGCATATTTTTCTGAAAGGTCATTACCTCAAAAAAACGATGAGTTATCGTGCTGTTTTTCCGGCCTTCAAAAAACTGATGAGGGGCCTGAATGGTTTTCAGTACAAGATCGGCAGTCAGCCGGCTATAGATCCGGCGCTCATAATATTCCATAACCCGTGTTCTCAGGGCACTGAATAATCCGTACAGCAGCAAGGTACAGAAAAGGATTGTACTGATCACCAGAACCGCGCTGACTGAAGCGGTATAAACCACGGTGTTGATAAGGGTTTGTACTGCAAACGGTACGGCGAGGGTCAGTAAACCAATCATCAGGCCATATGCGATAGCCAGGTAAAAAAAGCCTGCTTCCGGCTTTAAAATATCAAACAGAAGCGTTTTGGTGCGGCGTAAGTCTTTTGTTGCTGCCATGGTGCTCTCAGAGGCTAAAAAGGAAAACGTCGGGTATCACAGAATTTAACTAAACCTATGTTTCATATCAATGTAATAAGTCTTTATAAATCATTAGTATGACTATCAGAAGTTACAATACGTGATTTCCCGTTAAATTGTTCTTTAAAAGCGGCTAAAAAAGACAAAAAAGCCCGGCGAGCCGGGCGTGTTTAACCGTTAATCGCAGGCGTTTATTCCTGAGGTTTGCCGCTACGGTATTTGTCGAACCAGGCCAGAATGTTACCCACTTTCTGGATCAGGCGTGAAGGACGGGAAGCGATACCGTGAGATGCCCCCGGTAACCTGACCATCGCAGAGTCTACACCTTGCAGGCGCAGTGCCTGATAAAACTGCTCTGATTCACTGATTGGCGTACGGTAGTCTGATTCGCCGGTAAGCAGCATAGTGGGGGTTTTCACGTTGCCCACCAGAGACAACGGTGAATGTGCCCATAAATGGTCAAATGCTTCCCAGGGTTTGCCCGGCATCCAGTACTGAGTGAAATACGGATACGCGTCAGCAGTCAGGCCGAAACTGATCCAGTTGATCACCGGCTTGACCACCACGGCTGCAGCAAACCGATCGGTTTTTCCTACTGACCACGCTGTGAGTACACCGCCGCCGGAGCCACCGGTGATGAAGAGGTTCTTTTCATCAATAAAACCTTTTGCAATTGCAGCATCGGTGACATCCATCAGATCGGTAAAGTCGTCAGACGGGTAGTCGTGATGAATCAGGTTGCCGAACTCTGCACCGTAAGACGAACTTCCACGGGGATTCGACCACACAACAACGTAACCCTGTGCTGCCATGAGCTGGATTTCCATTGAGAAGTGCGGGCCGTAAGCAGCGTGGGGGCCACCGTGAATTTCCAGGATCAGTGGATAAGATTTGCTTTTATCGAAATCCGGAGGCAATGCAATCCAGGCATCAATATCACGGCCATCAGCAGATGACTTCACCGGTAATGCCTCTACCTGCGCAAGCTTCAGATGTCCCAGCGCATCATCGTTCAGATTAGTCAGGGTAGTGATTTTTTTCTTCTTAAGCAGTGCCAGATCCGCCGGTTTTAGCGGGTCATCCTGAGTAAACGCCAGCTCTCCGTTGGATGAAACAGCAAATTCCCCTGACGTATAAGGTCTGCCCAGGGACTGACCGCCGGTGGTGGCATCGAAACGGGTAACATCACCTTTCAGACTGACACTGGCCAGGCGGGTTTCGCCGTGATCAAGATAAGAGAAATACAGTGACTTGTTGTTATCTGACCATTCGACCTGCTGAACTGAGCGGTCAAGAGAGCCCGTCAGACGGCTCAGTTTTCCGCTTTCCAGATTCAAAACTACAATGTCGCTGAACTGGTAAGCTTTTTTATTATCATTAATTTGTTTGAAGGCCAGATATTTGCCGTCGGGGCTGAGCATTGGAGACTCTTCCGGTCCGGCCATATCTGTAACCGCTGTGACGTCAGCAGACTGAATATCAACACGGTATATGTCGCTGTCAAAAGGAGACAATTCATAGTCTTCTGAACGGTTGGCAGAAAAATAGATCCCCGAGTTGTCGGGGGTGAATGCCAGGCGACCGTCATTAGGGTAATTACCCGTAGTCAGCTGGCGGGGCGTACCGCCGGATACCGGCAGAATATAAATCTGACTGAATCCGTCAGGTAAATATCCCTTGCCGTCAGCACGGTATCCTGTTTTCTGAATGATGCTGGCGGCGGGTGCCCAGTCTGCACCTTTGGGTTTTTCCGGCATAGCAGTAAACAGCGGTTTGGTTTTTACCGGTGTGAACATAGTAAACGCCAGATGTTTGCTGTCATGGGACCAGGTAAGGTTTCCGGGGGCCTTTGATACTTCTGTGAGTCTGGCCTGCTGGCCGGAGTCGAGATAGCGCACATAAAGCTGATTGCTGCCATCTTCATCCGAAAGATAAGCCAGCATGGTGCCGTCAGGGGACAATGTAACCTGACGCACATTCGCGCTGCCGGCAATCACCGGACGATGCCTTTTACCGTCCGTGCTGACCTCCCACAGTGTGCTGTGTGTGCGGTCCTTCATAATATCCATAGCACGGCGTTCGTAGTAAACTGACTTACCGTCTTTGCTGAAAAACGGAGACGCTGCGTATTCAAGATTGAAGGTGTCTTTATATTGCAGTGTGTCGGGCAGTTGCGCTGCATGTGCAGTAAAGGTCAACGCCGAAACCAGACCGCCTGCGAGAGCGAATGGACGAATGAGCATAGTGAGTTCCTTGTCGTTCTTATGATTATACCGGCAACGGTACAAGCCTTAAGCTCGTTGTCTGCCGGGCTAATGAAAACATACAGCATCACGCCGGTCAGCGGATACCGTTCGTCTTGTTTCTGTTTGATTTCGTCTGGCGGTGTTAAGTCAACTGCCGGCAAAGCGGGTCGTAAAAGCGATCGGTTTTTATACCGCACACGTTAAAATTTAAAATGGTTAACTGGCAGAGTCCATATGGATAAATCCTTAATAAGTCGTTATCCGGCACTTCGTTTTCTACTTTGTGCCGCTTTTGTATTTCTGGTGTCGGGTTGTGCATCCAATAAACCGCAAATCAACATGGACGAAGAACAGAACTTTTCTGCTATCCGCACTTTTTCTGTTGAACCGCCGCTGAACACTGTGAATCCCACTATAGAGAATTATCTGCGTACCACTATTACTGATGTGATGACCGCAAAAGGACTGACAGCGGCAAGCCCGGATGAGGCTGACGTCAAAGTCGCATTTCTGCCTTCCACAGCCAGAAAGGAGGACGGTAAGTCTGTGAGTTTCGGATTGGGAACCGGTTCGTTTGGCCGTTCAGGGGGAATATCCCTGGGCAGTATTTTTACTGTGCCTGTAGGTGAACAGGTGTCTGTTTATCAGAATTTGCAGATTGATGTGATTAAAGACGGGCAATTTATTTACAGCGCCACCGGCAGCGCCGAACTGGAGAAAAGTGACAGTATTTCTATTCAGCAATCCCTGACTGAACTTGTAGGTGAACTGCTGGCCAGTTATCCCGTAAACCAGTAAGTGGTGGTGATGCTGAATGCACTTGAAATTGCGGTGACTGCCCCTTGGTAAACCGTGTCGCAGCCCCACTTTTGAATACTTCAATTACCGGTAAATTAAGGATACTGCTATGAGCCGACATTTCGAACAGGCAGACGGATTGTGTGAACGTAAAGATCCCGCAACTGACGGATTTGTATTTAATCAGACTATGTTGCGCATCGCGGATCCGGTCCGTTCGCTGGATTTTTATACCCGCGTTATGGGTATGACTTTACTCAAAAAGCTCGATTTCCCCGACATGGAGTTCAGCCTGTACTTCCTGACCCACGGGGAAGACTTCTCTGATATCAGCGAGGATGACACCAGACGCACAGCACAAACTTTCGGTCGTCCGGCCATGCTCGAACTGACACACAACTGGGGCGACACCGCCGGAGAAACCACCTATCACAATGGTAACAGCGATCCCCACGGTTTTGGTCATATAGGCTTTCACGTACCGGATCTGGAGGCTGCCTGCGAGCGTTTTGAGTCACTGGGTGTTGCGTTTCAGAAGCGGTTGTCTGACGGAAAGATGAACAATATCGCGTTCATTAAAGATCCGGACGGATACTGGATTGAAATTTTCGACGCTGAGCGGGTCGCTAAAGGCTGATTTCAGCGGACAATATAAATGCCATATTTTATGTAGCCGCTTTTATGCGGCTATTTTTTTCTTCTCAGACGAACGGATATCCTCTGGGGCTTTTTTGTTCATATCAGGAGCTGGCTTTTTTCTGAGATGGTAATTTGAGTAATTGCACCAAATGATTAGAAAGGTATAAATGTAAGATTTAATTGCATTTTCCCTTATGTTTCTGTTATAAATTCCTCTTTTCTGTAGTATTGCGACTCAAAATGGATTTTATCAGCCGCAAATTTATATTTGTTGTCAACGTTTTTATAATATTTCTGAGTGGTTGTAACAGTACTCCACCTGCACTATCTCACGACACAAAAACCGTAAGTTCTGAGAGAATAGCCCTTAATGAGGTATTTGAGGCTCGCGGTTTTTATTTATCTTCTGCTAATAACATTAATTATCTCAATGTAAAGCAATGCGGTAACTATCAGTTGCAGAGTCACCGTGGATCGGTACGGTATCCTGAAAATTCAATAAACGCAGTTGTCGATGCTTTAGATAACGGGTTTGACGTTGTCGAAATTGATGTTCAGGTTACCCGGGATGGGGTTTGGGTTGTTCATCATGACAAACGGACCGGAAGAGAAACGGGAACTGTAGATAATGTTCAAAGGAAAATTGAACGTATACGTTATTCAAAAGAATGGGGCTACCTGCGCACCCGTGATCGAAATTCGGGACAGTTATCAGATACAGTACCGCCTGATTTTCGTGCTATGTCTAAAGCTTTTGCATCAAATGCAGGTCCAGGAAAGAAACTGAATATTGAAATTAAATCCGATGCCCCATCGGGAGATTTGGAAATGCTGGATTATCTGGCATTTACAACAATCGGGCAAGGTCGCTACTACTATTCCAGTTTGTCACTCAGAACCCTCGAACGGATGCGCAATATTAATTCTCAGGTTTTTTTATCTTTTATCCAGAGTCCGGCAGAACAATCAATGAAGCTTTTAAAAGCTCAAATCGAAAAGGGGGCGTCGAGTGATAACCTCTATCAGGATAATCAGGAAAGGATTGAGAACATCGCGGGGGTTGCTTTTCGTCGCTACAAAGAGAAGCGCTACGATTCTCACGCAGGGATTAATACTCTTAGAAAAGCTCTTAAAAGAAATTTCGGAATGGCAATTGATATTCGCCAGTACATTGGTCAGGCTGGTCGCATCAAACCTTTAGTTACTGGCTACCAGATACCTGTCGCTACATATACGATCAATGATCACGTATATCATGCAAATGCACTGTTAAAAGTAGAGGCAAGGTCACGGCCCGATTCAGTCATTATTGATGATACTCTTTATGGGTTTTGTACCCAATATGGATTGCCGGATATGCGGGCATATACCGGTTCAACTGCCTCAACCAAACGTATCGCAATCTTGCCTGTAGATCTTGATTTAGAGCGCCTTGACGAAGTGGATACATACTTTGACAACGGTCTTTATCCCGCGTTGGGTGGTCTGCTTAAAAATATAGATAAAAATGTGACAAGCCCTGCCTTCATCCCTGTTATGTTGAATCTTGAAGCTGGCCCTAAAGAGCGGGAGCGCGAAGTCAATCTGAAAACTGACAGGGCAATTGAAGTTGAGCTAAGGGATTCAAATGATGCACCCTTCTTATAAACCCAAACCGTGGCGGCTATTCTTACTCATTTTAAGTGCAGCCTATTTAGTTCCGGAAGCAATCTTCAACGCGCAACTTGTTTCCCTGATAGGCCTTGGTACACCTCAAGATAGCCAGTTAGAACAATTAGAAGTGTATGGTCGTGCTATTTCAGGAATTGGTGCTACTTTATTGCTGGCTGACCTGCTTCCCGGTAGATTCTATTGTTCAGCCGGACGAGGTTTAATGACGTTAGTCTGTGTAGCTTGTTTCGTATGGCCAACGGTCTATTTCGGTCAAAAAATAATTGTAGAGAGATTTATCGCGTCATCTTCACCGGAAGAACGTGAACATGCTGTGCTTAGTGCCGCTTTAAGGGACGCATTGGCGTTAAATGCTGTTGCCGTGGCTGGTCTTGAATACGATACCGCGATACAGGACAGTTCTGAAAACCTTACTTTTTTAGCGCTATTTGGAGGCCTGCTGTATGCCGACGATAAACTAGCGGGTAATTTAGAGAGCTACAAACATCAGATTGTTAAGCAGTTTGTACAAAAAAAAGCTTATAAGGATTTTGATCGACATTATCAGGACTTTTCGAGCCTGTATGTACAATTGTCGGAGAGTTACAAAGACTACGCAAAAGGTTCAAATACCTATAATCAAAAACTGGCTGACATTCCAAAACAAGAGCTGGAGTACTGGCAAGCAATAGAACAAAAAATCAATCAGGGCTGGCAAGATTATCAGCAAGCAACGAAATCATATATTGCTCGTGCCGAGGCCAGAGCACAGAAATATGGGCCTGGGATTTTTAAATATCATAAACAGGTAAATGGCTGCCAGGAGCGCTTTCAGAAATCTTCACAAAAAGAACGCAGAGTCCAGTGTGTTGATCGGTTACATGTACGATATAAATCTGAAATAGACAAAGCCGGACTGGGATATGTCGAGCCTGGTTACTGGCTCATTGAAGAAGATGTTAGCGGACTTGAAAATGCGGCTAACACAGCTATCGCTGGTGTTATCACTGGGGGCGTTTCTACGGCTTTGCAATTGCTGAGCTGGGCTACAGGGGGAGATGGAGGAATAAGGAATAAACGCTATAAATATACTGATGATCCCTCTCATTACCAGCGATTAATACTTGCACATCCTAATTTTCAGACTCAGTTCCAAAAAGATACTGGATATCCTATGGATATACAGGACTTGGAAGCATTTCGGAATCATGATGAAACACAACAACGAGTCCGAAATTCTCTTAAAGTTAAAGGGTTAGTGCTCTCTGAGGAATGGCGGGTTGAGCAACGTTTAGCATTTTCTCAAGCCGTTTTTAATAAAGTTAAAACTGAAGCTGATGCAAGTTGGAACGAAGCGATGCAGCGCGAAGGGCTTTCAGTTCCGGTTAATTTACAATGGCATGATTTTCAGCTTCACCCCAGTGTTCAAAGAAAGATTGCTGATAAAATGGGAGATATGTATGTTAATAACGTACAAGCTGATTGGAGCCAGGCAAATTTTAAACAATATGTTCTCGATCCAAATATAGAAAAAAGAACGCTTCGTTACCTTGATATGATTTCAGGCGCAAGAGTACACTTTGAAGATGGTCGTCAATATGCTGAAGCAGGTAAACAAGCGCTGCGTTCAGTACTCATACCGCCAATTTCGATGTTTTTGAGTTTGTTTTTAATCTGTCTGACCATAATAAAATTACCCATCAAGACTTACGAAGTTTTGAGGCCGGATTGGCAGAAAAATAAGTCGTTATTGGTTAGGATTGGCATCAAAAATATGCCTGTTTTCTTGCTATGTACTTTACCTTTTCTTCTGGTGCAAAGCCAATTTACTGCCAGTTCCGACAGTCCGGTTAACTATTTTCTTGAAAAGGTCGAAACTAATAGTAATCCCGTTATATCAATGGCCTTACGATGGACATTACATGCTCAACCTGTTCTTCATCCTTTGGGGCTGGCGTTTGAAACGAATACCGGCATTTATAGAAACGTCGAACCGTTAACCCACAAACTTGCAGCACTAGATGTAAAGTTGCCAATAGTGCATGGAGCCTCTGAGCAATTGTCTTCAGATGCAACGAATACACCGGTTACTCTGACAATTGTATCGAATGTAGCGGGAGCAAAAATCCGTATCATGAATATCAAACCGATATACCGGGAAAAAATGTTGTTGGCCCCCGGTAACTATGAAATTGAAGTCAGTGCAAACGGATACCATACGAAACGCAGTTGGCATCGCATTTCGGAAGAGAACCAAAGCCTGGAAATTGAACTTGTACCGTTGTGAAAAACGGTTGGTACGAAATGATACCCGAATTATGTGGCCTGATCTTCTGCTATAGGTACGGATAAAATGCCCTTTTTTGTAAACCAGACTTCCAGTGGCAAAGTTGCCAGTGGCGGAATAGCAGCAAGAATAGCGAGGATACTGTGCCACGCGCTCCAGCGAAGGCGGACCGCTGCAACAATGGCAACCACAAAATAAATCAGAAAGGCGATACCGTGGAGACGGCCGAATAACCAGACACCCAGGTCGGTGACTTCAAGATTGTATTTGAAGTACATACCGGTGATCAGACCGAACCAGGTAAATGCTTCAATGCGCGCTGCGATAATAAAGATTTTTTCCATGTCAGTGGCGGGACTCTGTAAATGAAGAACATGCAGTTTACCTGCACCGGGCATGAAGTGAAAGGTTGAGAATAATTCTTATTTAAGAAGTTGAAATGAAAGAGGTCGCAACCGCGACCTCTCAATTCATGATAAAGGGGGAATTATTGCGGCTCTGCCGGTGCTTCAACCTCTTTACCTTCGCCACGTTTTTTACGGTCGCCTCTGTCAAACTTGTCACTACCACGTTTGTCGCCACGGGGTCCGCGCATGTCTTTATGTGGTCTGTGCATCATATCCTGCAGCATCTGTGTTTTCTGTTCTTCTGTGAATACAGCCCAGAATTCATCACGCAATGCTTTCTGCTTTTCTTTCAGCGCTTCAAGTTTTGCTTCCTGATCAGCCGTTAACTCGACATCTTTCATCATTCTGTGCATTTGCGGCGGTACCAGCGGGGGATCCATTTTCTCCATTCGCTCAGTTTTTGCTGCTGCGCCGGTTGCTGCTAACGCGAAGCCTGTTACACCCGCACCAATGAAAAGAGCGGCAACGCCTACAATGCTTAATTTTTTAATCGAACGTTTCATAAAGTTCTCCTGAAAATCTGCTACCTCACAATGAGGACGAATACATACTATCGCGCTGAATGTCACGTAACGTTAAGAAGTGCAAATCTGGTGTGAACATATGAAAAGTCAGGCATTATTGACCCTGTAATAAGCAAGTTGACATAGCATTGACAGACGACGTATTGACATGAGCATTCTATTAATCGAAGACGATAAAGGGCTGGCAGAGTTACTCACTGAGTTTCTCGGCATGTCCGGCTACGACGTGACTCACTGTGCTGATGGCGAGTCAGGTCTTGCGGAAGCTCTGGCCCGCAGCGATATCGAGCTGGTTTTGCTGGATGTAATGCTGCCCGGCCTCAACGGGCTGGACGTACTTAAAGCCATCCGCCAGAAAAGTGAATTACCGGTGCTCATGCTGACAGCACGGGGGGACGACCTTGATAAAGTACTCGGGCTGGAACTGGGTGCTGACGATTATCTGGCGAAACCGTTTAACGACCGCGAATTACTGGCACGTATCCGGGCAATTATCCGTCGTACCGGCGATAAAGCCGCAACAGACGAACCGGCCAGTTTGTCGAAAAAGTCTGTTATCCCGATTGGCGATATCAGCATTGATGTGCAGAAAATGGTGGTGACCTGTCAGTCGCAAGTGTTGGATCTCACCGGCAGCGAATATGCATTACTGAAGCATCTGAGCTTGCAGCCCGGAGAACTCATCACTAAAGAAGAGCTCTCCGAGGCGTGTCTGGGACGACGCCTGCAGGCCTTCGACCGCAGTATCGACACCCATATCAGTAACCTGCGTAAAAAGCTCACTGCCGCAAATTCACAGGTAGACATTAAAAGTCAGCGCGGGCGCGGTTACGGGATTTTTGCCTGATGACCGGTGCTGTTCGCAATTTTAATCTGAAAGTACTGGG
The DNA here is from genome assembly GCF_056160285.1 of Alteromonas sp. AWJ4_197. NCBI lineage: Bacteria > Pseudomonadati > Pseudomonadota > Gammaproteobacteria > Alteromonadales > Alteromonadaceae > Alteromonas > Alteromonas sp. AWJ4_197. Next base: position 29,097 of record NZ_JBSWWW010000008.1, on the reverse strand, counting down.
CTGGTTCTGGCTTACTCTGCTGGTGTGTATTCTGTCCATTGCCATACCGGCGTTTATCCTGCAGGAAATCAATGAAAACGAGCCCCTGTCCGGCAGGGACAGTCGTTTGTTGAATAATGTGGCACAGAGAATTGATACCATTCTTCTCAGCCGCCCGGCAGATCCTCATGGTATCCCCCGGCAACTGGAACAACTGGAAACCCGCACATCTTATCAATGGCTCATTGTTGATAAACAGCTTAACGTGGTGCAAAGCAGTATGCCTTTGCGGCGCTCCCTCACCGAAGAATTCAACAGCAAGCGCTTCTGGTATTTCATTCAAAAAGAACAGCAAAGGGAAATTAATCTGGAGTGGACCCGGCTAGTAGGTCCGGTCTCTCTGACCGCCAGGCCAGATTGGAAACTGGTGTTGTGGCGTCCGGAACGACCACGGCCTCTGGATGTTTTCAGAGCCGTACCGTGGTGGCTGATGCTGGGTATTTTTATGGTAGTGACCAGCTTGATGAGCTGGTTACTGGTACGTTCTATTGCCCGTCCGCTGAACCGGTTGGGTGACGCATTCACTGCGGTGGGGCAGGGGCAGTTGAATCACCGCATCGAATACAGTCAGTCTGTGGAAAAAGGCGGCCGTCGAAGCGGGGAATCACCTTTTACCCGCTTGTTTGCCCAGTTCAATGATATGACCGGTAAAATAGCAGCGCTCATTCAGAATCAGAAACGCCAGAGCGCCGACATTTCTCATGAGTTACGCACCCCGCTTACCCGGCTGCAAATGACACTGGCACTGGTACGCCGAAAATGCGCGGACCCCTCGTTGATCCCGCTGCTGGAACGGGCAGAAAAAGAAAATGAGCTGCTCAACCTGCATATTCAGCGTTTATCCGATCTCACCACCATGGAATCCCGGGCTATCTCGCAGGGCAAAGCAGACATTACTGTAAAAGCATTACTGGATGACTTGTGTGAAGATGCTGCATTTGAGGCGCAACAACTGGGGATCGCCTGGCAACATACTCTTGCAGACGGCACGCTCAGTATTTACGAAGAGCCATTCCTCACCGCCATTGAGAATGTGGTGCGAAACGCATTTAAATACGCAAACTCGTCCGTTTCCCTGGCTTGCACTGTTGCCGGTAGTCAACTGACTATCGTAATCGAAGATGACGGGCCGGGTGTGGAACCGGCAGATTTATCAAAACTGACCAATGCGTTCTACCGCACTGACAGCGCCCGTAACAGCGACACCGGCGGCTTGGGTCTTGGCCTCGCTATTGCCGCAGAAGCTGTTCGTCTGAACGACGGCGATATGTCATTCAGCTTGTCAGATAAAGGTGGTTTGCAGGTGAATATGCAGTTCCGGTTGACACAGAAACCGTAACTATTTACTGCTAATATTTGCGGTCCGGGTAGAGGTTTTATCTTCGTCCTTTGTTAAACTTGCCGCTGTTTTTACCGGACTGTTTCTCTATGCTTCCATTTATTCTGCTGCTCATTGCTACCATGTTGTGGGGTAGCTCTTTCATTGCGCTGAAAATCGCGTTTGCCGAATACTCGCCTATGTGGGTAATTTTTCTGCGTATGGTGGTGGCAAGCATTTGTTTTCTGCTGATGTGGAAGGGCCTGAGCCGATTCACTTATCAGAAAGGCGACTGGAAGTTACTGCTGCTGATGTCTGCTGCAGAGCCTTGTTTATATTTCGTTTTTGAAGCCATGGCACTACAGTACACCTCGGCTGCACAAGCCGGTATGGTCACAGCGGTTTTACCGCCTATGGCGGCAGCACTGGCGTTTATCTTTTTAAAGGAACGCATGACTATCACGGCTCAGGCAGGTTTTGTGGTCGCTTTTGCCGGTTTAGTCTGGCTTAGCTGGGCGGCTGAAGAAAATGTTCATGCCAGTAATCCTGTGCTGGGCAATACCCTTGAACTGGCTGCAATGGCATGTTCTGCGGTGTACTGTGTTTGTGTGAAGAAACTGTCCACCCGCTACTCTCCGCTGGTACTGACGTCTTTACAGGCGTTTTCCGGTGCCATATTCTTTATGCCGCTGGCATTCAGTCAGGATGTGCCGCCATTACATGCCGGCCCAGCGCTTTACGCTATTGTTTTCCTTGGCGTATGCGTGACCTTAGGCGCCTATCTGCTGTATAACATTGCCATTACCAAAATGGATTTAAGCAAAGCGACCATTTTCAGTAACCTCATTCCCGTATACACCATTGGCTTTGCGTACTGGCTGCTGGACGAAACCCTCACGCAAACCCAATTAATGGCATGTGGCCTTATTCTCAGTGGTGTGGTGCTGGGGCAATCTAAACGCAGAAAGAAAACGGTTATGCCGGCTGAACGGGCGTTCGAATCGTAAATTTCTCCGGATTGTAGTCATATCCGGTTTGTTCACGGGGCGCGATTCTGTGTTAAAATCACAGTCATCCGGCCCATGCGAAGGTTCTCAGTGAGAACCTGAGAGTTAGCAAAGGGCTTATTGATGGTTTGGAGTGCAGGACCGCTGAAAAACCAGTTCTATATTCGTTAAAAGATTACAGGTTTTTCTATGCTATCTACCCACCGCCGGTTTTCGATTGCACCTATGTTGGACTGGACTGATCAACATTGCCGGTACTTCCTGCGTCAGATCTCAAAACACAGCTTGCTGTACACCGAGATGGTCACTACCGGTGCATTGATCTACGGTAAAGGCGACTATCTTGCGTTTAACGAAGAAGAGCATCCGGTGGCGCTGCAGCTGGGCGGGTGTGATCCTTCCGATATGGCACGGTGTTCTGAAATGGCACAGGCACGTGGCTATGATGAGGTCAATATCAACGTAGGGTGTCCGTCTGACCGGGTTAAGAACGGTGCGTTTGGCGCATGCCTGATGGCGCAACCTGAAGTGGTGGCGGATTGTGTGAAAGCCATGCAGGCGGCAGTGGATATTCCGGTAACGGTTAAATGCCGTATTGGCATAGACGATATGGACGAATACGAAGGTTTTGCCAGGTTTGTTGATATTGTTGCAGATGCAGGCTGTGATACCTTTATTGTGCACGCCCGTAAAGCCTGGCTGCAGGGATTGAGCCCCAAGGAAAACCGTGAAATTCCACCGCTGAATTACCCTCGTGTTTATCAGCTTAAAGAAACACACCCCAATCTGAATATCAGCATTAACGGCGGGGTGAAAACCCTGGACGATACTCTGGATCACTTAAACAAAGTTGATGGCGTGATGATGGGGCGGGAAGCCTATTCGAATCCCTATTTGCTTTCGTCGGTTGATAAACTGGTTTTTGGCGATGATGCACAGGTGAAATCCCGCAGCGAAATTGTTCACATTATGCAGCAGTACATTGAACGTCAAACCGATGAGTGGTTTAAACCCTGGCACGTTGCCCGTCATATGCTGGGTTTGTACCAGGGACAGGCCGGCGGGCGCATCTGGCGTCGTTATTTGAGTCAGAATGGTACGGGCAAAGAGCGTGATCCAAACCTTCTGATGAATGCGCTGGAGCAGGTAGAGCAGGCGCAGGCCAACGCGAAAGCCTTTAACGATTCCCGTGTTACGGAACAGTAGTACTAAATGGTTTTAAAAAACGGCGCGTAAATGGTCGCGAAGGTATCCTTCGGTCGGGGCCTGAAATGACCTTTTACAAGGCCGGCCCGTTTTATCCGGTCGATGCGGAATACACGGGTGGCATCCCTTAAATGATCCCAGGCGATGATATACCAGATTGGCCAGTTCAGCAGAACGTAGTGGATTTCAATAACCCGCCTGGTCATGTCGCTGCTTTCAGCCTGATAGTCGATTTCCAGTAAGTGGCGACCCAGAAACGCTTCTGCTATGTCTTCCGACATGTCAGGCGCCGGTGCGCCATAATGCGTCGCAATATTAGCTGCTGCGTTGTTTCCCACCATAATTCTTTTGCGGATATCACTGACCACATGACGCTGCTTTTGCGGAAACGCCTGAAACAGTTTTTGTTTGATGTGTTTTAAATTTCCTGTGAGCAATGGCGACTGAAGGTTCTCCATAATGGCCAGCGCGAGGATAAGTTCAATGACTTCACGGTGAGTCAGATTCAGCCGGTCTATGCCCCAGCGACCAGACAACCGTATGCCGCCGCCCCGTCCGCGGTCGGATTCCACCGGGTAACCGGCCTCCCTGAGTTCTGCCAGTTCCCGCATAAGCGTGCGCTGACTGACCCCCAACTGTTCCCGTAAATCTGCGGTTTTCCAGTATTCCTCAGACTGCAATAAGCCAATCAGGCGGCTCCGCCTGTCAGTCCGGTTTGTGAAGCTTTTATTCGTCATATTTTTAATATGCCATTTAACGGCATAATTATCTATACACTTTCCGGTATGGCGAGTGCGGGGCCTTCAGGCCGCGTAATGAGGCCAGAGTTTGGTAGCCGTTTAATCACATTATAGGGAAGGTAAATCATGAAACATTTTTATAATTCAAGAAGCAGAAGTGCCATAACCGACTGGATGCTTGCAGAACTGGGCGTTAAGCACGAGCGGGTTTGTATTGATTTTGGCATACAGAATTCGCAACTGGATGAGCTGCACCGTATCAATCCGATGAAGAAACTGCCTGTACTGGTTGATGGCGATACTGTTGTTACAGAAGCCGCTGCTATTTGCGCTTACCTGGCGGATAAATATCCGCAGAAGGATATGGCGCCGGTTGCCGGGTCTGCTGAACGCGGATTGTATTACCGGATCCTGTTTATTTCAGGCTGCGCTATTGAACCGGCGTTTACGCTGGCCGCTGCAAATATTGAGTATCCCGATGCTTCCATGGCCGGCTGGGGTGACATGCCGAGGATCATCGATACAATCGAAGCATTAACACCAGATTCTGACTGGGCAACCGGTGAGCAATTTACTGCGGCTGATGTGATCTTTGGCGGTTTGCTGGACTTTGCATCTAAAGTGGGGTGGTTTACTCCGTCTCGTAAGGTACAAGCTTATATCTCCCGTTTGCGGCAGCGCCCGGCATATTTAAAAAGCCATCCTGACATGCTTCAGAATATGGCCGGTAAGCGAATCGCTTAACTCCGGTTTCCAGCAATAAGCCCTGGTGACAGAGATATTGAATCTCTGTCAGAACGGGTAGCGGAATAGACCAACGTAGGTGGTTTATTTCGCTAACTTGTAGTCCTGTTCGTTTTTTGAGCTTGCCGGTTTTTTCGATGATTAGTTTAATTCCATATAAATCAATGGCATAAAAAATTTTAGAGGTTGGCACGTCTCTCGCTATCTCTCAGGTAACTTGTCGTCGCAGTGAGTACGGCTTTATTTAAAACATTACCAGAGGGAAACACCATGAAAGCGAAAAAACTATTAACCAGCCTTGTATTAACTGCTGCGATGTTAAGTTCACAGGCGATGGCGCAGGAAAGTGCTGTTGAATCGTTCCTTGGCCGGATGATTGATCAGGCCGTGTCTATGGCGGGCGAAGAAATCAGTAACGGCGTACGCCAGTCTGTTGCAAACGCAACGTATAATTTCAGTTTGTCGGATGAAACAAAGACGGGGTCAGTGAGTGTGACTGATCTTGCTGCAAGCGGGACACAATCAAAATCTGAACACGCTGAATCTGAAGAAGAGTAAGCTTATGGCTTGCTGTAAGATGCGAATTCAGCATCAAACATTATCAGTGCGAAGTTGCAGGCAATCTTAAACGGTTGCCTGTTTTTTTATGTGCAATTGAAAATCGAAATTTGAAGATCGTCATTTTAACCAATCTGGCTGGTCAAAATGACTAAATATTTATATACGACCGTGCCGAGCACCTCTCCAATCCTTCGCGGAATAATAAAATCTCATTTAAAACAACATCTTAAACATCTGGCACGGGCATTGTAATAACTATTGTGTAACCGAACAAACAAGACAGTTAAAGGAGAAACACAATGGGTATGTTTTCAAGAATGTCAGATATCGTACAGGCGAACATCAATGCCATGTTAGATAAGGCGGAAGATCCTGAGAAGGTCATTCGCCTGATCATTCAGGAAATGGAAGAAACGCTGGTGGAAATGCGCTCCGTGGCAGCGAAGTATCTGGCTGAAGAAAAGTATCTCGATCGTCAGGCTGAAAAGCTTCAGAAGGATGTTGACGGCTGGATGGCAAAAGCTGAGCTGGCGATGGATAAAGGCAAGGATGATCTGGCGCGGGCAGCGCTGGTACAGAAAAACGCTTTCAGCGACAAGCTGGCAGCCATTGAATCTCAAAAAGTGCAGTTAACTGAAATGTTAAGCAGTATTCAGGAAGACACCGGTCGTCTGCACGCAAAACTGGCTGAAGCCCGTCAGAAGCAAAAGAGTCTGGTGGCAAGAAAACAGAATGCCGGCGTGCGTCTGAAAGCCCGCAGTGTTACTCACAGCGAGCAAATTGAATCGGCAATGGCGCGTTTCGACAGCTACGAACAGCGTATTGAGCACCTGGAAGCGCAGGTTGATGCCTATGATGTCACCGATGGCAGCGGGCAGTCTCTGGAAGCTCAGTTTAAAGCGCTGGAGACCAGCGATGCCATAGATGCTGAACTGGCGGCCATGAAGAAAAAACGCGCTGCCTGAACGATAACTGAAATTGATACGGCTACGTGCCGGATGGCGCGTACCGGCCATACAGGAGAATATGATGAAATTTCCGCAAACTGATAAACGAATCTACCGCGATACCAGCAACGGCGTGATAAGTGGCGTCTGTGCAGGCCTGGCAAAATACCTTGATGTGGATGCGACCTGGGTAAGAGTCGCCGCTGTTACCGGATTGATCCTGTTTCATGTGCCGGTATTAATAGCTTATATCGCAGCAACATTTCTGTTACCAAGGTGGGCGTAATGAAAAATGCATTTATGGCTGTCATCATTGCACTGATCCTTGTTTACGCCTTTGGCAATCTGTTTAATGACTGGTGGGGTATTCATTTGATGATGGGTGACGATATGTTGTCGCCGTTAGAAAATTTTGCCGCTGCATCGGCGGTGGGTCTGGTGTTTGTTGCAATCGGGTTCATTGTCGCACTGAGTGTGTTCGGGACGCTTGCTCTGGCTGTCTTTGCCTGTGTAGCAGCGCTGCTGGTGACGGGGCTGAGTGCACTATGGCCGGTGTTACTGGTGGCAGCCGTCATCTGGCTGTTCCGCCGTCCCCGTCAATCCCGAACGGTGTATCCGAATCATTAAGTGATGGAAAAGCGAAGTAAATTAAGGCGAAAATTCGCCGTCATGATGCTAAAGTGCAGGTACATGGTAATAAATGGGCGTTTACAACGCCCATTTTGTCATTAGAAAAGGATATTAACGTTGAGCATTAAACAATACTTAAACACCAAAACGATTTCAGCAACCGTGCTGATCCTGTTTTTACTCTTTTGGTTAATTGGCGTGTATTGGAGTGTCGAGCCTGACACATTTGATGTAAGACAGTCTGTCGCTGCAACGGCAGAAAACCCCACTCAAACTGAAGTGCCCGGATACACTGTAACGACCACGTTGATTCTGGTAACTGAACATATGCTGGATAAGCCGGGCGGATATCTGTCAAATGATGTTATGCCCCCCGGCCTCTTTTTAGACAACATGCCTGCCTGGGAATACGGGGCGCTGGAAATGATCCGTGATTTGTCGTTGTCCATGCGTAAGGATTTCAGCCGTTCTCAGTCCCAGTCTATTGAAAGCCCGAATCTGACAAAAGCACAGCCGGAATTTAACGTAAACAGCCGGAGCTGGGCGTTACCGTCTGCAGAGTCATCTTACCGTAACGGTATCAAGGCATTAAAAGCCTACAGAGCAGAACTGGTAGACCCGACCCGCGGCGACGGTCAGTTCTATACCCGCGCCGATAACCTGCGGGACTGGTTGAAGCAAGTTGAAAAACGTCTGGGTTCTTACTCACAGCGTCTGAGCGCCAGTGTAGGTTCGTCGCGGATGAATACAGACCTTGCCGGTGATAAAAATGCCAGACAATCTACACCGACTGTAAATGAAAAAGTGGTGAGAACCAGCTGGTGGAAGCTGGACGATAATTTCTATGAGGCCCGCGGTGCTACCTGGGCAATGCTACACTTCTTAAAAGCGGTGGAAATTGAGTTTGCGGATGTACTGGAAGACAAAAACGCGCTGGTCAGTTTGCGTCAAATTATCCGTGAACTGGAAGCTACACAACAAACAGTGTGGAGTCCGATGATTTTAAACGGGGATGGTTTCGGTATGATGGCGAACCATTCTCTGGTAATGGCGAATTATATTTCCCGTGCTAATGCAGCACTAATCGAACTGACTGAACTTCTCAATCAAGGATAATTCATGAAAAAATGCATTATGGCAGTAGCAACCGCTGCAGCTTTATCTGCATCGCCTGTAATGGCAGACACACTGGCCGGTCTTTATCTCGGTGGTCAGGGATGGCGCACAAGTACGTCAGGCGGCTTCGCTGATGACGGCACATTTTCCAATGACAGCACGATGGCTGACTTCAACTTTGACAGTCAGGCAAACTCTTCCTTATATATCGCTGTTGAACATCCGGTGCCGTTTTTGCCAAACGTCAAGGTGAACTACACTACGCTGGACTCAGATGGCACCACTGCGCTGCAAACCAGTTTCACCTTTGATGGCGACTTGTACACCACCGGCAGTGATATTTATACGCAGGTAGAAATGTCCACCACCGATCTGACACTGTATTACGAGCTGTTTGACAACGACCTGGTCAGTTTTGATTTGGGTCTGACAGGCAAATACATCGACGGTACATTGTTTGTCAATGATGCTGATACACAGACCAGCGGCGAGCTGCCTTTTTCCGGTGTTATCCCCATGGCTTATTCACGGGTTGCTGTAGGCCTGCCGTTTACCGGTCTGGGCGCTTATGCCGAAGGGAATTATCTGTCGGTTGGCGATCATACCTTCAGTGACTATCAGATTGCGCTGACGTATTCCTTTATTGAAAGCCTGGCAGTAGACATGACGATTCAGGCTGGTTACCGGAATGTGGAAGTGGATCTGGATGATCTTGACGGTGCCTATGCTGATATGAGCTGGGATGGTCCGTTTGCGGGTATTGAAATCCACTTCTGATCCCGCTGACCGGCTGGTCAGATAAAACCGCCGGACTAATCTGCGATTGTAAAACTGCCGTAAGCATTGCTTGCGGCAGTTGTCTTTTAGAGGGTGATCACATTTCAAGAGTGCTTTTTAAAAACTTTAGAGCATAAAAAAGTGTGATTTATTCTTTTCTCTTCTCAAAAAAAGTCGATACCTTTACGCTATCTCAATAAGGCTTATGAGTTATGTCAGCGAATTCGAATCAAAATCAGGCACCCGGTGCGGTGCTCAATGAGCAACAATGGAATGCGATTACGCAGGCCATTGCAGGCTTAAACCGTGATCAGCTTACCTGGGTAAGTGGTTACGCAGCAGGAATGGCAGCCGCGCAGGGTGGTGCTGTTGCACCTCAGTTAGCAGCGCCGGCGGCAGCGGGCAATGGCCCGGTGCTCACCATTCTCTATGGCTCGCAAACGGGTAATGCAAAAGGTGTTGCCCAGCAGTTTCAGGCGCAGGCCGAAGCAGCAGGGTATACCAGCAAACTGATTAGCATGGCTGATTACAAGCCCCGCCAGATCAAAGCAGAAAGCCACGTTGCTGTGTTTGTCAGCACACACGGTGAAGGTGATGCTCCTGATGATGCAGTGGAATTCCACGAATTTTTAGGTGGCAAAAAGGCGCCTAAGCTGGATGGTCTGAAATATGCGGTACTGGGTCTGGGTGACAGCAGCTACGAGTTCTTCTGTCAGACAGGCAAAGACTTTGACGAGCGTTTAGGCAAGCTAGGCGGTTCGGCTGTTGTTGCACGTCAGGACTGTGATGTTGATTACGAAGATTCAGCGAAGAGCTGGGGTGAGCAATTAATTGCTGCGTTGAAGGACGACTTCGCCGGTGCACCGGCAGGCGCTGCGGTTGCTGTGCAGTCAGGTTCGGCAGTCGCCGGCAGTGCAGAGCAGACCTACACGAAAAAGGCGCCTTTTGCAGCTACGCTTATCGAGTCGCAAAAAATTACCGGCCGCGATTCTGTTAAAGACATCCGTCATGTCGAAATCAGCCTGGAAGATTCCGGTATTCAGTACCGTGCTGGTGATGCACTGGGCGTGTGGTTTAAAAACGCTCCGGCACTGGTTGAAGAGATGTTATCTCTCACCGGCTTAAGCGGCAGTGAAGAAGTGAAAGTGGCTGATGCTACAACGACTATCGCAGATGCCCTCGCCGGGAAGCTGGAACTGACGTTGAGTTATCCGACTTTCGTCAAGGCTTATCAGCAGGCTACCGGCTCTGATGCTCTGGCTGCGCTGATTGACGATCCTGCTCAGTTACGGACTTATCTGGCTGAGCGTCAGATCATCGATATCGTACGGGAACATCCTGCAAAGGTTGATGCGCAGGTACTGACTGATGCATTGCGTCCGCTGACGCCCCGTTTATATTCCATTGCTTCCAGTCAGGATGAAGTGGAAGACGAAGTGCATCTGACCATCGCTCATGTTGATTATGAAGCCTTTGGCAAACGCCATCAGGGCGGCGCATCCGGCTTCCTCTGTGAACGTCTGGAAGAAGGCGCAGAAGTGGAAGTGTACATTGAGAAAAATGACAACTTCCGTTTGCCAGAAAACCCGGATACGCCAGTTATTATGGTTGGGCCGGGCACCGGTATTGCGCCGTTCCGTGCCTTTATGCAAGAGCGTGACGCACAAGGTGCAGACGGTAAGAACTGGTTGTTCTTCGGTAATCCTAATTTTACTCAGGATTTCCTCTATCAGGTTGAGTGGCAGGGCTACGTGAAATCGGGTCTGGTTGACAAGATCACACTGGCATTCTCCCGCGACCAGAAAGAAAAGATTTATGTGCAACACCGTCTGATCGAAAACGGTAAAGACGTATTCGAATGGTTAGAAGCCGGCGCACATTTCTATGTGTGTGGTGATGCAACCCACATGGCAAAAGATGTTGAAGCTGCATTGTTATCAATTATTCAGCAGCACGGCGGCAAGTCTGAAGACGACGCCAAAGAGTATTTAGTTGCCATGCGCAAAGCGAAACGTTATCAGAAGGATGTTTATTAATGAGTAACGAAAAGTCTCCTTTTATTGTTGAAGGCAAACTGGCCGACAACGAACGTTTGAAGCGTGAAAGTAATAATTTACGTGGCACCATTGAGCAGGATCTGAAAGACGATCTCACCGGTGGCTTCACGGCTGATAACTTTCAGCTGATCCGCTTCCACGGTATGTACCAGCAGGATGACCGCGATATTCGTCCTGAGCGCGCAAAACAGAAGCTTGAGCCGCTGCATAACGTGATGCTGCGTGCCCGTTTACCCGGCGGTATTATTTCTCCTGAGCAGTGGCTGGTTATCGACAAGTTTGCTGAAGAGCACACCATGTACGGCAGTATTCGCCTTACTACCCGTCAGACGTTCCAGTTTCACGGTGTACTGAAGCCGCATATCAAGCTGATGCACCAGACGCTGAACAGTACCGGTATCGACTCTATTGCTACTGCCGGTGATGTGAACCGTAACGTACTGTGTACTTCCAATCCGGTAGAGTCTCAGCTTCACGTAGAAGCTTATGAGTGGGCGAAGAAGATTTCCGAGCACCTGTTGCCGAAAACCCGTGCTTATGCCGAGATCTGGCTGGATGGCGAGAAAGTTGAATCTACTGAGAAGCCGGTTGAGCCGATTTTAGGTGATAACTATCTGCCACGTAAGTTCAAAACTACTGTTGTGATCCCACCGCAAAACGATGTGGATGTTCACGCTAACGATCTGAACTTTGTCGCTATTGCTGAAAACGGCAAGCTGGTGGGCTTTAATGTGCTTGTTGGCGGTGGTCTGGCAATGACCCACGGTGATAAGTCTACGTATCCCCGTAAAGCGACTGATTTTGGTTTCGTCCCGCTGGAAAATACGCTGGATGTAGCGGCAGCAGTGGTAACGACTCAGCGTGACTGGGGTAACCGTGTTAACCGTAAGAACGCGAAAACCAAATACACCCTTGAACGTGTGGGCGTTGAAAACTTCAAAGCGGAAGTGGAAAAACGTGCAGGTGTGAGCTTTGCTGACAGCCGCCCGTATGAATTTACTACCCGTGGTGACAGCTTTGGCTGGGTTGAAGGTATCGATGGTAAGTACCACCTGACTCTGTTCATCGAGAATGGCCGTATTCTTGACTTCCCGGGCCGTCCGCTGAAAACCGGTTGTAAGGAAATCGCGAAGATCCACAAAGGTGACTTCCGGATGACCGCAAATCAGAACCTGATTGTTGCAGGTGTACCGGCGGATCAGAAAGCTGTGATTGAAAAAATCGCCCGCGATCACAAGCTGATTGAAGACGATACATCTAACCAGAAGCTCGACTCCATGGCTTGTGTGTCGTTGCCAACCTGTCCGCTGGCGATGGCTGAAGCTGAGCGTTATTTGCCGGAAGCGGTTGACCGCATGGAAGGACTGTTATCACAACATGGCGTTGCAGATGACAGCATTATCTTCCGTATTACCGGATGTCCTAACGGGTGTGGCCGCGCCATGCTGGCCGAAATTGGCCTTGTGGGTAAAGGTCCGGGTAAATATAACCTGCACCTGGGCGGTAACCGTGAAGGTACGCGTATTCCGAAAATGTATCAGGAGAACATCAGTGAAGATGAGATCTTCTCGGAACTTGATACATTGATTGGTCGCTGGGCGAAAGAACGTGAAAGCGGTGAAGCGTTCGGTGACTACGTCGTCAGAGCAGGCATCATTGCGCCTGTTGTTGACTCAGCAAGAGATTTCTATGACTGATACCTTAATCGACACCACATCACCGCTGTCACTGGACACCAGTGCGGCGGAGATTGCAGCAATTAATACAGAGCTGGAAGGCATGGATGCGGCTGGCCGTATTGCCCGGGCACTGAAAATGCTGCCCGGCAACGCGATTTTGTCTTCCAGTTTTGGCGCACAGTCTGCGGTGATGCTGCATTTGCTGACTAAAGCAATGCCGGATATTCCCGTGGTTCTGACGGATACCGGTTATCTTTTTCCGGAAACCTATAAGTTTATTGATGAGCTTACCGAAAAGCTCAATCTGAACCTTAAGGTTTATCGTTCTGACATGACCTCCGCCTGGCAGGAAGCCCGATTTGGCCGTTTGTGGGAACAGGGTGTCGAAGGCATTGAGAAATACAACCGGATGAACAAAGTTGAACCGATGCAACGGGCGCTGAAAGAGCTCGGTGCGGGTACATGGTTTGCCGGTTTACGCAGAAGTCAGTCTGATACCCGGGAAAAGTTACCCGTACTGCAGAAAGTTGGCAATCAGTTCAAGGTTTATCCGATCATCGACTGGTCGAATAAAGATTTGCACTACTATCTGAAAGATAACGATTTGCCGTATCACCCGCTATGGGAAGAAGGCTATGTGTCCATTGGTGACTGGCATACTACTCAGTCTCTGCAAGAAGGCATGAGTGAGCAGGATACACGCTTCTTCGGATTGAAGCGGGAATGTGGCCTGCACGAATTCGGTGACGGTATCTGATTGTTGACAGATGATCAGGAAGGGCGGCTGCCAGCTGGTATGCCGCCCTTTTTTATTTACCCGGTTATTCAATAATGAAAGACTGGCTGAGGCGTTGCTTAAGTGCATCCACATATGCCGATGCATTATGTCTGGTTATGAGTCTGGCAAGCTCTGCACCGGTACTGGTAAATTTATAGTATACAAAGGCAAGTCCCTGACCGGATGGGGTTACAGTAAACGTGTCGTTACCGCAACGCCATTTGATACCTTCAGACACCGGTAATTCACCACTTTCAATCTCACTGGCGAATATCAGTTTCATGTCGATAAGGGCAAGCAGATCCGGATAACTCAAGCCATAGGCAGCCAGGTTTACAGGCTCGGGCTGACGGTGACCAAATAAACGCCAGAAACCGGGCTTACGGTGATAGCCGGTAATCAGGCGGGGCACGGTATCTCCCTGACGTAAGCAGGACAAAGAGGCTGCTCGGGTAAACATTGCTGCATCCCGTTGGGTCAGCACTTTTAGTGTTTCCAGTGTACGCAGTGAAAACGCGCCGGGCTTACTGACTTCAACAGCAAAAATTTTTCCCCATAGTCCCTGCATCGCAGGGGAGTGAATATTCTCTGCCAGACGGGAAAATGCATAAAACCAGTCGGGATCAACCGGTTCATTGCTGGTCTCCGTTAAGCTGACACTCAATGCAACATCCATGATGGCTTGCAGGTTTTTTATGCGCGACAACGCCAGAATATCATTTCTGCGTTTAATCGCCTGCTGACGGGCAGCTTCATCCGGCAGAATCATGTTGTGACCTATGCCTGCACGGGCAAACAGCGACTGTATACGTTGCGCATTGTCACTGGCAGAGCGTGAAGCCGTGCTGCTTTTACGGGGTTCTGCCTGCGTTCTGCCGGGCTTTTCAGTTTTCACCGTGACAGCCGGCTGAACCGGGGGAGATTGACCGGAATCCGTTACTTTCATAGAGATAGCGTTCTTGTAAAGTCTGCTGGTACTGTACGCCCGCCGCAAAGGTTAAGCAACTTGTCGAATAACTTGCAAAAAGACAGCCAGCGAGTACGATTAAATAAGGCGATATATAAGGATAGATATTCGATGTCATCGGCTGGTTATGAAAATGATGAGCTTATTTTCTTAGATGAAGAAGCACATCCGGAGTTAGAGCCTCAGATCCACAAGGTGTGGAATGTACTTATTGTCGATGACGATGAGGAAATTCATACAGTCACAAGACTGGCGCTGGCAGATTTGATTGTCAGTGACAGAAAGCTGAATTTTATGCACGCCTATTCCGGTGAGCAGGCTAAAGCGTTACTTGAAGAACATGGCAGGGACGTGGCCATTATCCTGCTGGATGTGGTAATGGAAACCGATGATGCCGGTTTGCAGGTTGTGCAATATCTCCGTGAAAATCTTGATCTTCCGGAGCCCCGCATAATACTCCGCACCGGACAGCCCGGGTACGCCCCGGAAGAGCACGTGATCCGCACCTATGACATCAACGATTATAAAACGAAAACAGAGCTGACCCGCAGTAAGCTGCTGACCACCGTTTTGTCGTCAGTCCGCTCGTACCAGCAAATTCTGACCATCAGCCAAAGTCGTCTGGGCCTGCAGAAAATCATCGCCTCTGCTTCCAACTTGCTGGAAGAACACTCTGTGAAGGGGTTCTGTGAGGGAATCGTAACCCAAATCAGTTCCTTGCTCGGGCTGGAAGCTGAAGGCGTGGTGTGCGCGAGGGCGGGCTCCGTACTCGACAGAGACGACAATGGTGTCTACATACTCGGTGCGGCGGGCAACTTTGCCAGCTTTATCAATGAGCCTGTAGAAACCATTGAAGACCCTGCCATTGTTGAGAATATCAATCGAAGTTTACGCCTTAAAAAACACATTCTTGAAAATCACAGTTCTATTTTGTATCTGAACAGCTCGGGTTTTGAAGCGGCTGTTTATATGAATATGAATAAGGAGCTGACTCAGGTCGACCGGCAACTGCTCGAGGTGTTTCTTTCCAGTATTTCGGTTGGCTATGAGAACGTGAACCTCTTCCACGAATTAAGAAATGCAGCCTTCCGTGACTGGCTTACCCGGTTGCCCAACCGGAATGAATTTATCAACATGCTGGACCGGCCTTCTGTATCCGGTGCTGCCGATCTGTGTGTGGCGCTGGTAGATGTAAATCACTTTTCAGACATCAACGACGGTTTGGGTCAGGAAGCGGGCAACATGCTGCTGAAGGCCATTGGTGAAAGACTGGAAGCGAGTTTTGACGAGCGGGTGATTAAAAGCCGTATCGGGGGAGATGTTTTCGGTTTAATTGGTTCTGAATTGCAGGTCACACCGCAGGCGATAAACGCTGTGTTCTCTGAAAGCTTCACCGCCGGCGACCATACTTTACCTGTCAATGTGACCATCGGTCTCTACCGGATTGGCTCTGACAAGAGCATTGGTATCGATACGCTGAAGAGAACCAATATTGCCCTCAACCGGGCGAAGAAAAAGCTGGCAGACAACTTTGAGTATTATCAGCCTGAGTTTGAACAGCGAACAACCCGCCAGTTAAATATGATCAGGCAATTACGCACCGATTTTCAGAATCGCGTGTTGCAATTGTGGTTTCAGCCTCAGGTGGACCTGGTCAGTGAAAAGGTCATCGGTGTTGAAGGCCTGCTACGCTGGCCTGACGGAAAGGGCGGATATATTTCGCCGGCCGAGTTCGTGCCAATGGCTGAGTATTCCGGTTTAATTGTCGATATCGGTCACTGGGTGGTAGAAGAGTCATGCCGGCGCATAAAAGAGCTGACGGACAGTGGTTTCGATGATATCCGCGTAGCGGTCAATGTGTCTATCCCTCAG
Source organism: Alteromonas sp. AWJ4_197 (assembly GCF_056160285.1). Taxonomy (NCBI): domain Bacteria; kingdom Pseudomonadati; phylum Pseudomonadota; class Gammaproteobacteria; order Alteromonadales; family Alteromonadaceae; genus Alteromonas; species Alteromonas sp. AWJ4_197. Next base: position 12,659 of record NZ_JBSWWW010000008.1, on the reverse strand, counting down.
TTCAGAGACCGTCTGTTTGTAGAGAAGGTGAAAAGTGCACTGACACGCTATGGCTGTTCACCTAAACGACTGGAGTTGGAGATCACTGAAAGCGTGGTGATGGATGAACCGCAAATTGTCATAGACGCACTGACACTGCTTAAGGAGTTCGGCGTTGCCATTGCAATTGACGATTTCGGTACCGGTTTCTCCTCCATGAGTTATTTGCAAAAACTGCCGCTGGACCGGCTTAAAGTCGACCGCTCATTTGTGAAAGACATTAAGCCAGGCGAAAATGCAGTCATTGCAGAGACTATAGTGACACTGGGTAACAAGCTTGGTCTGGTGACTATTGCTGAGGGCGTGGAGAAGCGTGAGCAGGCCAGCTTTATGATTAAGCTTGGTTGCGACGAGGCTCAGGGCTTTTTGTTTGCCAAACCTATGCCCTTTGATGATCTGAAAGCATTTCTGATTGCTAAAAATAATGAAAGTGACGATGAATAGCATCGTCCCGGTGTGACACGATAAATTACGTATATTTTCGCTATTTTTGGTATTCAGATTAATACTAAATAATGAGTGGAAATGGCTGGTTATCACTTCTGAAAAGGTTGGGGCCGGCTAATCTTCGTTTATGCGGGTTTATCACATTGTGATTATAATGTTATCAGATGTCTGTTTTTGCTGCTCTTCAGGCTTCTCAGGCGATAGCTGAACGCAGTACCACCGGGGGATTCCCCTGATACTTCTAATTACATCCGGAAATATTTCATTGTGTCACATTACTGTCATATTGATGTGATCTGAATTTGACTGACCACCGTTTATACAGTATGCTTTATCATAACAGTATCCACTGTATCACAGGAGTAATCACATGCGTAAAACAATTATTGGCCTCGCGCTCTTAACGTCGTTTGGTGTTGCGCATGCGGAGTCTGGTGAAAGCCAGCTTTTCGATTGTATGGATGCGAAAACATTCGAAATGAATAACCAATGTATGACTGATCAAATCAGCAACAACATTCGTTACCGCGATGCACAACAACAAGTAACAGAGCAGGCGAGCGAAAACTTTGGCGACTACGCCATTGCTACAATGACTTTCGATGCTGAAAAAATGCAAATCGATATCGTAGCTCACAGAGACGCGCTTCAGGCTAAAAATAGCTTAGCAATGAACCGCTAATTTGTTCTGAACTGAAAAACCGGCTTTTTTGAAGCCGGTTTTTTTATGCCCGCAAAAGCGGGCAGATGTGTTAGGAAACCGGATTCAGAAAATCCGGTTGAGCCCGTTTAATGCTGCCACCCGGTATGCTTCTGCCATGGTAGGGTAATTGAAGGTGGTATTTACAAAGTAATCAATCGTATTCCCGCCATCTTTTTGCTGCATGATTGCCTGGCCGATGTGCACGATTTCAGAAGCCCGCTCTCCGAAGCAGTGAATACCCAATACTTCTTTGGTTTCACGGTGGAAGAGTATTTTAAGGCTGCCCACGGTGGTGGATGCAATTTGCGCGCGGGCAAGGTGCTTAAACTGGGCACGGCCTACTTCATAAGGCACTTTTAAAGCAGTCAGTTCCTGCTCATTTTTACCCACAGAGCTGATTTCAGGAATTGTATAAATACCAGTGGGTATGTCTTCAACCAGGCCAGAGTTTGCTTTACCGGAAATCATGGCTTCTGCGGCAGAGCGGCCCTGATTGTAGGCTGCCGAGGCCAGACTCGGGTAACCAATCACATCACCGACCGCGAAGATATTATCGATTTCGGTACGGTAATTCTCATCTACCCGCAGTTGTCCCCGTGAGTCGGCTTTGAGCCCAACAGCATCGAGATTGAGCATGTCAGTATTACCGGTACGGCCGTTAGCAAACAGCAGACAGTCTGCTTTCATGCGTTTGCCGGATTCGAGTTCCATAATCACACAGTCGTCATGGCCTTGTACGCTCTTATAGGTTTCAGTGTGACGGATAACCACACCGTTGTTCCACAAGTGATAGCTCAGGGCGTCAGAGATCTCTGCATCAAGGAATGACAGCAGACGATCCCGCATATTCACCAGATCTACTTTCACACCCATACCCCGGAAAATGCTGGCGTATTCCGAACCGATTACCCCGGCACCGTAAATAATGATGTTTTGCGGCTCATGCTTAAGCGACAAAATGGTGTCTGAGTTATAAATACGGGGGTGATTAAAATCTATATCCTTAGGTGAGTAAGGGCGTGAACCGGTTGCCAGGGCAACCTGACGTGCAGTGATGAGATCCTTTGAGCCGTCGGGACGCACAATTTGTATTGTATTTTTATCAACAAAGCTGGCTTCACCGTGGATGAGGCTTACCCGGTTTCTGTCATAAAATGATGTACGCAAACGGGATTGCTTTTTAATCACGCCGCTTGCATGACTCATGATGTCCTGAAAAGTAACGTGGCGGGCAACCTGATTTTCCGAGAACAGTGAAGTGGTATTGTATTCAATCAAACGGCTGACAGAGTGACGTAAAGCTTTTGATGGAATTGTGCCCCAGTGAGTACAACCACCGCCGACGGCTTCGTAGCGCTCAATAACGGCGACTTTCTGACCGGCTTTGGCCAGCTGCATGGCCACACCTTCACCACCGGGTCCGGTGCCGATCACAATGGCGTCAAACTGATAAGAAGGTTCTGCGACTTTCGCTGTTTTCTTTGTCATGGTCGAAAATACTCAATGGTTGCTGTACCGGCGGGAACCGGTAGATACGTTGCTGGACTGGAATAGTGTCATGCAAAGTCTAGCAACATTCTGATAAGAAAGACAAAGTTTCCGTTGCCCATTTCCGGTTTCATCATGCATTTTTAGCGTCAGGCAACGCCATCGGAAACGTCATGATAAATTCTGTGCCGTTGCCTTCTTTCGACGTAAACACAATCCTGCCGCCGAGCAAATTAGTAACCCACTGGTGAACGAGGTGCATACCAAGACCGGTATTGCCTTTGTTGCGCGCTGAAGTCACAAAAGGCTCGAATATAGTGTGCTGAATTTCATCCAGAATGCCACAGCCATCGTCTCTGACTTTGACTTCAAAACTGTTCCCCTTCTCACGGGCGGTGATGCAGACTTCCCCGTTACGTTTATTCGCAAAGGCATGCTCAAAGGCATTGGTGATAAGGTTCTGTAAAATTTGAGAGTAAAGGCCGGGGAAGCTCACAATTTCCAGCGTTTCCGGTATGTCTACTGTCAGTTTTACCCGTTTGGCGCTGGCCTGAGCTTCCAGCGTGCGGACCAGATCACCCACTACTCTGTGCAGAGAAAACTTCACCGGCGTTTCGCTTCCGCGGTCCACCGCCAGCCGTTTAAACCGTTTAATGAGCTCGGTTACACGTTCAAGGTTATGCTTAGACAGGGCCACGCTTTCCCTGGTATATGCCACGTAAGCATCGAGATCTGAGCGGGTCAGTCCGGTACTGATTTTCTTTTCCAGCGCGTCGAGCTGGTTATCAATAGCCGATACGCACATGGTTGTGCCGCCAATGGGGGTGCTCAGCTCATGGGCAACACCGGCTACCAGCATCCCAAGAGACGCCATTTTCTCTGACTCGACCAGTTCGTCACGGAGGCGGGTTTGTTTATCCAGAGCGGATTTCAAATCCTGTTTCTCCGTTAACAGTTGATCTGTCAGATGGGTAACATGGGATAACTGTTTCAGGTCCCTGGTAATCAGTAAGCCGGCAATAAAAAAGCAGCAAACGAAAGAAATTAATCCCGGTAATAGCGCATCTTTTACCAGTAAACCGTGGTAATCGGCGGGTGTGCGGGTGAGAATGAAGTACGGGTCAACCGTATGAGTGTGCTTCATTCTTAACTGCAAGGCTGCACCGCTGAACAACGCATCTTCTTCTCCGGAGACCAGGGAAACAGCTTTGTTGTTTTTTAGTTTCCCGAGAATATCAGGTTGAGCCAGCTTAATGTTCGCAGGCGTGACCCCGCGGCTGGCGGTCCATTCTTTTTCTGCATCAGGGTGCAGCATCCATTGAATGGCACCTTCGGAAATCAAAAGCTGCGTTTGCGTTTCTTCAAAGGTTTTCAGGTGGTCGAATAAAGACGTCAGGTCAAAATTAATCACCAGGAAACCTTCTCCAAGAGGATGAGAAGGAAATGTGTGCAGTATTGCCCGCACGGTCGGCTGAAAGGGCGTGACCAGCACACCATTTTCCATATTCAGATCGATGGAAGAAAGCGTCATGATCCCGGCCGGCTTTTGCTTTGCCTGCTTAAAGTAATATCGGGTGGACTTATCCTGTAGCTGTTCCGTCGGGACAATCTGAACGCCGTCGGCAAGAAAATTAACCCGTACCGTTTCAACCCCTTCGGGGTTCAGCCATCGCATTTGGGATACATTATTAAGCACACGGCCAATGCGCAGAAACAATTGAGCTTCCGTTTCATCCTGTAGCCCGGCAGACATAATATCTACCAGGTGCTCGTTAGCCAGCCTGGCGACATTGGTAATATCACCCAGTTCCTGACTGAAAGCGGTGTTGACCGATGATATGACGGACGCATGTTCAACACTCAGTGACTGCATCGACTGGTTATAGAACCATTGGTACACCAGTGACCCAGTCAGTACAGACAAAATAAAATTGCACAGATATAACCAGCAGGCCCTTTGCCAGTGTTTTTTCTCACTCATCGCCTTTGTCCGTTAAGCCAGTCGATAAGGTCGGGTAATGCCATGGGGCGGGCAAACAGAAAACCTTGTCCGGTTTCATACCCTTTACTTAACAACGCTTCCCGCTGTCCTTCAGTTTCAATGCCCTCAGCAACAACCTGAAAATGACATTGTTCAGATAGCCTGTGCACCATGTCCAGAATATGATCAGGAGAGTTCGGGGTCGCGGTATTTAGTGTATCGACAAAGCTCTTATCCACTTTCAGTGCTGAGGCCGACAATGTACTGAGGTGAGCCAGCGAAGAATAGCCGGTACCAAAGTCATCAATACTGACTTTGATCCCCATTTTCATCAACGTATTGAGTATCGGGTTGATATCCTCATAATCTTCCATGGCCTGAGTTTCAGTGATTTCTATCTCTATCTGCTCCGGCAGCACATTATGGGTAGCCAGCGCGTTTTCCAGTGCAGGAATGAAGTTGGGTGCTATTACATCGGCATGGGTCACATTAAACGCCACAGAGAAGTTATGCCCTGACTCTTTCAGCACTTTTGCAGCGTAGACAGCAAGCTCCATCACCAGGCTGTCCAGACGGGTGATTAACCCGGATGCTTCAGCAAGAGGGATGAACACATTGGGCGGAATGATTTCGTTACTTCCTGTGCGCCAGCGAATAAGTGCTTCCAGTCCGGTTGTCACACCGGTTTTCAGATCCACTTTCGGCTGGAAAACCAGAAAGAACGGGTGAGAGTCGGCAATGGCATCAGACAAAGATTTCAGCAGCTTGTGGCGGGTGCCCATTTCGTCCAGCAATTGTCGTGAAATGGTCTGTACGGAATGGTCCCGCCGTTTCCGTGAGTTATGCACCAGTTGCGCCGTCTTCAACGACTTACGTAAATCATCCAGCTCTAAATCTTTCACTGCCAGATGGCTGATACGATTCGTGACCCGTTGCTCAACATTATCGACATACACCGACAGCTCGGCTAACTGACTCAGTGAAGGTTCCTGAGACACTTTTTCCGTTTTATACAGCAGCGCAAAAAAACCATCTCCCAGATAACAAATTGTCATCGCTTTCTGACAGCGCTTTTTCATTTCGTTCAGACAGCCGGCAAGCAGGGCATGGCTGAAATCTGTGCCCAGTGTGATTTCACTGGTTGAGAAATCCGTCATATTCACCAGCACCAGTGAGGTTGAATGCAAGTCAGACAGTGACATATTCACTATTTCGCGGTGCAGCCAGTTTTTGTTCGGAATTTGCAGAGTTTCGTCAAAATAAGCCAGCATGGACAGTTTGTTGAGCAATGCCAGGTTAACGAAACCATTACCGATGTTTTCGCTGTACACCATCAGCAGTGTAATGTGGCTTTGCTCCAGAGGCATGGGGGACTGGACGATGACAAGATAGTGATTGTTGTCTACATCTGCCGTATTGAAATAGAGAATTGACCAGGTTTCATAAAATTGATGCTCATGGGTGTGCAGAGCGGTGTCGATGGCCTTCAGCAATCCGGAACTCGCGTGAGCCTGATATTCACCTAATAAGTCTGAAAGCATAGTGGCATCAGAACGACTGAAGTCACCACTTGATGCTACCACTTCGCATTGTTCCATTGACGCCATGGTCGGACGGTAGGCGCACACCACACCACCAGTTTCAGGAATGCCAATGACACGGGATACTTCATTGAGCACGGTGTACGTAAACTCGCCCACATCCTGCTTTGACGTCAGGGCTCTGGAGGCATCCACAATCATCTGCAGTCCGCGCTTGGCCACGTACAATTCATTCAGATTAGACCAGGTTTTAATGTTACTGGAAACAATGCCTCTCAGCTTTTCTTCTGTCAGCTCAACTTTGTTCCAGTACTCATCAATATCGTATTCTTTAAATGTGTCCTGACGGGGAGCCATACCGGGCTGGCCGGTGAGCAGGATAATCCGCACGCGGGAATTACCTAACACGGTTCTGATGGTATTTACCAGAAACAGGCCTGCGTTATCCTGCTCCATCACAACATCCAGCAGGATCACCGCAATATCGTCGGTTTCTGCCAGAATGGTTGAGGCCTGAGCTGCAGAATTAGCGGTCAGAAACTTAAGCGGTTTGCCCCGGACCTTAAGGCCGCTTAAGCCCAGTTTGAGGGATTGCTGATAGCCCAAATCGTCTTCAACACTAAGAACTAACCATTCTCCTGACTGAGTATTACTGTCGTCCGGTTCAGGTTCCGGGGAAAAGGTAAAAAGCTGTTCATCACTCATGCATCCGTCCGTACTGATAAAGGAAAAGCGAGGAGTCTTATTTCAAAAAATACAGAGAAAACAGCAAGAGCAATCCATCACCTAAGTGTTGCCTATATTATTGATTTTGCAAGAAGGAGAAACAGAAACGCCGCTAAATAGCGGCGTTTCGGGCTGAGTTCAGGCCAGCTGTGGTGAAAGTGTCTGTAACTGGAGCCACTTTTCTTTCTGAAGGGCCAGTGCGTGTTTGAGTTCCTTATAATGAAAGTCAATTTCCAGTCGCTCAACCGAGCGCTTCAGGCACCGTTTACGTACATTCATAAGACGTTTTTTCGCGGCATAATAGGCAGACATCTTCTGCACTAACAACTCGTACTCGGCCTGCACTTTTTGTAATAGCTCATCGGCATCCGGCAGAGCGGCAAGTCTGGCATTGGCTTGCTGAAGCTGCATGGCTGCACGGGCCTTTTCAATCCGTTCTTCCGGTACACGGCGCAGATTTGTAGTCAGTCCCATATAAGACAGGCCACGGATCAGCCACTTGGTCGGATCGAACTGCCACCAGTAAATACCGTTGCGGTAATCATATTCAAAAATATGATGGTAGTTATGATACCCCTCTCCGAAAGTAAAAAATGCCAGGATACCGTTATCACGGGCTGTGTTTTTATCGGTATAAGGCTGACTGCCCCAGAAATGAGCAAGCGAGTTAATAAAGAAAGTGACATGGTGGACCATGAATAAACGGAATACACCGGCAAAAAGAATCATACTCAGTACATCGCCGTTCAACCAGCCCAGCAAACCTGTGATCCCGAAGTTTGCGATAAGCACGATAGGCAGGTAATACTTATGTTGCCACATAACCACCGGATCTTTCTGTAAATCCCGGCAGTTGCTGTAATCGTCATAGCGATGAGACTGATATTCTCTCAGCATCCAGCCAATATGGGCGAACCAGAGGCCCTTTTTAGCTGAGTACGGGTCTTTGTCGTTTTGATCCACATGACGGTGATGGATACGGTGATCGGAAGACCAGTGCAGGATACTGTTTTGCAATGCCATTGCACCACCGATGGCGAGAATGACCCGTACAACAATATTGGCGTTATAGGTTTTATGAGACCACAGACGGTGATAGCCGGCAGTAATAGACATACCGGTGAAATAAAATAATACGACAGCCGTCACCACTTCCGTGGTGTCGAATCCCATGGTGACCGCCCAAAGGGGCACTGCCAGTAACGCAATTGCACCGGTAATAATAAATACCAGAACATTGGTCAGGATAATTGGTGGTTTTTTCATGATAACAACTCGGCTTACAACTGTACGCTAATTTATCGTTTTCACCGGGCGCAGGCAAGGGAAAAGCGACATTTTCAGCTTTAAGTATAGTGCAGATTCTGTGAAACTGATGTGCCGTCATCGCCGGGGTAAGGTACAATCGATACCGTTTTACAGGTATCCGGAATGAAAAGAAGGAGTTGGCGGTGAGTCGTCAGGAGCAAAAATTAAAAACCCGCCAGAATATTATCAATGCTGCTTTTGGTTTGCTTGATGAGCAGCGCAGTTTGTCTGCTATCAGTTTACGTGAAGTCTCCCGTGCAGCCGGCATTGCGCCGACTTCTTTTTACCGTCACTTCAAAGATATGGACGAACTCGGTCTGACGCTGGTGGACGAGGCTGGTCTTGCACTCCGTCAACTGATGCGTCAGGCAAGACGCCGTATCGCCAGTGGCGGCGGGGTTATCGATACGTCGGTTGATACCTTCATGGAATTTATTACCGCCAATACTAACGTCTTCAGATTACTGCTCCGTGAACACACCGGCACCTCAACTGCTTACCGGATGGCAGTACTGAGGGAAATTCAGCATTTTATTGAAGAACTGGCTGATTATATTGTTGAAAGTCAGGGGGCAGAGCATCAACTGGCAAGTCTTCAGGCAGAAGCCATGGTCCGGCTTGTATTCAGTGCCGGAGCTGAAGCATTAGAAGTGGATGTGCCGTTGAGGCAGGAAATTGGTCACAGGGTAAAAGCGCAATTGCGTTTTGTACAGTTGGGGGCAAAAGTCTATCGCCCCCCGGAAAGTCAAAAGTGAGTAATTAACGGTTTCTCTTAACCAGTTTTACGCCGGCTTCAATGTGGTGCGTAAAAGGGAATTGATCGAACAAGGCAGACGCCACCAGATCGTGGGTTTGCGACAATGTCGCCAGATTCGCTGCCAGCGTCTCGGGATTACAGGAAATATAAATAATTTCCGGATAGTCCTGAATCATCTTCAGTGATTCTTCATCAAGACCGGCTCTTGGCGGGTCAACCAGTACAGTCGTAAAGTTGTATTCTGATAAATCAATGCCGTTAAGGCGGGAAAACTGACGTCCGGTTCTTAATGCTTCTGTAAACTCTTCTGCAGACAGACGAACAATCTCCACATTGTCTATGTTGTTCACTTCAATGTTAAATTGCGCAGCGTTAACCGAAGGTTTGGCGATTTCAGTGCCGATGACTTTGCGAAACTGGCTGGCCATAGGCAGTGAGAAATTACCGGCTCCGCAGTACATTTCAAGCAGATCGCCGCTGGTGTTTTCACACACAGACAATGCCCATTCGATCATGCGGCAGTTCACTTTTGCATTCGGCTGGGTAAAGCTGTTTTCGATATGCCTGAATTGATAGTGTCGTCCGTTTACCGGCAGCGATTCGATGATAAAGTCATTGCCCAGAATTTTCTTCTGCTTACGTGCCCGGCCGATAACATTCACTGTGCCGAAGGTGTCTGACAACGTATCTTGCAGTGCCCTGGCAGCCGTTTCCCATTCATCATCCAGCTGACGGTGATACAGAAGGCTTATCACCAGTTCACCCGAAAGTCCGCTCAGATAATCAATCTGAAATAACTTCTTTCTCAGTACCGGGCTTGAACGAAGTGCTGTCATTAAAAATTGCATAGCGGCATTGATGGTATCGCTTGCCGGCGGGAAGGTGTCAACGCGATACTTTTCTTTCGTCTCGCTGTTGAACATGATGTGATACAAGTCATCGCCATCATGCCATACCCGAAATTCTGCACGCATGCGGTAGCCGGTTTCTTCAGAGGCAAACACAGACATCTCAGTTTGACCATATTGATCAAGTAGTTGTGACAGTCGCGAGATCTTTTCGTCTAACTGCGCGGTATATTGCTGACTGTGTGTCTGAGTTGTCATGGTAGTTGCTTCATCTTGTTTGCCGGGCTGCGCATTGTAGTGTCTTAAATTATTTGTGCAAACACTGTTCTGAGATTGCATTAAAATTAAACAATTCGTTAAGTCTGCCGATAACTAATGTGAGGTTAGTGAGGACAACATTATGAACGTGGGTGAAATTAAGGCATTTGTTAGTGAGCAGAAGCCGGCTGTTGCAGAGCAGAAGGCACCTGAAGACCCTAACAAAGCAATCAAAAAGCAGTTACAGCAGGATGGACTTCGTCAGGCTGCTGAATTTCAGCAGCGGCAAACCGCAATGGTAAGCGTCAGTAGTTCGCAGACGACCATTGGCCTGAAAGTCTACAGTTCGTCAATGGAGCAACAGATTACCGTTGACGGACAGCGTGGAAAGTTTGCAAAAGATGATACGTCAGATAAAGAGAAGGAAACCTCTTTATTTGATTTTGAGGAAGTGGCAAAAAACGTTATGCGTTTTGTCGGTGGGGTCATTCAGGGTGCTGCAAGAGGTGGTGCGGATGAAGAGAAACTCGGTAATCTTTTTTCGCAGGCGAGAGAAGGGGTTTCCCGGGGAATTGCCATGGCGGAAAAAGATCTGGGAGGCCTGATGAATGATGATATCTCAACGGGCATCGACAGAAGCCGCAGTCTCATCGAAAACCGCATTAATGCACTGGAGTCTGATCTGCTCGGTATTCAGAATGAAGATCAACTTGCCGCAGGCGGTGTTGAATCAGCTTTGAACGTTAACAGCAGCAACTCAGAGTCTGCCAGTCTGACAATTCGTACCAGAGATGGTGATGAAGTGCAGTTGAGCTTTGAGAGTCTGAGGGCTTATCAATATGCCAGCCAGCAAACCGTCGCTTATACGACTGAGCAGGGGCAGGGGGGTGATGATAATGGTTTTCAGAATGTCGTTGCTACAGACAGTACCTCTTACTCGTACTTTGATCGTCAGGGGATCAGTTTCTCTCTGAAAGGCGAGCTGGATGAAGGTGAATTAACGGCCATTGCTGATTTAGTGGAATCCGTTAACGATCTGGCTGACACGTTCTTTGGTGGCGATCTGGATAAGGCGTTTGAGAAAGCGCTGGAACTGGGATTTGATGATCAGGAACTTACGGGTTACGCATTGCAACTGAACAGAACGCAGCAAACGGAAGTTGTGAAAACTTACGGTGCTATTCAGCATTATCGTGACGGCAGCGAGTCCGGTTCCCACGGCGATGAAGCGAAGCCTGTGGCACAATATCTGAATAAGATGCTTAACGTCTTTGATTCGGCGAGACAACAACTAGCTTCAGGTGAAGACTTCAACACTCTGATAAATGGCCTGATCAACGAAATGAAGGATGTACAGGTACCGGATTTAGTCACAGCTATAAATCGTTTCCATAGTTTCAATCAGCGTTTACTTGACGCAATGCCGGGCGAGCAACAGAAAACTCAGCCTGTAGAGCCTCCGGCAAGCGAAAGCTGAAAGATACGGGCGGACTATTAAAGTAGTGATGCCCAATTCAATATTCAGATAAAAAAGAACCCCGGCATGCCGGGGTTCTTTTATGTTTGTGTAGTACGACTACTCGGTTTCTCCTTTCTCCCTTGCAGCACGTACTTTCAATGTTCTTTCCAGAAATACTTTATCGTTTAGTTCCGTAATAGCTGAATCTACGTCGCGGGTAATGACTTCGATAAATCCATACCCTTTACGTTTTCCAGTACGACGGTCCTTCATAAGACGAACACTCTGAACTTCGATGTAATCCTTGAAATATTCTTTCACTGCATCTTCGTTCGCTTTATATGGAAGATTACCTACATATAAAGTGGCTGTTTCTCCGGAAGTATCAGAAGTCACATCAGCATTCACTGTAGAGGACGTTGAAGACGAACTCAGCAGAGATGCAAGCCAGGGTGTAACGATACCGCTAATAAGCAAAGACACTGCAACGGTGACAGGAAGACTCGCTTCCAGACTAGCGGAAGAAACGATGAGATAACCTGCGATTGCGAATACCGCGCTAATTACTGCGCATTGAATAAAGCCTACTTTCATAAACCTACCTTTAATTATTTTAGTGAAACGTTGGAGGCTGTTCATAGTTTACTCATTTGTAACAAATTGAACAATGGTCTGATGAAATAGTAGACGAAAGACCAATGAAAAATAGACTTTTGTTGGAAAACCAGGCGTTTGAGTTCGAATTCGAAGAAAAAGGTCAAAAAGGATAAAAAAGGGGTTGACGAAAAATCTCTGATGCGTAGAATGCGCACCACTTCGACGGGGAACGTCAGACGGTCCACGAAGAAGTCGTTATAAGAACTTAATAATAGTTATTTATAACAGTTTTCACTGAAAACACTTGAGAAATTAAATTTCAAAAAGTTGTTGACACTGAAAACGAAGCGCGTAGAATGCGCGTCCCGCTTCAGGGTGAAACGCTGAAGCGGCTAGCCGAGGTTAGCAATTGTTCTTTAAAAATTTATAACAAGACAATCTGTGTGGGCACTCGTTAAGAGTGTCAACCGACGATTCATAAAAGTTTTTCGATATATTTAATTGAAG